>DBTY01000037.1 GCA_002307295.1 Ignavibacteriales bacterium UBA1304
TTCTTCGTTTTGGACGGATGTGAAATAAATAAAAACAGGCGGAATTATCATTCCAATTCCTTCTGTTAATTTTTTTATTAAAAAGTTCTGCAAATTAAACGGATATCCTCTTAATGATCGTATTCAAAGATATGTTTGCAAAATGCTTAAGGCAATCGGGCAAAAGGATGAATAAAGAATTACATCTTTTGGGGGAGAAGAAGCTTAAAATGTAAGATCGACTGCTGTAAGTTGGCCTGTCAGATAAATATTATTTTGTTATATTTATATTTATGGTTTTTATGTCTCAAAATAACAATACAGGCTTTAGCCTGATAAATTATTCTCTGCTGCGTTTAGCAGTCTTAAACATTTTGTATATGGCGTCTTGAATGGAAAATGAATTTACTCTTAAATATCTTGGTATTTGCGAAAACCAGGAACCTCTTTTTATTGAAAAAATTGAAATAAAAAAACGCGTAATGAAATTGCGAATACCGTTTGAAGCTTCATACGGGCGTTTTAATTACTTGACGAGGTTGTTTCCGGTAATAACATTTAGAACGCAATCGGGGGAACATATTACAGGCATAGGCGAGTGCTCTCCGCTTAACGCGCCTTCGTATAATTACGAATGCTGCGAAACTGTTGAAGCGGCGCTTCGGTATATCATTGCCGGATTAACAGGTAAAAAGATAGAAGAGGCTGACGGTTTTGCCGATAAAAACTCCGCCCCGGTTACTGACGTAATTTCCTTTATCGAAAAGTATAAATGGATAACAGGGCATAACATGGCTAAAGCGGGCGTAGAGGGGGCTTATTGGGACGCAGCGGCGAAGCTAAACAGAACGTCCGTCTCTAAGCTTTGGGGAGGCAGCCGCACAGAAGTTGAAACCGGAACAAGCGTCGGACTTGAGCCTTCCATTGATAAGCTGATGAATAAAATTGATATAGCCGTTCAACAAATGAAAGTTGCGCGAATTAAAATAAAAGTAAAACCAGGCAGGGATGTTTTATACTTAGACGCTATACGAAAACGATATCCGGATATTCGCCTTCAGGTTGACGCAAATGCTGCGTATGATTTATTTAATACTGAACATTTAGCGTTGCTTAAAGAATTTGATAATTATGATCTTTCAATGATTGAGCAGCCTGGCTGTAACGATGATATTTTAGACCACTCAAGACGGCTGGCAGGATTAAATACTCCTATATGTTTGGACGAAAGCATCCTACACGCAATCCATGCGCGGCAGGCAATAGAGCTATGGGAACAGTATTCTTCTATAGATAAATTAATTATAAACGTAAAGCCGCCAAGGGTTGGCGGATATTTAGAAGCTATTAAAATTGCAAAGCTCTGCTCCGCTAAAGGCGTATCGGTTTGGTGCGGCGGAATGTATGAATCCGTGATAGGCAAAACTGCAAATGTACATTTCAGTTCGCGTGCAGAGGTTAATCTGCCGGGCGATCATATCTCGCAGGCTCCGTATTTTTACAATGACGTAGCCGATGCTCCAGTTTATAAAGAGGGCAGGATTGTTGTGCCGAATGGAACCGGATGGGGACTAAGTAATCTGAACTTAGATTGAAATGCGTTGATGGCCGCTTTAAATAGCCTTTTCTAAAAATGCTTTTTGTTTAAGCGAGCTAATAAAAAAGCCGCCCCGATAAATCAGAACGGCTTTTGGGGAAACTATGTCTGAAGCTATTTCATAAGAATCATTTTATTAACCTGAGAATGTCCGTCGATATTCAGGTTATAAAAATAAATACCGCTTGATAAATTAGTACCGTTAAATTCATATTCGTGAATCCCGGCGTTTAGCTGAGAATTTACCAATTCGGCTACCTGCTGTCCTATACTGTTAAATACCTTTAAGGATACATTAGAACTATTTCCGATGCTGAAAGAAATTTTTGTAGAAGGATTAAAAGGATTTGGATAGTTCTTTGCCGCGCTTGAAACCGGAATTATTGTAAACTCAGGAGTGGAGCTATAAACGCTTCCGGTAATATAATTAGCGATTCTGATTTTACAATGCGAAGAACTAATGTTGGGAACCTTCCATGAATATCTCATTAGTCCGGCAATAGGCGAGGAAGTAATTTTAGTCCAGGTAGCTCCGCTGTTAGTAGAAAGTTCCAATTTTGAAGTTCCAAATACAACTCCTCCGGTTATTTTCCATTGAATGTATTTGTAGCTGTCAGCCGTCCAGACTTCGTTGCCTTGAGGAATAGTAAGCGCATATTTACCTGAGGCAGTGGGAAGGGAAACAAAAGCTGATAATACATCAGAATTGGCGCTTGTTTGTAAACTATTAACTGCGCGAACTCTGTAGTAATAGGTAGTTCCGTTGGTTAAGGCGCTTATTGTATATGAAGTTACATTTCCAACTGATAAATTGTTATATCCGGCTAAAAATTTTGTAAAGCCGGCGTCTGTCGCAACGTCCAAACGATAATTAGTCGCTTCATTAACAGCCGACCAATTAGCGGTAAAGGCTTGGGATATAGCGTTTGCCTGTAAAGCAGTTGGAGCTGAAAGAGTAGCTATTTGCGTAGAAACAACATTAGATTTCAGGCTTGTTCCTAACTTATTAGCCGGACGAATTCTGTAATAGTATGTAGTTGCGCCTGGTAAATTAGTCGCCAAATATGAAGTTACATTCCCAACTAATAAATTTTTGTATGCAGGCAGAATATTAGTGAAATTAGCGTCTGTAGCTATGTCTAAAATATATCTGGATACATTACTGTTGGCAATCCAATTAGCGGTAAAATTTTGAGTAGTTGCGTTGCCCGGTAAAGCAGTTGTAGCTGCCGGAAAACCTCCCGTGTCAACCAAAACTGTAGCGGGGCCATTTATTGTATAATCTATAATTCCAGAGACGCCGGCGCTAAATGTCGTTGCAACAAGAGTGTAAACGCCAGCCGGTAAAGTAAAATTAGATATGATGCTTTGTTGATGGTAGTATTGGACCGAATCATCGTTGCCCACTATGCCGTTATCCATTGGGTAATAAAAATAAAAATCATCGGTGTAAAGTAATAACATTGGATCTTGAATTGGCTGAGTTGCCGATAGGGATGTGGAAATAGTATATGTCCCTCCTGTGACAATATGAATTTTCTGGACTGCATAATTATGTAGAGTGCTATTTACCGTCCATGCCGCTAGCAGTGCGTTGCCTTGTCCTGGGAGATTTGGACAAGCATATTGATGATCTCCCGTTAAATTATCGGAAAAATTAGTTTTTACCTGAGCGTTTAAGCCGGCGCAAAGTAATAATACTTGTAGCGTTACTGAAACTGTAAAAATTAATAACCTTCTCATAGGGACCTCATTATATTTTATATTTGTTCAAAAAGCTTACTATTATGGCATTTGCGATTATTACAAAATTAAAATATGATACCGTTTCCTATAGAAGAAGCTCTAATGCGAGTTGATAAGAAAAGAGAATTTAATAATTACATATATAATCACAACTTATTATCGTAAAAAAATAAAATAAGTTTAGCCCGTTATTTCCAAATACGTAGTATTTTCACATCCGTCCAAAACGAAGAA
>DBTY01000016.1:0-954 GCA_002307295.1 Ignavibacteriales bacterium UBA1304
TCCGCTCGCATTCGCTCGCTCCGCTCAGCCAAATTGGGCCTCGCCGATGCTCGGCCAACCTTCGCAGGTAGCCGACCGTTAGGCGCAAGTCTTTTTCGGGCTTTAGTTTTGTGTTTGCGCGCCGTCCTGGCGCGCAAAACATTTTGAATCTGTTCTTAAAGAATAAGCAATTACATGTACAGAATAGGGATAAGACACGAGACCTTAGTTTAATATAGTATTAGTAGTATTTGACTATTACTAATACTATGTGTTATAATAAGTATTGGGAGGCGAGCATGTTATTAGAGAGTGATAGAATAGTACCCATAACTCGGTTACAGAAAGAACTAACTCAAACTGTAAGGAATTTAGCAGAAACAGGAGAACCTGTATATATTTTAAAAAACAACAATATGGAAGCAGTAATGGTACCATTTGAAGAATTTGAATATCTAAAAAATCTAGAAGAAATGTTTGAATATTTTGAAATTAATGAAGTCGTGAAAAAACGATTAAAAAATTATAATCAGAAGGAAAATGCTGAGTGGTCAAAGATTCGGGAATAAAAATGGATTATAAAGTAGTTTTCATTCAGGATGCTTTGAAAGACTATAAAAATCTTGATGGTAGTGTAAAAATTAGTGTCAATAAAAAAATTGATGAGCTTCAAAGAAATCCTTTTTTAGGGGAACGATTAGGAAATAAGTTTAATATAGATTTGACTGGCTTTTTCAAAATATATGTTCATGGGAAAAAGTATAGAATTGTCTATAGATTAATTGATCCGGAAAATATAGAAATAATTGAGATATGGGGTATAGGCAAACGAGAGAGAGAGGAAATATATCGTACAATTGGAAAAAGGATATTTGAAAATAACGAATAGGGTATCGCCTTCGCCATCCTTGGCTCAGGCGATTATGTAAAGTAGGCCCGAAAAAGACCAGCGCCTAACAGCCTACCCGCACTCGT
>DBTY01000016.1:1336-2809 GCA_002307295.1 Ignavibacteriales bacterium UBA1304
GGTAGGCGACCGTTAGGCGCAAGATTGGATCCCCACTTTTGTTTTTTAGGCGCCCGGGCCTCCGGCCGTCGGGCGCAAAAGGAGATAAAATGGCCCTATCTAGAAGTGATTTGTCATATGTTGTTATTGGTTTCCGGTATGAAAAGTCTTTTAGGATTAGTGATATATCAGGAGAAATATGTGATACTATTCTTCATGATAAATCTAGTCCCTTTGGAATTAAGTTTTTTCCAAGGCTAAATGAAATTGGTACTCAAGACAAGACTCTAGTTAATGATCAAACCCAAAACTATTTGAAAATAACAACAAGCGATATTATTTTTAAGTATAATATTGGATCTTATTCAGATGATAAAACTGTAGAAATTGATTGGTTTAAGGATTCAGCCATACCGTTCATTAAAGAAAAATTAATTGAAGATAAAAAAATTAGAAATATTGATAGAATTGGTTTGATGTTTGGTAATGATATATTATTAGATAATCTAGGAAGTCTAATAATTCAAAAACTCACTGATAATGAGTATAAAGAAGCAGATCAATTTGCATTAAATTTTGGACTTAAAGACACAGCTGTTGAGGGAATAATAAAAAGAAGTGTTGATGATTATGTGAATCGGCTTTATTTAATGAAACAAAGTGATTCAAATAAATATGAAGTAATATTTGACTATCAATACTATTTCATTCCCACTATTCCCGATATAAAGACATGGAATATCACTCAATTTTTTGATCGATCATTAATACAGCTCGATACTTCTTTCTATCCATTTATTAATAAATTCCTAGGTGTAGCAGTAGAGGCGGTATAAAAAATGGATCGATCTACTCATGCTGGAAAGAGCAGAGCCGAAAAGGCTAGATATTTTGAAATGCTCAAACAAAAACAAGCGGCTCAGCCGACAATAAATGAGGATGGGATAGATCGTACAACTTCTGATGACAAAGGACTTTTTCAAGAAGTTGAAGATGAACAATTAGCTTTAAAACCATATTCTCCTAAAAATAACTTTGCCATTCCAAAATGGGTTATAGATTTAGGTGTTGGTATAGTACTAGCTGTTGTTGTATTGTTTTTGACAACTACCAATAGAGAAGTTGGTGTTTTGTCTGAAAGAATTGATAGAAATATGGAAATTCAAAACATTAAAAACGATAATCTGAGTAAAAAAATTGATGATTTTGAAGTTAAAATTGATAAGGTAATTGATAAAATAGATACAAACAGAAATAGAGAAGTTATTGAAGTTAGGGTCAAATAATTCGCGCCTCGCCCTCCGGGCGTTCGGCGCTCAGAAAATATATGTTTATAAATGGGGATCCAATCCAGCGCCTAACACCCCGCCCACGCATCGGCCTTTATATTAGATATTTGGAATCCTTATTACTTAGTATTGAGGGGCCTCGGGCTTCGCTTCGCTCGCATACGCTCACTCCGCTCAGCCACATTGCCCTCGCCCGCGAACCCGC
>DBTY01000059.1 GCA_002307295.1 Ignavibacteriales bacterium UBA1304
TTTCTTCGTTTTGGACGGATGTGATAATTATATAATTATTAATACGTTTTTCAGGAAAGTTCTTTTAAGGCGTCTTTTGCAATCCATTTTGCAGATTTAGAGTCAAGCGCAGCTATTTCTTCAGCAAGGCAGATAGCCATTCCCCTTAATGATTCATTTCGCTTTCCAATTTGCCTTAACGACCAATTAACGGCTTTTTTAACAAAATTACGTTCGTCGACCGCTTCTCTTTTAATCAACGAAAAGAAGCTCTCAAAATATTCTTCATCCGCTTTCTTATCATGCACGGCTAAAGAAGCTATCATCGCAAAACTGGCGCGTTTTACAAATTCTTCTTTTCGTTTGCTCCATTGGAATATTTTTTCGTAAGCATATTCGGTTTTGTCAAACAGATTCATGCAGCATTGGTCGCATAGATCCCACGAATCAAAATCTTTTACCCATTTATCCATTTGTTTCTTTGTTACCTGGGCAGGAATGTCAATCAAAGCCGCTAAAATCAGAGCTTCGTGAATTTTAGTTTCCCATAATCCTAAAGCGAGCTCATGGTTTCTGCCTATTGTTTTAGCAAGCTTTCGCAATTTCGGCATAGAAACGCCAAAAGCGTTTTCCGTATTGATGCCAAATCTTGCCATCCCTTTCGTGTTTTCTGGATTTTTTTCCTGCTGTAAGTATTTTAATACGTCGCGAACTTCCATTTAAATTTTTCCCTAAATTGTATTAAGCTTTTTCAATATCTTCAAACCAAGAAGGTTTAGGCTCTTTATTTCTTAACTCTTCAATTTTTAATATTTCCTTAAATTTCGCTATTTCTTCAGGCGAAAGATATGGAAGGATTGTAGTTGGGAGCAATTCGATTTTTTTAGACGATAAAATGGAAATTAAATTTTCGTGCGAAATAAAGCCCAATTTCTTTAATCCGTCAAAAACATAAAGCAAATCAAAAAGGTTTATTTTGCCCCCTTCAAATTCTGTCGCCACCCTTTCGGTAAGCGTAGGGAAATATTCCGGCGGAACCTGGTCAAGCGAATACCATATTTTACTAGCTTTCCGTTTGCCGTTGCTTTGAAGAAACGAAGTAAAAAACAAAAAGAATTCTCCCCTTTTCATTTCCTGCAATTTGGATAAGAAGTCTTCTTTTTTTATTTGAGAAAAATGGAAAAATATATCATTAGGATAATAAAGGCTTTTTAAAAAACCATAGCCTTTTTCATCTATTTTTTTTACGCGGCAAAAATCAAGCGGTTCAATTATCATTTTTTAGCGATAGTCCATATAAATATTACTGCAAAGATAAGCATTTTATTTGTAAGACTATTTTTATCAGTTTGCAAATAAAACCAAAACTTAAATCGAATCAGGCGACAGATTGAGCTGTTATTTTCCGCTCATAATATCTGGTAAGTAATCCGCATATTAAAAACAGTAGTCCTGGCGCGCTTATTACATAAAAAGCAAAGCCCTTAGGAAATAAGCCGCTAAGCGACAGCATATAAAAATAAAAAATGACCAGGCTTATAATGCTTATGCTTCCGCCAATAATTTTTCTACGCCAGGCTATTATAAAACCAGCCATAACCCCTATGGGGAAAAAGCACATGCCAACCCACTCTCTGGGAGCTATGCGACTAAGCGAAAAACCTTCGCCAACGATAAACAAAAACAGAATAAAAAGACTCAACAAACTCCATCCTCTTGCAATCCAGCCGAGAACCGATATGAATTTTTTCATTTGCCGCTCAGTATATGTTTTGTTAAGAACAGAAATCGGCTTCCGGGTTTTCCAGAAGCCTTATAAAATGAACATCAAAAATCTTAAATATTATATTAAGAATCAAATTAGAAATAAAAAGAAATGCCAAGTTTAACTGGATTTGAACCAAATACAAATCCATGATTTTTCGTTTCTTGAGAACTATATAAATCCCCGTTAATATTTTTTGAGGTCGCCTTTGATTTTAAATAATAAACAGATAAGCTATACTCGGCAGAAAGGCTCATATTTTTTGAGAAGAACCAATCTACGCCGCAAATTCCGTTAAGTCCCAGTTCCCATTCACTATTATTACTTTCAGTTCTTGCGCGCTTATATAATTCAGAGCCCGGCGTATCAACAACATTATTATTCGATAAATAGCTTATAAAGGGACCAGCGCCATAATAAAATGCTATTTCATTAACAACGTTATTGTAAAATAAATAATCAGCACTAATTTTAAATGAGTAACGATCAGCATTCTGATTGAACAATGTTTTATCGGTTAGAGTATCAACTCCTATTGAGGGACTATTCTGATCTGTTATGTCGCTATTTTGCGAATTACCGCTCACACTTACACCCAACCTGTAAACTGTATTTTTATCAGCTTGGTATTTATACGAAAAAGTAGTTCCGGAAAAACTGCTTAAGTTAAAGTTAGAACCCACCTGAAACTGAAGCGCGTGTTTTCCTCGAACTACGCTGGTATCCTGCGCAAATAAATTAGTATTTGGAATAACGCAGAATGCAAACAAAATTATTGTTAAAGCAGTTTTTGCGCACGATTTAATATTGATCATTTTTCCTCTCCTATTAGATATATATTAAGAAGACTGTCATTAATTAATTAGTAGAAGACAGTCCAGTTCAAGTCCTTACAGAATAAATATATGCTCCGTATAAGGTCAGAACGTAATAACAAAAAATCTAAATATGGGAACTCCCCATTCAATGATAATTATATAAGCAGTTTAATTTTGTTAAAATATTAATTAATATCAAGTCGCTTTAAAAAAATTACTTTCTTAATCTCCTACAGGCAATGTTTGGTAAAAACCTCCAGCATGAACCAGTTTAACCGGGACTTCATAAAGCCCGCCGATAACTTTATCGTTAAGAATATTTTCCTTATTGCCATCGGCAATTATCTCCCCTTTTTTCAAAAGGATTACGCGTTTTATTTCAGGCGGTATTTCGTGTATGTGATGAGTAACAAGAATAATGGTTTTCCCTTCCTTCATCAGGTTTCTAATTATCTCGATGTACTGGAAACACGCTTTAATATCAAGCCCGCTTGTTGGTTCATCCAGCACCAACACATCAGGCTGATTAATCAGAGCGCGCCCAAGCAAAAATTTCCTCTGCTGTCCGGTTGACATCTGGGCAAATTCTCTTTCCCGTAAATCAATAATGCCAAGAAACTCCATTACAGATTCAGCCCTTTCAATTTGTTCATTTGTAAAACGCTGATGCTCCCAGATATCAGAGCTTCCATAATACCCGGTAAGGATAACATCTTTACCAGGCGCGCTTTCGTAAATAAACTGCTGTAAATTGTGAGAAATAATTCCGATATGCGAACGCAAATCCCATACGTTCCATCTTTCTTTACCCCAAATGCGTATATAGCTATTCTCGTCATATATTGGGGACAATTCTTTTGTAAGAAGTCTCAGAAACGTTGTCTTACCAGCCCCATTTGGGCCTAGAATTGCGGTGTTGCAACCGTTTTCTATTTCGATTGACAGGTTATCAAATATCCTTGTTTTACCAATTTGAACTTTTACATTTTTAATTTCAATGATTTTTTGAGCGTCCGGCATGTCAATTATCCTAAACTGATTTTATAAAAAGTTTTCGAAAAAACGAAAACGCAATAATAAGACATAATAAACTAATGAAAGAGTTTAAAAACAACTTTTGTTTTTCCAATTGATTATTAAGCGATAAAGTCATAATTACTGCTAATAAGGGGTAATAACCAAATTTTTACATATTACATCAAATAAGAAAGCGTTATATTTGTATTCGATTTTTATTAATTCAGAGGTTCTGGTGCAGAGCATAATTCAGTTTCATGCAGTATTAGTACACTTTCCAATTGCGCTTTTAATAGCCGGTTTCATATGCGAAGTAATCAGCTTATTCAACAAACATACTTTTTTCAATTCTTTAGGTTTATTTTTTTTATTAGCAGGAGTTGTTGGCATAGGAGCGGCTCGCTTATCCGGGCTTTACATATACAATAATATTAATCCGCAGGGCTCCTTAAAAAAGATAGTAGAAGAACATCATAAAACTGCGTTTTATTCGCTTTGCATATTAACTATAACCGCCATTTTAAGGATAATTTTATCTATCCTAAAAAAGTATTTTGGGTTCTATAAATATCTTACGCTTACTTTATTTTTATGCGGACTATTGTCTTTTATCTATCTTGGCATAACCGGAAGCAAAATGATGAGCGGAAAATCAGCTCCATATCAAAACGCTACGTCAAATCAGCTTAATAGATAAAACGCTTAGTTAATTGTTTTATTCTTTTGGCAAAGTAAAAATAAATTTTGAACCTTTGTTTTCTTCGCTTTCAACAGTAAACTTACCGTTATTTTTTTCAATAAACTCTTTGCATAGTATCAGTCCAAGACCAGTGCCGGTTTCATTTTGAGTTCCGCGTTTAACGGCTGTATTATTGAGCTTGAACATGTTTTCCAAATCAGCAGAGCTAATTCCAACCCCAGTATCGCTAATTACAATCTTAACAGAGTTCTCCTCTTCAGAAATTGAAATTCCCACTTCTCCGCCTGGATTTGTAAATTTAATTGCATTTGAGATAAGATTCCTTAAAACTGTATGAGTCATGTTTTTATCAGCAAACACTTTTATTTCCGGGAACCTGTCAAAATTAAGATTAATATCTTTTTTTACTGCATTTATTATATAAAGCGAGTGAATTTCTTCAATCAGAGAATCCAATTTAAAACTACTTGGAGAATACTCGATCCTTCCAGTTTGAAGCATTGACCATTGAAGCAAATTTTGAAGCAATGCAAAAACCGAATTAGCAGATTTATTTATGTTGCCTGCAAACCGCTTGACTTCTTCAGACGAAAGCTGCTCGTAATCATTTGCAAGAAACTCAGAAAAACCTAGTAACGCATGGAAGGGGCTCCTGAGATCGTGAGCTATAATTGAGAATAATTTATCTTTACTATCATTCAGTTCTTTAAGTTTTTCTTCATTCTTTTTTCTGTCGCTAATATCTTCAATCATAGACAAAAAGTATAACGGTTCTTTTTCTTTATTTCTGATAGCAGTAACCGTCAAATTTATCCAGATGACTTCTCCGTTCTTTTTCAAATACCTTTTGTCCATTTGGTAAAAAGGGATAGTTCCGTTAATAACCATCTTCCTAAGTTCCAAATCGCTTGCATAGTCGTCTGGATGCGTAATATTTTTTATTTCTAATCCTGTCATTTCGTTAGTTTTATATCCTAGTATTTGAGCCGCTCTGGGATTTGAGCTCTGAATATATAGATCAAAATCAACTATTGCCATCCCTAAAGGGCCTTCTTCAAATATACGTCTGAATCTTGCTTCGCTTTCAATAAGCTTTTTTTCAATAGCTTTCCGCTGCGTAATATTTTTTTGAATTGTAAGGAATCCAATAATTTCATTCGACTCGCCCATGATAGGATTTATTGAAGCTTCAATATCAATCAACTCGCCATTTCTTGTTTTGTTTAGAAACTCCCCTTTATAGACCTCTTTATTGTATATGGCGGTCCATATTTTCTTATATTTTTCATCATCCTTTATTTCCCCTTTTAAAATCCTTGGAGTAGTTTTTCCAACTACTTCATCTTCGGCGTAGCCGTACATTTTAGAAAACTCTGGATTTATATAAGTAATAATTCCATTCATGTCAGTCATAAAAATAATTTCGCCTGAAGTATCAACGGCTTTTTTGAACTTCATTAATTCGTCTTCATTCTTTTTTTGTAAAGTTCTATCGTGCACAATAGAATATAAAGCTGTTCCAGATACCATTTTAACAGGACCGCTTAATACTTCTACGTCTTTTATTGTGCCGTCAGAAAGTTTGTGCTTAAAAAAGAATCTGCTTTTTTTCTTTATAACGGCGTTTTTCATCTCCTCGTTTAATTCGCCAATTTGAAGAGTATTTATATCTCTAATATTGAGAGTTTTAATTTGCTCTTTTGTATACCCATAAAATTTGCACGCCGCATCATTCGCATCTATTAGTCTGCCGCTTTCCGGATCGACTATCAATATAACTGCATAATCATTTGTAAATAAATAATTACAATACTCCTGAGCGTTATCCATCATTATCCTTTTTATTTAATGCGCACACAAAAACAGTTTTTGCCCTATTTTTAATATAATAATATTATTTATCTGATAGCAATATTTTTATTTTAAGATTAAATAATTTTTGCAGCGATAGTTTTAGACGGTTCTTTTACAATAATAAAGAAATTTATATTCGATATTTGGGGCCGCTATGTTTTTACTTTGTGGTTTAGGTAAGGTAAGGCGTTCAGCTTTATACTGACATTAATATTTTACAACTACCGCATCTAATACGACAGTTTATTAAATATTAAATCTAAATTTCGGGATACTATTTTATGGACAAAAAAAATCTGTGATTTTATTTCAGACCAGCGCTATTCCATGCGGATATTCCGCCAGCCATATTAGATACTCTGAATCCCGATTTGCTTAATATAATAGCGGCCGCAGAACTTCTGCTTCCGCTATGGCAATAACATATTATTTCTTTATCTTTATATTTTTCTAATTCTTTTAATCTTGAATTCAACTCATTAAGCGGTATATGAACCGAGCTCTTAATAAACCCGGCGTTTCTTTCCGCTTCGGTTCTAACGTCAATTAATACGACGTTTAGGCTGTTCTTCATTTTTTCTGCAACCTGCAATGGAGCTAGTTTTGGAATATCTTTTGAAGAATACATCTTTCTGATTTTAAGAGCAATTATCAGCATTACGGCTATTAATAGTAAACTTTGATATACATTCATATGAGCCCTTATATATATTTATTTATAATAGTATGATGATCATAAATGGAAAAAGATTCATGACTTAAATTTTATGAATCGTTCTTTTGAGTTTATCATCATACAAACACAGATTTAGATTATTAATTTAACAAATGAGCGAATAGAAAAACATGATTCTAAAAAAATATCTTAAATATTCGGCAATTTTATTTGGCGCAGCGGCTGGTTACGCTTATTACTATTTTGTTGGATGCCAATCCGGTTCATGTCCAATTCAGAGCAACCCATATTTCAGCGTTCTTTACGGCGCGCTGCTTGGAGCGCTATTAATAATGCCCGGTAAAAGGAAAAAGAAAAATCCGGCCGATTAGGCTATAATTCACTCTTTATTTTATACGGCAATTAAAGTAACTGTAGCTACAATTATCCATAGTGCAATGCCCATGATGAAGGGACGAACGCCAACTGTTTTCAAAGTGTTTAACGAAAGATTTGAACCAATAAGAAATAACGTTACAACTAATCCTTGTTTTGAGATTGCATATACTATATGAAAAACGTCGCTCATTGAAGGCAAGAATGTATTGCAAAGCATTGCCAATATAAATACAAAAATAAAATAAGGAATTTTAATTTTCTTTACGCTGGATTTAAATACTAATCCAGATACCAAGGATACTGGTATTATCCAGAGAGCTCTTGTTAGTTTTACAGTCGTTGCTATTGCAAGCGCTTCTTTGCCATATTGTGAAGAAGCTCCAACTACAGAGCTGGTATCGTGTATTGCAATAGCAGACCACAGACCAAACTGCTCCTGTGACAAATTAAGATAATGACCAATTATTGGAAATATTAAAAGAGCTACGCTGTTTAGAATAAATACAACGCCAAGAGATACCGAAGTTTCTTCGCTCTTAGCTTCTATAATAGGCGCAACGGCTGCAATAGCGCTTCCGCCGCATATTGCAGTGCCGGCTGATATCAGAAACGATGTTTTCTTTTCTACTTTTATTATTTTTGATAAGATATATCCCAGACCAAAAGCGAAAATAATACCCGCGGCCGTATATAATAATCCTTTTCTTCCCGATTCTAAAGCTACGGTTGCGTTCATTCCAAAACCAAGCCCCACTACCGAGAACTGCAAAAGCTTATGTGTCCATTTTGAAGTTTTTTCTATTATTGGATTTCCTATGCTTACCGAGTATATAATTCCCGCAAGTAGAGCAATTGGAGCTGTTACAAACGGGAAAGCGCATGCTATTAAAAGTAGTATCAGACCCGCCGTCGTGTATTTTTTATTCATTATTTTTCCCTTCGTTTTACTTAGCGCTATTCCCTAATAGAAATGCAACTATTCTCATAGTTACTGCTATGAATTCTATACAAGATTTTTTTATTTACATTGATAAATTTTATATAGGAGTATTGGCTGGTATATATATCAATAGTTCTTGAGAAATATCATAATTAACGCTTATTAAAATATGGAAGCTGCCGCTTTATTTCAGTTGAATAATTTGTGACTGCTATTATTATTTACTTGACTGGGATAAAATAACTTTATTTTTTCAAAAATTAAAAATGGTTTCCCTTTACTATGAATCTTTTTCTCTTATATAACATCATATTAACAAAACAAATAATTTAAAAGGAAATAAAATGACTGAGCATTTAACAAAAGCTGCATTTATAGCTAAAGTATTTGATTTCGAAAAAAATAAAGACTGGAGCTTTTCCGGCGAGTTGCCATGCATTATAGATTTTTATGCCGATTGGTGCGGTCCATGCAAAATGGTAGCTCCAATTCTTGAAGAACTTTCGGAAGAGTACAAAGGTAAAATAAATATTTACAAAGTAGATACGGAAGCAGAACGCGAGCTTGCCGGGATATTTGGCATAAGGAGTATTCCTTCGATACTATTTGTCCCTAAAAATGCGCAGCCTCAAATGGCGCAAGGCGCATTGCCTAAAGAAGGTTTTAAAGAGCTTATTGGAAATATTTTATCTGTCAATTAGCTTTATAATTTATTATTTAATTTGCGGCGTTACATACAATTTTTGTAGCGCCGCATAATTTATTGTCTGATTTTTGCTGCTCTAATAAAAGACTAAACAATAACATACTTAATATTTATTGCCAGTTTTTTACATTCATTTCGAATAGCCCTCATAATTGTTTAATCAAGAATACTCCCCTTTTCCCTATTTATCAAATTGATAAACTAAACTTTTTTGCAAAAAGTCAGAACGATTTGTATATTATTATCTGATAAATGTATATGCCCAAGACTAAGATAAAAATGAATTGACGTCGTTGTTTGATTGTAGAAGCAAAATATTATTAACTATTATTTTGAATGTGGAAAAGATTCCTTTATAAATCTTTTATTCATTACTCCCGGATACTATATCTGGAAAAATTATAAGTCAATATTTATTAATTACTACTACAGGAACAAATTCATGGGAGCTATTGGACTAACAGTAATCGATTGGATAATCATCCTTATCTATTTTGGGTTTGTGATTGGGATAGGGTTTTATCTGCGAAAATTTACAACCAGCGAAGAAGACTTTTTTTTAGCAGGCAGAAAAAATTCCGCATGGGTTGCGGGTTTAGCTTTTCTCTCAGCTAATTTAGGAGCTTTGGAGCTGTTAGGCATGACGGGCAATACATTTAAGTACGGAATGTATGTTGCACATTTTTACTGGATTGGGGCTGTCCCCGCAATGTTGTTCCTCGGCATTTATATGATGCCATTTTATTATAGCAGTAAAATAAAATCTATCCCCGGTTATTTATTACTCCGCTTTGACGAAAAAACAAGAATCCTAAACGGTATTGCCTTTGCCATAATGACGCTTTTAGTCTCTGGCATTAATCTGTACGCAATGGCGTTAGTTCTGCATACATTCCTTGGATGGGACTGGAACGTTAGCATGTGGATTTCGGCTATAACAGTGGCCATATATGTAGGTTTAAGCGGATTGATGTCAGCCATCTTCACTGAAATTATTCAATTTTTTATGATTTGGTTTGGTCTGTTTTTAGTTTCTCTTATGGGAATTATTGAGTTCGGCAGCCTTGACCAGATAATGCACAGACTGCCAGAAACAATGAATACGCTCTGGTCAACTTCTGGAGACCCTACAAAGAATGGTATGTTTATACACTGGTCGGGTTTAGTTCTTGGTCTTGGCTTTGTGCTTTCATTCGGATATTGGACAACAGATTTTCTTGTTGTTCAGCGCGCATTTTCTGCTAAAGATTTACGCACTGCGCGCACGGCTCCTTTGCTGGCGTCTTTCTTTAAGATGGCTCTTCCCTTTCTTGTAATTCTTGCAGGCATGATTGCTATAGTTCTTTCAAGCGATCCTAAAAGCGGATTTAAACTTTTACAAGACGGAGGTCAGATAAATTATGATTCGGCTTTACCCCTTTTAATAAAACGATATTACCCAACCGGGTTAGTTGGTCTTGGCGTTACTGCGCTTCTGGCAGGCTTTATGGCCGGGCAGGCGGGCAACATCAGCGCATTTAACACTGTGTGGACTTACGATATTTATAAATCAATTTTAAATAAAAAAGCTACGGACGCGCATTTACTTAAGGTTGGGAGAATTGCTACTATCGTTGGCGTAATCATTTCATTAGGCACGGCTTACTGGGCAAAAAGTTTTCCGAGTATTATGGATTACATGCAGGCTATCTTCTCGTGGGTTAACGCGCCTTTATTTGCAACCATGCTCTTAGGAATGTTTGTATGGTGGATTACTCCAAATGGAGCGTTCTGGGGTTTGATAGTTGGAATGTCTTCTTCATTCCTGATGTGGGCGGGAGTTAAGTTCAATTGGTTTAGCGAAAGTTTAATTACAAATTCCAGCGTACAAAGCGATATGGCCGCTAATTTCTGGCGCGCCTGGTGGGCATGGCTGATTTGTTTTTCAGTAACAATTATAATCAGTTTGTTCACTAAGAAAAGAGAAAAAGAAGAATTGGTCGGCTTGGTAAAGGGATTGACAAAAGAAGTGAAAGAAGGACATATCCCTTTTATTAAAAAGCCGGAGTTTTTGGCTCTTATTTCTCTTATCGTTTTTATTATTCTTAATTTACTTTTCTGGTAATAGCGTTTAAATATTTTTGCCGGCATTTTATTTTTCGGCATTTTAAAGGAGAAACAGAATGAAACCTATTTGGTATTTTGTAGGATTAATATTATCAATAATGGGCATAGTTATATTTCTTACTGGAATATACCTGCTTTTTTATCCGCCGCAAATAAAAACTATTTTATCTGAAACTCACCCCAATATATGGTGGGGATTAATAATGATTGCAACTGGTCTTATTTTATATTATAAAAATCGACATAAACTGGTTTAACTTTATGGATAAACAAAATTTCAGCAAAGAAATAAAAAATAAATTTATTCAATTATTTAATTCCAATCCGTTATTAGTCATATCGCCTGGCAGGGTTAATTTAATTGGCGAACATACGGATTATAATAACGGCTTTGTTTTGCCTGCCGCTATAGATAAGGCTATTTATTTTGCGGTAAGCTTAAGAAACGACGATAAATGCGTCTTATATTCTTTTGATATGGAAGAGCAGCATGAATCTAATTTAAACGCATTAACTAAATCGCCGATGAGCTGGGTTAATTATTTATTGGGCGTAGCAGATCAGCTGATTAAAGCGGGTTATAAAATAAAAGGATTTAACTGCGTCTTTGGCGGAAATATTCCAATTGGAGCCGGTCTTTCTTCATCGGCGGCTATTGAAGCAGGATTAGCGTTTGCTCTAAATGATCTCAATTCTCTTAACATCGATAAACTTGAATTAGTAAAACTTGCTCAAAAAGCTGAAAACGAATTTGTCGGATTGCAATGCGGAATAATGGATCAATATATTAACATCTTCGGCATCGACGGAAACGCGCTTTTAATTGATTGCAAATCGTTAGAATACAGTTATTATCCGTTTCATTTTAACGATGTTTCTATTGCGCTCTTTAATACAGGCGTTACTCATGCTCTCGCCTCTTCCGAATACAATAAGCGCAGAGCAGAATGCAACGAAGGAATTAAAATTATCCGTAAAAAATATGCCGAAGTCGCTAGTCTTAGAGACGTTTCAGTTTCTATCATTAGCGAATTTGAAAGCTTAATGGATGCTGTAATTTATAAAAGATGCAAATATGTTATTGAAGAAAATGCGCGGGTATTAAGCGCATGTAAAGCCTTGGAAGCGGGCGACTTAAATAAGCTTGGAGCCTTGTTATACGAATCGCACAATGGCCTGCAAAACGATTACGAAATTAGCTGTGATGAGTCGGACTTTTTAGTCGGTCTTGCCAAGAATGAAAAAAGTATTTATGGCGCGCGCCAAATGGGCGGAGGCTTTGGCGGCTGCACTATTAATATAATTACTAAAAAAGATTTAGCTGAAACTTCCCAAAGAATCAAAACCCTGTACGATAATAAATTTAACCATAAACTTAAAATCTATATTACTAATATCAGCGGCGGGACAAGAATAATTGAATAAGAATACTAAAATAAACGAAGAAATAAATAACCTTCCGCATCGAAGGAAAAATATTTTAACTGGCGAGTGGATTTTGGTTTCTCCAGGTAGAACTAAACGTCCGTGGCAGGGCGCACAGTATGACAACAAACCTGATGACCGCCCTGAATATGATCCGGGATGCTATCTTTGCCCTGGCAATAAACGCGCTAACGGCGAAGTTAATCCTAATTATACGAATACGTTTGCATTTACAAATGATTTCTCTGCGCTGCAGTATGATACGCCTTCAACAAAGCAAGAAACAAATAGCTTACTAAAGTCAAAGACCGAAAAAGGAATTTGCCGCGTGGTTAATTTTTCGCCTTATCATAATCTGACTCTTGCTGAAATGAAAGAAGAAGACATAATTAACGTTATTACTACATGGCAGGAAGAGTATAAAACGCTTTCGTCTAAATCGCATATTAACTATGTTCAGATTTTTGAAAATAAAGGCGCATTGATGGGCAATAGCAATCCGCATCCGCATTGCCAGATATGGGCTCAAGAAAGCGTGCCAATGGAGCCTAAAAAAGAATCTATCCGCTTCAAGCAGTATTACCATAAGCATGAACGCGATCTTCTTGGCGATTATTTGAAACTTGAACTAAAACTTAACGAAAGAATCGTTTATCAAAATTCGGCTTTTGCAGTTGTGACGCCTTATTGGGCTGTCTGGCCATTTGAAACGATGATTATTGTAAAACGCAGCGTTTCAAATATCTGTCAGTTAAAAGGAAAAGAGAAAAAAGAATTTGCAAACGCAATAAAAATTATTACTACTAAATATGATAATTTATTTAAAATATCTTTTCCTTATTCATCAGGCATTCATCAGGAACCTACTGACGGGAAAAAGCATAACGAGTGGCGCGTACACATGCATTTTTACCCGCCGCTTTTAAGATCGGCTTCAATAAAAAAATTTATGGTCGGTTACGAGATGCTGGCCGAACCGCAAAGGGATATTACACCGGAAAGCAGCGCTGAAATTTTACGAAATTTACCTGTAATACATTACGGGGATAAACTAAAATAACAAACAGTAAGCTTTCTATACGGCTATTGATATTAATAAATAAATTAGTAACTTAGAAATCGTAAATATATTAATTAGGGGCGTGTTGTTTTATTATCTGCGTTTTATAGGTTTTATTTATTCCCCCTGATTAATATTAAATAATTGTTTAAAATTATTTTTAATAGGGGCGTAACATGAAAAGAATTAATTGGGAAACCGCAACCGCATTTTTGAGCAGCAACCGGCAATTTTTTAGAGCTAAACATAGCTTATCTTTTATAATACTTATTTTCTTTATTGCTCCAAGTTATTTTTATGCGCAGCTTGATACTACAGATTTTTATCCTTTGAAACAGGGCAATTACTGGGAATACGGTTATAAAGCCCCTTTAGAGCCTTATCAGCAAAGGTTTATAACTGTATTAGGGGATACTCTTTTAAGTAATGGGCAAATATACTCAATTGTAAAAAGAGTTGATGCAGAGAATGCAAATTACAATACTTACTTTTATTATCAACGCGAAATTAATAATAGAGTTTATGAGTATGCTAACGATACTTCTGTAATTGGGAACGAAAGCCTTCTCTTTGATTTTTCAGTTCCTCTTAGAACTATTTGGAAGGAGGATAATTCTGAATTTGGATATATCGGTTATGAGAAGTTAAAATATGATAATAATTTAATTATACCAGGGACTTTTGAAACGCGAGTTTTCAATTCAACAGTTTATTTATCAGACAATAACGGAATCATTGATACTCTTTGGGGCAAGGCGGATGGCACAATGCAATATTATTTAACTAAAGGAATTGGCATAACTGTTTTTGATCTTGGTTTTTTTGATCCCGTTCGCCTTGAGTTAAAAGGCGCAATAATCAACGGAAAACAATACGGTATAATTACAGACGTAAAAAATAACGATCGGATTAAAACACAAAAAATGAATTTTGCGTTAAAAGCTTACCCTAACCCATTTAATCCTACGGCGACAATATCATATTCTTTACCCCGCGAAAGCAAAGTAAAGCTGACAATATATAATTCTATTGGACAAATTGTAAAAGTGTTAGTAGACGAAACAAAACCTGCGGGAGATTATAAAACATTATTTAACGCTTATGACATCCCCTCTGGCGTATATTTTTATCAACTCCTAGCCGGAAATTATGCAAAAACAAATAAGCTTATATATATCAAATAAGCTGACAATTTCAAAACGAACAAAAAAAAAGCCGTCCCAATTAGCTGGGGCGGCTTTTTTAATAATATCAAATATTATTTTAGCATCATCATTTTCTTTGTAACGCTTTTACCTCCGGCAGTAAGCTGATAGAAATATAATCCGCTTGGCAGACCAGGCTGATTAAACTCTACCTGATATTTACCGGCAGGTTTGAATTCATTTACCAAGGTAGCTATTTCGCTTCCTAGCACGTTAAACACTTTCAGAACCACCTGTTGATTTTCTTTTAGAGAGTATACAATCATAGTAGAAGGATTAAAAGGATTCGGGTGGTTTTGTTCAAGAGTAAACGCCTTTACAGTTTCATATAAAACGTCTATTGTGTTAGAATATGTATATGATCCATCGTTATCAACCTGTTTAAGTCTGTATGAATACTTCCCAGCGCTTACAGTATTGTCTGTAAATTCATAAGAAGACTTTTCTGTTGTTGTTCCTTTGCCTGTAACAAAAGATATGTTTTGATAATTTTTCTTATCTGCGCTTCTTTCTAGATAGAAGCCCTTATTATTTACTTCTGTAGCAGTTGACCAGCCAATATGAACTCCTTTTTTTACATCTAAAACCTGAAAAGAAACTAATTCAACCGGGACTGTACTTGCAGTTATAGTAAAATTAGTATCCGAAACGTCAAAGAATATATTATCAGCCGCTTCAACTTTTATTCTTGCAGACGTAGTTATAGTTGAAGGAATAATAACTTCTTCGCTTCCGTCATTTGGAGTTTTTGAAGCAAGAGTAACCGGGAAAGTTAAACCGCCATCGGATGAAAACAAGATATTGACAGACGCGCATTTAACAAGCGATGTGTCCGTCCCTGCAACATTCCATTTTACAGTTTGATGCGAACCGGCCGATAAAGAAACATTTGCATTTGGATATGTAACTTTAAAAGGACCCGCGGCGCTTGTAACAAAAAATTGTATCGTGTCGTTAGCAGTTAAACCGCCTCCCGCTTTGTTATCTCTAACTGTCAGTAAAAAAGTAAGCGTTCTTGAATAAGTAGGAAGAATCTCTCCCATCGTTTGTTTGTTATTCAGAATGTCAGAAAGACTTGGAAATATTCTTGTAGGCGAGGAAGTCGGGTTAAAACTTCTAAATATTGGCGCGTTGTTCTTTGGCGAATTTGGTTCGCCGGACGGGCCAAGATCGAACTCTTCCCAGCAATACTTTAATGAATCGCCATTAGGATCAGTCGCAGACCCGGTTAATACAAATGGGGTGCTTATAGGAATATAAAAACCGCCTACTCCAACATTGGTAACAACAGGGTTCAAATTATCAATCGCAGTCAATACAGCGCAGCTATTGCCAACGTCGGTTGTGGTATACGCGTTAATTTCTTCAAGGCTTATCGCATGAAAATAATCGTCGCTATGCGCTTGCGTATTACTCGGCGAGCAAATTCCGGCATATGCCATTATAGTTGAACCGCTTCCATTTTCGTATGCCGTGGAAGCGTTTCTGTTGCCTCCTCCGCAGCTGCCTTTTACGCTGTTAAAAGTATGGCTTGCGCCAAACTGATGCCCCATTTCATGAGCGACATAATCAATATCAAATGGATCGCCAATCGGCGCCGGCCCTCCGGTTACTCCTTGGGCTTTATACCCAGGATAGCAAACTGCTCCGAGTATAGCTATTCCGCCCCCGCCAGTGCTAAAAACATGCCCGATATCATAACTGGCGTTCCCTATCGCGGAATCAATAGTCGTTTGATTTTGGTCCAGCATCGCTTCGCCATCGTCGTTGGTGTAAGGATCAGTTGCAGAATTTTTATAAATAAAAATAGTATCGTTAGGAATTAATACCATTCTTATAGAAAGTTCTTTTTCGTAAACGGCGTTAACCCTATTCATTGTAGTTATCATTCCGCTCAATGCTCCGGCTATTGTGCCGCCATAGTAATTTGTATACTCTGCAGTTGCGGCCAGCGCAAGCCTGTAAGTTTTTAGATAATTACTTGTAGTCTTTACGCCATTAGCAATTTTCTGTTCAATTCTTTTTCTTACTGCAGGATTATCAACGACGCAGGAGCCGCCTAAATCCGGGACAATAGCTTTTACAAAATCTTTTTTATAATAACTAAAATATATTTTATCATCCTGACGCGAAACAGGATCGACATAAACGGTTCCATCAGTAGTGAAAATAATGGCATGGAAACCAAACTGAGTAAAATCTATTCTTCCTGAACTTGCAGATCCGTCAGCGCTGGTAATAATATATGTCTTAATTTGAGGATATTTAGCGGCAAGTCCCGGAGCCATTATAGAAGATTCAATTGCATAAAAATCCTTATTGCTTCCATCAGGAAATGGAATTGAAACTATTACGTTGCTTTTTTTATTTCCCGTAACTGAATTCTCTGAAATGGCCGAATTTAAAGCGTTCTGCATGCTTTTTGTATCAAGATATACTGTTCTACTTACTGATGGTGTTATGTCTATTGAACTTATTCTTGATGATCCTTCATTGCTATTGTCTTTCCAGCAATTTACAGAAACCTGGGAATATGCATTTGAAGCTAAAAGCGTTAAAGCGATTATTAATAGAAACATTCCCTGCTTTATCTTTGCAGCAGTATGGTTTCGGACGTTTAATCTCATTTTATTTCCACTCATAATTTTCAGATTTGTTTATAAAAAGTTAAATATAATAAATATTTAACGTTAATTCCAGCGCATGCCATTATTTTAAGCTTTAAATTTTTATATCTCTATATTATTTAGAAAATGTATTTTTTAATACAATAATATTCAAACTGTTTTAAAACAAAACTGACGCCTTAAGATGAAAATTATCTTAGGCGTCAGTTTAAATATTTTATTATATATAAATTAGAACTTATTTAATCAGCGGAATACCCATGCTGCCGCTTGGCTCAGTAATTTTAATTAAATCAGCAACAGTAGCGGCTATATCTACTATGTATATAGGCGTATTAACAGTCTGTTTAGGAACCTTCCACCCATAAAATAAAATAGGAACATGCGTATCGTATGAATAAGCCGTGCCGTGCGTTGTGCCTTTTGACATGGTATTCATTAAATAGCCTGATTGTAAAGCAATGACCAAATCGCCTGAGCGAGCAAGATTGAAGCCGTTTACTGCAAGATTTGACGTTTCACGTTTCGGAGTAACATTTTCAACTTCATCGCGCGTTGTAATCGCAGCTATCTGCGGGAATGTATTTCTTAAATAATCGCTTATTTTTTGTACCGCGTCATGATAATTAATATTTTGTTCTTTCACAAAGTCTCTACTTATAAATATCTGATAATTTGAGATATTTTCGATTATTTGATCGCCGCCAAATGTGCGCGTATTAAATGCCTTAAGCGAATCGTTAAATTTATTATAATTTAATTCGCCTACAGGAAGTCTGTCTTTCTTTAACAAACCAGGAGTATCCTGCCCTGCATGATCGGCAGTCAGGAACAAAAGATAATTCCCCTTGCCGACCTGTTCGTCTAAAGCCTGCAATATTTCAGCTATTTGCGCGTCAAGCCTTATATAGATATCTTCTGTTTCATAAGCGTTTGTTCCATACGCATGACCTACATAATCAGTTGAAGAAAAGCTTATCGCAAGAAAATCAGTTTGGCCGTTTTTGCCAAGGTTTTCGTTAACTAAAGCTCTCTTGGCCATTTCTTTAACTAATTCATTTCCGTAAGGAGTAGTTTCTAAACATTCATATTTATCTTCTGGCTTAACGTTATCAAATTTATGCGGAAAAGAAGTTTTGCCTTCATTAAAAACGTCATGTTCATACTCGACTTCATCCGGCGCGGTAATTTTATAATCTGATTCAGGGCGCGATAGTTTCCAGCCCTGAGTAAGAAATTTATCAGGATATTTTTGTTTATTAAAATCTTTCACCCAATCAGGCAAAGCATTAATATAATAATCTGACGAAATAAAGTCCCCGGTTTTATTATCATACCAATATGCCGCATCCGCTAAATGCCCGCCAGGAAGAATAGCTGCGCGGTCTTTAAGCGAAATGCTTATAACTTTAGAAGCGCCATTAGTAGCTAATTTCAATTGATCTGTAATTGTGGTAGCAGCAAGTCTGTGTGGAGATTTTTGGCCTTCTTTGTCATTACTGCCAACGCTTTTTGTGGAGCCATCGTCAACGCAATAGATCATCTTTTTCTTAGTACGGTCATAAAAATCGTTGCCTATTATTCCGTGAAAAGCAGGAGTAGTTCCAGTATAAATGGAACTATGCCCGGGAGCAGTATAAGTCGGCACATAGTTAAAATGCGCAAAAGTAAAGTTGCTCCCCTCATTCATCAAACGGTTAAAACCCTGCTGCCCATAATAAGGGTTAAAACGATATAGATAATCAAATCGCATTTGATCTATTACAATACCCACAACTAATTTTGGTCTTTGAACTCCTTGTGCAAATGTGCTTGCAACAACTGATCCGGCAATTAAAGCAATTAAAAAGAAACGATTAAATTTCATAGCTAAATTCTCTTTTAATATTACTAGTATAAAATATTTAACAAATTTATTATATAAAAATACCAATTATTATTTTAAGAAACAGAAGTTGTATAACTAAATCCAGAATTAATATTTATTTAATAATGGTAAATAAAAAAGTTAAATTTTGCGGCTATGATAATTCAGCGCTTATTTAAGCAGCACAAGTTTTTTTATTTGCCGTAAACTTCCCGCGCTCAATTCATAAAAATACACGCCTGACGATAAACCAGTCCCGTTAAAAACAGTTTTGTAATTACCTGCGCTTTTAACTTCGTCAACTAAAGTTTTAACTATTTGCCCCAGCGCATTATAAACAATTATTTTCACATGATTTTCGGATGGAATCGCATAATCAATTATTGTAGTTGGATTAAACGGATTTGGATAATTCTGGCTTAAACTAAATTGATTTGGCGTTTGCTTCTTAACGTCATTTACTCCAGTAAAGACAGTATCTCCATAAACTACCCCGTTATAAACTCCTCCCTTAAGAGTCATCCAGGATTGAGCTCCATCATTTAAGCTTGCATAATTATCCATTCCAAACCCTCTCAACAGCGAGTAGCTTTCAGAACCTATTCCGCTTTTGCTAAAACTATAAGTCATATTCTGAACAGTTTTATTCCACTTAGAACTTGTATAATAGCTGCAAACAAAAAACAATATTTGAGGATCTGCCCCATATTTTTTTGTAAAAACAGTATCGCCGGCTTCGGCAGTCAAATCTTCTATCACAACTTCATAAGCCGGGACTGCATCAGATAAATATCTGTAGATCATTCCTGTAGCAGTATCGGCTCTTTCGTAATAATAGTTAACTGAACTTGACTCGCCAGTTTGAGTTTCTTTAATAACGAAGTATTTTTTAGAGTTCGCCATTACAGTATCGCGTAATACTTCTCGTAGCAAAGAGCCGTAATGGTAAAATACTGTGTCATAATAATAGCTTTTAGTTTCGTAAATCTGTTTATTGCCAATTTTAAGAGGATAATATTCCAGTAAATGAGTTGGTATAGGCAAAGTTTTAATAACTTTAGCGCTGTCTCCTTCAATTTCATAGAGTTTATATCTTTCCGCTGCATATAATTTTTCTGAGTTCGGTTTTTTATACAGGCCAATTATTTTTTTATTAAACGCTTTAAATAGCTTCAGGTTTCCGCCAAAGTTATCAGAAAAATATATTTTATTTTCATCGGCTACATAAATATTTCCAGATTTAGAAATATCTGTAGTAAAGAGAAAGTCATTAGGCGACGAATACTTTTCGACCCACGAAAACGGCTCTCCCCCGTTTGGCGAAACTGAGAGTGTATTTTTTTGTAAAGGCCAATACCAGTTTTTCTTATACAAGTACGATGTGTTTTTGTCAAATATTAATGAATATACAGATTCGGCTCCAGAAGCAACCTGGCTTGTAATTGTATCAATAATAACGGAAGTTTTACCTCTATCAATGGATTTTCTCAAAATGTTTTGATTGCCTAAAAAAACAATACTGTCATTATCCGGATGAATTGTCAAAAGACTATAATTTGAATTGGAATCTGCAATTATTATATTCTGCCAATTCTCGCCCCCGTCAGAGCTTATGAACCATTTATTAGTATTGCCGGTTAAAACCAAACTATCATTCTGATGAGAGATCAGCACGCTTGTTAAACCAAGCCCCAAAAACAAGTATTTATTTGCCGGTTGATTATATCGCCGCACATAACCATACACGTCATATTTATCGCCATCCCATCCACAGCTTAAATATTTCGCAGGATCATTGTTCCAAAATTTATAATCTGAAATTCCATTAAACCGCGTATTATTATCGTCCGCATAAGCAAAACCCGGAAAGAAAACAGTATCAATTTTTTTTATTAAATCAAGATGGCAAATATCCCTATTAATATTTAACGCTCCATCATCAGAAAGCATGTACATATTATAAAACAGATGAGTTGCGCCCTGTTTATCTTCCATGCCGTTTAATGCGTTAAAATATGGCCCAAAGTGTTGTTGAGAATAAGCAGATAAGCTGCAAAATAAAAAGATTACTAATATTTTTATTTTCATTTTATACCCCTATAAATTATTTTTATCCGGCTATAATTTTTATAGCTATTTGAATACCACGAAATTCAATTTTAAGTTTTAGCGGCAAAGAAATTTAAGAGTCCCACAAATATACTCTTGAATAAAACTGCAATTCTCCCAAACCCCTTGCTTTATGCTTCATAGGTTAACAATTTTTAAAATCAAAGTCAAACATTATCAGCCGTAATTGGACAATAAATAGGACTGCATATTTTGCATTTAATTGAGATAAGCGTCATGCTGTCTGCAATAAGCGCTACCTGGTATTGCGTTGCGCTTGCAGCGTTTTCCTTCCTTAGTAACCGCCTTACAGCGTCTTATAGCCGCGGGCGCATTGCTTTCCTGAGTAGTTTGGGCAAGTCCCCAAAGCGCTAAATTAATCCGCCCTTCCAATTTTCTTTCTAACGAATGCGTTAAAGAAGGGAAAAAATTGATATGAGTTAACGACTCGACCGAATCGATTGTAACAGCATATTCAGAAAGCGGACTATCAGACGGCTCGTTTGGAAAAATAAAACCGATCCCCTTTATTTCAGGTTTTTCAATATCAACAATTACTTTATAATAATATTCAGGGACGGCAATTTTATTTTTTACTCCTATTGTTTGCAGTTTATCATTCAACACTCCGCCTGTAACAATATACAAAACCTTATCCTTTTTAACTTCTTCTCTTATTTTTTCCTCAAGCTTTTTCCAGATACCCCTGTTAAATTGCGGTTCCTGCGGACTTATGTTGCTGTAATAAAACGTTTCGTCCATTGCTTCCTGAGACCAGCTCATATCGGCAGCCGGGCACAAATGTCCTTTATCAAAACCGGAACGTCTATAATCCTGGTCGAAGGTGGTTTCTGTTTTTATAAGAGGATCAGGGATAAATTTATTTTCCCTTTCGCTTTCTCCATTTATCATTTCAGAGGTCAGTTTATAAGCCGCCCATTCCGATTGTTTGTATTTATCCACATAAAACAGAGTATAATACTTGTGCTTTACTACCTGCCCCTTATCTGCGCAACAAGGTATATAATTGAATTCCTGCGCATATAATGCAGAAGCGACTAATAGTAGAGCAAAAAAAAGCTTTTTCATAATAATATTTTTTGCCTGTTGTATTTATAGTTAATCGGATGTATTTACAAATAAAATATTCTAATAAATATAGATGATTTTTTTGTAAAATAAACAACAATAAGCTATAAATAGTTTTAAACGAAAACATAAGTTTAGTATTTTAAATATACTCTTTTCTAAATAATTTGGCAGATAAAATGATAAAATGTAAACTGATCTTATTAACCTGTTGTCTTTTTTTTACAACATCAATCTCCCTACCTCAAGAAGCTTCTTTAACTCACAAATTGGATAGTATAAAAACAAAATATAGCGTAATGGGAATGTCTGTTACGGTAGTAAAAAATAACTCAATTGCATATACAAAAGGATTTGGATTGCGCGACTTATCCAGAAACCTTACCGTGAACGATAGCACAAAATACAGAATCGCTTCAATCTCAAAAATATTTGCAACAACCGCTCTTATGCAATTATACGAACAGGGCAAATTCAAACTAGACGAGGACGTCAGCCGCTATTTAGGCTTTACTTTACGGAACCCAAATTTCCCTAACGATTCAGTTACTTTCCGTCATTTGCTTTCGCATACTGCTGGAATAAGAGACGGAGCTGGTTACGATAACTTTTTAAGCGACGCAGGCAATTGGAGTAAAATTTCTGTAAGCAGCTTAATGGTTCCCGGCGGAAAATATTATACTTCCGACATGTGGAGTACAAATAATTCTATTACAGAAAATTATTTTGAATATTCTAATATTAATTTTGGAATAGCAGGAACTTTAGTTGAAAAAATATCCGGCGAGCGTTTTGATAAATATTGCCGCGCTCATATTTTTCAGCCTCTTGGATTCACTTGCTCTTTCAACGTGCAGGATTTGACCGACATAAACAACGTAGCTGTTTTATACAGAAAATCCGGTTCAACCTGGAATCCGCAAGCTGAAAATTACGGTGGAGTGAAACCTACCGCAACCGATTTAAGCAGTTATGTTATTGGCAGCAATGGTTTCCTTTTTTCGCCGCAGGGCGGGCTGCGTGCAAGCTCTAACGAGCTGGCTAAATTTGCTACTATGTTACAGAACGGCGGCATTTACAATGGTCACAGAATTTTGAACGACACTACAGTTCAAACTTTTATAAAATCAAACTGGGTCTCTAACGGCAAAAATGGAGACACTTTCAGCGGAGAATTTAAGAACTATGCGCTTGCCAACCATACGACGCAAGACCTTCTGCCTGGCGAAACTCTTACCGGGCATCCTGGCGAAGCCTATGGATTAATAAGCGATATGTATTTTTCACGCACAAAACCTTTTTCCATTATATTTATTACTGACGGAGCCGTTTGGAGCGCAGGAACATATAGCGGATGGTATAATCTTGAAGAAGCAGTTTATCAGGCTTGCTATTCTGAACTGAATAATTTAACTGTTACCGGAGTTGATCAGGGAGCTAACAGTATGCCTGGTAGCTTTATTCTTAAACAAAGCTATCCAAATCCGTTTAATCCTACTGCAACAATACAGTTTTCAGTGCCTTACCAGACAAAAGTAAAACTAAATGTTTACGACTCATTGGGTAAACAAGTTGCGTCTCTAATAAACGAATACAAAAATGCAGGCAGCTATGCAGTATCGTTTAACGCAAATAAACTTGCAAGCGGAGTTTATTTTTACGAAATGCAGGCCGGCAATTTTGTCCAGGCTAAACAAATGGTATTATTAAAGTAAACATCGTTTTAATTATTAGTTTTATCCGGATTCCATCTGATTTATAAATTCAAATCGGATGGAATCCTTTTTTTTTAATTCTGCGCATATCCCCCTATTTCTATTAATTTTTATCCAATTAATTTATTTTTAGCTGCTTAACTAATTTTTTAGTTGACAAACTATTTTTATAGTTGTATGTTAATGCAGAACAATAAAGAGGTCTTTAGCAACATGAAAGAATTGACAAAAGCCGAAGAGCAGATTATGCATATTCTTTGGAAGTTAGACAAGTGTTTTGTAAATGACATTATAGCCGAGCTGCCCGCTCCCAAACCAGCTTATAATACTGTTTCTACAATAGTCAGAATTCTGGAAAAGAAAGGTTTTGTAGATCACAAAGCCTATGGGAATACGCATGAGTATTTTCCGCTGATTGACAAAGAGAAATATACAAAGTATTTTCTAAAAGGATTTATGCAGGAATATTTCTCCAATTCGTTTACAAATCTCGTCTCTTTTTTCAGCAAAAACGAAGATATGGACGTAACCGAAATGGAAGAAATAATGAAATTATTAAAACGCGAAATAAAATCAAAAAAAGAGGCGTAATATGAATTCTTTTTTATTATATCTCGTACAATCTTCTTTAGCGCTTATTCTGTTCAGTACAATCTATTACTTCTTATTCCGCAAAGAGAACAATAGCGGAGTTAACAGAACATATCTGCTCGCAACAGGCTTGATCTCTTTATTCCTTCCTTTTGTAAAATTTAATCTTTCTACATCAGAAGCAGGTAAAGACTTTGCGGCATGGCTGCCCGCATTCACCGTCGGTCAATCTGTTAAGCCTACAACACCAGCCTATAGCGCAACTGATTATATCTTAGCGGTTTACCTTATAGTCGCCGCTATATTATTGTGTAAGTTTTTATATAACATTTTTCATCTCCTCTTTATAATAATAAAAAATGAAAAGCTTAAAAAAAACGACGGCAATATTATCATAACAGCTAACGACAAATCCCCCTATTCATTTTTCAAGTATATTTTTCTACCTGGCAATAAAATAAATTCGCCTGATATTAATTATATCCTTGCTCACGAATTAGTGCATGTAAAAAAGTCTCATTCTATAGACAAACTATTAGTCGAGTTCATTTCTATAATACAATGGTTTAACCCATTTGTTTACTTGTATAAAAAAGAATTAACCGCGCAGCATGAGCTGTCGGCCGATTCCGAATTGATTCAACAAGGGACAAACATTGCTGAATATATGAACTCTTTACTTGAATTTACCGTGTTCTCGTCAGCTAACTCATTAACTAACAATTATAATTCATTATTAAAAAGGAGATTAGAAATGCTCAACAAGACACAAACAACAAGCATTCCGTGGTTAAAAGTAATTTTTTCAATTCCTTTAGGACTGTTTATTATTGTAATTGCAGGAATTGTTAACGGAGGTTCGTCTATTACTTTGGCAAAGGACAATTTATTGCCAGAACTCAAGATAAATATGTCCGACGTCTACGTCAATAGCAACGCCGCTCCAACGCTGCTGGAAGTTCAACAAAGCTCCTCCCAAAAGTCAAAAGTAAAGGCAGATAATAAAGAACCATATAAGATAGTGGATAAAATGCCTATGTTCCCTGGAGGAGACGAAAAATTATTGAATTATCTTGCACAGAATATTCACTATCCAGCTATTGCCAAAAAAGCGGCAATACAAGGAAGAGTATTGGTTAATTTTACCGTAACTAAATCAGGCAAAGTTAAAGACGTAACCGTACTTAAAGGAATTGGAGGAGGATGCGACGAAGAAGCTATGAGGGTTGTTAAAAGCTTTCCCAAATGGATTCCAGGCAAACTAAAAGGAGTTCCTGTGGACGTAAGTTTTACTCTTCCAATAATTTTTAAACTGCAATAAATATTATTTCCGCAATTCGGCAGAAAATATTTTCTATTAATATATTTTAGGCGTCATAGTTCACTAGACTATGACGTCTTTTTTATTCCCCGCCAAAATTTTCCATTTCTTTTGATTAATCAGACTTTTATATTTTTTTTTATCATAAAATCATGTAATCATAGTCTGGCAGTTTTTGTCGGACTGTTGTCATTGCAGACATACAGTTATTTTTCTACTTTTGTAGCGAAGAACTTAAAGTTCTTTAATATTTACTCATTTAATAATTGAGGATGACATGATTAAAATAGCGATTAATGGTTTTGGACGCATCGGGCGTTTGACCTTTAGAAAAATAATAGAAAACCCAGCAATTGAAGTTGCGGCGATTAACGATCTTAGCGCGCCTTCTATGCTCGCTTATTTGCTAAAATATGATTCAGTTCAGGGGAAGTTTAACGCGGAGATAACTTACACAGATAATTCCATAATAGTCAACGGCAAGGCGGTTACAGTATATTCAGAACGCGACCCTAAAAACCTGCCTTGGGCGAAAGAAAAAATAGACGTGGTTCTTGAATGCACCGGGCTTTTTGAATCGCGCGAAAAAGCTTCTATGCACCTGACAGCCGGAGCCAAAAGAGTGATAATTTCCGCTCCGTCGGATAAAGACGTTAAAACAATTGTGTTTAACGTAAACCATGAACTGCTTAACGCCAACGACGTTTTAATAAGCTGCGCTTCCTGCACGACAAACTGCCTGGCTCCAATGGCAAAAGTATTGAACGATAAATTCGGCATCGTAACAGGACAGATGAGCACAATCCACGCTTACACAAATTCGCAGCCTCTGATGGATACTCCTGATCCAAAAGTAAACTACCGTAAATCGCGCGCGGCAGCTGATAGCATTGTTCCTTACACAACAGGAGCGGCAAAAGCAATTGGTCTTGTAATACCGGAACTTAAAGGTAAACTTGACGGATCTTCGCAGCGTATTCCTGTTCACTCCGGCTCAATAGTAGAGCTATATACGACGCTAAATAAAAAAGTATCTGTTGAAGAAATCAACAATGCGATGAAAGAAGCGGCTAACGAAAGTTACGGTTATACGGAAGAGCCTATTGTCTCCAGCGACGTAATCGGGATGAGTTACGGCTCGTTGTTTGACGCTACTCAGACAAAAATAGTTTCTTCAGGCGAAAGTCAGTTGGTTAAAACTGCCGCCTGGTACGATAACGAAATGTCGTTTGTTTCGCAGATGGCGCGCACGTTAGAGTATTTTGGGAAATTATAAAAGGTTCTGGCTTCATTCCGAATGACACGCTTGATATTGTTAATCGAACTTATTCTGTCATTCCTCTCCCGATTCTATCGGGAGAGGAATCTGAAGACTGATACTTTGTACAAATTATAATGATAGTAAATCTATTAAATACATTAATGTCTTTCTATCAGTTAATAAGGGGCGCATTGAGCCCCTTATTTTTTGGCATATCAATAATTCGCAGAGAGCTGCTCTTAAATCAGCATTTCAATATTTAATTCAGCGAGGTTTTAAAGCTTCTTCTGTAATCAGTTGGAGTAGTTTTGAAGTTTCGTAAAAACACGCGCCGCATAGTATCTGCGCCGCCCAGACCGCATTCGTCAGAAATTTCATTAATAGTTAAATGCGTTTCTTCAAGCCGTCTGCGGGCAGCCTCAAGGCGCAGCTTTTCTATATACTTCCCCGGAGTAATGCCAGTCTCGCGAGTAAATACGCGGGCAAAATTTCTGGGACTCATAGACGCTTTTTCCGCCAGCATTTCAATAGTGAGCTCCTCATTCAGATGTTCTGCCATCCATGTTTGTAGTTCTTTAATTGGCTGATAATCCGTTTTCTGATAAGTCAATGCGATACTAAATTGCGATTGATTGCCCGGACGTTTTAAATACAGGACTAATCTGCGCGCAATATACAAAGCTACTTCGCGTCCATAATCTTCTTCCACCATAGCAAGAGCCAAATCCATCCCGGTAGAAATTCCGGCAGACGTATACACAGAGCCGTCTTTAACAAATATAGGATCCGGTTCTACCTTTATTGAAGGGAACATCTCTGCAAGCAACGCACATCGCTCCCAATGAGTAGTGGCTCTTTTACCGTCCAATATGCCGGCTTTAGCCAATATAAAAGCTCCCGCGCAAACAGAACCGACTCGCCTGATTTTTTTCCAATTCGTCTTTAACCAGTTTATCATTTCATCAAAAGACGGATAAAGATGAGCGTTTGCATTTCCGGTAACAAGCAGGGTATCAATTTTATAGTCGACAGAGAACAAATTTCCCTCGCATACAATCGGCATGCCGGACGAAGTTTCAAGTATTCCCGCTTTATCGGTTGAAAGCACGTGTGTTTTGTACGTAAACGGATACTTACCAGGATTCTCCTCTATATAATTAGCCGTTTTACTGAATACTTCCAGCGGTCCTGCAACGTCAAGGATAGAAGTATTTGGAGGGGTTAGAATAACAATATGCTTAAATTTTTTTTCTAAATTCTTTTTCATAATAAGTATTATTATTTTGCGCCAGTCGCTTTCTTCGATTTTGTTACTTTCTTAGCTTCAGGCTTTTTCTTTGCTTCTGAAGCTTTCTTTTTTGCCGCCTTAGCTTTTTTCTTTTCTTCTATTAATTTTTCATCATAATCAGTGTTCCAAAAACCAATTCCATATTTTGCGTCATATGGGAAATACTTAAACCCAGCATGTTTCGGAGACATATAAAAATTATCCTGAAAATCCTGTTCAGCATATGCTCCTAATATTTCGGATAAGAACTTCAAAGTTGTAGTCGATCCTTCTAAATAAACATTTTCCCCATAGATTTGGATATTTAATTTAACTCTTTTTTTTATATACGAGTCGATTACTTCGTTAATTGTCTTTCCCATTTAATCTTTCCTTTATTTGAATTTTTGTAATAACACCTTACTCAACAAATTTAAAGTTATTACTAATTTTTGTTCTATTTTCTTTTCTTACATTCGCCTACTGTTTGCACTAAAGTAAATCTATTTTTTTCATAAGTATAGAACCAATACATATAATCGTAAATAAAATATAATTCAAACGGCTTATTTATAATAAATTTTTTCTTATTCTTTGATACTTTGAATATACCCGGTATAATACGCCCAAAAGCAACAAATAGATGATTGTTATATATATAATATCCCGAGGGAACGCCATAATACCTATTATTTACCAAAACACATTCTTTGTATGGATCCATATTTAATCTAAAAAATATTAAACTATCATTTTCATTATGCGTTAAGGCAAAAGCTAAATCATCAGAATAATATCTACAATTCTTTGCAGCAGATACAGCATTACGCATAGCTGCGTCAAACTGTTTATTTATTATCTCTAATTTTGGAAGATTTATTTCATAACATTTATCCTGCGCATTTATAAATGAAGCGCTAAAAATTGAGAAGAAAAGCATTCCCATAAAAAATATTTTCATGATTTTTCCCTTTTGTCTAATAGTAATTTCTTTCGTCAGCTTACTTATTGAATTTTTATCGAATGGGAAACGCCCCTCATTTTTTTAACATAACCCTTTTAAAAATGTAATATCTTTATTTATAATTGTCAAGCGTAAACAATGAAGATTTGTGAAACACATACTCCGTTTTTAATATGATAACTTTTTGAAGCCCAAAAAACAGAAAAGGCGTCTCGTTTGTTCGGGGCGCCTTTAAAATTTTATTTTATATAAAAAATACTAACCGACTTATTTCAGCCTGCCTGTTATATCAATATTGCGTTCAAACGGCTGGAGATAATAATCAATTATTGCAGCGGTCATTCGTCTGTCTAACAACAGATTTTCGGAAAATGTTTTGTTGAAATGAAATTTATCCCAGTCCTGTTTAACTTGAGCAAGAACAACCGTCTTCCATGCTATTGAAATATATTTTACAAGCGTCGCTAAATCCAAATTATCGCCTGTGGCTTCGTTATATTTTTCAAATACTTTATAATTTGTTTTCAGTCCCTGAATAATTTCATATTGACTGATATCGCGCGAAGGATAGAACCAGGTCTGGTTAGCCCAGCTATATGAAACGCCAAAGCCCTGCATTATGCCTGTGGCTCCGACTCTTTGGATAGCTTTGAAATTCGGATCGTTTGGTTCTACGTCAATAAACGGCAATAAATAAGCGTTGCAATCCAATAGTTTTTTTTGAATTTCTCTAACATCGGCTTCAGCAGGTTCTATATTGCGGTCAGCGCATAAAGCCGCTAAAATTCCAGCCGCCTGCCCTGTTAGCAAAACGCATGGTTGAAGTCTTGTAGCTCCGTTGACTATGTTTGAAACCGAGATGCCTTTTTCGGCAATAATTAATCCGTTAATATTAGCAGGAATCAAACAGCCCAATGGGATTCCAAACGATGGAATAAAAGGAAAGTCGCGCTGTGGAACTTTGTAGTTCTCTGATATATGCTGGTCTATAGGGTAATCGCCTACGGAAATAGAAGTGCGGAAAAGTTTTTGCTGTCTTGTATACGGTTGTAAAATATCATTTACAGTAAAGCGAACCAAACCTTTAACTCTGCGTCCTTCCCTGTTATAAGGGATAAGAGGCAGCTTATCGTCAGTAGTAAATTCATCGTCGGCAAGACCTAAGTTTTTATAACCTAAAGAATGTTGGATGTAATAAATAAAGCACATCGTTTTTTCTTTAGCTTTCTTGTAAACTTCTTCCCTCTGCTCGTAATTCATTTCGATTGCGTTCACATAATAATCGTTGCCTCGGTACCACCAGTTAATCATATATTTATTATTAGGCAGTCTTCCATAATCAAGCATTTCCCTGCTTGTTGATTCGGCGTCAGGGCATGAGGCAGTTTTACATGCGCAGTTAAATATCGTCGAGTCATATGAAGCAGGTTTCGGCACGGTCATATCGGCGCCAGCGCCATAATCTTTTAATATAGCAGCGTAAGTAATATCCTGTATTATGCCATAAGCTGTATCAAGCGCGCAGTCTTCGCCTGTAAAAGCTTTCGATTCCATTCCAACGTCATATCCGGCTCCTGCGTCTTTAAGCGCGTCGCCTAACTCAGTCGCGTCAATAACGACCTTGGCGCTAACTTCAATTTTTTTTCCGCCTTTATTCACAAAAACCGCCCCGGTAACTTTGTTCCCCTGCTTTAGAACATTAAGAAAGCGATAGTTATAAATTACTTTTAAGTTTTTTTCTTTTTGCGCCATAGCTTTTAAAATGCTATCCGCTATGTGAGGCTCAAATAAAGTGTAGCTTACCCAGCCTGTATGAACAGCTTCAGGACCGCCATAGTATTTATACAAAGCGTCTCTGAATTCCTGCCAAATACCCGAAGGGAGTCTGTGGTCGCCGTCCGTAGCGCTAACTCCAGCCGCAGTAAGCATTCCGCCAAGCCAGTCAGTTTGTTCAACAATAATACTTTTAGCTCCTGACCTTGCGCTTTGTATTCCGGCCGCCGTTCCGCCTGCTCCGCCTCCAATTACCAGCACGTCATATTTTAATGTTTCATCAGGGGATAAATTCCGCAAATCTGTTTTTGAAGATTTAATATCCCCGGCATTTGAAGAGCTAAATAATACAGCCGCCAATAAAAACGAATAAACTAATTTGAGCATATAACTAAATTCCTACTATTTATTTTTGACGCATGCAATTATTTCATTAACATCATTTTAATTGTTTTCTTGGTTTCAGACGAAGTGCTTTTGATTCTTGTCTGGGCAAAATAAACGCCGCTCGGCAAAGCCACGGCGTCAAATTTCACATTCCACTTTCCAGCATTATATTCTTTTCCGCTTATAAGAGAAGCCACCTTAGCTCCAATAATATTATACACGTCAATAAATACTGTAGCTTTGCTTTTAAGTTCAAAACTAAGCGTAGTGCTTGGATTAAAAGGATTAGGATAATTTTGCGATACAATAAAATCGCTTACATAGGCTGCTTTATCTTTTACAACAGTCATTTCAACTGATCTTTGAAGTATTACTTCGTCTGCCGCTAAATACTTGCTTGTATCGGCATTTGAAATTGCGGATAACAATAATGCAAAATTATCATTTGTTACAAACGGAAAAGAGCCAAGCTTGTATATAGTTCCCGCAGCGGCAGACTGCGAGATATAAATTGTATCAACTTTGTAATGATCGCGCATTATGTACATACATTTTTCTGCAAGCGGACGCGACGTTTTAGGAATTCTAACAGAAACATCGTAATATCCGTCTACCGCTATTTTCTGAGGGCCCCATTGCACTCTTGCAGGGCTGCCGTTTTGCTTAGTCGTCTGATACGAGCCTCCATATGCAGTATAACTTGTATCCGAAGTCCAGGTTCCTGTTAACTTCCAAAACATGTTTGAAGTCTGGTCGTCAATCAGGAAACTTGTTTTATCCGGTTCATAAGTTAAGCTTATTGACGTTGATAAAGTGTCTTCAAAAACGTCCATTAAATTGCTAATGCTCAAAGTAAAAGTCCCCCCTTTAGCTACTGTAGGAATTACGACGTGCATTACAGTATTATCTGATTGGTCTACGGTGAATTTCAAATTACCAGCGCTTAACGAAGACGTAATAGTAGTGGCGTTTGATGGAGGGTTCATCAGTTGTTTTGAAAACTTCAAAATTACCGATTGACTATCAGGAACGGCAGAATCGTCAAGCTGAAATACGCCTCCTCTTTTAACGCGAAACGCATCTGCAATCAGGCTTGCTCCGTCAGCGCCAAATAATTTTATTACTACCGTATCGCCAGAGTTGATATTAAATTTATTCAGATTGTTCCATTGATTTAATCCAATTTTCTGATTTACTGTATCAACCATATGCACTGTTTTTGTTGAGATATCCAGAATTGCTTGTTTTGTATTTGATGCAGAGTCTCCCGTCCAATAACCAAATATATTATATGAACCGTCTCGAAGGATGCGGACTTTATATATTGCAGTATCTCCAGCCGAGGCTGTAGCAGCTCTATAAGTTCCATTATAACCTCCCTGCAGAACGCTCCAAGAGCCTTTAGATGAGAATAAACCTTTGCTTGCATCGTCCATTATAAGATCATCATACGCAGGCGCGGCTGCCGAAGGATATACATTTGATTTCAGCGAAGATATAGCGTTAGAATAGGATAAATAATCTCCATAGTACCAAATCACCTGCCCTGTGCTGCCCGATGTTCGCGCTTTTTTTATTTCATAGATTGCATTATCAACCGATCCGGCCGAACTAATTGCTATGCCTGCGGCTAGATTAAAACCTGCCGGAACGTAACTTAAGCTTTTTGTCATCTGATAAGGAAAGTCGCCTGTAGTTAAATACAACATAGGTTCAAGCATATCAACATAACTGTTTTTTGCCCAGACGTCCCATCCCTGCATTTTATCCTGATCGCCGCCATACATCATATACGGAGGAACAACTGCGCCGGTAACCACGCAGGTAGAGTTTACGCTTTTTATCGCCTGATATATTCGCTTTACTACATTAGTAACCTGCTGACGGCGCCATACCGTCCATGCAGAATTATCATTACTAAGAAACAGCGGATCGCGGTTGCCAGTCTCTTTCATAAATCTTGCGCGAGCCGTATCTGAGTATGAATAGTTTGTTGTTGGATACCGGGTTCTGTCCAATTCTATTCCGTCTATATCAGGATGCTTTTTAGCGCATTCCTGATATAAGTTTACAATAAAATCAGCTGCGCCAGAAACAGCGGGATCAACCCAAAAGAAATAATTGCCGCTATCATAATCAAACTTTTTAGTCGTATCAGATTCCACCATTGACCAGTCAGGATGAAGTTTAAGAATATTTGGAATCTTTGTCGAATCAGTATTTACTCCAACCGAAAAGCCATATTCAAACCAGGCAATAACCTGTATGCCATATTTATGAGCTATATCTATCGTTTCCTGCAGAGGGTCAGAACCTTTGAATACAGAGTTTTGAGACGGTCCACCAGCCTGCGGAACAACATCGCTTGGATATATAGTGGAACCTTCATACCAAACATTTACATAAGCTACATTCAAGTTAGCTGACTGCATGTTCTTCATTACAGTTTCAATAGCGGCAGTTCCGCCCTGTAAAAAATTTCCTGTAATCCAAACTCCGCGCGTTTCAGGGCTGGTCATGTTTTGCGCCAGCGTTGAAACAGAAATACATATCATACATAATATCACTAGAGGAATTTTTCTCATTTGATTAACGCCATTTTGATAGATTTTGAATTTTTACCTGCCTGTACTTTGCAAATATAAACGCCCGAAGCATATTGAGAGCCGTTGAATCTTATTACATGAGATCCTTCGCTAAAATTATCGTTAGCAATTGTAGCTACTTCCTGACCATAAATATTATATACTATTGCTTTAACATTTGACGAAGCAGATAGATTTACGACTATGTTAGTAGTCGGGTTAAACGGATTAGGATAGTTCTGTAATAAATCAAAAGAATTAACTCCAGAATTACTTTTCGACTTTACGTCAGTAATACTTTTGGTAAACTTAAAAACTTTTTTAACTCCTTCGTCAATAACATAAGCTGTAGAGCCGTTGCTGTTAAAAGCTACGTCGCCTGGAGCTACAAACGGAGCGCCTTTAGCGTCCTTTACGTCTTTAGAAGTGCTGCTTGGAAGTTCGTCAGCCTGAATTGCAAAATTACCAACTATCTGAAAACCTTTAACCCATAGTTTAGACGAGTCAGTTCCGCAAACAAATAAATTTCCAGTAGAAGGGTTAACGGCAATTCCATTAGGGATGTTATGTCCAATTGTCAAAAATCCTGAAATATCAGTAATTCTTTCAGCATGATATGTTGCAGGACTTGAGCTTGTGCCGCCAGTCCATTTAGCAATTCCGCCTTTGCTTTCACCGCCTGGATCGGTAGTTGAGTTCCTTGAAGTATAAACGACAGTCGAACTATCTGAATAATTGCCATTTTTAGCTACGGCAATATCTCTAATCAAATCCACATAATTTGGGCCTGTAAAATCGCCGCCTGGTTCCATAGCTTTGCTCCAATCTCCAGGGGCATAACCAATTGAGTTCCCTAAATTTGAAGAATCCTTAGAGCCTTCTATAGTTCCAATTGTTAAAAGATATGATTGACCATAATAAAGCTTTTTGTCTTTTGAAGCGTCTAAACCGGAATACCATGTGCCATAATCATTATGGGCAGGTTTCTTAAATATTGTTCTTTTAGCAGGGTCGCCTTTTGGCAAATAAATCAATTGCGAATATGGATAAAAATAAGGAGCCGCATCGCCAGTAGGAGCTATCATTCTTGTAGAGACAAATACATCGTTCCCAACTGTAGTTAAACCAGTGATGTCTCTTATGCTGTCAGCGGTTGCGAAAGTAACAACTAAACGCATAACAGAATCTGTAGGCGAAGCCATAAATAAAGCGTGCACCGCATTAGCGCTCGCAATATTTGTCGAAGCGACCCACAAATTGCCAGTAGAATCGACAGAACATAAATACGGGCTAAATAATGAATCAGCCATGTTAAATTTCATTGAGCTTTTGTAAACGAAATTTGATGATTGTGCAAAAACTGTATTCATTAATAAGAGAGATACGAAAAGTAATAATTTTTTCATAACGCGCCTTTTTTTGTTATTAGAACATTAAAATAAAATGCTAATCGCGCTCAGCGTCAGTCAAAGCGCGATTGCACAATAAGTCTTCCTTAATTTAGGACGACATTTAATTTATCGTTTTACATATTAGCATTTATATACAAATGCTAATTACTTAATCTTATCTGATTATTTTTCAGATTTTTTCTTCATACTAATAGTTTCGTTATTAATAATTGGTTTAGCCCACAAACCCACGCTGAATATATAAGCCAGCGTCAAATAGATGAACGACATTCCAAACCTTAATCCGAACATATCGCCAAGCCATCCGATGAATATCTGAATTATTGCGCCGCCAATTATTGCCGTGCATAGAATACCGGCAAAAGAACCATGATGGCTGTCAACAGAGTTTAACGCTAACGAAAATACTATTGACCACATAACTGATAAAGAAAATCCAACTAATGGGAAAGCGTATAACGCAATTTCTCCGGAGCCAAACAAAGCAAGCGACAAAAATATTACCGCCGATATAACCGCGCCTACCAATACTTTTCTGCTATCAAAAAGTTTAAGTAAAAATAGCCCTACAAAGCAGCCAATTGCTAACATGCCCCAAAACCAACCTACGATTGTTGTTCCAACAGTTATAGGATCGTAGTTGTGATAAGTATAAAGGAACTTTGACAGCCAGAAAGACACGCCCTGTTCCGTTCCAACATAAGCGAATATTCCTATAAAATAAAGTATAACCGTTTTTTGTTTAAATAAATTTTTATGAGTTTCCCATGTTCCGGCAATTTCATCTTCGTTCCGTTTAACTTCCGGAAATTTTGAGATTGATAATACTACCAGCATTACTAAAGTAATTATTGCGAACACCCAGTATAAAGAAGTCCAAAGTAAACCGGCCGGCACTAAATTAGAAAAGACTGTTTTTACAATATTAGCGCCGTCTTTTTGCTGGAGGCTTGTAACAAGATAAGTTAAAAAAAGCGGCGCAATAAAAGACGCTCCGCCAAAAATTAACTGAGCGGCCACAGAATTAAAAGCGAAATTTTCTTCGCCTCCGGCAGCCCTTAACAACGGATTAATTACCACTTGCAACATTGCCATGCCGCATCCCATTAAAAACAGAGATATTAAAAACGTAGTGTAATGAGGAGAGACAGAGAAAAACAGCGCGCCGATAAATGTAACTACAAATGCCGCAAGCATTACTGTTTTTTCTTTATACTTCTCAACAAGCATTCCTGAAGGAATTGACATAACTCCATAAGCAATAAAAAAAGCAAACGGCAGCAAAGCCGATAACGTAAGGCTTAAATTAAAACTTTGAATAACGTCCGGATTAAGCGATCCTAATATATTTGTTATAAAAGAAATCACAAAAAACGTAAGAAAGATCAGCGCAACTATATAATAGTTTCTTTTCATTTTGCATCTACCAGTTTATCAATGAATAAGAGTTTAAGCATTTATAAAACAATTTTAGAACAGTATTAGCTTTATATGAAATCGCCATTAATAAATTAGCTTAAACATTTAGTTAAAATTTCAATCTACTTTTTATCGGCGGAAGAATCATTTGTTTCAACTGCGTCTTTTACGCATCTAAATCCAATCGCGCCGGAGCGGTTCTGTCCCTGAGACATCAGCAGATATTTTCCGTGTTCAGTAAGTTTATAAGCCTGCGGGAAATACCAGTACGATCCCTGAGGCTGATAATATGATCCGCCGCGAACAATAGCAGTTCTTGAATGCGCATCCGTATATTCGTCCGTCCATTGCCAAACATTGCCAACCATATCTTGAACTCCAAATGGGCTTTTCCCTTGCGGATGTAAACCAACAGCATCCGAACCTCTCATTTCAGAGCCCATATCGGTAACAGGAACAGCGGCGTCATTCCAGGCGGAGCCCCATGGATACAATCTTTCGTCCATTCCCTGAGCGGCGTACTGCCACTCCCATTCATGCGGCAAACGCTTGCCAGCCCATTTAGCATAAGCCCGCGCGTCTTCTATATCTACCCATGTTACAGGTTTTTTATCCCATCCAGACGGAAACGTTCCATTCTTCCAATCCTTAAGGAAATTAATCGTATCAATTGGAACATAACGGATAGCGTCCATAAATTTTTTAAATTGCTCGTTTGTAACTGGAAATTCGTCGATATAAAACGAAGATATTTTCGTTACAAAATGGTGATGTCTTCTTGCTTCATTTTCTCCAGGCATCTGAACGTCTACTCCTGCATTTTCTCCGCCTTCTATTTCTATGCCGTTAACTTTCATAGCATATTGCGCGCCTGGAATTTTAATCATCCCTTCCGGACATTTTTCAGAAGGGATAGTAAACTCAATGTTTACTACTTCCTGAGGAATTGATTTCCATTCGTTACTATATTCTGATAATCTTGTTTTTGTAAGACCTGATATTTGAGATAAGAAATCTTGCAGATTTTTATCTGCGACTTTGTTATTCATTTCTAATATAGCTGCATATCCGTTCTTCTCAATTTTAAAAGAAAGTACTTCCTTATTATTTTCATGTACCGGAATTAATTTTTCGCCATGCCAAACGTCATAATAAGTTACGCCTTCTTTAAAAGGAATTTTTATTTGATCGCCATCTACGTCAAAATCATTTCTGTTAACGATTGTCCAAAGAGTTTCGTTTGCATCCGACCATTTACTTGCATATACGCCGTAGTTAAGCATTGGATAATGCGGCTCCCAATTAGGCCCGGTTAATAATTTATAGAACTGTTTATCAATTTTAGAAATTATTTTAACCGTCTGCACAGCGCGCGGAGTCATTTCGTTATATATGCTCCAAATGTTTTCCCACGTTTCAAAACCAGCGCCGTTAAAAAAAGCAAATTGCAAATTATTAGTGTGGTTATGAGCCCAGCGGTCGCAAACATGAATCATATGCCTTGGTTCAATCCATTTACGTTTGCTGATTGAAGGGATGAATGGATATTCCCAATAAGCCCACCCCATTTGATCAAATTCCAAATACTTATCGTCATTATCTAATTCCGGTTCTATCACTATTCCTTTTCTGACTTTATCGAACGCTTCTCTCCAGCTTGCGCCTAATCCGGTCGTAACGTCGCCGTTTATTCCGTCAGCGTCAGTATATTTTAAAATTTTTACATATGTCTCAACGTCATTTTCTTTTTCGCGCCGCGTTCCAATATCCCATGGATTATAAGGAAGTATTACTTTAATACCATGCGCATGGAACTGTTTAACCATACTTTTAACGCCGTCTAAACCTCCTGGCAAACATCTTATCCAGTCAAACTGATTTCTATTATCAACGCCAATGTTGGGATACGTAGGCCATATAAGAATGCTGTTTAATCCGCCGTATCTTTCTGTAATTTCTTTTATATATTTATCTACAGTATATTCATTTTTAATAGGGTCGTAAAACGAACGTTCCTGCGCCATCATCTGCGTTTGGATAAAATTATCGCGTACCCACTGAATTTCATCGTCATTATAAAAAGTGTCTTTATAATTTAATTTCGTTTTTTCAATTTTACGCCAATATTCAATTTGCTTTTGCCAAATAGCAGTTTCATTTACGTCGTTCGGGCCGTTAATTTGCTGCAACGTTTCTGTTAAAAATATAACCTGAGCTTCAATATTTTTATTAGTAAATATCATAACTATTAAAATCATTAAAAGGAAATTCAAGAGAAACCGGATATTAATTTTCAGTATTTCCATATTATAAATTCTCTGTAATTTGATTTTCTGTTTCGCTTTCCAACATTTTATAAATCTCTTCCTTATATGGCGCAGAAGGCTGAGCTCCTAATTTAGTAACTGACAACGCCGCTGCGGCATTTGCAAAAATCACTGCGTCTTTAAGTTCTTTGCCTTTTGATAACGCTACGGCCAGAGCTCCGTTGAAAACGTCGCCTGCCGCTGTAGTATCAATAGCCTTAACTTTGCAAGATGGAACAAGTCCTTTATATGTAGAGCTATAAACATATGCGCCTTTTGCGCCAAGTGTAATAATAACTGCTTTTACCCCTTTATCCAATAATATTTGCGAAGCTTTTTCTGCATCGGCTTCATTATTAATTACTACGCCCGTCAATATTTTAGCTTCTGTTTCATTAGGAGTTATAATTGATATTTTTTGTAACAATTCGTCGCTTAGGTACTGAGCGGGCGCAGGATTCAGAATAATATTCACAGTACTATCAAAAGCTATTTGCGCAGCAGTTTCAATAGCTTCTAAAGGTATTTCCAATTGCATCAACAAAATATCTGCGCCGACCACGACATCCTTTTTATTCAAAATATCATTTGAAGACATTTTAGCGTTTGCGCCAGAAGCCACGGCTATACTGTTTTCTCCATTTTCATCCACAAAAATAAATGCGACTCCGGAGGCTTCTACAGAATCTCTAATTATATTACTTACATTAATTCCGTCGTTAACAAATCCTTTAAGCGAAGTATCGCCAAACATATCGTTTCCTATTCGGCTGATAAATGTAACTGCGCTGCCTGCTCTTGCAGCTGCTACCGCCTGGTTAGCTCCTTTTCCGCCTGCGGCGGAAGAAAATTTTCCTCCAACTACAGTCTCTCCCGGTTTTGGAATTTTCTTCAGCTGAATAATCATATCCGCATTTGTGCTGCCAACTACGACAATATTTTCCGACATAATTACTTCCTTTTACAATTATTAAAATTATCTGTTATACAAGTTTCGAAATTATAATCATGCCTAACCCCACAAAGAAAAATATAAACATTAACGCTAAATATTTATTTGTTCCGGAAGGAGCATTTTTGAATTCTTTCCAAATGAAAACGCCCCATAACGCCGCTACCATTGTTGCGCCCTGCCCTAATCCGTATGAGATTGCAAAACCTGCCGAACCAGAAGCGATAATGCTAAACGACATTCCAATATTCCATATTACGCCGCCTAATATTCCAATAGAGTGAAGTTTAGCGCTCCCTTTGCTGAAATAATCTGAGTATTTTACCTGAGCTCCGTTTACAGGTTTAAACATTAAAACTGTATTCCAGATAAAATTAGAGATAAGTAAACCGACTGAAAATACAACTACTGCCGTATATGGACTGAGCTTTCCAGCTTCCGGACTTGCAAAATTTTCAAACATAGAAGCCGCTACAAATCTATAGAAAAACCCCATCAACACGCCTGCAAGGATAGCTATTAATAAGCCTTTTGTTACGCTTTTTTTATTAGTTTTTGAAAGCCTGCTATAAGCAAATGCGTCTACTAAAATAGCGACAACCACGCATGCTACTCCCGCGAATAAAATTACCGGATTGCCTACTGGAGACGCCACATAATTAGTGATTACTCCAATAGCAAGAGCTAAACCAACTCCAACAGGAAACGCGACAGCCATTCCAGCAATATCAATCGCAACAACCAACAAAATATTTGAAAGGTTAAATACAACTCCGCCAATAAATGCAGACCATAAATTTGCGCTATCAGCCTGTTTTATATCTGTTAAAAAGCTTCTGCCTTCAGCGCCAATACTGCCCATCGTAAAAGCAAATATAAGAGCCAATATTAAAACGCCAATAGAATAATCCCAATAAAACAACTGGAACGGCCATTCTTTACTTGCTAGTTTTTGAGTGTTAGCCCATGAACCCCAGCAAAGCATAGTAATAAAGCACATAATTATAGCAATAGAATAAGACTGTACAATAACCATTTGAACCTCTAATTATTAATATTTAATGGTCAATAATGATTTAATTTATATTCCACCCAGATACTTTTACAACAGGCTTTTTGCCTTCTAAATCTCTTTTTGCATAACTTCCTTTAATTGTTCTTTTCTCTCCAGGAAGCAATGAAAAGTAATTATCCTCCCATAAAACAGGAGCTACCGAACCGCCGTCTTTTCCTTTATTTATGGATAGTATAATTTGGAATGCCAATTTATTCGTATTATTAAAAAGCTCTACTTCAACTTTTTCATTTTCTTTAGAGTAAATAAACTTTTGTTCAACTTTTAGATGAACTTTTTCCAGCTTATTCATATCCGATAAATCCGCCGTTTCTTTTGCAGGAGTCATATACCAGGTCGCCTTTGCTGTATCAAGTTCGTCTGGTTTTGTAGATAAACAATAAAAATTAGAGCTTACAGTTTTCCCAGCGCTAATAATTTTTAGATCGACAAAATATGTTTTGCTTAATCCTTCAATTGTAGGAAGCTTAAATAATACAGATGATTCATCAGAAACAAGATTATGGCTTATCTCTTTAGAGTATTTTTCTGACAGATCGAAATTTAATATTTTGATTTTTGCTACTATATTATCATGCTCTTCGCAAGTGTTATTAACAATCCTCACGTCGTTATTTGCATAATCATATAAAATATGAATTGGCTCGCGAGCTTTTTTAATTCCAAAGAAAGCTCCAGCAGGGGTTAAGTAGTAATCATATAATTGCCAATATAATTTAGGCCAAGCGGCGTTTAGCATCCAGTGGATTGCGCCAGTTGAAGTATATTTATTAGATTCAATAGCTTCGTACATTGCGCGCGTGTTTTCATAATTTATAAACTGCGCCTTTGCGCAATAGTCTTCTAAATTCTTAGGCTCGCCCAAACGTTTAGATAATGCATTATTATAGTCTTTCAGATTATTAAATGTCCCAATTGCGCAGTGATAATTCCACACGCTATCAATAGGCCAAAGATGTTCTTTAGGAAACATTTTTATTATGCTTTCCATAGGAGGTATTTGCGCGCCGGGACCCTGTTCCGTATTAAACCCAAAAGCTCCGCCGCGTAATTTATCGCTCCACCAATATATAGGAGGAACGTTATCATAAGGCCCGCGCATTTTAACTGCCGTTTTACCAGTCACTGAGCTGGTGTTTTCCGAAACCGCGCCTAAAGTTGGTCGGGTAGTATCGCATTCCTGAAGTATTTTTAGATATTTTTTTTCAAGTTCAGGACGCGGTAGTCTGTCGCTGCCATAGAGCCACAAAAAGATACTCGGATGATTTCTCAACCATTTTACCTGATCCTCCCACGATTGAGCAATCATATTAATATCTTCAGTGGATTCAATTCCGCCAAAATCATCGACGTGTTTGCCAATGTATTCGTCATTTTCCCATTGGCAGCTCCAGCCCGCCATAACAAGTATTCCATTTTCATCACAAAGATTATAAAGGTCTTCGTTTGTTCCCCAAATGCCTTCAAGGCGTATTGTATTCAGCCCCATCTGTTTTACATATTGTAGTTGAGCTTTTATATTTTCATAATCGTTATTCAAGAAAATATTATCCACCCAGCCGCCGCCAAGAATTTGTATCTTTTTGCCGTTAAATTTATAACCTCTGAATCCGTCTTCATTTATATAATCCGATACTTCGCGGATTCCAAATTTCTTATCACATTGGTCGGATATTTTGCCTTCTGTTACAAACGCTAATTTTACAGTATATAAATTAGGTTTACCCATGCTGTACGGCAGCCACAATAACGGATTATTTATTTTAAGTTGCTGATATTCTTCTGGAGTAAAAGTTACCTTCTTCTTTTCGCCAGGTTGTAATGATATTTTTTTAGAGAACTTAATTTTACCAATTTCTCCGCTTAAAACGCCCGATACATTTTGAGTTTTGTTATTTACAACTTCAGCTGAAACTGTAAGCTCTGCGCTTTTTAGCGTTTGCAAATTAAGTTTGCTTTGTACGTATGGGAAGTTTAACGATACGTTTCCGGTAATTCTAATTTTAACCGGACGCCATAAACCCATGCTGTTATCAGGGGGACGCGGATTCCAATCTGCAAAACCTAAAGAAGGCTCGCCTGCAACCGGAGGAATTAATTCCACTGCAAGAATATTTTTGCCGTTTGTTTTTACAAGACCAGTTATATCAAATTCAAATCGTCTAAATACTCCTTTAACGCTTGCCGAGTTTGCAATTAGTTTTCCATTTAACCAGATATTTGCCCGATATACTATTCCGTCAAAGTCTAATTTTATTGTTTTATCTTCTACGCCTTTTGGCAGACTAAATTCTGTTCTATACCACCATGGTTTTTCAAATTGTTTTGAAGGCACACTCTTTAGATTATCGCCGATAAAAACATTTTCATATACTTTATCTTTAACCAACGAGCCCATTACAGTAGATGGAACTGTCGCAGAATACCAGCCGGCTGTTACATATTTTGAAGAAGAAATTAATGCGCCAACGCCATTGGCGCTTTCTGATGAAGCTATTTGCCATCCTTTGTGCAAAACAATTTCATTACCTGAAGTATTTTTTTGAGCGTGGTTTACAACTGAAAATTGCGTTAACAATAAAACAGATAAACAGACTATACGAAATTTCATCGGCTTATTTCCCATTAATTATTTTCTCGCCGTTATCATACTCAAACCCGGCTGATCTAAAGAAAGCCTGCAATGAATTAACGCGCTTTTGGAATTTTTCAAAATTTTTATTTTCTGCCGGAGTCCAGACGTCCTCAGTAAATGCAAGTATTCTTGGGAATATCTGATACTGAACGTCGTTTTCAAAAACAATCTCAGTCCATATAGCGCATTCGCTGCCGATAATAAATTTCTTTTCGCTTTCTTTTAAGCTATCTGGAGTAGGATCAAACGAATAGACTTTTTCAAGCCCTAAAATAGGCATCCAAGTAGGTTTAAATTTCTTTTCATATTCATTGTTTGGGTAATCAAAATAAGTATAAACGCAATCAGTATTGATAGTATAATACCCGGCTCTTGCAGATTCCCATGCTTCGCCAGGATGCCATCCTTCCACAATTTGCTTTTGTGGAATGCCGTCTTTTAGATTTGCGTACCATGCAATTGTGTTAACGCCCTTGCTTGAAACATAGTCGCATATATCTTTCATAAAATAATTCTGAAGCATGTTTTCGTCTTTCAAACCTTTTGACGCAATCATCTCTTTACAGCGAGGGCATTTTTCCCATACGCTGTCAGGCCGTTCATCGCCGCCAACATGAATAAAATCTGTTCCAAAAATACTTATAACTTCGCTAAGAGCTTCTTTCATAAACTCGTATGTTTTTTTATTGCCTGCGCAATAAGTATTTCCGCCTGGGTTTGTCGGGCATAATAACTCAGGATAACTGTTCATAATAGCTCTTGAATGCCCCGGCATTTCAACTTCAGGAAGAACTCTTATGTACCTGTCTTTAGCATATTGAATTATATCTTTGATCTCTTCTACGGTATAATATCCATTTCTCTCTTTGGAATTTAGCGAATCCTGATAAGAGCCAATGCTATTTAACTTAGGGAATTTTTTACTCTCTATGCGCCATCCTTCGTCGTCTACTAAATGCCAATGGAAAACATTTAATTTCATTAACGCCATAACGTTAATTATTTTTTTTACAAATTCAGCCGATTGAAAATGTCTGCTTGCGTCAAACGAAAAACCTCTATGCGAGTATCTTGGGTAATCGGTAATTTTACATCCCGGAAAATAAACTTCTTTATCTTTCCGTAAAATTTCTTGTAATGTCTGGATGCCGTAAAATATACCTGTATTATTTCTTGCGCTAAGCTTAACCATTTTATTATCAATAGTCAGCTCATAACCGTCTTTTTTCATATCAGCTTTTTTATTCAGTTCAATAGAAATGCCGTCAGTAGTCTCGTCGTTTTTAATTCCGATATTAAATCCGGTTCTTTTTTGAAGCGAGTTTTTTAATACTCCGGCAAGCCGTTCTAATTCATCATCGCTGGAATTAAGATAGATATTGCTTCCGTCTTTAAGAACGAATTTATCGTTTGTAACGGTTTCGCTTACAGGCTGAGGTATTATCTCAAGCTCCTGGGCAAAAGTTGAACATACTGCAAAGAATACCATGCATACTAAACTGCTAAAAACTAATTTCATATTTAATTTTCCATTATTTGATGAATTGGCGCTTTCCATTAGGACGATGAATACATAAAGAAATTTATTGTTCTGTTCGAACGTATGAAAACAGTAAATTAAATGAAGGAGAAATTCCAAATAATTTAATAAGATTTGCGAATTGTTATTTGAACTTTCTCCTTCTGAACTTTTCTATGCTGTCAACAAGGGAGTTATTGCTTGTCGACGTTCTTAGAACTTCTCAATAGCTGCCGAATCTGGCAGTCTTTGATGGTCGCTGAGCTTGTCGACCTCCGGTCGCTGAGCTTGTCGAAACGAGCTAGCAGCGCCCATTCTTCAACTATTGTTCAGAATGGCTACTACCTTATTTCGAAACTTAAAAAGAACAGTTCCCATTTTTTATATCATAACCCCGGCCGTTTATTACACAGCCGGGGTTATAAAAATAATTATTTCATTAGAACCATTTTCTTTGTTAATTGTTGTTTATCCTGAGTAAGAGTATAGAAATATATACCGCTGGATAAAGAGTTCATATTAACGTTTAGCGAATATTCGCCAGGATTTCTATATGAGTTTTCAAGAACTGTTTTTACTAGCTGACCCATTACGTTAAATATTTTTAAGCTAACATTACCAGCTTTAGCAATGTTAAATTTAACTGTTGTAGATGGGTTAAATGGGTTTGGATAAGCTTCTGATAAAGAGAACTTACCAGGAGTAACAACTTTAGTATCGTTAACGCCAGTATAACCATTAGTGAACCAGCCTGGATCGCCAACAGGTTTTCCATCTGTTCCAGCTGTTTTTAAGGCTGCGTTGCTGTACTGCATATCAGAAACTTCTGGCAAAGGCCATTCAGGTATCCAATTATCGCCAGCTACAGACTGCATCTTATAACCATAAGCGCTGTTTGTTGCAGTCGATGTTCTAATATCAGTAAAGTATTGCCAGAAACCAGAACCGTTCCCAGTATTTTTGTACAAAATATTCTGAATTCCAGCGCCGTACCCAGGATCAACATTTTGAGTACCAGATTCTACTATGCCTGGCCAGTGAGTTTTATCAGAAAAAATACCTTTAGTTCTTGTATTCATCCATTCAGCTGTATAAACAGAATCTACATGAGCCGTATCATTCCATGCTTTAACATTTTTTACTAATTCGGCAGGTGTAAAATAAACATTATTCTTCAACTCTACTTTTCTTAATTTTTCAGCTCCCCATCTGTCTGAAGAATTTCCAGTCAAAATAGAATCTTTTACAGCGTCAAGAGTATCAATATCTATTATAGAACCTACTTCTGCAGACCACAATTGATCCCACCATGGGTATTCATCTTTAGAAATACCGCCAGCGAAAGTAGCGTAGAAAATATTATCGTTTACTTTTGCATTAGTTACGTTAAATATCCAAAATGGATTTTTGAACATCCACAAAACGCTGTTATGTGAAAATTCAAAATAAGTAGTCATTCTTTTTGTAAGAGGACAAGCCGCATAAGCGGTTATACAAAGAATAGTATTATCTTTCATGATAAGAGTATCTGTATAAGCCTCGCCATTTAAGCAGCGAAGAACTTCGCCAGAGTACCAGCTTGGCTGATTGCCGTTTCTAAACTTGCAATTTGTAATAAAGAAACTATTGTGAGTTCCGAAATAAGATATATCGTCGCTCCACCATTCTTCAAAAATAACGTTATCAACCGTAAGTCTTATATTATCACTTAATAAACGAATTGCATCGGCATAAGCATTGGTTGTATTATTAGTAGCTACGCCCATGAGGTAAAGATTCTTAAATATATAGTTAGCTCCAACGCCATTTAATACAAATAAATAAGTTGGGACCGAACCGTCGCTAAGAATACCAGGCTGAATACATGGAGGTCTGCCGTTAGAGCCTAAAACTCCAATTACTGTCATATCCGATTTTACAGAAACTGCTCCAAGAAAAATATAAGTAGTATCTAAAGATACAAGTTTATACGCGCTATGAGCTTGCGCGCCAGTAGAAGTAGTATCGCTGTTAATAATCTGGTCTAAACTTGCGCCGTTTGCATAAACGACAAGCGTATCTTTACTGCCTGCAAATAGATTGCATGGCGAAGCGAAGAATATTACCATTACAACTACTATTGCTGTGGTTAATATTTTTTTCATAAGAAGACTCCTTCCAAATATAAAATAAATTAATTAAGAATAATGCTGATAGAATTATCTAACCAGGCTCTATCATTGCCTTACGGAAAAAAAAGTTCTGCCGTTACCTCCTTAACGTTCTTTTTATCACTGACTCTCTCTACTACAAAATTTGTTAAAACTTTACTCGTATGCCAAAATCAATCAATAAGCCGTAATCTTGTTCGCCAGTTGGAACGCCTCCTCCCTGAATTACGCTTATATCTTTTACGCCATTGATATTGTTAAGATCGCCAAATACCTGAAGACCATACCAAGGCAAATCCTGTTTAACTGCTAGATCCCAACGTGTATAAGACGAAGTATGCGCTCTTAACTGCGTCCACGAACTTGTTCCGGTAGAAATGTCAGCCGAATACAGCATCGATACGCGCATTGAAAAACCGCCGTAATCGTAACCAAGCGATAAATTTAAAATATTATCAGGTTGATCTATGAGTCTATCTGTATAAGAAGTATCACGATAAACGCCAGTACGCCCTGTTGATTTATAATAGACATAAGGATACTGAGTTTTAGAAAATACATGAGTATAATTTATGTTAAATACTAAACCGGAGAATGGCGCAGGCAAATACCAGAAATGAGTCTGCCAATCAATCTCCATTCCATAGTCGTTGACTTTATAAGGATTATTCAAATAAGTAGTTACAGTATATACTGTGCTAGCATTAGGCGATGTAAGCGCTAAAGGAAAATATGCAGCAGCATCGTTTCCCTTTAAATGCATTTCCCTTACATATTGAAGATCTGTAATACGCTTTAGGAAACCCCCAATCGTAAACAAGCCAATGTTATTGTCGTGAAAGGAAAGATACATATCATAATTAGTAGATCGCGATGGAGTCAACTTACTGTTATTATATACAACCGCAGTTGGCGCGACATTTATTTTAGGAATGATCGAAGTAAAATCCGGATACGATAAAGTATTTGAATATGATAGACGCAAATCGAACCATTCTAAAGGTTTATATCTAACAGATACGTCAGGCAACCAGTAATTATGATTTTGGACGACTGTAGTATCATAATGATTATAAGAATAGTAAGAATCCACTGCCTGTACTCCGCGCGGAGCAGTGTATTCTGTCCTTAGACCCTGATATCTAATACCAGGGATAACAGTTATATCAGCCCCGACATTTACAATCGACATCAAGTAAAATGCGCTTGTGCCTTCATTGCCAGAATAATCACTAGTGGTCGATTGAAGATTATCGTGCCCATAAGAAGACAAACCATTATTTGCGGCGATATATGCAGTGTTATTTTTCATTAATTTAACCATCTGTGATAGCTTGCCGTAATTCAATGGTGAAACCATGTTATAGTCGCCTCCAAGAAATTTTCCATAACTATAATTTGGATCTGTAAAATAAGAAATTGGGATACTTGTTGAAGTCGGCAATCCAAAATAATCGGTGATCATTCCATCAACAAATTTTGCGCCGCCAAGTGACAATCCGCCGCCTGCTCCATCATACAATTCATAATTATAATAATTTGACTGATACCTGTATTTGCCGCCTGCTTTTATTTCTGCGCTTATCATATCGGTTAAATTCACATTTGTCTTTAAATCAACCGATCCGGCAAATGCCCGCTGCTTTGAAAAGCTGCTGCCAGTTTGGATTGAGTTTAATAAAGTACTTGAATAATTATTATTTGTAGCCTTAGGAATGCTTTGCGGATTTACATTTGCTAAATTACTAAATTGATCTAATCCTGCAGATGTTTGTACAAAACCGACCGACCAATCATCTGGATTATCAGTCTCTGAGTAAGAATGCGACACTTTAGCTTTTAGAAAGAACCATGGCAATTGCTGTTCATATTCAAGAGCGTTATTAATAGAACTTGTTTTGCTTTTTGAACTGCTTAACGAATAATTGTGGGTATTATCGGAAATACTAAAGCTTTCAGCTCGGTCAATTGTATTTGTTTCTCCTGAACTTAAAAAATTGGTAAGTTTAACTTTTCCTTCAGGAAGTTTATAATCCAATACGAAAGCACCATTATAACGCTGTCTATCGCGATCTATATTGTAAAGGCTTAACCCTGTTGTAATATAATCAGTTTGGCTATTCCCTTTATGATCATATGAAGCACCCATTTCATTTGAACCTAAATTTTTTCTTTCCATATCAAATTGAGCAAAAACGCCTAACTTATCATCCCAAAACCTATTTTCAACGCTGCCTACATATTTATAATTGTTAGCTTTATTATTTAAGTTCGAAAGATTATTATATCCGCTTTGAATTAAAAGATCGTAATCAGGCTTGCCAGCTTCTCTTACTTTGGCTTCGCGCAATTCAAAGTTTACAGTTCCTCCAATAACATCTGCGTCCATATCGGCTGTTACTGTTTTTGAAACCTGAATCCCTTCCAGCATGCTTGACGAAACCATACTTAAATCCGAACCTCTATCAGTTGCATTAGAAGAAGACATCTGAACGCCGTCTATAGTAACTTTATTAAATTTAGGAGCAAGACCGCGTATAACAACTTCGTTCCCTTCGCCGCCTGATCTAAGCACTGAAACGCCAGGCAATCTACCGACTGATTCAGCCGCATTCGCATCCGGCAGTTCCTGAATTTTTGCCGCAGAAACAACGTTGATAATCTGGTCTGAAGAGAGCTGCTGATTAATGGCCTGATTTTGACCAAGCGCTTGACCAGTAATAACAACGTCTTTACTTAAAAGACTTACTGGTTCAAGTAAAAAATCCTGCTTAATGCGGTCGGCCTTAACCGATATTCTTACTTCGTGCATTTTATATCCGACGTAAGAAGCGCGAAGGGTATAAGAACCAGAGTTAACATTCTGAATAGTATATTTACCATACATGTCGCTTGAAGAGCCCATGCTTGTGCCTACTAAAATAACATTTGCGCCCAAAAGCGGTTCGCCTGTTTTAGCGTCTTTTACATAGCCTTCTATGGTAGAACTAGCGGCGTTTGCAGCGTCTACCATAAACATAACCATCAAAACAATAATACTTGTGATAGTAATATATCTGCGCATTTTGTTTTCCTTAATTATTAGTTTTATTTCTCAATTAGTTGTTTATTTTTTCAATTCCGCAATCAATGCCGTAAAGCTTACATTTATACTGCCTGCTAAACCGGCATTGTCTGCGAATTTTTTAACTATTTATTATTGTCAATAACAACTGAAAATTCAGATCCGTTAAGATTCTTCTTAGCAAATCTTGCTTCAACTACCTGCTCTTCGCCTGGTAATAATGAAATAAAGTTATCGTCCCAAATTGTTGGAAGAACTTCTTCATTATTTACTTTTTTAATTATTGCAAGGCGGTTCATATAAGCAAGTTTTGTTGTTGGATTCTTAACAGTTACGCGAACCAAACACTGACCGTCTTTTTCTTCAGTTTTATACGAGAAATCTAATTTTACGTCTGTAATTTTTGCCAGATCGGAAAAGTCTGTTGGAGTTTTTGACGATTCCCAATAAAAATTACTTGAGAGTACTTTTCCAGATTCATCTGTTAAAACTACTTTAACAAAATAAACAGGAGTTATATCTGATAATTGAGGGACTTTGAATACTTCCTGATAGCGGTTATCGCCGATATTTATTTTTTCTTCGCGAGCCCATTTTTCTTTCATATCAAAGTCATAAACCTTTGCGCTAATCTTAAGGTTTTTAATCGCTTTAATAGTCGCGTTAACAACCGACACCTGATAATTATCAGCGTTCATCTGGATGTGTAATGGTTCGCATGCTTTCTTAGTAAAATAATAAGCCGCGTCCGGGTTCAGGAACCAATCATATATAGACCATACTACGTCAGGAGCTGCTGAATTCAACTTCCACAACATTACTCCGCTTGTGATATCCCACATTCTTGCAGTTGCCGCTTCAAACATTGCGCGGTAGCCTTCGCCGTTTATTATCTGACAAGTGCGCACATAATCTTCAATGTTTTTTGTCTTAAATCCGTATGTGCTTCTGATAGCGTCGTCATATGATTTATATGCATATCCATTAACGTCCCAGGCGCCATGCTCTGCCCAAACGCTGTCTAATGGGAATAATGGATTTTCTTTATTTGCGCCTACGTTAAAGATAAACTTTTTAAGGCTGCTTAAAGTAGGAACGGAAGGTATTCCAAGTTCGTCTCTGAACATCTGACCTTTTACTTCGTTGATTACGTCAAAGAAATAAGGAGAAGGATGCCATGAATAACCCGGTTTGCCCGAATCGGTAATGCCAAGAGGAAGATCGTCTTTTATATACTGCGTAGATTTTCTCCAATCCCACAAGACGCTTGTAGAAGCGATGAAAACTCTGGAATTATCCATTTTTTTCAAATCTTCTTTCAGCGCAAAATACAAATCAGGACCCGGAACATTTTCATTTTCTGCAATCCATGAAGTCAGGCTTGCGCTGTTTCTACAACGTAGAATAATATCGCGTTCATTCTGAATTGCCAAGAAATGGTCTAACGGAAAATATGCGCTGTTTGAGCCTGGCACTGTTGTCCAGCACTGGTAAAATATTTCCCACCACATAAGGCCGTATTTATCGCAGGCGTCCATCCAATCCTGTGGAGGAGCAGGCATATCTTCAGTGCCGACTAAGTTCATATTTGCATTAGCAAGAAGTCTCGCTTCATCATATACTCTCTGCTTATTCATATCAAGCAGCATATCCGGCTGAAGCCATCCGCCTTTGTTAAATATTTTTTTGCCATTAATTATAAATACTCTGCCAAACTCGCCGTTAATTTCTTTCATCTCGCTTGAGACTTCTCTGATACCGAACATTGTATTTTTCTTAGCGGAAACATCTCCGTCAATTACAAATTTCAATTCAAGGTTATGAAGATATTGTTCGCCATAACCGTTTGGCCACCATAAGTAAGGATTCTTAATTGATAGCTGCGCAAAATCATTATTATTTAATGTTACGCTTATAGTATCGTTTGCCGGGACTTCAACTTCTTTTTCAAAAGTAATTTCATCCATCTTCCCGGGAAGTTTTTTAACATAGTCGCACATATCAACATTGTTAAGAAGACTTATTTTCCCTTTCAGCAATCCTTTTTGCTTTTTATCGCTTGCATTAAAAAGAGTAGCGTTAACAGTTACATTAGCCTTTGTAGTATCAGGCAATAATAATTTTGTAATTATATATGGGTTAATAATATCAACTGCATCGGTAAAAGTAATATACGCATCCTGATAAATTCCCATGTTTCTATCGCGCACCGGCATAGCGCAATCCCACCCGCCGGAAATTTTAAGCGTTAAATCTTTAAATAAATCATCAGCCGGACCGCGGTTTGGACCTAACGGCTTGAACTGCGTTCCCGGTTTACCCGGATGATCGACTTGAAAGATTTTTACAGCTATATTATTTATTCCTTCGCTCTTAACAGCGTCGGTAATATTAAATTTAAAACGCTGGAACATTCCAGCCATTTCTGTCTGGTCTGCAAATTTTTTACCGTTTACCCAAACTTCGGCTCTGTAATTAATTCCGTCAAAATTTAACCAAACTTGTTTGCCTTTTAAATTTCCTGGAATTTTAAATTCTGTTTTAAACCAGTATGGATCTTTCCATGGGTTAACATGATTGGGAAGATAGCTGTATTTATTTAGGTCATGTTCTTCGTTAAATTTATCCGATATATCCGGAATCTGGTAGTTATTCATATCCAAACGCGGATCAGGATAAACGCCATCTATTACTAAAGCATTCAGTACAGTTGTAGGGACATTAGCCGAATACCATTGCTCTTTTGAGTAATTTCCTTTTGATATATCTTCGCCGGAAGTTTTTTCCAAAACCGTCGACTTAAGTTCCCACTTAGTTAAAGGAAGTCTATCATTTTTAACGTCAAAAACGTTTTGAGCGGAAAGAGAGCACGAGCCGAAAATTATAGCGACAGGAAGAAGTATTTTAGTAAATAAGTTCATCGAATTTCCTTTAATTAATTCAAAAAGTTTATTTTAATACTCACAATGCTAAAGACGCAACTCCGATTACTTCTGTATATACCGCTCCCCTACTATCAAAAACTATCTTTATTTTTCCAGAAGAAACCGAACAAATATATTTAGATATTATACTATTCTATTTCCGTAAACTGAGAAAATGAAAACATAATTAACATAAATTATATTGAGCGCTAAAGCTCATATTCTTATATAAAACCGCCATTAGAATTGGAGTATTGGCGACAAACGCTAAATGCCGGAGTAAATAACAGGCAGTAAAAATATCTTGCTTTGTTAAAAACTAACTGTAAGCTATCTTTACCGCCCAAAGTTATTTTCTCTTTATTAAAAAGAAGAACTGAATTTGAACCTTTCAGATTTGCTTCTTTTTCAAACAGAGCAGTAATTACTCCATATAAAAGAAACAAAACGAAAGTCGAAAGAGCCTCAATTTGAAACAGAACATTATTCCCCAGCCAGAACTTAGTATTAACAAACATAATTTCAGAAACGATTAAAGCGCATGAAGTATGCAGCAAAACCGCTTGAGCCAATAATATATTATGTTTATTAAATTTATTCATAATAGTTCTATTCCATTAAGGTCACTTTACCCCCGTTAATAAAATTACCCGGCTCAAGCCCTTTGGCTAAACCTAATGAATTAACCATTAGTTGAACTGGAACGATATTTTGAACTGCGAATAAAAACTCATCAGGTTGATTAATAGTAATTATTTTAGCGTTCTTATCATCTATCTGAAAAGCTTTATTAGTAATTACTAATACTTTTCCATGATATTTGACAATATCGGCTGCCATTTTAACGCTTTGATTAAAGGTCTTTCCTTCTGAAGCGAAAAGCACAGATTTGAAACCAGGTTTAACCATTTCCATTGGCCCATGACGGAATTCTCCGCCCAATGTGCCGGCAGAAGGTATTTGCGTGGCTTCCTTAAACATCAATTCGCTTTGGCGAACTGAAGCAAAAGAAGGTCCGCGGCCAATAAACTGCATAAAATCCACTTCGCCAAAAAAGTCCAATCTTTCAGAAGCCGCTTGAATACAGCTTTCAACCAGCGGACCAAAATCAGCCGCTAATTTTTGAGTTTGAGCTATTTTTTCTTTGTCCCACTTGTTGGCAATATACCAGCCAAGCACAAACATAAGCAAAGTAATTGACGTGAATGTTTTTGTAGAAGTCATGTCCTCTTTGCCCGCTCTGCTCAATAACACTTCTTTTGCTTTTTTAGCTAAAGAACTTTTTTCGTCGTTACTTACGCCAATACAAGTAATATTGGCAGGAAGCGCATCAAATATTTTTACTACTTCTATACTTTCGCCAGATTGCGAAACGCATACAAGTAAAGTGTTTTCCGTAATTAGAGATAAATTATAATAAAGAAGCTCGCTTGTGTTTACAGCAAAGGAATTAATGCCTAAGCTATTGAACAAACAAGACGCAGCGTAAGAAGAAAAATATGAGCTTCCCATTCCAGTAAAGATAATCTTCTGAAAATTTCCTTTTTGGAAAAGATCGCTGATATTTTTAAGCTTCTTTAAACCTTCATCTCCGGAATAGTATTCCAAAGTATCGTTAAGAGCTTTTGGTTGTTGTAATATTTCAGTTAAAAACTTGTTCATTTTGTAGATTTCACCATTCTTAATTCCCATTCCCATTTGTCTAAGTTTAAGCAGTGAGAATAGAAAATATATAAATCGTTATTAAATATGTGTTGGAATGCGCAAGCGTCATTATTTGATAATACAGGACTGTTGCTTACTTCTTTGTATTTTCCGTCAATTTTATCGCATTCATAACCTAAAGTAACCCATTTGTCGTCCCATTTGCCTGCAAGGCTAGCTTCAACAATTAGGTAATACTTGTTGTTGTAATAAGCAATTGAAGGAGAAGCAAGAGTATAGTCTGCGCTTAGGAGAGTTTTAGGAGCCGCTTTTTGCAGACCATTAATATTTTTGCTTTTCTTAATTGCAATTTGCCAGAATTTTTTAAGATTCTTTCCGTCTTTACCAACTATATCTCTTTCAAGACCATGGTAATATGACAAATAGAAGCATTTATCTTTTTTGTTAAAAACGATATTAGGATTTTGATTTTGTTTGCCTGTTTCTCTGGCAACTACTTCAACTTTGTCGCCAAAGTGAATTCCGTCTTTGCTGGAAACCATTACAATACGGCTATCGTTATCTGAGTTATATTCAGCATAAAACATATAAAAAGTTTTATTAGCATATACAACGCTAGGCCATCTGCAATCGCCTTTTACAATTGGGTTGCCATCATATTTTTCCCACTTTACAAGATCGTTGCTTCTTACAAGACCGGCATTACGAACGCTTGGATCGCCGCCATAATGAGATAGTCCGTAGTAGCCCCAATATTTGTAGCCGTCTTTGTTAGCTTCAACAATCGAAAAAGTATGAACCTTGCTATCGTCCCATTTCCCTTTATCCCCCTGAAGAACCATCTGACTTTCCGTCATTTTGGGATAAGTCCCTTGAGCAAACTGTGTAATGCTACATGCGAAAATTATAAACAATACCGCTATACTATTTAGGTATTTTTTCCTGTTCATTGCCTGTCCTTTTGATTTTATTTTTTTTGATTGATTAATTAAACAATTATAACTTCAACGCCTAAGTCGTCCATTTTTTTCATTTCAAGTTTGCTCATTTCTTTTGTCGTAATAATTTTGTCAATTTCTTTTATTTGACAAATTACGCCAAGACTTCTTCTGCCGAATTTGGAAGAATCGACAAGAAGAATATTTTCGCCTGCGCGCTGCATCATAACGCGGCTTGTATTGGCCTCTGTAATATTAGGAGTCGTAAGACCAATTTCGTAGTCTATTCCATCTACCCCATGGAACAATTTATCTGCCGATAATTTTCTTAAAGAATCGTCGGCAAGAGGACCAATTAACGTGGAAGAATTTTTTTGTAACGATCCTCCGGTTAAAATAACTTCAACGTCGCTGTTAATAAGTTCAAGAGCAATATTCACAGCGTCAGTTATTACCGTTATCCCTTTTAAGCTTTTCATATTTTTTGCAAGCTGCGTAGTAGTAGAACCTGAATCCAGCATAATTACGTCTCCTTCGGAAATCAGTTTCACAGCTTCGTTTGCAATGCGTTCTTTTTCGGTAGAATTTAATTTTTCTTTTTCGTTAAGCGCAAGCCCCTGAAACAACGCCTTGTTAAGTATTGCTCCGCCATGCGTCCTTTTTAGAGCCCCTTCCTCTTCTAACTGGTTTAGATCTTTTCTAATTGTTACTGCGGTCGTATTAAAAACTTTACAAAGTTCGCTTATCAAAACTCTGTTTTCTTTTTCAAGAATTTTCATTATCCCGCGCATTCTCTCTTCCTGAAAAATCTTAGTTTCTTTTTGCTTTACCATAGTTCCGACCTATTTGGTTATTCTTCGCTTTGTTGTTTTTTAATTTCTTTTTGTTGTCTTTACTATTTTTATTGTTTTCTTTTACTTTGTTTTTCTTTGTTTCAATAATAATTGTTTGCTTTTTAAAAAGCAAGAGTCTTGTATATTATTTTTTTTAATTTTGTTTTTTACTGCGTTTTCAGCCTCAAAATGCAATAATACAGATTAAAATAATTTCGTCTTATTCTTATTTTTTTGTTTCGTTTTTTAGTTTCGTTTTGGCTTATTTCAATTTGATTCATTAATGATTTACAAATGGATAATAAAAATACTCACAGCTGTCCAAAATAAAACA
>DBTY01000022.1 GCA_002307295.1 Ignavibacteriales bacterium UBA1304
TTCTTCGTTTTGGACGGATGTGTTAAATATAATCCCGTAGCTAACAATGCAAAACGTAATTTTTTTCTGATTCTTACAGTGAAGTTGTAAGGAAAGTAATTTGTGCAGTTCCTAAATCGTGGTCGCCTTTTTCAATCCATTTTTTAACTATTTCTATTTTCTCTATCATATAGAATTTTACTCTCTGATAACGCTGAATATAAGAAAGAAAACTTATTATTTTTTTCTTGTTCAAATTCGCTTGATGAGTATATCTTGAAGTCTAAAGGAATGGTTAAGCCATAAAATAAGCGCCTTATCTCAATTCCACGTTTGTGTTTTGGTAAATTAGTGTCTTTAATGACGATAAAATCCAAATCGCTATTATCATTAAATGTTCCATTGGCGTACGAGCCAAATAAAATTACTTTATCAGGATTGTATTTATTAACAATCTGATTAGCGATGTCATTTATTTGATTATCAGTTATCATAATTACATATAAGATAATAAAATACTAAAGGAATTCCAACGACGATAAAAAAATGTTGCAGTAAATTTTCACTAAAACTAATATTCGCAACATATAAAAAAAACACAAAATCTTATGCATTTATATCTGCGTTTTTTTAGCTAACTTTAGTATTCTCTGTCCTATCCCGCTTTGCTCGGGAATTTAACTTTTGAGGAGGAACGGTTGTTTTGTATATTTACAAATTAAGAAAAATATTTTCGGCACACTTTTTATGAACTTAACCTGGATTCGAATAATGAACAAAAATATGAAGCAAAATCTCATAATAATTTTTATTTTCTCTTTTTTATTTCCGGCGTTTACCATTGTAGCGGCGATTCATGAATCGCCGCTACGTGAATCGCCGCTACACGAATTTCCGCTACGCGATTCAACAAAACAACATGATCCATTATCTATGGATTACAATAATTTTGTGCGGAAAATTGCAATCCCAAAACCGACTGCGGAACAGGTTAAGGAATTTAACAGAAACATAAAAGGCGAGAAAAAATCGGTAAAAAAAGAAAACGGAATTACTATTTCCGGTTATGTGACTAACAACAAAAGATTTTTAGAAAAAGTAATTACACCAATATTAAAACCTCATTTGGGCGAACTTGCCAGTATGAGTAAAGTTGAAATGATTAACACGCTTGCGCTTTTTAATCATGAGCTGTTTATGACTTACTTTGGTAAGAACTTTTACCGATGGGGAGGCGATATGCGCGATTTGGACGATCCGCAGATTGAAGATACAAGGTTCGAGTATAAATATGGTCTCGATTGCTCTGGTTTTTCTACTTCGGCATATGAACTTGCAGTGTATTTCGGTTTGCTTAAACCAAATGAAGACGCTGCATTATTTTCATCAAAGGGATTTGAATTATTCTGTAAAAGAACTAATCAAAAAGACAAAGGGGGACGCGAAGGAACATCAAATAATTTTAGAGTAGATACGCGCGAATTAGCCGAATTGGGACGCACGGTTTTCAGATTAGAGAAAGGAGGCAGTCCAACTCAGGAGCAGATTAACATGTTGCAGGCTGGCGATCTTGTTGGTAAAAACGGTCACTTTGGAATAATAGTTTTTATAAATAACAAACCATATTATTTGGAGTCCGGCGGTTATGTGTTGCCAGAAAAAGACGGTTTGCCTTATCCGGCAGCTCCATCTTTAACAATGTTCGCTGCTGGCGGAGCAATCTCTGTAAGAAGAGCTTTGCCTGATTTGAAACAAAACAAAGAAACTGGCGCTGGGATATCTATTAGTCTGCCAGATACTGTATTTGCAAAGGAAGGGCTATATTCCATTCCTTTAAGAGTATCGAATTTTAATAATATTGGCGCAATAACAATAAAGTTACAGTTCGATTCTACGGTCGTTAAATATAAAGGCCTTTCAGGCGGTCCTTCTGGTATGTTGGCAGGAGCAAGAAAGGGGAGTGAATTAAATATCGGCTGGTTTGACGGCACAGGCTCTACTCCGCTAAAATTTGGAAACGGCGATTTGTTCTATATTCAGTTTTATTATTCGGGCGCTGGCGAAACTAAAATAAGTTTTAATCTGAACGATTGCGAAATTGCGAACATCGAAGCAAAACCGTTACAGGTTAAGTATTTTGATGGAAGCATAAAAATTAAATAAACACGGTTATTTTCCCCCGTTTTAATTGAACCATTTATAACAGCGGCTGTCTTACCAGGCAGCCGCTGTTGATTATTACTAATACTATTTCAATCCTTTAGAATTAAAAAATTCAGTATATTTTTTATCTGTATTTACGATGTGGTTAGTAAGCCAGCCGCTTAAAATATCCATCATTTCTACGCTTATTATATTCTTGCCTTCACGCAGCTGTTTTTGATAATCTAAAACCTGTTGAGTAAATTTTTCATGAATAATTTTATGAGTTTCGCTTTCCGGGTAATGATACTGCGCAAATAAATTTTCTTCGTAGCTTAGATGCGTTTTTGTATATTCCGCCACTTCGTCAAGTATATCGGCCATAACGTTTTTTGCTTCGCCTTTTTTCATCGCGTCATGAAGCTTGTTTATAAGACCAACCCATATTTTATGCTGTTCGTCAATTGATTTTATCCCCACGCTGTACTTATCCGACCATTCTATTACTGCCATATCTTTTCCTTGTTAGTATTTACTTTTATTGTGAATATGAAAATTAACCGAAACGTTTCATTTTATTCAGCGTTTACAAACTCGCAGATTGATGGGATTTCCGGCTTCACTAATAAGACGTCTTCTTTTGTAAGAGCCACCTGACCGGGATCCATCCCTTTCTTTTTATAAACATATTTTTTTAGCGTATAAGAAACCGGAGCCATAGAAGATGTTTTAGCCTTGCTATGGTATGCCGCTAATGACGCGGCCGCCTTCAAAATATTTTTAGGGACCGCTTCTTTTGTGTTTTCTACGCGCAGCACTACATGCGAGCCAGATACGCTGCGGGCATGAAACCAATAATCGTTTTGCTTTGCAAACTTTGTGGTCAGCAAATCATTATTTGCGCTGTCTTTTCCAACATATACGTTATACTTTTTGTCGACTATATATTGCTTGAAATTAATTTTTGTTTCACTATTCTTTTCCCCTTTGCCGTTATATGTTTCTATTTTTAATTCTTTCATTATTAATTCGTATTCGTCTGTTGTTTTTGAATTTATATATCTTGTTTCGTAGTCTTTTAATTTAGTGAATTCTTTTAAAGTGGCTTCGTAAAGTTTTTTTGATTTTTCAATATTTACGCGCTCGCTTTTTGATTTTCTGAAATATGCGTCAATATTTTCTTTTGGCGAAATTTCCGAATTTAGTTTTATTGTCAGGGGCTCGCCTTCGTTATAAATATCGTCTATCGTTATAGTATCGGCTCCTTTGAACATTTTATTAATGTTAATTAAAAGAAGGTTGGCATTTTTACTATATTCTTCTTCGCGGCTGGGAGTATTAATTCTGTTTTTTAAGTTTTCTAATTTTGAACCATGCCTGCTCAACTGATTTTTAAAATACTTATCAATGATTTTTTTATACGACTGGATATTTTCCAATCGGCGTTTTTTACCTAAGTAATAAAAAATTGCGTCGTTAAGAAAAGGAAATTCTACTTTTTCAGTAAAGGGGAACGATCTGAATGAACTAACGGCAACAAGCGTTTCTTTTGTATCCTCGTTGAAAAAAAACGCCGCCGGATTTAATTGAATTTCATCAAGTACGGATTCAATTTCTTTACGGAGCGAGTTTTCTTCTTCGTCTGATACTCTGAATTTAGCTTCTCTTATTATGTCTTTACTTATAGAACGATAATTTTCTTTTATATACTGCTCAAAATGCTCGGCGCTGAAACCGTTCAATTCCGGTTTATAAAACGAATTGATATATTTAGCGTTACTTAAATCATTTGCGATAAGTTTTTGCAAATCAGCTTCGCAATCCTTAAAAGTAAAAATAACCCCGGCGTTATTTTCAACAAATATATTTGAATCGCCGCCGCGGATAAAGAAATATAAAGCGAAATTATTTCCTGCAATTTTTATTATTCTGTCATTCCCGGCTATTAGAACATCGCCAATTACGGCGGGTAGAACATCGCTGAAAAAAGCGACTGTGTTTCTTTTTGCCCGGTTCATCTTTTCTTTTACTAAAAAATATGGAGAGGATGAGTTAACGGAAATCTCTATATGTTTTTGCAGTTCTCCCTTTTGCAGGTTTAAGACGAGCTTGTCCTTTTCCTGCGAATAGGCTTCTATGATTCTAAAATTTTTAAGCTGCGGGGCTAATTCAAGAACCAAACGGTTAAGGAAGAAATAATTTTTATACATTTTAATTGTTATTAAAAACGAGCTTTAATATATTTAATTTTAATTCAGAGAAATTAACACATAAATTTATAAAAATATTACCTGATAAAGGAGTCAAATTGAGCGTATCGGACAGTATTCAAAAAATAAAAAGCGGTTTTTTGCCTTCATTTTGGATTGCAAACATAATGGAGTTGTTCGAAAGAATAGCCTATTATGGTCAGGCCACAATTTTAAGCGTATATCTTAGAGATCATTTAAAGTTTAATGAAGTCCAGGCAGGGCAGCTTTCGTCTATATTTGGCGGGCTTATTTACTTCCTTCCAATATTTGCAGGAGCTTTAGCTGATAAGTTCGGTTTCAAAAAAGCGTTCTCATTTGCTTTTTTCGTTCTTGCAATCGGTTACTTTTTAATCGGTTCGACTGGTATGGAAGCATTTAAACCGTTTTACGCCGGCTTCGATTTATTTTGGGCTCTGATAATAATTTTGATTTTTACTGCAATTGGCGGTTCATTTATAAAACCAAGCGTGCTTGGCACAGTGGCGTTAACTACTACGCCAGAAACAAAATCATTAGGTTATGCTTTTTATTATTGGTTAGTGAATATCGGCGGAGCGCTTGGACCAGTTATAGCTTATTTCGTTAGAGATAAAATTGGCATTCAGGCAGTGTATTTGGTATCGGCTATAAGCTGTTCTCTTATGTTTGCCGCAACTTTGATATTTTTCAAAGAACCTGTTGTTCAGGGGGGCAAAGAAACGCAGTCGATTGGTCAAATATTTAAAAACCTTGGCAAGGTTCTTACTCAATTCAGGTTTATTGTGTTTTTGCTGATATTTTCGCTGTTTTGGCTGATGTTTTGGCAGATATTTATTATTATCCCATTTTTTATAACAGATTATATTTCAAAAGACGCTCCGTTTGAGATTATACAGTCTATTGACGCGTGGGGCATCATATTGCTGCAACTTCCGGTAAATTATCTTACTAAAAGACTGTCATCAGCAAACGCAATAGTTATAGGGTTTATAGTCGCTTCTTTAGGCTGGCTTGTCATAATGGTACATCCCGGCATTCCGTTGTTTATTGCAGGATTAATCGTCTTCTCAATTGGCGAAATGACTCAGGCGCCGCGTTACTACGAGTTTATTGCCGATCTGGCTCCAAAAGGGCAGACGGCTTTGTATCAGGGATTTGCATTTTTGCCTATTGCTATCGGCTGGTTTTTCGGCGGAACTTTAGGCGGCTGGCTATATAAAGTTTTTGCAAAAGAATCGCATCAGCCTTCAATGATATTTTTAGTATTATTTTGTATAGGCGTTTCTGCTGTAGTTCTTATGTATATTTATAATTTAGTGATAAAAAGGCTAAACAAGGCGGTTTAATCTTTCTTTTAAAGTTATGGGCGTCCCGGTTAAAACCGGGGCGCATTTATTAGTATTTATAGTAAAACTCTGGCTCGCGTCATTTTTCTTTCCGTATTATTCCATTATTTATAGAAGACCACTTGAAATATATATTTTTGATAAAAAATATTTGGCGCTAAACTGTCGTATATTAGCTATATTTACAAGGAAAAATAATGTTACCAGAAAGAAAAGTTGAATAACTTTATTTTACTTGATATATTTGTATGTATGAAAAATTTATTTGAAAGTCAGCGGTTCAAAATAATACTAAAAGTTTGCATTGTAATATTTGCGGCCTTTGTATTCTTTAATAATCTTTTAATGCCATTTTACGTTCATTCGGCGGAAGTAAGAATTCCCAAAGTAGTTGGGATGAATCAAAATTCCGCGATAGAAGCCCTTGAACAAGCTGGGTTAGAGCCTATAGTTGGGGCTACAAGCTTTAATGAAAGCGTTCCTCAGGGGAACGTTATATTGCAAAAACCAAGTTGTTATGAAATAGTTAAAAAGGGGAGACGAGTTTATCTTTATGTAAGCGGGGGCGATCCAACAGTTCAAATACCTTCTCTAACCGGAAAATCTGTCCGGGATGCAAAGTTTCTCTTAGATCAAATCGGATTAAAATTAGGAAAAGTTACAGAAATTGCTTCAAGTTCGCCCAAAGGGCTTATCGTATCACAGGAGTTTCCTGTTGGCGTATCGATTAAACGCGGAGCCACAATCAGTTTATCGGTAAGCGGAGGAGCGGTTAGCGAAGGCAATATTGTAGTTCCTGATCTTACCGGAAAATCGCTTGCAGAAGCGGAGAAGATATTAGCGGATAGTTCGCTTAAGGTAGGCAAAATAAATTATCAGCCTTCATTTTCGCTATTGCCAAACACAATTATAGATCAATACCCAGGTAAAGGAACTAAATTAAACGCGGGCGGCGCTGTAGACCTGTTTGTTACCAAAAGCGTTGATGAAGATAAAAAAGCTGAAGAAAAGGAAGAATGATGAAACTTATTGCTCCTTCAATATTGTCGGCGGATTTCTCTAATTTAGCTCTACAGATAAGCCAGGCTGAATCCGGCGGCGCGGATTGGATTCATTGCGACGTGATGGACGGGCATTTTGTGCCCAACATAACATTTGGTCCCATCGGCGTAAAAGCGGCAAAAAAATGCACTAAGCTTCCAATTGACGTACATCTTATGATTTCTGATCCTGATAAGTATGCCGAAGACTTTGTTAAAAGCGGAGCTGATATAATTACTTTCCACCAGGAAGCTGTAATACACGTAAACAGAACTATTAATTTTATAAAAAGCTTAGGAGTAAAGGTTGGCATAGCTATTAATCCTTCTACTCCATTTTCTGTTTTGAGCGAAGTTGTAGATCTGGTCGATCTTGTGCTTATAATGTCTGTAAACCCCGGTTTTGGAGGGCAGTCTTTTATAGAAAAAAGCCTCGATAAAATAGAAACAGCGGCAAAATTCAGAGAAGAGAACAAACTAAATTACTTGATAGAAGTAGATGGGGGAATTAATAAAAAAACGATTCAGGATGTCGAAAGAGCCGGATGTGACGTTTTTGTCGCAGGATCTTCCGTATTCCATACAGAAAATATTTCACTTTCAATTGTTGAATTAAAAAAATAATTGAAAAAAACTGATATAAAACTCATGAGGTAAAAAATGAAGTTAGCATTAATCGGCGGTAAAATTGTTACTCCTTTCAGAGTAATAAATAATGGCGCTATTGTAATAGAGAATAATAAGATATGGGAATTAGGCAGAGTAACGGATGTGGAAATAACAGACGACTGTGAAGTAATTGACGTAAGCGGCAAAACAATTACTCCGGGATTTGTAGACTTGCTTGTTCATGGCGGCGGCGGATTTGCATTTGCTGACGGCAAAGACGAAAGCGTTGCAGGAGTAAGCCAGTACTTAATTGAACATGGCTCTACAACCGCTTTGGCTTCGTTATACGCAAAACCAAAAGATCAGTTGCTTAGCGACGTTAGAAGACTAGCTAAGTTTATCAAAAATAATCCGGATTCTAACCTTGTCGGTATTCATATGGAAGGACCTTACCTTAATAAGGCTCTTAAAGGTTGTATGAACGAAGATTATTTATGGAAACCAACAGTAGAATCTTGGGACGAAATGTGGGAGGCTTCAGAAGGATTGATTAAATTGATGACAATTGCTCCTGAATTGCCAGGCTCTATCGCAGTTATGCGTAAGGCCGCTTCTCAGGGCGTAGTTCTTTCAATCGGTCACTCTATGGCTAATTATGAAGAAGTTCTTCTTGCGATTGATAACGGAGCGGCTCATGTTACTCACATGTTCAATGCAATGGAGCCATTCCACCACAGAAAACCAGGCATTATCCTTGCAGCTTTAATGAATAAAGAACTAAAAATTGAATTAATTGCAGATACATTGCACGTTCATCCTGCGGTTATGGAATTCTTGTTGAAAGTAAAAGGCGCAAGCAGCATTGTTCTTATTACAGATTCAATCAGAGTAGGCGGAATGCACGAAGGCGAATTTGAATTTGCAGATCAGAAAGTATTTATGAAAGATGAAAAAGCTATTTTAGCTGACGGAACTTTAGCGGGCAGTACTCTTACTCTAAACAAAGCTGTAAGAAACATGGTTAGAACCGCTAACGCCAGCATTACTGACGCTGTAAGAATGGCTTCATTAAACGGCGCTAAGGTTATTAATGCCAAAAAAGGTATTTTAGCCGCAGGTAAAGATGCTGATTTAGTTATTCTCGATAACGATTTTGAAGTTGAAATGACTATCATTCAAGGCAAAATAAAATATCGCAGAGATGCAAAATAAATGAAATTGGTTTGAATTTGCATTATATTGGTTATCATAAAGACACGGACTATACCGTGTCTTTATTTTATTATTAAAAAAATGGTAATGAGTGAAAATTCAGATTAAAAATATTTCTTCTCCGGCTGTATTCAAAGTATATAGCCAAAAATATAATATTTTCAGGGATGTTTATGAAACTGGTCTCCTCGGTTTGGAAATCAGGGATGTAAAAACTTCCGACGCTGACGATATACATAAATTAGTTCTTAGCGGAAATGAAATTTGTTATAAGAATATTTCTGACGGCGAAAATAACTCAAGTATTTTTATACCGGGAGCAATTGGCAGCTTTAAAAAAATAGGTAAAAAAATAGTCGCTTCTGGCAATGAAGATGCCGGATATAAAATATTAAATACAATTAAGAAGTATGAGGCGTACGATTCTTTAGTCTATGCGTTTGGTTCTAAAACGTTTGATTTTAAGAAAAACTACGTAATGGGAATCCTAAACGTAACTCCTGATTCATTTTCAGACGGAGGAGCGTACTTTGACTCTAATGCAGCGGTAAAAAAAGCTCTCGAAATGATAGAGGAAGGCGCCGATATAATTGACATAGGAGGCGAATCTACTCGTCCGGGCGCAGAACTAATTTCTGTTGATGAGGAAATAAAAAGAGTTATTCCTGTAATTCAGAGTATTATCGGAATAAAGAAAGACGTAGTTATTTCTGTAGATACAAATAAGAGCATAGTCGCCGAAGCCGCTTTACAATCCGGCGCGGCAATTATTAATGATATAAGCGGTTTAACTTTTGACAAAGAAATGACCGGCGTTGTTAAGAAGTATAATGCGGGGCTGATAATAATGCATATTAAAGGAACGCCAAAAAATATGCAGGATCATCCGTTTTATGACGATTTAATTGAGGATATTTATAATTTTCTTTATAGTCAGTCTGAACTTGCAAAGAGTTATAAAATTAATAATATTATAATTGATCCGGGAATTGGTTTTGGAAAAACAGTAGATGATAATTTTGAAATTCTAAGACGTTTGGACGACTTTAAGACTTTGGGTTATCCAATTTTAACCGGCGTATCAAGAAAAACATTTTTAGGAAAAACCTTCGGGTTGGAAGTAGGAGAGAGAGATACTGCCTCAGCAATAACAGACGCTCTGGCTCTAAAAAATGGAGCAAAAATAATAAGAACGCACAATGTAAAATTTGGCAGGCAGGCTGCAACTCTTGCAGCTAACTTGTTTTAATATATTTTATGGCAGATTTATTTAGAATAGGTTTTTTAACTGTAAATCTTTTTGATATTTTAGATATACTAATTGTAAGCTATATAGTTTACAGGTTATATATTATATTAAATGGAACGATAGCCGCTCAGATTGCATTAGGCTTGATGATTGTTCTGGTAACGTCATTTGTCGTCCAGCTGTCAAATCTAAAAGCGTTAAGCTGGTTATTAAAGCTGCTATCGGATATATGGGTTATTGCGTTTATTATTGTATTTCAGCCAGAGATAAGAAGATTGCTGGTAATACTTGCAAGAAATCCGTTTGTAAAGTTTTTTGTAAAACCAAACGCGTTACTGTCAACTGAAATAATTGTAGACGCTGCATTTGAAATGTCGCAACTTCAGCACGGAGCTCTGATAATAATACTTAAATCGACAGGCATACGGGGTTTTAGCGAAACAGGCGAAATTCTAAATGCCAGATTAAGCAAAGATCTTTTAAGAGCTATATTTTATCCGCGGGCCGCTTTACATGACGGAGCCGTGGTAGTAAAAAATAATATTATTGAAGCCGCAAGGTGCACGCTTCCGTTATCGCAAAACACAATGATTAACGGAGTGTCGCTTGGCACGCGGCACAGAGCAGGTTTAGGCATATCGGAACAAGCGGACGTAATCAGCGTAATTGTTTCGGAAGAAACCGGCAGCATTTCAGTGGCCGAAAACGGTCACCTGACGCGCGGTTTATCAAAAGACGGATTACGGAAAAGATTAAATCTTGCTTTTAAAGAACCAAAACTTAAGGGTTTTAAAGGACTTTTTGAGCAATTAAAAAAAAATAAAAGTTAAACTTTTTAATTATAGTTTTTATGACCAAAATAATTTCGATAGCAAATCAAAAAGGCGGAGTAGGTAAAACAACTACGTCAATTAATTTATCTTCCTCGCTTGCAGCGGCGGAAAAGAAGACTCTATTAATTGATATAGACCCTCAGTCAAATTCTTCGTCGGGTTTAAGCGTTCAAAATCATTCTCCGTCTGTATATGACGTGCTTATTGGAAAGGAGGAGATAAAAAACGCAATTATCAAAACATACATGCCTTTTTTAGACGTGCTTCCGGCAAATATAAATTTAGTGGGCGCAGAAATTGAAATGGTAGAAATTCCAAATCGAGAAAATATGCTGAAGAAAGCTCTTGAAACGATTGATGGAACATATGACTATATTTTTATTGATTGTCCGCCTTCGTTAGGGCTTTTAACTCTAAATTCATTAACCGCGTCAGACTCGGTTTTAATTCCTGTTCAATGCGAGTATTTTGCTTTAGAAGGATTGGGTCAGCTCTTAAATACTATAAATATCGTCAAAAAATATTTCAATAAAAATCTAACTATCGAAGGCGTAGTTCTTACTATGTTTGACACCCGGTTGAGGCTGTCGCATCAGGTTGCCGAAGAAGTGCAGAAATATTTTGGCGGCAAAGTTTTTGAAACGATAATTAACAGAAACGTCCGAATATCAGAAGCTCCCAGTTACGGAAAACCTGTGATCCTATATGACGCAATTTCGGCAGGAGCAAAAAATTATATGGCGCTGGCTACTGAATTTTTGGAAAGAAATAAGCAATCAAACGAACAGGAAAATAACTAACTGATGAGCAAATTCAAACAAAGTTTGGGGCGCGGATTAGACGCATTAATAAATCCGCAGAATATGGTTGAGGATGAAGCGGCAGCGCTAAATGAAAGAACTACTGTTATCAGCGCGCCGCCTGTAGTTGAACCGCCTAAAGTGGATTCAATAGCAAAATTACCGATTGAGCAAATTTTTCCGAATCCTTTTCAACCAAGAACAGTTTTTGAACCTGAAGCTCTTGAAGAACTGAAAAAATCGATTATTGCCAACGGCTTAATTCAACCTGTTACCGTAAGGCGAATTGCAGACGGAACTTATCAGTTAATATCTGGAGAACGGCGGCTTCGCGCATGCACCGAAATAGGCTTCGGCGAAATTCCTGCGTATATTATTACTGTCGATTCGGATGAAACCATGCTTGCCATGGCTCTCATCGAAAATATTCAGAGAGAAAAACTTAACGCCGTAGAGATAGGAGCAGCTTATAAACGTTTAATGGACGAGTGCCATTTAACGCAGGAACAAATTGCTGAAACTGTCGGTAAAGACAGAACTACTGTTGCAAATTCAATTAGATTATTAAAGCTGCCCGAAGAGATTAAGACTTCGCTTGTTAAAGAAGAAATTTCCATGGGGCACGCTAGAGCGCTTATTAATCTGCCGAGCGCGGAATTACAGCTTTATGCGCTGGCAAAAATTAAAGAAGGAAATCTTTCTGTTAGAAAGGTTGAACAGTTAGTAAAGAAATTGCTTATTCCTGAAGAAGAAAGCAAAAAGATAATAAAAAAAACTACAGACAGTTTACATTCCTCAAGTTTAACCGCCGTAGAAGATAAACTGCGCGGAATATTTGGCACAAAAGTCCTTTGCAAACAAAAGCAAGATGGTTCAGGCGAACTTGTACTTGAATTTTACTCTAATGACGAATTGGATCGGTTATTTGAACTTTTTGATTTGATTGAAAAAAATAATTCTTAACATATCGTTTTTTCTTTTTTTCTGCTGTAGTATGGTAAATGCCCAGACAGATACTGTGGGAGTATTACGCGCAATTGAAAATAATTCCGACACGTCTTCAATAAAACAAACTGATACAACTTTTATAATGCAGAAATCTGCATGGGGCGCCGTTTTAAAAAGCGCAATTATACCCGGTTGGGGACAGATTTACAACCAGTCATATTGGAAAGCTCCTATTGTATGGGGTTTTACGGCATGGTTTGTTGGCAATTGGGTTTATAATAATAATAAATATACCACTAATCGCAATTATTATTTAGCAAATCAATATATCCTAAATGATCAAAATGCGTCTTCAGCAAGTAAAAGCGAATTGAGCCGCGCTAAGCGATTCAGAGATTTTTACAGAGATCAAAGAGATTTATTTGCTATATATCTTGGCATTACTTATGTATTAAACCTCGTCGACGCATACGTAGACGCTCACATGTTTGATTTTACAGTTAAGGAAGATTTTTTAACAAATATGCCAATCTATAAAATTAATTTTAAACTGAATTTTTAGCTCGTTGTTCGCATAAAAAACCTTACTATCAAATTATTCAAGGAGTTAAGCATGCTTAAAAAATTTCTATTTTGTACTGTTATAATTTGCTCTGTGTTGTTTATAACAGATACGTATTCTCAGGTTAAGACTAGTTTTGTCCCTGATCTCGGCGGTAAAACTCAGGCTAATGTATCTGCTTCTAAAGTTGCAACGACAAACGAAGGAAGCGTATTACAAAGCAAACCAGAGGATTATCCAACTTTTACAGGCTTTCCGCTTCCAAGCATATATCAGATTTATATACCTAAAACTGGATCGATTGCATGCAATATGGATAGCGACAGCGATCTTGAAATTGTTTATGGATGTGGTCCGAACTTATATGTAGTAAAAAAAGACGGAACTTCAGTTCCTGGCTGGCCGATTAAATATGCAGATAATTGGATTAACCAATGGTCTACAGCTTATGGCGATATTGACGGCGACGGAGAAGGAGAACTTGTTTTAGTTAATGGAGCCGCTCTTGGCGGTAAATTAATAGCCTATAAGAAAAATGGAACCGTAGTTCCAGGATTTCCTATATCTACAATTGGTAAAAATGTAATGGCTCCTATTTTAGCCGATTTAGATAATGACGGCAAAATGGAAATCATTCTTGCAATAAGAAATGGTCAGGCTTTTGTTTACAAAGGCGACGGAACAGTTTATCCTGGCTGGCCTAAATGGATGGATAGATATCCAGCTTCAAATTTAGCTTGCGGAGATATTAATAACGACGGAGCTAAGGAAATAATAGGAGAATCAAAGTATTGTATCTATGTATGGGATAAAAACGGTAATGTTTTGCCAGGATTTCCTTATGGAATTGATTCCCTTTATAGCTCTACTTCATATTCTGCTCCTGTTTTAGCCGATCTTGATAAAAACGGAAAAAAACAGATTATATTCTGTTCTCATTCTGATTCAACAAATGTAAACGCTACTATTTATGTTGTTAATCCTGATGGGACTAATTATCCCGGCTGGCCTAAAAAGAACTTTGGCAAAAACTGGGTTTATGCGCCTGTAACTGTTGCTGATATTGATGGCGATGGTTATCTTGATATTGTTGTGCCTGAGTATGGATCTACTACAGATCCAGAGTCTTATATCTTTGGGTTTAAAAGAGATGGAACGCCGCTTTCGGGCTTTCCTAAAGGCCCTTATTTTGGAATGGCAAACCAGATTACAGTTGCTGATATCGATAACGATGGCAAGTATGAACTTATAGCCGATCAAAATGTTCAGTTTAGCGACGATTCTGGCGAATATATTGCCGTTAAATTAGACGGAACAAGTCTTGCTAACTGGCCGTTAAAAGTAGCTCTTAATACAAGCTTTCAACAGCCTATACTTACTGATTTGAACGGCGACGGCAATCTTGATATTGTTGGAAGCAGCTTTGAATATACTGCTACAAATCGCACAAATTTATATGCATGGAATACTGGATTAAAATATAATGCATCAAAGATAATTAATCCTACATATCAGTTCAACCTTCAACATGACGGCAACTATGTAACTCCTACTACTGTTCCGGTTGAGCTTTCATCTTTTAACGCAAGTTATTCTAACGGTAGCGTTCTTGTTAAGTGGGCGACCGCTACTGAAACTAATAACTCGTTTTTTGAACTATTTAGAAACGACGTTAAAGTTACTTCAATCAACGGAAAGGGAACTACGTCTGAAAAAAGCTATTACAGCTTTACTGATAAAAATGTATCGGCTGGTCAGTATACTTATAAATTAGTGCAGCATGATCTTGATGGAACAAAGAAAACAGTTGGCGAAGTTAAAGTATCGGCTTCTAACGGCCCTGCATCATTTTCGTTAAAGCAGAATTTCCCAAATCCATTTAACCCAAGCACTTCAATTACTTATAACTTATCGTCAGATAGCAAAGTTAAACTTACAGTTTATAATGTTATAGGACAAAGCGTTAAAGAATTAGTCAATAGAAATGAAACTGCAGGAACTCATCAGGTAGTTTTTGACGCTTCTAACTTGCCTTCAGGCGTTTATACATACTCTATTGCAGTTGTATCAAACGACGGCGCAAGCTTATTTTCTCAAAGCAAGAAAATGATTTTGATGAAGTAGTTCTTCAGCTTATTAAACAGGGAATGGGTTATTCCGTTCCCTGTTCTTTTTTGCTTTTCTTTTCCATCAATCCAAAACTGTATTGTTTTGAATAAAGATACTAGGTTCGCAGAAGCCTGGATTGCTTGTAAATTAATTCAATCTAAATTTTAATACTATTGACGCCTGCAAAGTTTGTATTTTCCAGTCTACGTCAGATTGCACATTTGTAGCTCCATATCCAAAAGTTAACTGCGGAGTAAGAGATACATCTCGGCTTATTGGCACGTCGCAACCTGCGCCAAATTTCAATTCAAAGCGGGCCAACAAGTTATTCAAAGTCGTTTTTGTTTTTGTTTGATTTCCTGAAGGAAGAGTTTCTGTGATTTCTTCTGTTGCGTCTTCATTAAAACCAATGCTCGGTCCAAAGACAAAATAAAACCCGGATCTTGGAATAGCTATTTTAAGCAATGGTTCAATTGAAAAATAAGCTATATTCTCTGTTACGTCTTCAGACACATCCATATCTAAATATGAAATTGTTCTGGTATTGGTTGCGCTTCTATTATCATAGAACATTAAGTTTATGATTAATCCTATGTTTGGGTTAAACTGCATGTCTAACTGTCCGCCTGCTACTAGTCCAAAACCTGTTAATTGATCGCTAACGTCAGATCCTGAATGAGTGTTATAATTAAAACCAATAACTGGCCCTAACGACATTTTGGTTTGCGCAAAAGAAGTTTTGTTTATGCATAATAATGCAATTAACATAACAAGGGATATTGAATATATCCTTTTCATAGTATCGCCTTTTGAAATATTGTAATGAAATAATGACACTTAATAATATTACTTTATAACAGGCGAATAGCAAATAAAAGAGGAAAAGATATTATTTAAATTGTCATCTTACATGGAACTAAAAAGCAAGAAATATTATTCCACAATAATGCAAGATTATACAAACCAAATCTAAAATCAATAATAAATATCCCAAAACAATACCATATCCTTGACTTTCCTAAAATATGATTATAAGTTGCATTAGGTAATTTGTAAAGATGAAGTAACTTGCTAGCATGAAAATATTTCAGGCAAAAAAAACGTTTTGAACATAAAAACATATTGTAAAACGCTGCTTTTTTTATCTGAAAGCCTATCGTTGTAGTTTATTTAAAGCCCTTCCCCCAAAAAGAAGGTCCTTTTTTGTCACGTTAATTTTCAAAAGAACATCTGCATAGTTTATGAAATAATGTTATATATAATTCAATAATTTCACTACTAAAAAAAAGGATTATCTGTGAAAAAAATAACTATACTTTCTGCTTCATTTGTCTTTCTTTTTATTGTCGCTTTGTGCGCTCAAGATCGCACTGTAACATTTAATAAAAAGATAACTTCTTCTGTGCAAAAACCAGACGATATCAATTTAATAAGATCAATTTTACCAGGCGATAATAGCAGCACTTCAGTAGGGAAGGCGCCTCAGGGATATTACCGCTATACAAGAACTGTTTATATTATATCAGCTGCTGAATTAGCGGCTGCAGGCGTGCCCAAAGGCGTAACGTTTACGTCGTTGGGATTTAATTATGTTTTAGCGCAAAAAGTTGCAACTACAGGCTTAGTAAAAATATATCTGCAAAACTCTACCGATGCAGCTTTTGCAAAAACTAATATGATCTGGTCCGATAGCGTTAGCGGTATTATTGATAATATGACTTTAGTGCATAACGATTCAGTAACAATACCAGCGGCTACAGGTCCGCTGGACATAACTCTTTCTAAAGGTAAAGCCTTTACTTATACTGGCGGCGCTCTTTATGTCGCTTTTGATTATCAGAATGCTTCGGGAACAAAATCGCCTTCTGTAAATTCTGCTTCATGTACTTCTGTATTAGTTGGCGGAGGAAACGGTTTGCGCAATGCATATTCTTCAACTGTTCTTCCTACGGCTTTAAATTACACTTCGGTTTTAAGACCCGAAACAAGAGCTAAATGGATTACTGGAATTAATAACGACGCTAAAGTGGCTTATTTTTATTCTTATGGAGAACTTCCAGTTAATGGTTTAGCTGTTGGCAATCCTTTTTCAGCCGTTATTGTAAATAATGGAGATACTACTTTAACAAACTTAAATGTTACTTTAAGCGTAACCGGAGCAAATACATATACAAATACGCAGGTTATTCCTTCATTAACTGAAGGCTCTTCAGCGACGGTTTCATTTGCAGCATTTTCTCCTACAGCTGTAGGGGCTAATACTGTTACTATTTCCGTCCCTTCAGACGGAGACAATACAAATAATTCGCTTTCATCCAGCTTAACTACAACCAGCGGAACTATTGGATATTTGGACAATTCTAGTTTAACAGGCAGTCTCGGGCTTGGAGCGGCTAATGCCGGTATATTCCTTGCACGGTATTATGTGACTGGAAGCGCTACAATAAAGTCTACTGGCGTTATAATAGGAGCTAGTTCTGCAAATGTAGGGCAAAGTGTTTATGGAGTTTTGGTCGATACATCGGGAGTTATTCTTGATTCTTCCTCTTATCACACCATTCTTGCTACAGATTTAGGCGCGACAGTTACTTTTAATTTCCCAAACGCTAAAAAAGTTTCAAACCAGTATATTTTTGTCGGTTTAGCTGAGCCTAAAAGTAATAATGGCGCTGATTTTTACCCGCTTGGTATTCAATCCGAAAGCCCTACCAGAGCCAACGCTTATTATTATACCGATATAACTGGCGGAGTTCCTGCAAATGTTACTACATACAATCGATTTCCAATAGAAGCTAGTTTTGCCGTTCAAACTACTCCTGTCGAATTGACTTCTTTTACGTCAAATGCTAAAAATGGCATTGTAACTTTAAAATGGAGCACGGCTACTGAAACAAATAATTCAGGTTATGATATTGAAAGAAGCATTGCCGCTAATACATGGGTAAAAGTTGGTTCTGTTAATGGTAATAATACTACTTCTAAAATCAGTAATTATAGCTTTGTAGACGACGCTTCTAAATTAGGAGCCGTATCTATAAATTATAGAATTAAACAAATTGATCTAGATGGTTCGTCAAAGTATTATTACTTATCTTCGGCAGTTCAAATCAGCGCTCCAAAATCTTTTGAACTTTCGCAGAATTATCCTAACCCGTTTAATCCAAATACTTCTATCCGTTATAACATTCCTAAAGATAGTAAAGTTAAAATTGAAGTATATGACGCTTTGGGAAGAACTGTAGCTTCTTTAGTTAACGAATATAAATCGGCTGGTTCCTATTCAGTAAATTTCGACGCTTCATCATTAGCAAGCGGAGTTTACCTTTATAAGATTTCGGCTGGCGACTTTACAGCTACAAAGAAAATGAATTTATTAAAATAAAATTATTCTTTTCAGGATTTACCAGCCGCAGATTTTTAGTTTTGATAAACTCAGAGCTTGAATCTGCGGCTTTTTTATAATAGGCTTATTGTTATTACATGCAAAAATGTCGAATAAACAATAAATATTTGATAAAATGATATTTCTTGTTGGTTGAGAAAAATATTCTTATTATTTTATTAATAAGTCATAAAACAAATTAATTCAAAAAAAATGAAAGGATTTCCCATGAAAAAAGTTCTTCAATTAAGCGGAGCATTATTTCTATTTAGTCTGCTTTGTCTTGGATCGGGATATGCTCAGCAGTTAAAAAATAATGACGCAACCAGGTTTTATGTAAATGTTATTTATGGGGATGCAAAAATGGTTAGTCCGGTAAGTTATGCTTCGGCTACGCTCGGAGCGCCAGGCGATTTAAATATAATAAAAAGTCGCGTGCCAAATGTGGAAAGAGTAGCAGAAGGAACTATGGACGACAATGGCATTTGGTGGGGAGTATATGGTATTTTTGGAGTTAAAAAGGGGATTTCAGGCTTTAATGGAAGATATATATTAAAAATTGACAAAAAAACAGGAAATGTCCTCGATTCAGTTTTAACCCCTGATTATAGTGATGGAGTAGATACATATTCTCAACTCTGCGTTGGAATTGCTTATAACCCTGCGGATAAATTAATTTATTTCCTGACTGTAGGAGAAGGTGCCGGCCGTCCTGCTTTGAGCAAAAGCGGTAATTCCATTTCCAAAATTGAAAGTTCGAATATCTATAACTTTTATTCATTAAATCCTAACAACTTGTCCGATATACGTCTGGTAAAATCTTTTGGCTCTCTTGGAGCGATAGGGTTAGCGTGCACAAATGATGGAACATTTTTTACTGCAACCAGCTCCCCTGATGATACCTTATATATAGCTAAATTTACTACTGGTTCTAAAGCTCTTGAGTTACTTAACGTAAAGATAGATGAAGAGAATACCAGCCTCGATTTAATTGATTTAGAAACAGATCGGAATACTAATAAAGTTTATATGTTATATACGGCAGATTCTACTGTAAACAAAGCTGCTAGTAAACTGGCTATAGCATCTCGCGTTTATACAAAATTAAAATTAGTTGATCAATCTACAGGGCAAACTCAAACGGTCTATACTTTTGAAAAGAATAAAGCAGCTTGTGGATTAGCCTTCGATTATACGCCGGTAGTAGCAGGCAACGGTAAATTATCAATAACGGCTCCTAATGGGAACGAAAAAATAAAAGGCGGCTCATATTATAATATCAACTGGCGTAAAACAGGCGGAATAGTATATGGCACAATACAGATTGAATATTCACTAGACGGCGGCGTAACATGGGTGAAAATAAATAAAACTCCAATAGCCGGACTAACCAGATATAGCTGGTCTGTTCCAAAAGTAAACTCTACAAATTGTTTAGTCAGAGTAAGCAATTATACAACGCACCAGGTATTTGACGTAAGCGATAAAGCCTTTACAATAACCACAACAACAGGCGTAAAGAATTATCCAAATCCGTTTAACCCAAGCACAAAAATAGTATTTGGCTTAGAGAATAAAGCTCAAGTATCGCTGAAAGTATTTAACAGCATAGGGCAACAGGTAGCAGAATTGGTAAACAAACAGCTTGAAGCTGGAAATCACGAATATGAATTTAACGCATCGAATTTAACAAGCGGCGTATATTTTTATAATCTGAGCATAGACGGAAAATCACAGGTTAATAAAATGATCTTGATGAAATAAGACCACCCCTAAATCCACTCCTTAAAAAGGAGTGGACAAATTATTAATAAGATTTATAGCCGCGGACTTTTAGCTTTGACAAACTCAAAGAATAAGTCTGCGGCTTTTTTTGTAAAGCCTGGTTTTTCGTTAAGGAATGTATGAAGCAGGCTTTAAAAAAACATATGAAAACGTAGTGAAGCGTAAAAATAATTAAGAAAATAAGTTGATGATTATTTGAAAAAACGAATAAAAAACTTATTTTTGAATATGTGTGTATACATAATTCATGATAGTAATAAGAATTAAAAAGGAGTGATCCAAATGCAGAAAAAGATACTGTTTAGTTGTGTCATATTTATAATTAGTACTGTTGCATACAGCGCTAATTATGCTCAACAACTAAAAAATACCGATGCAACAAAGTTTTATGCTAATATTGTTGATGGAAGCGCCAAAAAGTCTTATCCAGTAAGTTATGCTTCATCTACGCTTGGAGCTCCAGGCGATTTCACTATAATAAAAACTAATATCCCTACTAAGGGAATGAATGCAGAAAGAACTATGGATGACAATGGTATTTTGTGGGGTACAACTGGTATTGTGGCAGGAAAAAAGAAAACGTCAGATTATAAAGAAAGTTATATATATAAAATTGACAAAGCAACAGGAAATGTTCTCGATTCAGTTTTAGTTCCTAAATATAGCGATGGGGTAACTTCATATTCTCAAATCTGTACTGGAATTGCTTATAATCCTACAGATAAATTAATTTATTTCGTAGCTGGGACAGGTGGCGATGAACGTCCTGCTTTAAGTAAAAGCGGTAATTCGCTTTCAAAAACTGAAACTGCAACCGCGTATCTACTGTATTCATTAAATCCTAGCAACATTTCAGATATACGCCTGGTAACGTCTTTGGGCTCCCTTGGAGCGATTGGGTTAGCGTGCACAAATGATGGAACATTCTTTACTGTAGCGGTTAACAGCGATGAGGAAATCGCTCATATTGCTAAGTTTACTGCTAGTTCTAAAGCTCTTGAGCTAATTGGCGCGAATATATTAGCGGATGATAATTTTCCCGAAATAATTGATTTAGAAACAGATCGGAATACTAATAAAGTTTATATGTTATATACGGCAGATTCTACTGTAAGCAAAGCTGCAGGTAAACTGGCTGGAGCATCTCGCGTTTATACAAAATTACAATTAGTTGATCAGTCTACAGGGCAAACTCAAACGGTCTATACTTTTGAAAAGAATAAAGTAGTTTGTGGATTAGCCTTTGATTATACGCCGGTAGTGGCAGGCAACGGCAAATTATCAATAACGGCTCCTAATGGGAACGAAAAAATAAAAGGCGGCTCATATTATAATATCAACTGGCGCAAAACAGGCGGAATAGTATATGGCACAATACAGATTGAATATTCACTAGACGGCGGCGAAACATGGGTAAAAATAAATAAAACTCCAATAGCCGGACTAACCAGATATAGCTGGTCTGTTCCAAAAGTAAACTCTACAAATTGCTTAGTCAGAGTAAGCAATTATACAACGCACC
>DBTY01000018.1 GCA_002307295.1 Ignavibacteriales bacterium UBA1304
AAACTATTCATTATGAGGAATTGGTTGGTGGAAAGGGAAAAAATCAAATAGATATCCGTTTTGTTGATATGGATTTGCTTTGTGATTATGCTGCCGAAGATGCAGATATTACCTTTCAGTTGAAACAGGTTCTTGAACGGGAATTGAAAGAAAATCATCTTGAAAAATTGTTCTACGAAATAGAAATGCCCTTGATGAAAGTACTTGCCAAAATGGAGCAAAATGGAGTGAGAATAGATAGTGACGCTCTAAAGGCAAGCTCTGAGATCCTGACTGCCGAGGCAATAAAAATAGAAGAAGAAATTCATCTTATGGCTGGTTACAGTTTTAATGTGGCTTCTCCGGCTCAGGTAGGCGAAGTGCTTTTTGATAGATTAAAACTCGATGAGAAGGCAAAAAAAACTAAAACAGGGCAGTATTCCACTTCGGAAGATGTGTTGGAAAAAATACGTTCAAAACATCCAATTGTAGGTAAAATTCTTGACTATCGTGGTTTGAAAAAGTTGCTCAGTACTTACATTGATGCTTTACCGCAATTGATTAACCCCAAAACCGGAAAAGTACATACTTCATTCAATCAGACGGTGGCGGCAACAGGTAGATTGAGTTCAACCAATCCTAATCTGCAAAATATACCGATTAGAGATGCACAAGGAAAAGAGATTCGGAAAGCATTTATCCCAGACGAAGGTTGTCTGTTTTTGAGCGCTGACTATTCTCAGATTGAGCTTCGTATTATGGCGCATTTAAGCGGAGATAAGAATATGCTCGATGCTTTCAATAGCGGACACGATATTCATACTGCTACAGCTGCGAAAATATATAAAGTGGCCCTTGCTGATGTAAATTCTGATATGCGTCGTAAAGCAAAGACCGCTAACTTTGGTATTATTTACGGTATTTCCACGTTTGGATTGTCGGACAGACTAAGTATTCCCCGTGCAGAAGCCAAAGAGCTAATCGATGGATATTTTTCCACTTATCCGGATGTAAAGAAATATATGGACGAATCTATTCAACGTGCAAAGATAAACGGGTACGTGGAAACGCTTTTCGGAAGGAAGCGTTATTTGGCCGATATTAACTCTCAAAATAGTGTTGTCAGAGGTTATGCCGAACGAAATGCCATCAATGCGCCCATACAAGGATCCGCCGCAGATATTATTAAGATTGCTATGATAAGAATTCAAAAGCGGATTGACGAGGAAAAGCTTGCAACAAAAATGACACTTCAGGTACACGACGAATTAAATTTTAGCGTTCCGCAAAATGAAGTAGAGAAAGCTAAAAAAATAGTTGTCGAAGAAATGGAAGGTGCGGTCAAATTAAATGTTCCGCTTATCGCCGATTGCGGAACAGGAACAAACTGGTTGGAAGCTCATTAATTGATTATCTTTAGGCAAAAAATAAGGGATTGGTATTATCCAATCCCTCAGTATGTAAACAGAATAAATTCATTTAGTCAGGACTAATCTCTGATGTTCATTATCTTTGTAATAAAAGTAAAACAAGATAAAACAGTGTTGATTAGTTGGTTAAATATAAGACTATGAGTTTTCCGGTTGCAAAGGTATAAATTATCTTCTCTTACCAATATCTCAATTCGTAAAATATTTTATGCAAAAAGTAAAATTTTTGTATCACGGATAAAAAAAATATATATATTTACGAAAATTATGGGACTATGCTGAAATCTATTTTACTTCTAACCCCCATTTATATTTCACTCTTTTGGTCTGTTTTACTTATTGTTGGAGCCAAAAAAGAAGAAAAACCCCGTCGGTTTTTAGGTGTTTTTATGATATTTGCCTTCTTTGTATATCTATCTCATTTTCTTTATTTTTCTAATTATTCAAATGCTTATTATTTTTTTGATCCACTATACCAGTTATCATTACTAATTGTATTTCCTTTAATTTATATTTATTTCAGATTGCTTACTGTCGAATCAGAATTTTCTTTGAAACATCATTCAAAATTTCTGTTTTTACCCGTTATCTTATTTTTATTTTATACAATTGGTTATGTATTTGCAGATAAAGAAACTGTCATTAAATGGATGTATGACAGTAATAAGCTTACAGGAGAAATATATGTAGACTATTTGTATTATATAAGGATAATAATCAAATTTGGGTTTATTATTCAGCTTCTAATTATTATTTACGGAAACTTTAGTTTGATAAAGAAATACAATTATCAAGCAGGACAATATTATTCGGACATCGATGATACTTCTGACAAACGCATAAAATTTCTTAATATCCTTCTAATTATCACCTCAGCTACATCGACAGTAATTGCTACTTTAGGCAGAGTTTATTTTCTGGAAAATCTATCAGGAATGATCATTACATCTATTATTTTTTCAAGTATGTTGTTTTTTACCGGATGGTTTGGGACTATACAAAAATCTTTAAATCCAATTGAAAATGAATATAATACAGACATAGAAAACCAACCCGAGATGTTTGAAGAGAACTTAAACGAAAATCAACAAAAAATATTAGATAAAATATTAGTTCTTTTCAATGAAGAGAAATTTCATTTAAACAGTAAATTAAATATTGCAGATGTTGCTAATCAAGTAGGCACTAATCGTACTTACCTTTCAGCATTAATTAATCAGAAATACAATTACAATTTTTGTACATTTGTAAATGAGTTCCGAATGAAAGAACTTGAACAATTACTAAAAGAAAAACCCAACCTTCCAAACCAAATTCTTTGTGAGAATTGTGGTTTCGGATCAATTGATTCAATGAGAAGAGTGATATTGAATAGAACCGGCATTTCATTTGTAGCATGGAGAAACAAAACCACCAACTCAAAAAACAATATAACATAACCCGTAGTGCATTTATAAAAT
>DBTY01000053.1:0-51559 GCA_002307295.1 Ignavibacteriales bacterium UBA1304
GCCGTTACCTTACCAACTAGCTAATCAGACGCAAGCTCATCCATAGACGTATATTACTATACTTTAACAACATCTCCATGCGGAGCCGCTGCATCATACGGTATTAGCGCAAATTTCTCTACGTTATTCCATTTCTATGGGCAGATTGCTTACGTGTTACTCACCCTTGCGCCACTTTACTAAAGATATTGCTACCTCTTTCTCGTAGACTTGCATGTGTTAAGCACGCCGCCAGCGTTCGTCCTGAGCCAGGATCAAACTCTCCGTTGTAGAATTTAAACTTAATGTGTAATCTGGCGTATTATCGCTCATTAAAACCATTTAATTGACGGTTAAATGCACTCACTCTTTCAAAGAACTTTCGTTGTTGTCATTTCGTAATCGAAACGAGACTTCAAACTTACAAATTTTATTTTTTAATGTCAAGACTTTTTTTTCAGAAGCAAACTTCTTAATCTCAGACATTTTGTTTCAAATGTCTCTTGTCATTACTTAATCAAAACAAGATTCAAAACTTACGGCTTTTAATTTCTAAAGTCAAGAAGTTTTTTATTTTTCTTTCGTTTTTTATTAAGATTTTCTTTCAGCTTTAATATGAACATCTGCTTTCGTTGTGATAACCATTTCAAAAACAGGTTACCTAAAATATGGTTTTATTTTTAATTGTCAAGCCTTTAGCAAATAAATCTTTTTCTTTACCCTATTTCTATCTGTTTTCTCTTATGTTCAAAACCCCTTTTCACCCCCATAAATAAAGGCTAATCTTACGCTTTCTTTTTCGTTAAAAAATTTTACTTATTTTTTTCCATTTTAACAGGTTGTTTAATTTTCACTTTCATAATGCCTTATTTTTTTAATGTTTATTTATCTATCTGGCCTGTAAAAACTAATTATTTCGTTTTTTGCTGTTTATTGCGGTAATAGATTACCTAAATGAAGATACGCCCATATTTGCTTTCTAACGCCCTAACGACGTTGTTGCATTACTAACGTTTGTTTATATGCTTTTATTTGGCTTATATATAGCTTAACGCTTTTTATTCTGGAAATTAGACGATAGTCCGAACTGCAAAATCGCCGCTCCGCTATTATTATCGCCTAAAAATAGTTTTTATATAGCTCTGTTAATTTCGTTATAAATCATTGCTTGGTTTTGAAGATTAATTCTCTCGATTTAATATTATAACCTTAAATCTCCATCGCACCCTTGTTTTAAGCTGGTATAGCCGTCATACCTTCAAAAAAATATCCGCTTAATATCTCTTTTGCTGCATATTTTACAACAAAAAGTAATTAAGCGGATATAATGTTTAATGAGTTTTATTTTAATTGCTTCTTTGGACGCGCGGCTCAAAGAACAAATAATCTTACGAACTATGAGTTTCTCTTCTCATACTGCAACTGATAATATTTTTGGTATTCGCCGGAAATTATCCTTTGCCACCAAACCTGATTGCCTAAATACCAGTCAATCGTTTTTTCAATTGCTTCTTCAAAATTAAAAGCAGGCTTCCAGCCTAATTCATTTTGAATTTTCGTCGAATCAATTGCATAACGGCGATCGTGCCCAGGTCTGTCTTTTACGTATTCAATCAGATTTTCTGATTTCCCCAAGCGTTTTAAAATCAGTTTTATTATTTCAATGTTAGGCATTTCGTTGCTTGCGCCTACATTATAAACCTGCCCGGCTTCCCCTTTTTCAAGCGCAAGTTTAACTGCTTTGTTATGGTCTATGACGTAAATCCAATCCCTCACGTTCATTCCATCCCCATAAACAGGGAGCTTCTTGTCGTTCAACGCGTTTATAATCATCAAAGGGATTAACTTTTCAGGGAACTGGTACGCCCCATAATTATTTGAGCATCGCGTAATTACAACCGGCAAACCATAGGTGCGATAGAACGACATCGCCATTAAATCAGCCGAAGCTTTGCTTGAAGAGTATGGACTATTTGGAGAAATTGGAGTGTCTTCTGTAAATAATCCAGCATTACCTAAACTCCCATATACTTCGTCAGTTGAGACCTGCAAAAATTTTTCTACGCTGAATCTTTTAGCGGCCTCCAGCAAAACGTTAGTCCCAATTACGTTTGTTCTAAAAAAAACTTCCGAGCCCAATATACTTCTATCAACATGCGTTTCCGCTGCAAAATTTATAACCTTTTGAATTTTAAATTCTTCAAAGATGTGGTTTACAAGTTCATAATTCCCTATATCCCCCTTAATAAAATGGTAATTTTTTTTGCTCTCGATCTGCGTTAAATTTTCCAGATTTCCGGCATAAGTAAGTTTATCAAGGTTTACAATGTTGTAGTCCTCGCCGTCCTCAAGAATATAATTCAGAAAGTTGCTTCCAATAAAACCGGCTCCGCCAGTTACAAGTAAATTCGTCATTCTCTGCTCTTTTTAATATGAAAAAAATCCAAGGAAAATACCCGTCTGAATAAAGAAGGAGTCCTTTGTCAGGTTGCCAGGCACATTAATTATGTTTTTATCATTATCAGCTTTCCAGGTTCCGCCGAACTCAAATAAATATCCGGCTCCGGCTCTAAAAGAAATAAACCTATAAACCGGAACGTCTACGTTTATCGTAGGAGCTATCAGGAAAAAGTCGTTTTTCAAAACGCGCGAAACGTCTTTTGTGGAGTTAACCGGATCAGTTACATCCGACCAGATATGATCCCAGTCAAAGACTCCTCTGTTTTGATAAAGCTCTACTTTTTGCGTGCCGCCTCCTATCATTGCGCCGACAGAAATTGCAACGTTTTTAACAAAAGGCAAAGTATACTCAACTGTAAAAGCTCCAGAACTTAATGAATAAATGGTCTCCTTCTGGTATCCGTTTGAAAAAGATTTTTCGCTGGTAGAACCGCCAAATCCCAAACCTCCAATACGCAGATTTTTTATAAAACCAATATAGAAAAAGCCCGCTCCGCCCGAAGTATAAAGCCCGTGCTTAGCTATTTCCGGAGTCCCAAACGCTTTGATTTTTGTATTAAGCCCGTCTATATTTGGGATAACCCAGCCGGGCGTAAAACCGCCGCCCCCGCCAAATGGCGAGTCGAAATAATCAGATTCCTGCGCCTTTATTGTAAAGGATGCGGCAAGTACAATTATTATAAATAAAAACTTTTTTAACATTAACTTTTCTCGTTTTATAAAATTATTTTAGTTTATCGTTGCCAGATGAATACTCGACCCCCATGTCGTATTTCCATTTGTTGAAATATAAATTTCCGCCTCTCCACTCAACTTCTCCCCTCTGAAAATCTACCGTTTCGCTCCTTGGATAAATCTTTGCAGGATACAAAGGTTTTGAAAAATCGTCGTTTACAATAAGTCTGTACGAATCAATTCCGTTTGAATAAAAATACTGAATCTTCTCATTCTCAGAGTCCTGATATCCAAAAGACTGATCAACCGGAACCCAGCCGATCCCCTCAAAATAAGCTTCGCTCCAATCGTGCAGGTTTACTTCAACCGGATGCAGCATCCAGCCGCTTTGCCATTTTGCAGGTATGCCGTTGTACCGCGCAAGCGTAATGAACAATAATGATTTTATACCGCAGTCGCCGTGTTTATTTGCCATGCAATACTCTGGAATGCTTGGTATTGTTGAATACTCTAACGCGCTCGCCCATGGAATATTATCGCTTATCCACTTAAATATTTTTTTTGCTTTCAGATAAGGATTTGTTTCTCCCTGAATAATTTTTTCGGATAAAGCCTTAATGTTGTCTGAAAAAACTATATGAGGCGGAGTCTCTTTTGTAAACGTTTTATACAAATCAGAATTCTTATCATAGTTTTTTATTTTATTCCCGTCTAAGTTAAACCACTCTGAATAAGCGGTATAAGCCACTTCCATTTTAAACTCTGTAGGTTTATCTTTTTCAGCTTTCTTCTCAAGATACAGCGTTCTTTGCTTTTGTTCTTTTGGCGCAAGCAGATAATTTTCCGGACTTGTAGAAAGCAGTTTTACGTCCGCCTGACGGCTGTGTGTTTCCTGAGGATAAGGCAGCCAGCAGCGGATAATCTCGCCCTCTGGAACCGCGTTTTTATTAACAGTAAGAGTATACTTTAACCGCAATTTTACAGGGTTTGATAAGTTGTCTTTTGTATCCTTACTATTAACCACTAACGGAAGGAAGTTCGCTACAAATTCATCTAATTTATCTGGTTTATCGCCGTCAGTTTTTATTTGTTGTTTCTTTTCTTCTTTGCTAATCCTAAATAAATTAGGCCCGGCGTTATAGAAATATTTTTTCTTGCCGTCAATTACTTTCATCTCAAGCTGTTTATCTTTTTCCCACGCGTCCATCATTGCGTCGTTAAGATCAGGATAGTACTTTTTCAGATAGGCTGTTACTTCATCTTTTGATTTTGAGAAATCAAGTTTAATTCTTTCAAGTCTGTCTTTTGCAAAATTAAGGTTATATGCTTCAAGCTCCGTAAGCTTTTCGCGGCTTAAAATTTCATTAATCTTTGAAGTCGCTAAAGAATAATTCCCAGCCTCTATTTCTTTATTAACGTCGGCATACGGCGTTTGCGCAAATGTTATTGTAGTTATCATAAATAAAGCGGTTAATAGTTTTTTCATAAATTTTCTCTTTAATTATTAATTTGGACTAGCGTTCTGTTTTTCTTTAATCCCTCTTATCAAGTCGGCATATTCTCTGTATGCCCCGTCGCCTCCCTTTTTCTTGCAGATAAAATTAACGACCTCAAGAATCTCTTCAACTGAATCGTTAGGCGCCGCGCTAAACCCGACAACTTTTAATATATCAAGATCGTTCACGTCATCGCCTATAAAAGCTATATTCTCATAAGTTATATTGTTTTTGGCGCATATCTCATCCAATACTGCAACCTTATCCCTTACGTCAAAGTGAATATAATCCATTTTTAATCTTTCCCCTCTTGTTCCAATTAGCGGAGCGCTATCGCTTGAAATCAGGCCTGTTTGCAAACCGCTTTTTTTCAATAAAACGCATCCCATCCCGTCTTTAACGTTAAATTTTTTCATTACCTGTCCTTCGGATGAATAATATAAGCCTCCGTCGGTTAAAACGCCGTCTACATCTGTAAGCACAATTTTTATTTTAGCAATTTTTGAAAATAAATCCATTAATAAAATACCTTTATTTAAGTCCGAATAAAATATGTCAAATCAATTTTTAATTACATAGCAAATTATTTTATTATGGCAATAAATCAAAATTTCCTTTATAATTATTATATTAATTTATCAACTATTGCATTTTTAACGCGTGTGGAAAAACTTTTCAATTTAAAGCAAAAAAACAAGAAATTTGTTATCGGTCTGATGTCCGGAACCTCGTTAGACGGGGTCGACGCAGCTCTCGTTGAAATAACGGGATGCGGACTAAATACAAAGCTTAAGTTGATTGATTTTGTTTCGCCTCCGTTTCCAAACGGGTTGAAAGAAACCGTCATTAAAAATTCGCTTCCCGGCAAAGGCGCTGTTACGGATATATGCAGATTAAATTTTCTTCTTCCGCATTTGTACTTTGACGCAATAAAAACACTATTGAAAAAAGCGCATGTCTCTATTGATAAAATTGACTTGATTGGCACGCACGGACAGACAATTCATCATCGCCCCAAGAAGGAAAACTTTTTTGGGCATACGTTTGGTTCGACCCTGCAAATAGGCGATCCAAGCGTGCTTGCTAAACTTTCCGGGATTGTTACAATTGGCGATTTCAGAGTCGGCGATATTGCCCTCGGCGGAGAAGGCGCGCCGCTTATTCCTTATTTTGATTATCTTGTATTTGGTTCTAAAACTAAAAATAGAATCCTCTTAAATATCGGTGGCATTTCTAATTTTACAATACTTGCAAAAAATTCATCGCAGGATGAAGTCTTTGCTTTTGATACCGGCCCGGGTAATATGCTTACGGATTTTCTTGCGAAAAAACTTTTTGGAGCCGCTTACGATAAGGGCGGTAAATTTGCTTTGAACGGAAATGTTGACGAAAAACTTTTTAACGATTTAGTAAAAAAAGATAAAGACATTGAATTGCAGCCCCCAAAATCAACGGGAAGAGAATACTACAACGATTTGTTTCTTGATAAATTGTTGAAAAAATATTCTTATTTACAGCCCGCTGATTTAATTGCTTCTGTTTCTAAACTTACTCCTTACGCTATATATAGGAATTATGAAAAATTTTTCAAAGATAAAATATCGGTCGACGAGCTTATTATAAGCGGCGGCGGCGCAAAAAATAAATTTTTCATTAAACATTTGCAGAATTATTTTGGGAAGAACGTACTTATAAAAAATACCGATCACTTTGGGATTTCATCGGACGCTAAAGAAGCTATCTGCTTTGCCGTTTTGGCAAACGAAACCGTTTCTGGCATTCCTGCAAATATCCCTAACGTGACTGGCGCAGCTAAAAAAACTATTTTAGGGAAAATTTGCTTACCATGAAAATTTTAATTACTGGCGGCAGCGGAGCTCTTGGCGAATATTTAAACAGCGAGCTTTCAAAAGAATATGAGATATTGACCCTGTATAATAATAATATTGGCAAATGCGCTAATTTTAATTCGTCTAAAACAGACATAACAAATTTTGCCGCGATGCGTAGCATTTTCATTAACTTCAGACCTGATATTGTTATTCATTCAGCAGCAATATCTAATCCTGAAATTTGCGATAAACAGCCGTCAAAACTTGTTTACGACGTTAACGTCAACGCTACTCAGCGTCTTGCAGAATTGTGTTTGCAGTTCAAAGCTAAATTAATTTATATTTCTACGGACCTTGTATATGCGGGCTATCGCGGTTCAATGTTAACCGAAGACGCAAAGCTAAACCCAATTTCTTTATATGCCGAAACTAAATTAATGGGCGAAGTAAAGATTCAGCAAACCTTTCAGGATTATATTATTCTTAGAACTTCTCTGCTGTTCGGATTTACTCCCGGCAAGGCGGCAAATCATTTTCAGAATATGTATTTAAATTTTAGAGAGAACAAACCGGTGAAGCTTTTTTTCGATCAATTCAGAACGCCTCTCTCTTATTATGACGCCGCTCGAATTATCAGCCAGCTTTGCCAGCTAAATATTAAAAAAGAAATTATTAATCTTGGCGGCAAAGAAAGACTTTCCAGAGCGCAATTTGGAAGAATGCTTTGCGATATTGCCGGGTTTAATAAAAAATTAATTCAAAAAGTTTCCATGGCCGATATTTCGGGAACTTATAAGGTCGATGATGTGTCTTTAAATACAGCGGCGTTACAATCGCACGGAATAAAACTTAAGAGCGTAAAAAACTCTATAAAAATAATTTTAGATAATATACCTTTTGACTATCAATAGAAAAAATATGAATCAATTACTTGGCGCGCATACTTCTATTCAGGGAGGCGTAGACGCTTCTGTGGATTTAGCCTCTAAACTTAATTTTACGGCTATGCAGATTTTTACTAAAAATAATAATCGCTGGTTCTCCAGCCCCCTGAAAGAAAAAGAAATTGAAAACTTTAAGAAAAAACTCAAAGCTTCTAAAATAAAGTTTGTAGTCTCTCACGATTGCTACCTTATTAATCTTTGCGCAGTTAAAGAAGACATACTGGAAAAATCTCGAGAAGCCATGATTGACGAACTTAACCGCTGCGAACTTCTCGAAATTCCATATTTAAATTTTCACCCCGGATCTCACGGCGGAGCAGGCGAAGAAGACGGCATTAAAATGATTGCGGAATCTCTTAACATTGTTCATCAGAAAACGAAAAATTTTAAAGTTAAGAGTATGCTCGAAGCTACCGCAGGTCAGGGTACCGCTATCGGTTATAAATTTGAGCACCTAAGAAAGATTATTGACCTTGTAGACGAAAAAGAACGGATGAGCGTATGCATAGATACCGCGCATATTTTTGCGGCCGGATACGACCTTAGAACTCCTGAATCGTACGATAAAGTAATTACTGATTTTGATAGCATTGTCGGACTTGATCTGCTAAAATGTTTTCACATGAACGATAGTAAAAAAGAGCTGGGAAGCCGTGTAGACAGGCATGAAAATATTGGTCAGGGCTTTATTGGTTTGGCTGGATTTACAAATATAATGAATGATAAAAGAATAGAGGGCGTCCCAAAAATTCTTGAAACGCCCAAAGAAAAAGATCAGCTTGAAGATGTAGAAAATATAAAAGTTTTATTGAGCCTTTGCGAAACTATTTAACTGGTTCCGTTGGTCTTAAAACAATTATTCCAGTATGCTTCTTAACTCCCGCTAAATAATCCGGCAAAGCTTTTTCAGTAATCTGGACTTTTGCTCCGCTAAGAGGCGCATGTAAAAAATGGATCCTTCCGTCAGGCTGCCTAATTGCAATACCGACATGTCCGATATCCAATCCTTTTAAATTTGTAGTAATGGCAATTAAGTCGCCGGTTTGAATTTTACTTTCAAGTTCGGCTACTTTTGCGTTTGGAATATAATAATACTCTCTTGCGTTAACTTCTTTTTCCTTTGCCTGCATTACAGGAATAAATTCTGGATTTTTTTGCAATTGCGGATATACTGTAGGGTTCTGAGACATAAATCCTATATTAAATGTAATTGGTTCGCCGCCAATTTCTTTTGTAATATCTTTTACAATTCCTTTCTTTGTATTTTCAAAAATCCAATCGGAAAAATAATGCAGTCTTGAAGTATAATCTTTTATTTTCCCGTCTCTATATCTTACAAACTGAAGTTCGTCTAAGTAATCTTTAAAACTCGTCTTCTCTTTTTTAATAATTCTACCAAAGACCAATGAATTTTCTAAAAAAGTAGTGCAATCCACATTTGAGAGATTGACGACAAGAGTTTCTTTATCGCCAATTTCTAAAGTGTGGGCAATGTAGTCCGCCCCCAAAAAGCTTTTACCAATTTCAACAATAACTTCGTTAATTGGTTTTTTGTTCAGTTTATTTTTTTTAGCAAACTCAAGTTTGCTTCTGTAAATTTTCACGTCTTTTGCATTATACTCCTGAGTAAATGCGGTCTGAGTAAAAACAAAAACGCTAATAAGAAAAAGAATTATATTTTTCATATAATATCCTCCTGAGTTGGTTGTGAATGAGTAGCTTCTACTTGTCTGAATTGTTCATAATTTTCAAACCGGGCATATTCTTTAATAAACCGCAGTTTTACGTCTCCTACCGGGCCGTTTCTTTGCTTGCCAATTACTATTTCCGCAACGCCTTCCATAGAGTTGCCGTCGCTATCGACTTTTATTCCATGGACTTCCGGTCTGTTTAGAAAAATAACAACGTCAGCATCCTGCTCAATAGAACCCGATTCTCTTAAGTCTGATAATTGCGGTTTTTTATCCGTTCTTGCTTCCACAGAACGATTTAACTGAGCTAATGCAATTATAGGAATATTTAATTCCTTTGCAAGAGCCTTTAACGATCTGGAAATATGAGAAATTTCTCTTTCTCTGCTTTCAGAGTTTGACGGTCCCTGCATCAACTGCAAATAATCTATTATGACCATCCCGATGTTTTTTTCAGTTTTTAATCTTCGCGCCTTTGCTCTAATTTCCAAAATTGTTTGAGCCGGAGTATCGTCAATATACAAAGGAGCTTCAATTAATTTATGCGCGTTCTTACTTAGTTTTATTCCTTCGTCGCTTGGCAGTTTGCCGGTTCTTACTAAATGCGCATTTAATCTTCCTTCCGCACATAAAAGACGAATTACTAATTGTATCGTGGCCATTTCAAGACTGAAAACTGCGACAGGGACTTTATAATCGATAGCTGCGTTTCTTGCAAGGCTAAGCGCAAACGCTGTTTTACCTACTGAAGGACGCGCTGCAATAATAATTAAATCCGATTTTTGAAATCCGCCAAGCATATTATCTAATTCGTAAAAACCTGTCGGCACAGAAAACTGTTGATTTGTTTTTGAGTGAATCGCTTCGATATATTCTAAAGCGTCGCGCACAGCTCTTTCCATCCCCTGGTAAGATTGTTTTAAATGCTCTTCAGTAATTTCAAATATTTTTTTCTCAGCAAAATCGAGTATATCAAAAGCGTCGTCGGCTCCGTCGTAAGCTGTTTTTGCAATTTCGTGCGAAGCTGTAATTAGCGATCTTAATATCTGTTTTTCTACAACTATTTTTGCATGATACTCAATATTAGCGGCCGAAGATATATTTTGAGAAAGCTGGCTTAAATATACTGCGCCTCCAACCTCTTCAATTTTTCCGCTCTTTTTCAGTTCTTCGTATAATGTTACAGTATCAATTGGTATCTGCGTATTAAACAAAGAAATCATAGCGTTAAAAATTGTGCTGTGCGCCGGATAATAAAAACTTTCAGGCGTCAGCAATTCCATCGCTTTTGGAACGGCTTCTTTTTCTATCATCATTGCGCCAAGCACAGCCATTTCAATTTCAGGCGCTGCAGGGGGTTTTAATCCCGCAGAAATAAGTCCTTTTAAATCTTTATTTGATTTGGCTTCTCTGCCAAATTTTTGAGTTTTTGCCATTCTGGTTTGTTTTTTTCCTGTTATCTCAATAAATAAAAAATATTTATATCGAAGTGTAAAATTCTTCTTTCCGATTAATTAATTTATTTCCGCAACTTTTTCGTTTTAATAAAAAATCTTCCTTTTAGAAGCGGATAGTTAGAAATGTCTTAACGTCGAATCGTTTTTTATACATAGTATCAGTCGGAATCAGTCTTCTAAAATTCAAATATTTCAATTGTATAATTATAACTATTTTTATCGCAAAAAACAGCTGTATGGCTAACAAGTTTTTTCATACGTGCGGGTTTATACTCAGCGTTAATTAAGCAAGTTCGTCATATAATTTTCTAAAAATCTTAACGTCTTCCCAACATCCTCGCTTCCAGCTTGGATTTCTTAACAATGCGGCAGGATGATATGTAACCATTGCTTTAGCTCCGGCAAATTCAAATATTTTACCTCGCATACTAGTAAGGGAGTCTCGTTTTTTTAGCAGCCCTTGAGCGGCTGTTAAGCCAAGGCATAAAATCAACTTCGGTTTTATTAGCTCAATTTGTTTTGTCAGATAAGGAACGCATGTTTCCATCTCAATTGGAAGGGGAGTTCTGTTGCCGGGAGGACGGCATTTTACAATGTTCGCAATGTATACTTCTTCCCGGGTAAAATTAATCGCTTTTAGTATATCCGTAAGCAGTTTGCCTGCGCGCCCTACAAAAGGCTCGCCCTGCGCATCCTCATCCGCTCCCGGACCTTCGCCTATAATCAGCACGTCAGATTCAGGATTGCCTTTGCCAAAAACTAATTTATTCCGCGTCTTACCAAGCGTACATTTTAGACATCCACGTATAAGCGAATTTAATTCTTCAAGGCTTTGGGCTCTCTTAAACTGTTCCTCTTCTATTGGGAACATTTCTGGCTGTTTTTTTACGGCAAGCTTTACAGGAGCCTTGCGAAAAGAAACTTTTATTTCTCCCTGATATAATTCATCGCCAAAAATATCTTTCTGGTCTATCAAAGCTTCTTTTAATTTAGTGATGACTTTATTTGGCAAGTTAAATAATCTTTTTTACTTCTGATAAAATATGGTTGGCCGTCTGAAATTTTGTCTCTAATGGGTATTCTTTTTTTTCGCCTGATTTATGGAAAACCGTAACTTTGTTAGTTTCGTGTTCAAATCCGCTTCCCGGTTCTCTCAACGAGTTCAAAACTATCATATCAAGCTTTTTAGAATTTAATTTCTTTAAAGCGTTTTCCGTTTCCGAATTCGTCTCGAGCGCAAAGCCAATTATTTTTTTTCCGTCTTTTTTCAGCGAAGATAAAATATCTACTGTTTTAGTCAGCTTTATTGCCGCTAATCCGTCTTCTTTTTTTATTTTCAGGTCGGCAACTGTTTCTGGTTTATAATCGGCAACTGCTGCGGACATAATTAAAATTTCGTTTTTCTCTAATTCTGCGTCAATAGCATTTTTCATTTCCTCTGCAGAACGAACATTTATAACATTAATTCCCTGAAATGCGCTTTGACTTACAGGGCCTGTAATTAAAGTTACTTCTGCGCCGCGTATAAATGCCGCTTTAGCTATTTGAAAGCCCATCTTTCCAGACGAGCGATTTCCAATATATCTTACAGGATCTACGTCTTCGTAAGTCGGTCCGGCAGTAACTAAAATTTTTCTTCCTTTAAAATCTGTTTCGTAGCCGGATAAAACAGATTCGACAGAACAAATTATTTTTTCAATTTCCGGCAATCTTCCATGACCAGAAAGACCGCTGGCTAATTTTCCTTCTTCAGCAAAAATAACTCTTACGCCAAGGTCTTCAAGTTTTTTTATATTCTGCTGAGTAATTGGGTTTTGATACATATCCACATCCGCAGCTGGAGAAATAACCAGAGGACATCGCAAAGCTGCAACAAGAGTTAGCAAAGCGTTATCTGCAAATCCGGCGGCTATTTTTGCAATAGTGTTAATAGTTGCAGGCGCAATAAGCATAACGTCCGCCCATAAGGCCATATCAATGTGCCATGTTCGGGAAGTTATTCCGCTTTTTTGATCCGCGGGAAAAGTATTAATAATTACGTCGTTCTGAGTAAGAGTAGATAAAGTAAGAGGGGTAATAAACTCAAGAGCGGAAGGAGTCATAATAACTTTAACTTCCGCGCCTTTTGAAATCAGTTCCCGTGCAATTAGACAGGATTTATAAGCCGCAATACATCCGGTAACTCCCAGAATTATTTTCTTCCCGGAAAGTATTTCTTTCATGGCCTAATACTATATTTTATTTTTATAATAATATTCAATATTGCCTTCAAGCAATTCTCTAACAGCCAGAACCTGAGGCTTAGGAACTTTTTCAAATTCTAAAGCTATCTTCATCTGTGCCGGATTCTGTATATCTTCGCTATCGTCGTCATTGCCGGTATTAGGAATAGTGCTTATCTGAGCAGTGTAGTTGATTTTATTTTCGCTGTTTATTTGCCGCGCTTTTAACGAAGCCACGCAAATAGCTTCATAAATATTTGCGCATCTCTGATCTATAACTCTTAAATCGACTGTGTTAATCTGCATCTTATTAACCATTTCGCTTACTCCTTATTTATTACTTTTTTTATAATTTCTTCAACTTCACAAACAGCTTTTGAAAGCTCGTTATTTACAACTACATAATCGAATTTATTTTCTATTTCCAGTTCCATCTTTACGCGGTCTATTCGCTTCTTTAAATCTTCTTCGCTTTCCGTTTTCCGCTGCTCTAATCTGTTAATCAATACTTCAATACTCGGAGGCTTAATAAAAATCAACGCTGCGTCGCTAAAAATACTTTTTATATTCAAAGCTCCTTTTACGTCTATTTCCAGAATAGTATTTTTTCCGTTTTCAACATTCTCAGCTAAAAAACTTTTAAATGTTCCGTAATAGTAATCATAAGTTTTTTCCCATTCAACAAATTCATTTTTCTCTATCTTCTGTAAAAATTCTTCTTCAGTTAGAAAAAAATAATCGACTCCTTCATTTTCGTTATATCGTTTTTTACGAGTCGTGGCCGAAATTGAGAAAACTAATTCCGGCATATTGCCAAGAATATTTTTAATTATAGTTGTCTTACCTGTTCCGCTCGGCGCAGATATCGCTATTATCTTTCCTTTCTTTTGGCTCAATACTTACTCAATATTCTGGATTTGTTCTCTGATTTTTTCAATCTCTTCTTTTATTCTTACAGAGCTGTGTATTATTTCAATTGAAATAGATTTAGAAGAAATAGTATTCGCTTCGCGATTCATTTCCTGGCAAAGGAAATTTAATTTACGGCCAGGTTCCTCTTCTTTATCTAAACTTTGAGTAAAGAATTTTATATGGCTTTTTAATCTTGTGCATTCTTCCGTAATATCAGCCTTGTCTGCAATTAAAGCCAGCTCTAAAGCTAATCGATCGTTATACTGCGCAAGGTCTACAATTAAACCGCTGATTCTTTCTTTTAATTTTTCAAAATAATCAGTTACGCTTTTTTTGAAATCAGCCTCAATTTGTTCAACCGAAGCGCTAATAAGTTTAGTTCTTTTGAGAAGATCTTTTTTTAGCTCTTCGCCTTCATTATGTTTCATCTTCAAAAGTTCGTTCAAAGCGCCGTCTAAAGCGGTTTTAAGAAGCTCAAAATCTGCGTCGGTAAACTCGTCGTTTTCCGCTGCAAAAATATCCTTGAAACTTAAAATATGATTAATTGTAATCGTCTCTTTTAGCTTCGTATTTTTTTTGATCTCTTTTAGTATCGAATAATATTTCTTTAGCTTATCGTTATCTAACGAAAGAAAATTTTCAGTGTTGCCGTTTCGCTTTACCTGAATATTTACGGTAACTTTCCCTCGTTTAATTTTCGTTCTTATAAATTCTCTAATTTCATATTCTCTGGTCATAAGAACCGGAGAAACTTTTAAACCAACTTCTAAAAATCTGCTGTTGACGCTTCTAACTTCGACTTCAAAAACAGTCTTGTCCTTCTGGGCAAATCCTTTACCGAAACCAGTCATGCTTGAAATCATAAAAATCCTTAATAGTTAACCTTTAATTTACGAAAATTATATCTATTCCCCAAGACAGTTATTACGAATAATACGCATCAAAACGCCAATTATTCATATTTGTATTGCTGCATTTTTTTTGTATGAGCACCATTTCATTGGCCTCGCTAAATCAGAAAATATACGCTGCTAAAAAATCTTCCTTTAAACGCCGGAAAGCGCAAAAAAAAAGCTGCCCTGACGATTAAATCAGGACAGCTTAAAGTCATAAAGAATAAAGCCGGAATAGTTTACTTGTTAGAAAATAAACTCTCTATTCTTCTTCCGCCCATATACTTGCGGGCATAATAATCTTCATCTAAAGAAGATACTCTTACGCCATATCTGCTGCTAGCATGAGCGAAATAATTATCGCCAATATAAATGCCTACATGTCCAGGTTTAACCCTCGTCCTTGTGTTAAAAAAGATAAGGTCTCCGAACTTCAAATTATTCCTATTGCTAATAATAGAGCCCTGGGTATATTGTTCCCTGGCAGAACGTAAAAGCGAATAAGAAAAAGTGTTTCTGTAAACGTTTTGAGTAAAAGCGGAACAGTCTATTCCGTACATAGAGTTGCCGCCATACTTGTAGGGAGTTTTTAAGAATTTAATTATCTCCATTAAAAGTTTTTCCTGAGTATTTCCATAAATGGAATAGGAGCCGCTTTTTTGCGCAGATAATTTATTCAATAACTCATCAAGGTTTACGGATTTTTCTTCCGTAAAGTCTTCATCGAACTCTTCGTCACTGGCTGTGGTTTTAGATATTGAGTCAGGTTTGGAGGAAACTGAGTTCCCGGAAAAGTCATTTTCCTCTGAACCTTGTTGATATCTTCCTCTTGCTTCATTTGAAGAATTGGAATTATCATGCCTGTAACGAAGAGCTGTAGATGAGGTTGAGCAGCCTGGGAACATAAACGCCCCTGCTGCAAAGAACGAAATACTTAATAGCATTAAGCTAAAATATTTTGTCGTTTTTTTTATCATCCTAAATATGCCCTTAAATTTTTGCTTCTTGAAGCGTGTCTTAATCTTCTGATTGCTTTTTCTTTGATTTGCCTTACTCTCTCTCTTGTAAGGTTAAATCTTTCCCCTATTTCTTCTAACGTAAGCGAATGTTCTTTATTCAACCCAAAATAGAGTTTTATAACTTCCGCTTCTCTATCAGTCAATGTAGACAAAGCTCTATCGATTTCCGTCTTAAGAGATTCAGTCATTAAGCTTTGATCGGGAGCAGGCTGCTGGTCATTTTGAATTACGTCAAGAAGTCTGTTATCTTCTCCTTGTGCAAAAGGAGCGTCCATAGAGACGTGTCTTCCTGAAATCTTCAAAGTATCCGCAACTTCGCTTACGTCCATGTCCAGTTCTGTTGCAAGTTCCGACGCGCTCGGTTCCCTTTCAAATTCCTGTTCAAGGTTGCTGTAAGCTTTCCCAATTTTGTTTAATGCTCCTACTCTGTTAAGAGGCAGTCTCACTATCCTTGACTGTTCGGCAAGAGCCTGAAGAATTGATTGACGTATCCACCATACCGCATAAGAAATGAACTTAAATCCCCTTGTTTCGTCAAATCTTTTTGCAGCTTTTATTAACCCCAGGTTCCCCTCATTTATTAGATCCCCTAATGACAGCCCCTGATTCTGATACTGTTTTGCTACGCTGACTACAAAACGTAAATTCGCTTTGGTTAAGGTTTCCAAAGCTCGCTGGTCTCCTTTCTTTATGCTGATTGCCAACTCGATTTCCTGATCCGGAGTTAACAAATCAACCTTTCCTATCTCTTGTAAATATTTATCAAGCGACTGACTTTCTCGATTTGTGTATTGCTTAGTTATTCTCACTTAAAATCTCCTGACTAATTAAAATCTTCTATATAGCGACTTCATCAATTATTGACGCGTCTACCGAAATAAAAATTAACTTGCGGCTGCTTTTTGCAGTCAGAATAAATATTTGCGATTCCCAGTCATGCTTAATCAGCGTCAATTGCTGTAAGCGAAGCTATATTGTTTTCTATCTTGTCTTTCTACGTCTTAACAAATATAATCTTGAACTAATAACCGTTTCTAATAATCTAAACGTTTCAAATTACTTTTTCAGATATAAACATCCTAAATTTTTGCGATAATGCAAAAATTCAGACTTGCAATATACTGCTAATATTTTTCATCTTCAATGCCCAAATACAACCTTTTTTCTTCCCTCTAATTCAAAGAGAAATTTGTTTACTTGTCTTAATATCTTTGTCTTTTCTGGGATTATTGGGAAAATATCTTTATTTATTTTATTTTTTGTTATGACAATTTGCTTTGATGAATTGCCTGATATAGCTAAGATTCGTTTTCTTACGCAGTTAGCGAATGTGGATACGTTGGTTCTATCCCCCAAAACTAAGTCAGTTAGTTTAAATACTAATAAACCCGGAATAAAGATAGTATAATATACTATCTCCAATTTAACCGATTTTATTAATCCCCTTAAAAACAATTTCTCTTTTGTAATTTTTTTATCTATGAGTTTACTTCCTTAAAAAAACTTTTTCCATTCAACTTATTAGATATATTAAAAAACTCGCCTATTGTTTTAGCGATATCCGAAAAAGTACTTCTGACTCCAAGATTTATCCCGGCTTTTCCTTTACGGTAAACTAAAAGCGGAACATATTCTCTGCTATGATCCGTGCTTGGGGTAGTAGGATCATTGCCATGATCTGCTGTAATTACTATCATATCCGTTTCATCTACAGCGTCAAATATTCTGGGCAAATAATCGTCAAACTCCGCCAAAGCTTTGGCAAAACCAACCGGATCATTTCTATGACCATAATATACGTCAAAATCTACTAAATTTGCAAAAATTAAACTATTTTTAAATTTAGACGCTGATTCCAGAATTTTGGCGCATCCTTCTGAATTTGTTTTGCTTTTTACCTCGGTTTTAATCCCGCGGTAATTAAACAAATCATTTATTTTACCTATAGCGACAGTATTAATTTCATTGGCCAAAAGAATGTCTAAAATTGTATCAGAAGGAGGCGCAAGAGAATAATCTCTACGGTAAACTGTACGCGTATAGTTGCCGCTCGTTCCAACAAAAGGTCTTGCTATTACGCGTCCTACTTTCAAAGGCGGAACTAATACTTTCTCCCTGGTGATTTTGCAAATTTCATATAATCTCTCAAGCGGGATAACTTCGTCATGCGCGGCTATTTGGAAAACAGAATCTGCAGAAGTATAAACAATTGGGAATCCAGTGGATAAATGTTCGTTGCCAAGTTCTTTAATAATTTCTGTTCCAGAAGCGGCTTTGTTGCCAAGTACTCCCAGGCATCCGGTTTCTTCCAAAAATCTACCAATAATTTCATCGCTAAAACCTTTGGGAAAATAAGAGAAGTCAAAATCTATTTTTAGTCCGCCAATCTCCCAATGCCCGGTTGTAGAATCTTTACCTTTAGAAACTTCATTCATTTTTCCAAAAGAAGCCAGCGGCTGATCTGTTTTAGCGACTCCTTGAATATCAATAATATTTCCCAACCCTGATTTTTGTAAATTTTTCAGAGTTAATCCGCCGACCGCCTTGGCCATATTGCCTAATGTATTGCTCCCCTCGTCCTTATACTTATAAGCGTCAGGCAGTTCGCCCGCGCCTACCCCGTCCAATATTATAATAAAAAAATTATTAATAATATGCCTCTAATTTAAATTTCTAACTGTATTCCCGCCCCGTTCAAGGGCTTTTTCTAATGCCAGGTTTGCGTTATAAATAAGTTCGTCAACGTCAGCTTTATTGCTTGCTGATGCGACGCCTATTGAGACAGTATAAGTAGTTTGTTTTGAAACGACTGCGATTGGTTGTCTTGCGATTTTCACTCTTAGCTTTTCAGCCCATAGAAAAACGTCTTTTGTGGAATGGTTAAAGAAATACACTCCAAATACTTTTTCGTCCAAACGGCCAAATAGCGTTAGCGGCGTCATTTCTTCCATGATAGTATCGCTTATAGATTTTAATACTTTAGGGAAAGGGTTTCCGTCAAACAGAGATTCTTGTTCAAGAAAATCATCCATCTTTATCAGAGCTAAAGCTCCTGGCACTTTTAATTCAACCGACTTTATTAAATCTGAACTCAGTCTGTTTTTAAATGTATCATAATTAAGCGCGTTGGTGTCAATATCTATAGCTACGTAACTTTTTAACAGAGCTTGCGTAGAATATGAAAATAAAATGAACGATAAAATATTCGTCGCCGATTTTAAGAATTGCACATCGGAATTCATGTATGCATTTTTCTTTAGGCTCTCAAAGCAGAGCACTCCATAATTTTGATTTTCATAAATCAGCGGAATAGCTAAAAACGATCCGTCAAAACTTACGTCTTCAATGTTAGAAAAGCGCACATAATTATTTGCTGAAGTATCGTCTATCTTTACCGGTATTCCGGTTACAATAGATTTTCCTACCAGCGTGCCAGATAATTCTATGTCTAAATTTTCACCGATATATTTTAGCGAAGTTTTATTTATTATGCGGGCTGTTTTAAATTTATGTTCAATTGGGAAATAATAAACAAAAGCAAATGCATCCCAATGGATTAGGTATCTAACCACATTTTCAATCGACTGATATAAATCTTGTTCAGTTTCAAATTTAGTTTCTAAGTTGCAAAGATTTAGTATCCCCTTTAGACGCAGCTGCGCGATTGATTCAGATTGTTTTTCTTCAAATAGATTTATTAATATTGTAATCAAACGGACGAATCTGCCAAGAGAATAAATTGTTTCAATCCCAAATGAATCCGATACTAACGAATCTATTGTAAGAATGCCGACAAGGTTTTTATCATAAAATAGTGGAACGCCGACAAAACTTTTTATCCCCTGCGGAGTCGGGTAGTATCTGATTGCATCCGCCTCTGCCGCTGGGTTTACTTCATTCAATAATTCAGGTTCTTCTTTCTGAATTATCTTGCTAAGGATATCGTCTTCTACGTCAAATTTCCTTCTTGTAATATCGGTTGAGTTTGAGACAAAACGCTCAATTGAAAGTTTCTCTTTACGTTTGTTATACCAAAAGAATACCGCCGTATATGCCTGATACGATTCTTTAATAACTGACAGTACTTTCTCAAGAACAAAAGTAAACTGACCGTCATTTCCTAAATCTTCAGGGACTTTTTCATTGGCGATTTCTTCAAATTTTTCTTTAAGGTCTGGGGGTTTAAGCGTAATTTTCTTTTCTTTAAAATCGGTTTTGAAATTATCATTTGTAATAATTTCAACTTTTTTATTTGGCGAAATTATTTTAAACTCTTCCCCTTCATCCGGTTTAATAAATGCAGAAGGGTCTGCATCTACAGGCGCAAGTTCAAGTTCTGGTTCTTTTTTCTCAAAAAATATTTCTTTACTTAGCGAGTCTCTCAAAAATATAATCGAACCGACATATACAAGCATTATTATCGAAACAATTGCTTTAATGATAGGATCGTCAAAATATAACAGAACTGCGAGTAAAACAGGAAAGATTAAAAAGATTAATATTCGTTTTTTTTGTCTTTGATCCATCTATCAGCAAGACCTAAATTTTCTGTGATTATTTAAAACTTTAATATAATTTTAGTAATGTTTAATTGCAATAGCTTACTTAAAATAAGGCATTTGGCTTATTAATAAAACATTTTCAAAATATTTGCAAGTTCCTTTGAACCTGTGCTTTTTAATGTAGAATATAAAACTATATCCTCATTAATACTTAATTGCGGGGCATAATCTTTTATGCCATTTTTTGCTTTTGCTAATTCAGACTGATTAAGTTTATCGGCCTTAGTAAGAATTATTTTATAGTTAATACTATGAAACTCTAATAATTTTTTTAATTCAACATCCAAGCTGGTTGGTTTATGCCTGCTATCAATTAGCTGAAATGCGAAGCTTATATTTTTTGAAGCGGCAAGATAATCGAACATAAGATTACCCCAATAAGCCCTTTCTTTAAGACTGGTTTTTGCATAGCCATAACCTGGTAGATCGACAATATAAAAATTATCGTCAATCAGATAATAGTTAATTGATCTTGTTTTACCTGGAGTTGAACTGGTTTTTGCAAGTTTGCTATTGTTAAAGAAGGAATTTATTAAGGAAGATTTTCCCACATTAGAACGGCCGCACAATATAACTTCTGGCAAATTACGCTTTGGTAAATCCTTAAGACTAAATGCTGTTGTTATTAAAGTTTGCTTGTTAAACATAAATAAAAAAAGAGTAACCGGATTTATTCCGACTACTCTTTAGATTAAAAATAAAATAAGGTTATTTTTCTGCTTTAGCTGATTCTTGCGCTGATTCTTCAACAACATTAGCTTCTTCGGCTTCTTTCTTAGCCTGAGCTTTTGCTTCTCTTTTTTCTTTATTTTCAGTAGCTTTTTCGTTTACTACGTCATTATAATCAACAAGCTCAAGAATTGCCATTTCTGCAGCATCGCCTAATCTTTGACCAGTTTTAATAACTCTTGTATAGCCGCCTTGTCTTTCGCCAATTTTAGCTACTACTTCGTCAAAAAGTTCTTTTACTACATCTTTATCGTTAATATACTGAGCTACAAGTCTTCTTGAATGAACGTCATTCCTTTTAGCTTTTGTAATTAATTTATCAACAAGATGTCTAGCTTCTTTAGCTTTAGCTACAGTAGTTTTAATTCTTTTGTATTTAAATACAGAAGTTGCAAGCGATTTCAAAGTTGCCAGGCGATGGCTTGCTGTTCTTCCTAATTTTCTTCCTTTAACTCCGTGTCTCATTTACAACCTTTTCTGATTAATTGTTTTCTGGATCATCTTTAATATATTTATCTACATCCATACCGAATTCAAGTCCCAGATTTTCAACTATTTCCATTAATTCGGCTAATGATTTTCTTCCGAAATTTCTGAACTTTAACATTTCAGATTCATCTTTTCTGACTAATTCAGCAAGATTTTTAATATTAGCTGCTTTCAGGCAGTTATGAGATCTAACGCTAAGTTCAAGATCGTCTACGCTTGTTAAAAGTATCTTTTTAATTCTTTCTTTTTCGCTATCTTTTTGCGTAACGGTTTGTTCTTCTTCCTGTTCAATATCAAAATTGATAAATAACTGAATATGATCTTTAAGAATTTTAGCTGCCTGAGTCAATGCGTCGTCAGGCGTAATTGAACCGTCAGTTTGAATTTCAATTGTTAATTTTTCATAATCGTTTTTATCGCCAATTCTCACATTTTCAATATCATACTTAACATTTTTTAACGGCGTAAAAATAGAATCAATTGGAATAATGCCTATCACTTGATCCTGAATAACCTGTTCAGTGGAAGGAACATAACCTTTTCCTCTTCCAACTCTTAATTCAATATCAAATTTTGCGCCTTTATTAAGGGTAGCAATATGAAGATCAGGATTTAATACTTCAACGTCAGCGCTATTTTTCTGAATATCTCCAGCTTTGAATTCTCCTTCAGAATTGAAAGATAATTCAATTTTGCCAGGTTTTTTATTTATTAGTTTTAGTCTTACTTGTTTCAGATTCAATATAATTTCTGCAACATCTTCAACAACGCCAGGGATAGTAGTAAACTCATGTAAAACTGAACTAATTTTGATAGCGGTAATAGCGCAGCCAGTTAGAGAACCAAGCAATACTCTGCGCAAAGAATTCCCTAATGTTACTCCGAAACCTCTATCTAAAGGCTGAAGCGAAAATCTACCAAAAGTATCAGTATAACTTGCTTCATCCAAAACTACTGCTTCTGGCATATTTATATGTATAACACTCATTTATCCATCCTCTAAAAATTTCTCTAAAACTTATTTATTTGGAATAAAGCTCAACTACTAATTGTTCGTTGGCATTTAGAGGAACATCAGCTCTTTCAGGAATTTGTAAGAATGTTCCAGACAAAGAAGCTTTATCTACCGATAACCAAGAATATGTATTATCTTTAACTCTTTTAAGCGAATCGTGAATCGAATCTAATTTCTTACTCTTTTCTTTAATTTTAATCGTATCGCCAGCTACCAATAAATATGATGGAATATCTACAGATTGATCGTTAACAACAACGTGTCTATGTTTTATTAATTGTCTTGCCGATTTTCTTGAAGGCGCAAAACCTAATCTATAAACTACATTATCTAATCTTCTCTCTAAAACTTTTATTAAATTCTCTCCAGTAACGCCTTTGGACTTATTTGCAGTTTCAAAGTAGTTCCTAAATTGGGTCTCTAAAAGACCATACATTCTTTTAATTTTCTGTTTTTCTCTTAATTGAATGCCATATTCCGATATTTTCGCTCTTCTATTCAAGCCATGCTGTCCTGGAGGGTAATTTCTTCCTTCGATCGGACACTTTTCACTATAACACTTTTGACCTTTCAGAAACAATTTTTGTTTTTCTCTTCTGCATAACTTGCAAACTGAGTCTGTATATCTTGCCATTTAGTTAACTCTCCGTTTAAATTAAACTCTTCTTCTCTTAGGAGCTCTGCATCCATTATGTGGTATAGGAGTAACGTCTTTAATTGAAGATACTTCTAACCCTGCTGTATTTAAAGCTCTAATAGCAGCTTCTCTACCGGCGCCAGGTCCTTTTATAAATACGTCAACTCTTCTTAAACCTAAATCATATGCTTCTTTTGCCGCAGATTCTGCAGATACTTGAGCTGCAAAAGGAGTATTTTTCCTTGAACCTTTAAATCCATTCTTTCCGGCTGACGACCATGAAATAGTATTGCCATAAATATCAGTCAACGTCACCAAAACATTATTAAATGTCGCTTTAATATGCGCCACACCATTGGAATCAACATGTGATTTTTTCTTAGCTTTTTTTAACACTTTAGCCAAAACTTAAACCTCCAAATTAAACAATCATTATTTCTTAGTCGGCGCTTTCTTCTTACCGGCTACTGTTTTACGTTTACCTTTTCTCGTTCTCGAGTTTGTTCTTGTCCTTTGACCTCTTGCAGGAAGACTCTTACGATGACGAATTCCTCTGTATGAGCCAATATCCATCAAACGTTTTATGTTCTGTTGTATTTCAGAACGTAAAGCTCCTTCTACTTTATAATCTGAAGTCATAATTGCTCTTATTTCTGCAATTTCTTCTTCAGTAAGGTCTGAAACTTTTTTTATCGGATCTACTTTTGCTGTCTGTAATATAACAGTAGCTATTTTTGGCCCAATGCCATAAATATATTGTAATCCGTAAAGGACTTTCTTATTTTTTGGTAAATCTACACCAGCTATTCGAGCCAATTACATTTCTCCTTAAATACTTTTTAACCTTGACGTTGTTTATGTTTTGGGTTCTTGCAAATTACCCTTACGACGCCTTTGCGTTTAATAACTTTACAATTATCGCAGATTTTTTTTACTGATGCTCTTACTTTCATTTTTGCTCCACTATTTATATCTATATGTTATTCTTCCCTTACTCAAATCATAAGGAGATAATTCAATAGAAACTTTATCGCCGACTAATATTTTTATAAAATGCATTCTCATTTTACCAGAAATGTGAGCCAGTATTTCGTGCCCATTATCAAGCTTCACTTTAAAGTGAGCGTTTGGTAAGGTCTCTGTGACGATTCCATCTACTTTTATAGGACCTTGTTTAGACATTTAGCATACTGTTAATATTTCACATTGATTTTTATTTACAAGAACCGTATGTTCATAATGAGCTGCAGGAGACGCGTCTTTGGTTTTTATTGTCCAACCGTCTCGCGCTGTTACTACGTCGTATTTGCCCATATTGACCATCGGTTCGATAGCGATTGTCATTCCGCTCTTTAATTTCTTTCCTGTGCCTCTAACTCCAAAATTAGGAATCGAAGGATCTTCGTGCAAAAACTTTCCTACTCCATGACCAGTAAGATCTCTCACAACGGAAAAGCCATTGCTTTCTACATACTCTTGAACCGCTGCAGAAATATCATGTATTCTGTTGTCCTCTTTAACTTCAGCTATTCCCAGATATAAAGATCTTTCTGTTACTGCCATCAATTTCTTTTTATCTTCTGATATCTCGCCTACTGCAACTGTTAAAGCTGCGTCGCCAAAATATCTGTTTTTCTTAACTGTAATGTCAAGAGATACTATTTCACCATTTTTAAGAACTCTATCTCCAGGTATTCCATGAACTACTTCATCGTCTACCGATATGCAAATTGCCGCAGGATAAGGAGGAGCCCAACCTGGAGCGTAACCTTTAGAAGCCGAAACTGCATTATTACTAAGTATATAATCTTCAGCTATCTGATCTAACTCTCTGGTTGTAATGCCTTCTCTTATATGTCCTTTCACTAACTGTAATGTTTCTGCTACTAATCTGCAACTTTCTCTAATAAAATCAATTTCTGTTTTTGTTTTGATATAAATCACGGTAACTACTATCTTCTTCCTTTAATTTTACCTGATTTCATAAAGCCATCATAATGGCGCATAATTAAATGAGATTCTATTTGCTGCAAAGTATCTAAAGCAACTCCAACAACAATCAGAAGACTTGTACCGCCGAAAAACGATGCAAACTGCCCTGATATGCCAAAGTTAGAAACGAATGCTGGTAATATAGCTATAATTGCTAAGAAAACCGAACCAGGTAATGTAATCTTAGTTAATATATTATCAATAAAATCTGAAGTTTGTTTTCCGGGTCTGATTCCTGGAATAAAACCGCCTTGTTTTTTCATATTGTCTGCTACGTCTTTTGGATTAAATGCAATAGCCGTATAGAAATATGTAAAGAAAACTATTATTAAAGCATATATAATTGAATATGTTGCTGATGTATGAACAAAATATCCGGATACGCCTTGTAAAAACTCATTGTTTGGGAAAAATGCCAAAACTGTATTAGGTATAAACATAATTGACTGTGCAAATATGATAGGCATAACTCCTGCAGTATTAACTCTTAACGGAATGTATTGTGTAACTCCGCCGTAAACTTTTCTACCAACTACTCTTTTTGCATACTGAACGGGAATTCTTCTTGTTCCCTGCGTAACCAAAACTACGCCTGCAATAATGAGAGCCATAAAAGCAAAGATTATAATTTCAACAACTATGCTTCTTGCACCAGAAGAAATTAATCTTACTTCGTCAAGCAATGCATAAGGGAATCTATCAATAATACCAATGAAGATAATAAGCGAAATACCGTTGCCTAAACCCTTATCAGTAATTTGCTCGCCTAGCCACATCATAAAGACAGTGCCGGCAGTTAGTATAATAATAGTAGAAACTATAAAACTAAAACCATGAACAGAAGAAGGGATAATTGACATTCCCTGAACATTTAGATTATTTAGTCTTATAGTAACGCCCCAGGCTTGCATAGCGGAAATAAAAACTGTTCCGTAACGGGTCCACTGAGTAATTTTCTTTCTTCCTTCTTCTCCTTCCTGCTGAAGCTTTTGAAGATAAGGAACAACAGCTCCGCCAAGTTGAAGAATAATAGAAGCGCTGATGTAAGGCATTATACCTAAAGCAAAAATAGCAGCATTATGAAATGCGCCCCCCACAAATAAATCATATAAACCAAACAAGTTATCAGATGATTGGTTTTTCATTGATTCGGCCAATAAAGCCGTATCAACTCCAGGGATTGTAATATGCGCGCCTAATCTTACGACTAATAACAGCCCAAGAGTATATAAAATTCTTTGTCGTAACTCATGAATTTTAAAAATGTTTCTGAATGTATCTACTATTTTTGACATTTAAACTCTATTATATCTTGTTAATGGAACCGCCTACTGCTTCAATTTTATCCTTTGCAGATGTGCTGAAAGCATGGGCATCAATTTTAATTTTTGACTTAATTTCACCATTACCTAAAATTTTAACAGGTTTTCTTAAAGTTGAAACAAGACCTGCCTTATAGAGAGCTTCAATTGTTATTTCAGAGCCTTTAATTTTTTCTTCTTCTAAAGCTCTTTGAATATCGCCAACATTTAATACCTGGCTATAAACTTTGAATATATTTGTAAAGCCAAATTTTGGTATTCTTCTTTGTAAAGGCATCTGACCGCCCTCAAACCAAGCTCTGTGCTTTGAACCAGATCTGGACAATTGACCGTTCATACCATTAGTAGCATTACCGCCATGACCTGAACCTTCTCCACGACCGACTCTTTTTTTATTCTTGTGAGAACCTTTTGCGTACGTTAAATTACTTAGAATATCCATTATAATACCTTACTAATCGTTAATTTCTTCAATTATTACCAAATGTGAAACTCTATTAACCATGCCTCTGATCTGCGGAGTGTCATTATGTATTTTTACATAATTAGGTCTTCCTAAACCAAGAGCTTCGATAGTACGTTTCTGTCTTTTAGGTCTATCAATAACGCTTCTAACTTGTGTAACTTTAATTTTCTTACTCATCACTGACCTCATTATAAACTAAATAATTCAGCAACCGACAATTGTCTTTTGGTAGCCATCTTGCTTGCATCAATTAAATTCTGTAAACCGCTCAACGTAGCTTTTACCTGATTATGAGGATTGCTTGAACCTAACGATTTTGTTAAAATATCCTGAACGCCTGCAGCTTCTAATACGGCTCTAACGCCGCCGCCAGCAATTAAGCCGGTTCCTGGCGATGCAGGTTTAAGAAGAACTTTTCCAGCTCCAAACTTACCAATAATTTCGTGCGGAACAGTACCTTTGTGTATTTTCACTTTAACTAAATTCTTCTTAGCGTCATCGATACCTTTAGATATTGCATCGGTAACTTCATTTGCTTTCCCAAGTCCAATTCCAACAGTTCCAGCTCCGTTACCTACAACCACAATAGCATTAAAGCTAAATCTTCTACCGCCTTTAACTACCTTTGCAACTCTGTTTATATGGACGACTTTTTCTTTAAGTCCATCTGCTTCATTTCTAACTGTTTTCAATTGTTACTCCAAAAATGTACTGTTTTATTAACTTTTGCTGCCCGAAGAGGATTCGAACCTCTGCATACGCCTCCAAAGGGCGTTGTCCTACCATTAGACGATCGGGCAAACAATAAAATAACTAACTAAAATTTTAATCCGCCTTCTCTTGCGCCTTCGGCTACGGCTTGTACTCTGCCATGGTATCTATAACCATTTCTATCGAATACTACTGTAGAGATTTTACTCTCTATTGCTTTTTTTGCTACTAAAGCGCCTACTAATTTGCTTTTTGCTTTTTTAGCGCCTGCGGCTTTTAATTCTTCTGCAATTTCCTTCGATAAAGAAGAGGCTGAAACTAATGTCTTTCCGGTAGTATCATCAATAACCTGGGCATATATATTATTCAAACTTCTAAAAACAGTTAGTCTCGGTCTTTCAGTAATTCCGGACAATTTTTTGCGAATTTTAATTTTAGCTCTTTCTCTTGAATTTTTATTTTTTCCAATCATTTTCAATGCGCCCTATTATTTATTTACCTGCAGTTTTTCCTGCTTTTCTTATAATCTGTTCATCAGAATATTTAATGCCTTTGCCTTTGTATGGTTCAGGAGGTCTGATAGAACGAATCTTTGCGGCAACAAGCCCAACTAATTGTTTATCTGTTCCAGATATTACAATTTGAGTAGGAACAGGAGTAGCAAAAGTAATTCCTTCCGGAGGCAAAAAATAAATAGGATGAGAAAAGCCAATATTGATTAAAATATTCTGTCCTTTCATTTCAGTTCTATAACCAACTCCTACGAAATCCAAAGTCTTTGAATAACCAACTGTAATTCCGTCGATTATATTCTGTATCAAAGCTCTTGTTAATCCATGAAGCGCTTTATTTTGTTTCGTATCATCTGGTCTTACAACTGTAAGTTCTTCATTAACTATATTTACTGTCATAGCTGGATGAACTTTCATTTCAAGTTCGCCTTTTGGGCCTTTTGCCTTGAATATTCCATCTTTTAGCGTAACTGTTACGCCATTAGGAATTATAACTATTTTTTTACCAATTCGTGACACTTAAAACTCCATTCTATAATATTACCAAATATGACAAACAACTTCCCCGCCTTGGGAGAGTTTTCTTGCTTCTTTATCTGTCAACAAGCCTTTTGACGTAGAAATAACCGCTATACCCAAGCCGTTTAATACGCGGGGTAATTTTTCAACAGGAGAATATAATCTTAAGCCAGGCTTACTTATTCTTTTTAATCCGGTTATAGCCGGTCTACCGCTTACATATTTTAATTGTATTCTTAAAACGTTTTGCTTATTATCTTCAATTAAGGTATAAGAATTAATAAAACTTTGATTTACCAAAATTTCCGCTAAACTTTTTTTCATACCAGAAGACGGTATATCAACTTTTACTTTTTTTGCTTTAGAAGCATTTCTTATTCTTGTTAAGAAATCTGCTATTGAATCTGTTACAGCCATAATTCTCCTTTTACCAACTTGACTTTTTTAATCCTGGAATTTCGCCTTTTAATGCCATTTCTCTAAGTACTAAACGAGATATTCCAAACTTTCTGTAATAACTTCTTGCGCGCCCCGTAAACATACATCTGTTATGCAACCTGACCGGCGAAGCGTTCTTTGGTATAGCTTGCAACCCATCGTAATCGCCTTTTTCTTTCAATTCTTTTCTTAGCTTTGAGTATTGCTCAACTAACTTTTGTCTTTTTGCTTCTCTTGCTATTAAGCTTTTTCTAGCCATTAAAATCCCTTTTATGCTGTTTTAATTTCTTTTTTTGTAAATGGTACTTTAAAGGCTTGTAATAATTCATAAGCCTCGTTATCTGTATTTGCAGTGGTAACAAAAGTAATATCCATTCCTAACACTTTAGTAATTTTATCAACGTCTATTTCAGGGAAAATTGTCTGCTCTCTAATTCCTACAGTGTAATTGCCTCTACCATCAAACGATTTATCAGATAGACCCTTAAAATCTCTTACGCTTGGCAAAGCTATATTTACAAATCTGTCTAAGAATTCATACATTTTTTCTTTTCTTAGAGTTACCATCGCTCCAATACTTAAACCTTCACGCAACTTGAAATTTGAAATAGCTTTCTTAGCTTTACGGATACTTGCTTTTTGTCCTGTAATAGCTTCTAATTGTTTTACAGCTTCGTCTAATATCTTAGGATCTGAAACTGCTGCGCCTAAGCCCATATTAACAACTATTTTGTTTAGCTTTGGAACCTGCATAACGCTTTTATATTCAAATTTCGTTTTTAATGCAGGAACTATTTCTTTTTTATAAATACTTCCAAGTCTATTAGGAATTTTTGCTTCGGCTACTTCCGATTTTGGAGCAGGAGCTTCAGCCGCTACTTTTTTAGGAGCTTTTGATTTTTTTTCAGAAACTTCTGTTTTTTGCTTTTTATCTGCCATTTTTTTTCTTGCCTAAGTAGATAATTTAAAAATTATTGTTGAAACATTTCGCCGCTTGATCTACTAATTCTAGCTCGTTTCTTTTTGCCGGTCTTCTCGTCAATTATTATCTGCGTTCCAACTCTTGTAGGTTTATTTGTTTTCGGATCCAACGGTAACACATTAGAAAAATGTATTGGGGCTTCCTGTTCGATAATTCCGCCCTGTGGATTCTTCTGACTCGGCTTAGTATGTCTTTTCTTAAGGTTTATACCTTCAACTATAATTTTAGATTCCTGTAGAAAGACTTTTAATACCTTACCGGTTTTACCATTATCGTTGCCGGTTATTACTTTCACACTGTCATTTTTACGAATTTTCATAGATTACCCAAATCGATTATAAAACTTCTGGAGCTAATGAAACAATTTTCATAAATTGTTTTTCTCTAAGTTCTCTTGCCACAGGTCCAAATATACGCGTGCCTTTTGGCTCATTTTGCGCGTTAATTAAAACTGCTGCATTTTCGTCAAATCTTATATAAGAACCGTCTTTGCGTCTTACTTCTTTTTTAGTTCTAACAATTACTGCCCGTGAAACTTCGCCTTTTTTTACTGTTCCATTAGGAATAGCCGATTTCACAGCGACTACAATTAAATCGCCAACACTGGCATATTGCCTTCCGCTACCGCCAAGTACTCTGATGCACCGAACTCTTTTGGCGCCTGAATTATCGGCAACAACTAGATTAGTTTCTTCTTGAATCATTCCTATAACTCCTTGCTTTTACTACTTGGCTTTTTCAATTATTTCTACTAAACGCCATCTTTTTTTTGCACTTAATGGCCTTGTTTCCATAACTTTTACTAAATCGCCTATTTTACATTCATTTTTCTCATCGTGAGCCATTAACTTAGTAGTCTTTTTAGAATACTTTTTGTACAAAGGATGCGGTACACGTCTGATTATTGCAATTGTTATGCTTTTGTCCATCTTGTCGCTTGTGACAAGACCTGTACGGGTTTTTCTTAGCGCTCTTTCTTCCATAAATACTAATTAACTCCCTCTTTTTTTTCAGACTTTATAGCTGCAATTTCTTTCTCTCTCAGTACCGTTTTCAATTTAGCAATATCTTTTCGAGTTAATTTTATTTTTGCAGTATTTGTTAACTGTTTTAATTGATGCGTAAACCGAAGATCAACCATGTTGCCTTCTTCTTCAGATATCTTTTTCTCAATATCTTCTACGCTTAATTCTCTTATATCTTGTGTCTTCATTTATTACTAATCCTCTTGTTTATTCGTAATCCGGTCTTGAAACAACCTTTGTTTTTATAGGTAACTTATACGAACAAGTTCTTAATGCTTCTTCTGCTATTTCTCTCGAAACGCCGGAAACTTCAAACAAGACTCTTCCAGGCTTTACAACAGCTACCCAAAATTCAGGAGCTCCTTTTCCTTTACCCATTCTTGTTTCTAATGGTTTTTTTGAAACCGGTTTATCTGGGAATATTCTTATCCATACCTTCCCATCTCTTTTCATTTTTCTTGATAGCGCTACGCGGCATGCTTCTATCTGCCTGCTGGTTATCCAATGTGGTTCTAAAGCTTTTAATCCGAAATCGCCAAAATCAACAGAACTTCCACGATACGCTTTTCCACACATTCTTCCGCGCTGCGACTTTCTATACTTTACTCTTTTGGGCATTAACATAACTTAAATCTCCTCAGGGTTTAATCTGTAACTCTCTTACCTAGTATTTCACCTTTACAGATCCATACTTTTATTCCAACTGCTCCGTAAATCGTTTCTGCTCTGTTTGATGCATAGTCGATATCGGCTCTTATTGTGTGAAGTGGAATTCTTCCTTCTTTGTATTGTTCAGTTCTTGCCATTTCAGCGCCGCCTAAACGTCCTGCGCACATAATTCTAATTCCTTCGGCTCCCATACGCATCGCTGAAGTTATTGCCATTTTCATCGCTCTTCTGAAAGATACTCTTCCTTCTATCTGAGTTGCAATATTTTCTGAAACAAGATAAGCGTCTAATTCTGGTCTCTTGATCTCGGTTATCTGTACTTTTACGTCTTTATCTGTTACTTTCTTTAATTCTTGTTCTAACTGCGTAATTTCTTTACCGCTTTTTCCAATTACAACACCGGGACGTGATGTATGTATTGTTAATATTATATTCTTTGAGGTCCGGTCTATTACAATTCTTGCGATACCCGCTTTTTTTAGTCTGTTGCGGACATATGACCGTAATTTACTATCTTCTTTTAACTTAGATGAATAACTCTTGTTTTCATACCAGTTAGAGTCCCAACCTCTAATAATTCCGACTCTTAATCCTATTGGGTTTACTTTTTGTCCCAAAAAACGCCTCCTAAAAATTATGCTTTAGTTGCAACTACAATTGTTAAATGACAAGATCTTTTTCTTATTCTATATGCTCTGCCCATTGGAGCAGGCGAAATTCTCTTCTGAGTTGGACCTTGGTCAACAAAAACTTCTTTTACATATAAATCAGATGGTTCTATTCTCTTTGCATCTTCTTTATTTACAAGATTTGCCACAGCGGATCTTAAAACTTTTTCTGCATCTCTTGAAGAATGTTTAGCCGAAAAATGCAATATCTCCAATGCTTTATCCACAGATATTCCTCTGACCAAATCTATTACTAACCTCATCTTTCTTGGAGATGAACCTATATACCTATTTATTGCTAATGCTTCCATTTTTCCTCAATTTATTTAGCTTTTGATGCTTTTTCAGCTTTAGTCCCTGGATGACCTCTAAATATTCTTGTCGGAGAAAACTCTCCTAATTTATGGCCTACCATGTTTTCTGTTATATAAACAGGAATCATTTTATTCCCGTTATGGACTGCAACTGTGTGCCCTACAAAATCTGGTGATATTGTAGAAGCTCTTGACCAAGTTTTAATTATTTTCTTTTGGTTACTATCATTTAACTGATTTATTTTTTTTAGTAACTTTAAGCTAATAAATGGACCTTTTTTTACTGACCTTGGCATATATATCTCTATTTAGTTCGTCTTTTTACAATAAATTTACTTGACTCTTTTTTGTGCTTTCTTGTCTTCAAGCCTTTTGCTTTCTGACCCCATGGCGATACTGGATGACCGCCGCCTGAAGTTTTTCCTTCGCCGCCGCCCATTGGGTGATCTACCGGGTTCATTGCAACGCCTCTGACTTTGGAGCGTCTTCCCATCCAGCGTGTTCTGCCAGCTTTACCAAGACTTATGTTTTCATGGTCTATGTTTCCAACCACTCCATAAGTAGCCATACATTCAAGTCTTATTAATCTTACTTCGCCTGAAGGCATTTTTAACTGAGCATAATCGCCGTCTTTAGCCATCAATTGTAATGATGATCCTGCGCTTCTGCCTAACTGACCGCCTTTACCAGGTTTCATTTCAACATTATGAAGAAAACTTCCTAACGGCATTTCCTTTACTGGTAGAGCGTTGCCTACCTTAATCTCGCTGCCTGATCCAGAAGTAATTGTTTCGCCTACTTTTAATCCGTCTGGAGCGAGTATATATCTTTTTTCGCCGTCAGCATAATGTAAAAGAGCAATTCTTGATGTTCTATTAGGATCATATTCTATAGAGAATACTTTTGCAGGCACGCCTGCTTTATCTCTTTTAAAATCTATTATTCTGTATTTTCTCTTATGACCGCCGCCAATGTGACGCGCTGTTATATGTCCTAAGTTATTACGACCGCCGCTTTTATGTATAGATGTCAATAAACTTTTTTCAGGAGTTGTTTTTGTTATCTCCTCAAAAGTTGACACTGACATAAATCGCGTGCCAGGGGTATTTGGTTTGAATTTTTTAATAGCCATTAATCTAAACTCCGATTACAATTTGCTGCTACGATTGCTCAAATAAATCAATTGTTTCACCTTTTTTCAAGGTTATAAGCGCTTTCTTAAAACTTACAGTTTTACCAGTAAATCTTCCGCCTTTTCTAAATTGCGTTTTTAATTTTCCGTCATAATTCATGGTTCTAACGCTATCAACATGAACATTAAACTTTTTTTCTATCGCTTTTGCGATCTCTATCTTATTATAAACAGCTCCAACAATAAATCCGTATTTTCCTTGAGCCGCAGATAAATTTGATAACTTTTCCGTTAACAATGGTTTTATTAATACATCATGCATAATTAATCTACAACCTCATCTGTTTTATTAAAGGTTTTGTAAATTTCTTCAATTGCGCTTTTCTGAAGAATTAAAACCTGATTGTTCAAAATATCATAAGTAGAAGCGTTTGCTGCATTCAATATCTTTATTTTCTCGACATTTCTACCTGATTTATATACATTTTCAAGTTTTGAAGATGTAAGAAGTAATACTTTTTTTCCATTAACTTTCAGGTTGTTTAGCACAGCAATAAATTCTTTAGTTTTTGGGACTTCGAAATTAAAATCTTCAACAACTAATATTTGTTCGTCTTTAACTTTATAGCTAAGAGCCGATTTTCTTGCAAGTTGTTTTACCTTTTTTGGTAATGAAGTACGATAGTCTCTTGGTCTAGGTCCAAAAACCGTACCTCCGCCGACCCACAAAGGAGATCTTGACGTACCAGCGCGTGCTCCGCCGCGTCCTTTTTGCTTCCATGGTTTTTTACCGCCGCCGCTTACTTCGCTTCTTTCTTTAGATTTTGAAGTTCCTTGCCTTTGGTTTGCAAGATACGATTTTACGGCTAAATAAATAACGTGGTCATTTGGAGTTATAGAAAAGATATCGTCTTTCAATTCAACCTTTTCTCCCGAAGCAGAACCATCTATTTTAAATATATCTAATGTCATTTTTTTACCAAATTACTTCTTTAACAATTCAACAATTGAACTTTTAGGTCCTGGGATAGCGCCTTTTACCATGATAAGATTTTGTTCAGCGTCTACCTTAACTACTTTAAGGTTTGCAACTGTTATATTATCATATCCCATTCTGCCGGCCATTCTCATACCCTTAAAAACTCTTGATGGATATGAACTTGAGCCTATTGAACCTGGCGCTCTTAATCTATCGCTCTGACCATGAGTTGTGCCGCCTACGCCGCTAAAACCATGACGCTTCATTACGCCTTGAAAACCTTTGCCTTTACTGCGGCCTTTGATTTTTATCAAATCGCCTTCTTTAAAGAAATCAGCCTTAATTTCATCGCCAATTTTATAATCGGCAAGTTCTACGTCTCTAAATTCTTTCAATACAGACGAATATGGCAACTGATTTTTCTTATATTGACCAGCGACAGGTTTTGTCACATTTTTTTCTTTACGAGAGCCATATCCCAATTGAACGGCATCATAACCGTCTTTTTTTACGGTTTTGATTGTAACCACTCTGCATGGTCCAGCTTCAATTACAGTAACCGGAATTATTTCTCCGTCGTTACCAAATATACTCGTCATTCCTATTTTTTTACCTAACAATCCAGACATCTTAACTCCAAATTACATTAAAGCTTTATCTCAATATCTACACCTGCGGGAATATCTAATTTACTTAGCGAGTCCACAGTTTTATTATTTGAGTTATGAATATCAATAATTCTTTTATGTGCCCGGGTTTCAAATTGTTCCCTGGATTTTTTATCAACGTGTGGCGATCTTAAAACGGTATATAAAGTACGTTTTGTTGGTAATGGAATCGGACCTGAAACAACAGCTCCTGTGCTTCTTACAGTTTTTATAATCTTCTCAGTTGACTTATCAATTAAGATATGATCGTAAGATTTCAACTTTATTCTAATCTTTTGACCAGGCACTTAAGTACTCCTATTAATTTTTAGATAGAGAAAGGGAGCGTGAACTCCCTATCTTGGAAATTTTTATTTATTATTTAAAGATCTTTGTTACGATACCTGCGCCAACTGTTCTGCCGCCTTCTCTAATGGAGAATTTTAATCCTTCTTCCATTGCGATATCTGTAATCAATTCAATTTTCAATTTAACTTTATCGCCTGGCATAACCATTTCAGTTCCTTCAGGTAATTCAGCAACGCCAGTTACATCTGTCGTTCTAAAATAGAACTGTGGTCTGTAACCTTTGAAAAATGGAGTATGACGTCCGCCTTCTTCTTTTGAAAGGATGTAAACTTCGCCTTCGAATAAGCTATGAGGAGTAATTGAGCCAGTTTTAGCTAGTACCATTCCTCTTTCGATTTCATTTTTGTCTACGCCTCTTAATAAGATACCGGCATTATCTCCAGCCATAGCTGAATCTAATTCTTTTCTGAACATTTCAATACCGGTTACTACTGTCTTTTTACGAAGACCTAAACCGATAAGTTCAACTTCTTCCTGTATCTTAACTTGACCTCTTTCTACTCTACCAGTAGCAACAGTTCCACGACCAGTGATCGAGAAAACGTCTTCCACAGGCATTAAGAAAGGTTTATCAACGTCTCTTGCAGGCAATGGAACATAAGAATCAACCTGATCCATTAACTCCCAGATGCAATTATATCTTTCATCGGTTATCTCTGCATTGCTTGCGCCAGCTTCAAGAGCTTTTAATGCAGAACCTTTAATGATTGGAATCTCATCGCCAGGGAATTCATATTGTTTTAATAAATCTCTTAATTCTTCTTCTACTAATTCGATAAGTTCAGGATCGTCAACTAAATCTACTTTATTCAAAAATACTACTATTTTTGGAACGCCTACTTGACGTGCTAACAAGATATGTTCACGAGTCTGAGGCATAGGACCATCTGTAGCTGCAACCACTAATATTGCTCCATCCATTTGAGCTGCGCCAGTAATCATGTTTTTTACATAATCGGCGTGACCAGGACAGTCAACGTGTGCATAGTGTCTGTTTGCAGTTGAATACTCTACGTGAGCTGTTGCAATTGTAATACCTCTTTCTCTTTCTTCAGGGGCATTATCAATACTATCAAATGTTCTTATCTGTGACAATCCTTTTCTTGCAAGAGCCATAGTGATGGCAGCTGTCAGCGTAGTTTTACCATGATCAACATGCCCTATAGTTCCAATATTTACGTGTGGTTTGCTTCTATCAAATTTTTCCTTTGCCATCTTTATCTCCTTTTATTTAAATTCTTTATTGTTTCTTTATTTCAAACTGTTTAGATCAACCTTTACCAGCGGATTTTTCAGAAATCTCTTCCGCTATATTCTTAGGCACTTGCGCATAATTTGAGAATTGCATCGAGTAGATTGCTCTTCCTTGCGTCATTGATCTTAGCACCGTTGAATAGCCAAACATTTCTGATAAAGGAACCATTGCATTTATTACCTGTGCGTCTTTTCTTGCGGCAAATCCTTCAATCTTTCCTCTTCTTGAATTGATATCGCCCATTACGTCGCCAAGATAATCTTCAGGAGTTACTATTTCTACCGACATAATCGGTTCAAGTAATATTGGTTTAGCTTTTCTTGCGCCTTCCTTAAATGCCATAGAACCAGCGACCTTAAATGATAACTCATCTGAATCCACTTCGTGATATGAACCGTCATATAATCTTGCTTTCACATCAACTACAGGATAACCTGCTATTACGCCATTTTTCAATGCTTCCTGGATTCCTGCCGATACTGCCGGAATATATTCTTTTGGAACGCTTCCGCCAACTATACCATTTATAAACTCAAAACCTTTACCTGTTTCATTCGGGCCTAACTCTATCCATACGTGTCCAAACTTTCCTCTACCGCCCGATTGCTTAATAAACTTTCCTTCTGCGTCGACTGTCTGAGTGATTGTTTCTCTGTATGCAACCTGTGGTTTACCAACATTTGCCACTACATTAAACTCTCTTTTCATTCTGTCAACTAATATCTCTAAGTGAAGTTCGCCCATGCCAGCTATAAGTGTCTGACCTGTTTCTTCATTTGTTTTAACTCTAAATGTAGGATCTTCATCCGACAATTTAGTAAGCGCTTCGGATAATTTATCCTGATCCGCTTTTGTTTTTGGTTCAATAGCTATCTCTATTACAGGCTCTGGGAATACGATTCTTTCCATCACTACTGAATCGCCTTCTTCGCAAAGCGTATCGCCTGTACGTGTAAATTTCAATCCTACTGCTGCAGCTATATCTCCAGCTCTTACGCTTTCAATTTCTTCGCGATGGTTAGCGTGCATCTGCAATAGTCTTCCAATTCTTTCTTTTTTTCCGCTCACGGAATTAAAAACATAAGAACCTGCTTTTAACGAACCCGAATATACTCTAAAAAATGTTAATTTACCAACAAAAGGATCATTCATTATCTTAAATGCTAAAGCGGTAAACTTTTCGGTTTCATTTGGCACTCTTGTAACTTCGTCATTTAAGCCGGTATGATGAAGAACTACTTCTCCAGCATCGACAGGCGAAGGTAAGAAATCAACAATCGCGTCAAGTAATTGCTGAACGCCTTTATTCTTAAAAGCTGAACCGCAAAGAACAGGTACAATTTTGTTAGCGATAGTAGCTTTTCTTAGCACATTTTTAATTTCGCTTTCTGTAATCTCTTTTCCTTCAAGATATTTCTCAAGAAGAGTATCGTCAATTTCAGAAACTGCTTCTAACATTTGAGTTCTGTATTTGTTAGCAGTCTCTTTTAGACTTGCAGGAATCGGAATTTCCTCAAAAGTTGCGCCCAACGATTCTTCGTTATACATTCTTGCTGTAAACGTGATAAGATCGATAGTTCCTCTAAACAGATCTCCTTCGCCGATTGGCAAATCTAATGGGATAGCGTTTGCTCCCAATCTGTCTTTTATCATCTGAACTGCCGCATAAAAATCTGCGCCAGTACGATCCATCTTGTTAATAAAAGCAATTCTTGGCACAGAATATTTGTCAGCTTGTCTCCAAACAGTCTCAGATTGAGGTTCAACCCCGCCGACTGCGCAGAAAAGAGCTACAGCACCATCAAGAACTCTTAAAGAACGTTCAACTTCAACCGTGAAATCAACGTGTCCGGGAGTATCAATAATATTAATTTGATGATTTTCCCAAAAGCAAGTAGTTGCCGCGCTGGTTATAGTAATACCGCGCTCTTTTTCTTGCTCCATCCAGTCCATCGTAGCTGCTCCGTCGTGCACTTCGCCAATACGGTGAAGTTTACCGGTATAAAACAGTACTCGTTCTGTGGTAGTGGTTTTACCGGCGTCAATATGAGCCATAATACCAATATTTCTTACTTTATCTATACTAACCTTACTTGCCATAATCTATTATCTCAATCCTTTACCATTTGAAATGGGCGAAAGCCTTATTTGCTTCTGCCATTTTGTGAACGTCTTCTTTTTTCTTAACTGAAGAACCTTCGTTATTTGAAGCTGCAATCAATTCAGAAGCTAACTTTGCGGCCATCGATTTCTCGTTTCTTGCGCGAGTATAATTTTTTATCCAGCGCATTGCCAAAGCTACTCTTCTCTCAGCCCTTACTTCCATCGGCACCTGATATGTCGCGCCGCCGACTCTTCTGCTTCTTACTTCAATAATTGGCTGAGTGTTTGAAATTGCTTTTCTAAAAACCTCAATTCCAGGTTTTTTAGTTCGTTCTTCTATTAAGTCAAAAGCTTCATATAATACTGTAATTGCTTTTGATTTTTTGCCGGAGTACATAATCGAGTTTATGAATCTTGCGACCATCAAATCGTTAAATTTGGGATCCGGACTTAAATATCTTTTCTCTGCTCTTTTTTTTCTCATATTAAATTATTTTGCCTTTGGTTTTTTAGCGCCGTATTTCGATCTAGATTTTCTTCTATCTTCTACGCCGCTTGTGTCTAATGTGCCTCGGATAATATGATATCTTACGCCGGGCAAATCTTTTACTCTACCACCTCTAATCAAAACAATTGAGTGTTCTTGCAAGTTGTGTCCTTCGCCCGGTATATATGCCGTTACTTCAAGACTGTTAGTCAACCTAACCCTTGCTACTTTTCTTAAAGCCGAATTCGGCTTCTTTGGGGTCGTCGTATACACTCTGGTACATACGCCTCTTTTTTGAGGACATGCGTCAAGAGCCGGAGCTTTATTCTTGGACTCGATCTCCTGGCGCCCTTTTCTTATCAATTGATTTATTGTTGGCACTAATTTCTCCTAAAGTAACTAACAAAAAAAATTCAGACTTTAAATATAGGAACAATATTAAATTATGTCAAGAAATCTGAGATATTTTTTTGTTTTTTTTCTTTTATTATTAAATAATTTATCTATTTACGCTTTTTTTAAGCTTTTTCTGCCGTATTTTCTTCTGCAACTGCATTTTCTACTGCTACTTCGTCCGATTTTAACAATATATTTCTATATTTTTTCAATCCTGTGCCTGCCGGAATCAAATGTCCCATGACTACGTTCTCTTTTAATCCCATTAGCATATCTATCTTTGCTTCTGTAGCCGCATTAGCCAGCACCTTGGTCGTTTCCTGGAACGATGCTGCTGATATCCAGCTTTCGGTTGATAACGCCGCCTGAGTGATTCCTAACAACACATGCTCGAACGTAGCAGATTCTGCTTCTCTTGCTAATATTGCTTTTTTATCTTTCTTCTTTAGATCCTGATTAATTTCTCTGAATTTATTCTTTGGAATTAACTGGCCTTCTTTGAAGCGTGAATCGCCTTTATCGACTACAACTACTAAATTCTCTACTTTGTTGTTTTCTTCAATGAACTCGTTTCTATCAACGATATCTTCTTCTAAGAAACGGGTATCGCCTGGAGAAACAATTTTAATCTTCTGTAACATTTGACGTACAATTACTTCAATATGCTTGTCGTTTATTTTTACGCCCTGTAATCTGTACACGTCCTGAATTTCATTTACCAAATAATCTTGTACTGACGATGTTCCTTTAATCTTCAAAATATCATGAGGATTAATAGGTCCGTCTGTCAATTTTTCTCCGGCTGGGATCTCATCGCCTTCCTGAACCAATACATGTTTTCCTAATGGAACATTGTATTTCTTTTCATCAGCTCCGTCAGGGGCTATAACCAATATTTCGCGAGAACCTTTTTTTCTTGCTCCAAATTTAATGGTGCCTTCAATCTCGCTCACAATAGCCGGTTCCTGTGGACTTCTTGCCTCGAACAACTCTGTTACTCTTGGCAGACCGCCGGTGATATCTCTGTTTTTTGAAGCCTGTTTTGATATCTTTGCTAAAATCGTACCTGCTTCAACAATTTCTCCTTCTTCTACAGAAAGATATGATCTTGTTGGTAAGTTGAACGATTTCTTTACTCCGTCTGCTCCTTCAATAAGCATACTTGGTATAAGGTTCTTATCTTTAGATTCAATTACAACTTTCTGAACGTGGCCTGTTTGATCGTCTGTTACTTGTTGAAGCGTATTACCGTCAATCAAGTCGACAAATCTAACCTTTCCCTGTATATCAGTCAAGATAACTGAGTTGTAAGGATCATGGTTATACAATGGCGTTTTTTTCTTAATAGCCTGACCGTCATTTAAGACTAACTCAGAACCGTAAGGAACGTCATATTTCTTTATCTGTCTGTTATTATTATCAAATAGTCCAATCGAGCCTCTTCTACCGGTAACTACTTTAACTTTGTTGCCTACAAAATCTGCTCTTTCTACATATTGTAATCTATCAAAACGGACAATACCGTCAATATTTGTTTCAACCTGAGACTGACTTGCAATTCTTGACGACGTACCGCCTAAGTGGAACGTTCTCAATGTTAACTGCGTGCCTGGCTCGCCGATTGACTGCGCTGCTACGATACCAACTGCTTCTCCTATTTCTACAAGTTTTCCGTTGGTAAGGTTTCTTCCGTAACATTTAGCGCAAACGCCTCGTTTAGATTCGCATGTCAATACTGTTCTTATATAAACAGAATCAATGCTGGCGTCTTCAATTCTTTCTGCAATTTTTTCAGTAATTAATTCGCCTGCCGGAACTATAACTTCATCGGTGCGTAAGTCAACAACATCTTCCTGCGTAACGCGTCCAATTATTCTTTCTGCAAGCGGTTCTCTTTCCTGATCTACGTCTTTAATAGCGGTTACTTCAATCCCAAGGATTGTGCCGCAATCTATTTCGCTAATTATTACATCTTGCGAAACGTCTACTAATCTTCTTGTTAAATAACCTGCATCTGCCGTCTTAAGAGCCGTATCTGCCAAACCTTTTCTTGCTCCGTGAGTAGAGATAAAATACTCTAACACAGATAAGCCTTCTTTAAAGTTAGCAACAATAGGGTTCTCAATAATTTCACCGGCCTGTCCGGATAATGATTTTTGAGGTTTCATCATAAGACCGCGCATACCTGCTAGCTGTCTTACCTGCTCCTGCGAACCTCTCGCGCCAGAATCAACCATCATGTGAAGCGAGTTGAATCCTTGTGATGCGCCTCTTAGTTTATCCATCAATGCTTTTGCAACGTCATTAGTCGTATGCGTCCAGATATCGATAATTTTGTTATATCTTTCATTATCTGTTATTACGCCTTGTTCATGCTCGCTGAGTATGCCTTCTACGACTTTATTTGCTTTTTTAATCAACTGATCTTTTTCTTCAGGAATTATCATATCAGAATAACTAACTGATATTCCGCCAGCAGTTGAATATCTAAAACCAATATCTTTAAGATCGTCAAGAAACTTAGCTGTAACCTTGTTTCCCATCTTCATAAACACCTGACCGATAAATCCGCCAAACGTTTTTTTGATAAGAAGCTGATTAAAGAAGCCCATTTCTTTAGGAACAATTTTGTTGAAAATAATACGGCCAGTTGTTGTCTCTACTATCTTCCCGTCAATTCTAACTTTAATTTTTGCATGTAATGCAATTGCGCCTGAATTGTAAGCAATAATAACTTCTTCAGAATTTCCGAAAGTCATATTTTCGCCGCGTTCTCCTTCGCGCATCTTTGTAAGATAATAACATCCCAATACGATATCCTGTGTAGGAACAACAATTGGACTGCCATTCTGCGGAGAAAGAATATTATGGCTGCTTAACATTAGTAACGACGCTTCTAATTGCGCTTCGTATGATAGCGGCACGTGAACGGCCATCTGATCGCCGTCAAAATCTGCGTTAAACGCTGTACATACCATTGGATGCAACTGTATAGCGCGTCCATCTATCAATATCGGCTGAAATGCCTGAATTCCCAATCTGTGAAGCGTAGGAGCTCTATTTAACATAATAGGATGCCCCATGATAATTTTTTCCAGGATTTCCCAGATTATATTATCTTTTCTGTCTACTACTTTTCTTGCGCTTTTTACAGTTTTGTTATGTCCGCGTTCAATAAGTTTTCTTATTATAAACGGTTTGAATAACTCGACTGCCATATCTTTTGGAAGACCGCATTGGTGCAATTTTAATTCAGGACCTACTACAATTACCGAACGACCTGAATAATCAACTCTTTTTCCTAAAAGGTTCTGACGAAAACGTCCCTGCTTTCCTTTAAGCATATCGCTTAATGATTTAAGAGGTCTGTTGTTATCGCTTCTTACTGCATTGCCTCTACGGGAGTTGTCAAACAACGCGTCTACTGATTCCTGAAGCATTCTTTTTTCGTTTCTTAAAATTACTTCAGGAGCTTTAATATCTATTAATCTTCTTAAACGGTTATTTCTTATAATAACCCTTCTATATAAATCATTTAAATCGCTGGTAGCAAATCTTCCGCCTTCCAATGGAACCAATGGTCTTAGTTCTGGAGGAATAACCGGGACATAACTTAGAACCATCCATTCAGGTTTATTAGGAACTTTATTCTCTTCTTCTTTAAAAGCTTCAAGCACTCTTAATCTCTTAAGAATATCCGCTTTTTTCTGCTGAGAAGTTTCAATTTTTAACTGTTCTCTTAATTCCTTGGATACTTTCTCGATGTCGGTTTTCTTTAATAGTTCTTTAACCGCATCGCCGCCAATTCTTGCTACAAACTTTTTAGGATCATCATTATCTAATTTATCATTTCCTGCTGGAAGCGAGTTTAACACTTCAAAATACTGATCTTCAGAAATTAAATCTTTAGGACTTAATCCTGTAGGACCCGGATTTATTACAACATATGATTCATAATAAATTATTTTTTCAAGTTCTTTATTACTAACGCCTATAATGTTGCCTATTTTAGAAGGCAACGAACGGAAAAACCATATATGCACAACCGGTACGGCAAGGGCTATATGCCCCATTCTTTCTCTTCTTACGCTTTTTTGCGTAACTTCAACGCCGCATCTGTCGCATATAATGCCTTTATAACGTATGCGTTTGTATTTACCGCAATAACATTCCCAATCGCGAGTAGGACCAAATATTTTTTCGCAGAACAATCCGTCCTTTTCAGGCCGGAATGATCTGTAATTTATTGTTTCAGGTTTTGTAACTTCACCAAACGATCTGGACAATATATCATCAGGACTTGCTAAACTTATCGTAATGTTAGCAATATCTTTCATCGCATTTTCTTGAACTCTATAAGCCATCTGTTTTTTCTCCTAATTTCTAAGTGAAAAATATAACGCTAATGTTTAATTAATTTTTATATCCAGACCTAAGCCCTGGAGTTCTTTAATCAATACATTAAACGACTCAGGAATATTCGGTTCCTGTAAGTTTTCACCCTTTACTATTGCTTCATATACTTTTGCTCTTCCGGCCACGTCATCGCTCTTTACAGTTAATATTTCCTGTAATATATGCGACGCCCCATATCCTTCCAATGCCCAGACTTCCATCTCTCCAAATCTCTGACCGCCAAACTGCGCTTTACCGCCAAGTGGCTGCTGCGTAATTAAAGAGTATGGTCCAATTGATCTGGCATGAATTTTATCATCTACCAAGTGACCTAACTTAAGCATATATATAATTCCGCAAGTTATTTTTTGGTGGAATCTTTCACCTGTTCTTCCGTCATATAAATATGTTTTACATCCGCTTTCTAATCCAGCTTTTTCTAACCATCCGTCAACGTCTTCTATTTTTGCTCCGTCAAAAATTGGAGTAGCAAATTTAACTCCTAATTTTCTGCCTACTAAACCTAAAGCTGTTTCATAAATCTGTCCGATATTCATACGAGAAGGCACGCCCAATGGGTTTAATACTATATCCACCGGAGTTCCGTCTGCTAAATAAGGCATATCTTCTGGAGGAACAATTTTCGAAACAACGCCTTTGTTTCCGTGTCTTCCAGCCATTTTATCGCCTACGGAAAGCTTTCTTTTTTTAGCTACATATACTTTTGCCAACTGTACAATTCCTGGCGGTAATTCGTCTCCGCCCTGAATTTTAATCTTTTCTCTCTTGTAATCTTCTTCCAACGAATACAGATAATCAAAATAATTTCTATATAACGTTTTAACTAAATTATTAGTCTTTTTAGCTTCAAACCAGTCTAATGTATAATCAAACTTAGTTACGTCGTCTAAAGAAGAAAATGTAGTGTCTTTAATTGTTGTTCCGCTTCTTATTACTGCGCCGCCTTCCAAGTCTCTAATGCCTGTTGTAACTGAGCCAGTGCAAATCTGCGTTAACTTTTCTACTAATTTTTGATAGTGCGAGCTTAAAGCCTGATTATGCAAACTTTCTGCCGCATCCATTAATTTCTTTTCTTGTTTTTTTGTATCGCCGTCTCTTTTCTTTCTGCTAAAGAGTCTGGTTTTTATTACAGTGCCCTTTAATCCTGGAGGCGCTTTCAATGAAGCGTCCTTTACGTCGCCGGCTTTATCTCCAAATATTGCGCGTAACAGTTTCTCTTCAGGCGTAGGATCTGTTTCTCCTTTTGGAGTAATTTTTCCTATTAAGATATCGCCTTCTTTTACTTCGGCGCCTTCTCTTATAATACCGTTCTCATCAAGATTTTTAACTGATTCCTCGCTTACGTTCGGAATTTCTCTTGTAAGTTCTTCTTCGCCTCTTTTTGTTTCTCTTACCTGCAATTCAAATTCTTCTATATGTATAGAAGTATAAACGTCATCGCGAACAGCTTTTTCGCTAATGATAATAGCATCTTCAAAGTTATATCCTCTCCAGGGCATAAACGCTACAAGAACGTTTCTTCCTAAAGCAAGTTCTCCGCCCTGAGTTGCGGCTCCATCAGATAGCGTATCGCCTTTTTTAACTCTTTGACCAACTTTTACGACTGGTCTTTGGTTTACGCATGTTTCCTGGTTAGTGCCGTTAAACTTTATTAATCTATATGTAACTTTTCTTGTTTCGTCAAAACTTGTTAGAGCTTCAGAGCTGTTAGGATTAATGTCATATTTAACAACTACCTGATCTGCGTCTACAAACTCAACAACGCCGTTATCTTCCGCTACATTTATTGCGCGGGAATCGGCTGCTATTTTTCCTTCTAAACCAGTTCCAACAATTGGAGCTTCCGGATTCAATAACGGAACGCCCTGACGTTGCATGTTCGAGCCCATCAAAGCTCTGTTCGCATCATCATGTTCCAGGAATGGTATCAATGCAGCAGCTGCGCTTACAATCTGCGCTGGAGCTACGTCCATATATTGAATAAAATTAGGAATTACAATTGGGAACTCGCCTTTATTTCTTGACTTAACTCTTTCATTTAAAAACTTTCCGTTTTCATCAATCGGAGCGTTTGCCTGTGCAATTGTATAATTATCTTCCTGCTCTGCAGTCAGATATTCTACATCAGTTGTAACTTTACCGTTAACAACTTTTCTGTAAGGGCTTTCTAAAAATCCATATCTGTTTACTCTTGCGTAAATCGTCAATGAAGATATAAGACCAATGTTCGGTCCTTCAGGCGTTTCAATTGGGCAAAGACGGCCATAATGAGTATAGTGAACGTCACGAACTTCAAACCCGGCTCTTTCTCTTGTCAAACCGCCAGGTCCTAATGCAGACATTCTTCTCTTATGCGTCATTTCTGCAAGCGGATTAGTCTGATCCATAAACTGCGATAATTGGTTAGTGCCAAAAAACGCATTAATCACGCTGCTTATTGTCCTTGCGTTAACTAATTCCTGAGGAGTAAAGCTTTCAGTATCGCGCATATTCATTCTTTCTTTAATTGTGCGCGCCATACGAGCCATACCAACATTAAACTGCTGGCCTAACTGCTCGCCTACTGTTCTTACTCTTCTGTTGCCTAAGTGATCTATATCATCTACGCTTTCATTTCCATTTCTTAATTTGATGATATATTTCATAATAGCAATAATATCGTCAAATGTAAGCACTGTCGTCGTCTCAGGAATGTCTAACTTTAGTTTATCATTCATTCTGTGACGGCCAACTTCGCCTAAATCGTATCTTTTTTCATTAAAAAATAATTTTTCAATCAAAGCTTCTGCTGTTTCAACATCAGGAGCTTCTCCAGTTCTTAGTTGTCTGTATATAGCAAATAAAGCTTCTTCTTTAGTATGAGCTGAATCTTTTCTTAATGTATTTACTATTAAATCCTGATCGGCTGAAGTATCTGCTTTTAAGAATTTTAAAGTTTCAACTTCCGCTTCTTTTAATCTGTCAATATCTTCTTCTTTTAATTCGCTATCTTTAGTCAAAAATACTTCGCCCGTCGACATATCAAATACGTCGCTGGCAATAATTCTACCAATATAATTTTCAATTTTTACTTTTTTAACTTCAATATCTTCAACAAGGTCAAATAAATCTAATATTTGTTCATCGGTTTCATAATTAAGAGCTCTTAACAGCGTGGTAGCAGGGAATTTTTTACGCCTGTCTATATACACGTACATTATATAATTTATATCGGTTGCAAATTCAACCCACGAGCCTCTTAAAGGTATAATTCTGGCAGAATAAATCGGCGTTCCGTTCGGATGCACCGTTTGAGAAAAAGCTACGCCTGGCGATCTGTGTAACTGAGAAACAATTACTCTTTCTGCGCCATTTATTAAAAATGTTCCTTTTACCGTCATAAATGGAAGATTGCCTAAATAAACTTCCTGCTCAACGCTGTTTACAAATTCTCCTGATTCATTATCTTTTGTGGATAAACGAAGTTTTGCTTTTAGCGGAGCGGCAAAAGTTAGTCCTCTTTCAGCGCATTCAATCACTGAATAACGCGGCTTTTCAATATGGTATTCTATAAAATCTAAGCGATAATTTTCTTTATTATCTAAAATAGGGAAATTTGCGGTAAAAACGGCTTGAAGTCCTTTATTTTCTCTTTCCAAAGGGTTAACTTTATTCTGTAAAAAGTCTTCAAAAGCATCAGTCTGAATACTCAAAAGGTTTGGGACTTCAATTACAGAAGGAATTTTGCTGAAGGATATTCTTTTATTATCCAATTGTGGACCTCCATTGATTTTTCATTTTCTTGTCAACCTACTCTTTTTCATTCGTATCAATAGAAAAAGTGATAAGCCGGAGTACTCCGACTTATCGCTTTTTGCAAACACAGAAATCTTATATCTGATTCTAAACTATTTAATCTTAACAGTTCCGCCAGCTTCTTCAAATTCTTTTTTCAATTTTTCTGCTTCATCTTTAGAAACTGCTTCTTTAACTGTTTTTGGAGCGCCGTCTACTAAGTCTTTAGCTTCTTTTAAGCCTAAGCCAGTGTGTGCTCTTACAACTTTAATAACGTTGATTTTCTTGTCGCCGGCTGCTTCAAGGATAACGTCAAATTCAGTTTGTTCTTCTGCTGGAGCTGCTGCAGCTGCTGCAGGAGCTGCGCCCATAACAACAGGAGCTGCTGCGCTTACGCCAAATTCTTCTTCTAGCGCGCTCTTCAATTCTGAAGCTTCCAATAATGTTAAGGCTTTAATCTTTTCTACTAATTCAGTTACTTTCTCTGACATTTTTATTCTCCTTAAGAATTAATTTTATTTTAAACTTTATGCTGCTTTTTTCTTTGCAATTTCATCAATTACGCTTACTAAGTCGCGTATAACAGCATTCAATGTGCCAACAATACCTGATGCAGGCGCATTTAAACTTCCCATGATTCCTGCAATTATTTCTGCCTTTGTAGGTAATGAAGCTAATGTGTTTAATTGGCTTTCGTCAAAAAATTGATTCTCGATGCAGCAGCCTTTTAATGTAAGCTTTTTGTTTGCATCGTAATATTTCTTGATTACCCTGGCAGGAGCAGATACGTTTTCTTTTACGAAAGCCATTCCGGTCATTCCAACCAAATGGTTTTCTAATTCGTTAAACTTCCCAGTCTCTTGCAGCGCTCTCTTGAACAATGTATTTTTGAACACTTTATACTTAACGCCTTCATTACGAAAAGCTGTTCTGATATTATTAATATCAAAAACGTTAATCGCAGAGTAGTCTGTCAAATATACAGCGTCTGATTCTTCAAGCAGCTGTTTAATCTGAGAAATCATTTCAGATTTTTCGGTCTTATTCATATTTCTCCCATAACCAGATTTATTTATTTAACCCGATATATCGGGAATTGAAGCATTTTTTTTGAGTGCGTAAACTTTTTTTATAATAAAGCAGGTTCGTCTTTTGTAATTTTCAAGCCCGGACCCATCGTGCTGGAAAGGAATACGCTTTTTACATATGTTCCTTTGGCAGAGGATGGTTTCATCTTTATAATAGTTGATAAAAATGCATTTGCATTTTCTACTAATTTATCCGGTTCAAATGATAATTTACCTAATGATGTGTGAACTATGCCTGTCTTTTCTACTCTAAATTCTATTTTTCCAGCTTTAACTTCGCTAACCGCTTTAGCTACGTCCATTGTAACTGTGCCGCTTTTTGGGTTTGGCATTAAACCTTTAGGACCAAGGATTTTTCCTAGCTTTCCTAATTCGCCCATAACGTCAGGGGTAGCTACTACTACGTCAACGTCTGCCCAGCCGCCTTTAATCTTTTCTAAATATTCTTCAAAGCCTGCAAAATCGGCGCCTGCGTCTAAAGCTTCCTGAATCTTTGCGCCTTTTGCTACTACTAATACTTTTACTTCTTTACCTGTTCCGTTTGGCAACGAAACTGTTCCTCTGATCATTTGATCTGCATGGCGAGGATCTACTCCTAAACGCATTGCGCAATCTAACGACTCTACAAACTTTACTTTAGAGGTTTCTTTAAGTATTTTTATAGCTTCAGACAATTTATATTCTTTAGAAGAATCAACGGTCTTCCTGATCTCTTTAACTCTTTTAGATGTTTTCATTATTATTTCACCATCCTGATTTCAAATAGTTTGTTCAAATTAACCTTCTACAGTAAAGCCCATACTTCTTGCTGTACCGGCAATCATACTCATTGCATGTTCTACGTCAAAAGCATTTAAGTCCGGCATCTTCATAGTTGCAATTTCTTTCACTTGTGCGCTTGTTACTTTTGCAACTTTATTTCTGTTTGGCTCTGCCGATCCTTTCTCAAATTTTGCAGCTTTCTTTAGTAATACAGCAGCTGGCGGAGTTTTTGTAATGAACGTAAAAGATTTATCTGAAAATACTGTTATTACTACTGGAATAATCAGACCGTCTTTATCTGCAGTTTTGGCATTAAACTGCTTGCAGAATTCCATGATATTCACGCCTTTTTGGCCTAATGCAGGACCAACCGGAGGAGAAGGATTTGCTTTACCGGCAGGGATCTGTAATTTCACATAACCAGTTATTTTCTTTGCCATTTATCTACCTTAATAATATTTTTTTTCTTAACTTATTTTTCTATTTCTGCCTGAACAAAGTCGATTTCTACCGGAGTCTTTCTTCCAAATATAGAAACCAATACTTTTATCTTCATTTTTTCTTCGTTAACTTCTTGAATGAAACCGCTGAAATTATTGAACGGCCCTTCTACTATCTTCACTAAATCGCCGGTTCTGAATATAGTTTCCATCCGCTCGCTGTTCTCATCCTGAGTTATGCGACCAATTATCCGTTTTACTTCTTCCGGCTGTAACGGATTTGGAGTCGTCTTTGAACCTAAAAATCCCATCACTGATGGGGCGTTCAAAATAAAATCTTTTACCTGATTATCTAAGTCGGCCTGTACTAATATATAACCCGGAAAGAAGTTTTTTGTTTTGCTTCTTTTTTTACCGTCTTTCACTTCAAAAACTTTTTCCATAGGCACAAGTATATTCTCTATTTTGGCCTGTAGCTTTTCGTTTTCCTTAAGCCCAGTTTCCAAAAAGGTCTTTACTTTATTTTCGTGTCCTGAAAAAGTCCGGACTACATACCAACGTAATTCCATATAGGCGTTTACCTAAAAAATCCCTTTAAATAGTTGCGATATTCCCATATCGATAACATACGTTAACGCCGCAAAAACTAAACAAACGACTACAACAATCTGCGTCGATTCTTTAAGCTCGGCTTTAGTCGGCCATGTAACTTTTTTCATTTCTTTAGTTACATCATTAACATAATTAATTATTTTTTCTTTCATAAAAAAATCCCGTCTTAAATTCTGCACGTCAGGAGGGACTCGAACCCCCAACCTGCGGTTTTGGAGACCGCTGCTCTGCCAATTGAGCCACTGACGTGTGAAACTTTATTTTGTTTCCTTATGGACCGTATGTTTTTTATCCCAACGGCAATATTTTTTGAATTCAACGCGATTTGGATGAAGTCTTTTATTTTTTGTCGTCGTGTAGTTTCTTCTCTTACATTCCGTGCATTCTAAGGTTATTATTTCTCTCATAATTTCACTTGATCGGTTAAAAAATTTCTTTGAGCTGACGACCGGGATTGAACCGGTGACCT
>DBTY01000053.1:51826-145083 GCA_002307295.1 Ignavibacteriales bacterium UBA1304
TCCTTACCAAGGATGTGCTCTACCATCTGAGCTACGTCAGCAACTTTTGTTGCTTAGAGCGGGAGACGGGATTCGAACCCGCGACCAACAGCTTGGAAGGCTGTGACTCTAGCCAACTGAGTTACTCCCGCATGCTTGTCTTATTTAAACTAACTTATGAAAACCCCGGCTTCCCGGGATTTTCATTCTTCATTGTGGGCGGCGAGGGACTCGAACCCCCAAAGGCGTAAGCCAACGGATTTACAGTCCGCCCCGGCTCTCCAACTCCGGCGTCCGCCCATTTTTATAAACGAGCTCCAAATATATTTGGATTTTTTTTTAAATGCAAATCTAATTTGATTTTATTTTCACATTTTCCCCTTTTTTATCCTTATTTTTTCATTTTTTTTCTTTTTCTGAGCTTTTATCATGCCTAAACTGCTTTTTGGCTATCGCTCTCTATTCGTCCCGTTTTACTATTTCTGGTGAAAATGCAGGCAAACAAACTGCTATGTATTCCGCTCCGCCTGCTTCAGGAGTACTGTATCTTACCCATTCTCCTTTATTGGAACATATCAGATCGCCTTCCTTAACAATAAACTTCTCTTTTTCGGTTTCGACCGTCAGGCTGCCTTTTATTACATATGTATACTCGTCAAATTCCGGCTTTTGCCCGGGTTCTATCCAGCCTTCAGGACTATTCATTCGCGCTATGCTTACGTCTGAATTGCCGCTGTTTACTCTTCCGATAAACTCAGATATTATCTTTGGCTTATTGCCAGCCGCTGGTATTATTGTCGGTTCTTTTATCAACTTAGCCATATTCAGCCTTTTATATACAATTCAAACTTGGCTAAAATATACAAATTTTTTCAATATGCAAACTTATTTTAGATGGGCATGAGTTTTAAACTCCGCTTTTTAGCGCCTTTTGGGTTAAAGATGGATCAAGCCGAGATAAAAAGAATCTTTAGCTTTGCAAAAACGTGTCCATTCAAGGCTATAAAAAGGAAAAAACGACATATATTTTCAATGTTTTTCCCCCTCCGTTTGAAGGAGTGGAATAAGGGGCGGTTTAAGTTTTAATTTGCCTGTTTACGCATTTTTTAGTTTGTTTTTATCTATCACCTTCATCTCTATAAGAACGTCCTCAATTGCGTTTATCAGAACCTTTATATCATCTGGGAATATCCTCCCCATAGTCGCAATACGAAACCCGGGATAGTTGCTTAAACTTCCTCTGTAAATTACCTGTCCCCTTTCCTTCAGCAAAAGATAAAACTTATCATAAGAAAAATTTGGATGATCGTGATGCAGAAATGAAACTATAACAGAGCTTCTTAGACCTGGAAACAAGTATTCCCTGAATCCGAACTTATGCATTCCTTCAATAAGTAAATCAGCATTTGCTTTATATCTTATTGCCCTTTCTTCAACTCCCCCCTCCTCTTCTAATTCATTTAACGCCTGCTGGAAAGCCAAAAGAATATGCGTAGGAGGAGTAAAGCGGAAATCTCCCGTCGCTTCAAATTCCTGCCATTGACTGAAAAGATCATACGTATAAACGCGTTTATAGTCTTTTGTTTTTATTAATTCCTTACGCAATGCGATGATAATCGAAAATCCTGGCAGTCCTTCAAAGCACTTGCACGAATCCGCCACAAGATAATCTATATTGAAATCCTTTATATTCATTGGAGTGGCTCCGAATGTTGTGACTGCATCCACAAAATATATTTTATCATATTTTTTAACTACTTCCCCAATCTCCTTAACGGGATTCATTATCCCGGAAGTTGTTTCGCAATGCACTACGGCCACATTTGTAATTTTTTTATCCGTCTGAAGAATTTTTTCCACTGCTTCAATATTTGTAAGCGCGTTTTCCTGAGATTCAGAAACGCAGTATTCAATTTTCAGCGTCTTAGCCATTTCAATCATTCTGCGTCCGTAAACGCCGTTTACTACAAACAAAACTTTCCCAGTTGGAGGGACGGTAGAAGCAATAACCGCTTCAAGTGCAAATGTTCCGCTCCCTTGCAATAAAATTGCCTCGTATCCATTTTTGCTTACTCCCCCTATCTTCAGCAGCCTTTTCCTTATATCGGCTACTATGGCTCGCAGCTCGGAATCGCGCGAACCAATATCCCTCATCATTGCCATTTTAATGCTTCGGCTGGTTGTAATTGGACCGGGAGTAAACAGTATCTTATCTTTCCAGTTTCCAAATCCGTTAAATTTATGATTCATCTATTCTCCAATTTCAATATGTATATTCTGACGGGACAAAACCGGAGTAAAGACTCGTAATTATTTCTTTATTTTTCAAATTTCACCCTTATATGTATAGTAAAAGCTGCAAAATAAATTTACAGATATTCAGCCAACTGATTGTTAAGCCATTATTAAATTTCGGTTATTTAATTATTATGACAGACTTTGCCTGCATGGATTTGCGCCGAACCAGCCAGAACTGCTATTTGCAGAATTGAAGAGCAATTGAAGCTTTTATTTATTCGCCCTGATAGTCGTTAAAGCTTGTTATTAGTATTAAATAGAATGGATTTTACTGAGGCAAGGGGAATACTTTACGGTCAGTACAATTAAAAAACCTCTCTTAAACTCGCTTTTCTGTAAAAGAAGCGGGGAAAAGAGAGGTCTTGTTTAAACATACGATGTAATTACTGTTTTTTCATTTGCTCTAAAGTTTGTTGCAGCTGCTCTGCGCCTTCTCCCTCTTTCTTGGCTAATTCGACCGCTTCCGTTTCATATTTAATCGCTTCTTCTTTTTTGCCAAGTTTGAAAAGTATATTGGCATAGGTATCGACTATACCGGCCGACTTTTCTACGTCGATCCCTTTTTTAGCCCATAATAGAGCCGCAGAAAGTTTATCCTTATCGATTGTGTTTTCAAATACCGTCCATGCCGCGGCGTTCAGAATACCAGCGTCAGTCCCCATAAATTTTATAACCTTTTCGGCGGCCGGAACAAATTTATCCATATCTTTCTGGCGTTGATATAACGAGAAATCTGCAACGGCAAAAACGTCTTCTGTTTTATCATAACCGGATTTTTCCACAATTTCTTTTACAGAGTCATAAGCCGTCTGACTAAATACTTTTGCCCGTAAAACTTTTTCAAATTTCAAAGTAAATACATTTCTTAGCTTTCCGTCCACTTCGCTTTCGGTAAACGCTTTAGAAAACTTGCTTTTGTTTTTTACTATATACTTTATTTCCCGTGAATCTGCATTGTTCTGATAGTCTTTAATTACCAGCCAGTTTTCTTTTTCTGTTAACTGCTTATCGCTTAGTCCGGCAAAATAAGCCGCCGAAACCTCGTCATAATTTGAATAACTGTCTTTCAGCTTTCCTAAATATTCAAGAATAAACTTTGCGTCTCTCCACCCGCTTTCATATTTCTTTTTGTAAGTAATCAGCTGTTTTTCAGGATTCATAGCGTCCTGCCCTAATTGGATAAACGCCTTAGCCTGCATTGAACCGACAGCCTTGTGAACAACTTCGCCTGCGCTATTTATAAAAAAGAGACTTGGAAAAACGTTTACGCCGTATTTAGCGCGCAATTCAATTCCTTCTCCTTTTTCCATATCAAAGTGAGCGTTAACAAAATTAGTATTATAAAAATCCGCAACGGAATCTTTTGTAAATATCTGCGACGCCAAAAACTTACATGGTCCGCACCAGGAAGCATAGGCGTCTAAAAAGATAAGTTTGTTCTCGCTTTTTGCTTTTGCCAAAATATCTTTCCATGTAGTATCTTCAAAAGTTATGGATCTGTTCTGCGCAAAACTTATTGCCGGAATTAAACCGACTAATAAAGCGACGATTAGAATCATATTGCGTTTTTTCATTTTTTCCCTTCCAATGTGAAATAATGTTATTATAAAAATCAGATTAATCTATTTTGAGAATTTATTTTTTGATAAATGCGAACGTTTTTTTACAACGCGCCGTTTCTGGAGCTGAACAAGTCTGGTTGTTGCACGCCTGATACTGCAATTCAAAATTCACTGTAATTTCCGCAGAGTCGTTATCCGCCGCCGTTATGACGCCAGTGATAACGCTTTCGTCTAGAAAAACAGAAAGCGGCGCATCGCTAAATCCGGTTTTAATTTTAGCCGAAACTGGATAAACTATATTAGCAGTATCTATCTTTGCCTGAGAAGTAACAGAAAGCAGCGTAGGTATTAAAAAGTCTTCTCCCGGCTGATTTGAATTTATATGCCAGCCATTTTCAATATTCAATTTTACAGCGAAACCTATTTTATCTCCGGCGGCCAGCGTATCGCTTGAGGTTTGAACCGATATAGTTACTTTGCCGTTATCGGCATCCTGAGCTAAAACAGATAAAGAGCAAGCGGCAGTTAGCAAAACGACAAACAAAAACACGTATTTAGCCATATAAAATTTTATCCTGATTATGTAAAATCTCTGGTAATAAAACCAGGCTTTGAAAATACAATATTTATTTGATTTTGTAAAATCCCATGTTTTATTCCATTTATTTCCTACGCCGCCATGTAATTGTCCTGGCAGGTCTCCGACCTTGCAAGGTCGGAAAAAAACGTTTGTTTTTCTCAGCCAGCCCCTTGCTTTTTTATATGCAAGCGAAGTAATTTATGTTTTATTTTAAAAATTGTTACGCCTATACAAATAAAGGAGCTCTGCATAAATGGATTTTTTACATGAATACACTAGCGACGGTCTTTGTCTGCCCGGCTTTCACTGGAGCCCAGAGCGCAGAGAAACCTGTATTATCAGCGTTCATGGAATACTCGATCATATTCTGGAAAATTATTTTGCAGAAGAAATAGCTAAAGTCAGCGTAGAACATGGATACGGATTTCTGTACGGACACAATCGCTCATATGGCGCTATCACCGATATTGGGACTAATGTTATTAATAAAGACGGCAGCGTCAAGACTAAACATTGTGGGACTGCATTTGACGTATTTGAAGATAGCGTTTACGACATACAACTATGGATTGATACGGCAATAAAATTAGGCTATAAAAATGTTATTTTAATAGCGCATAGCATGGGGTGCAATAAAACAGTTTATTATCTTTCACAAAATCAACCAAGCGAATTGCGCGGCGTTATACTAATGTCCCCCTCCGATTTTTCCGGCATGGCAAAAATGGATCCCGGTTACATGAGCTTGCTAAATGAAGCCAAGAGCAACATCGCAGCAGGCCGTCCTGAAAAACTTTTATCAGCCCAGATATGGGGCTTCCTATATTTAAGCTCGGCCACTTTTGTTAATTTTTTTGAGAATCAAAATTTAGCGGATACTTTGCCGATAATAGAAAGTCCTTCAGTTTTTACGCAATTAGGCAAAATTAAAGTCCCCATTCTTGCTACTATCGGCTCAAACGATATTGTTATCTTCCGTTCCGCCGAAGAAGATTTTGAGCTCTTAAAATCGCGCGCTGCAGCCTGCCCGGATTTTTCGTACAAAATAATTAACGGAGCAAACCACCGCTACATGAATAAAGGCGCCGAATTAGCCAACGTAATAATCAACTGGGTAGAAAAAATAAGCAAGTAATAATAAGGTTTATTTTCCTTCTACAACTTCCAGAACTAAACATTCTTTAATACTTCAGCCTGCAAGAGTACTCTTCAAATACCTTGCAGGTTCCCGGAGTTCTTGACCTTGCAGGTCCCTGACCCTGCAAGGTCGGCAAAATAAATCTAACTTTAGCGTTTGTAAGGTTTCAAAAATGGCAGTTAATCAGACGGTCTTCATTTTCCTTCTACAACTTCCAGGACTAAACACTCTTTAATATAATGGGAATAATCATCGCCTAAACTCAGGTTGAGTACTTGTCCGTTCTTTAGTTTTTCTGTGCGCCATAGGCCGCTTATGGCTTCAAGATCAATACGTAATGGTTTGCCTGTTTCGATTTCTATTTTCTTTGAATATTCTGTAGAGCCTTCCCATATATGTTGTTTAAATACAAGATTAAAAACAAATTTATTCCCTATCCTATTAAGAGGAATTGCAGTGACTGAATAAATAACATCGCTGTCCTTATATTTCGATTCAACAAATAGTCGTTTCTTCGAAGGGCTATACATTTGAAAAGGCAGCGTCATCGAGCCTTTATAAATATCTAACATAAAACCTTCGTCGCCTCCAATTTCAGCATTGCTATGGTTTGCATAAAAATCAGCATAATCATATCCCGTATTGTAATCCGAATAAACTCTGTTTGTTTCTGGAAGACAATTAATTTTTTTCTTTACAAAAAGGCTGTCCCCATTTTTGTTAAACCGTAGATACTCGGCGTTTATATGGATGTTCATATTGGCGTTAGCCGAATCCTTCCTGACAGATTTTGCAATATCTTTAAGCGACAGTTCATTTCCGGATGAAATTCCGTCATTCAGATATAATGAAGGCAGTGGTTTCTTATCTGCCGCATCTTTAAAAAAAGATATTTCATTAGTAGTAGCTTCAGGGAAAATCTTTGTTAAGAAGTCTAACTTAGTCCTTTTGTTTAACGGAACAGTATAAAAGCGCTCGCAATACGAAACGTCATAGTTATTTTTGTTCGCGTTTATTTCACTTTTTTTCTGGTACAGAATATACTTACAATAAATGCGCAGCAAACTATCCCCTGGTAAAATTTCTATAGGATAAAAGCTATAATTTAAAATCCTGTCTGCATCATAAATATTTTTACGCAAAGAATAACTGGTTAAATAAGACGACGTATCGACGGCTTTGTCATTTATATTTTCCGGATGATCTTGACGCTCCGCATATTGGTCTGAAAATTCTTTGAGAAAACCAATATCAACCGCCTCATCGCTGCCAATTAACTTAATCGGCTCGCTATTGAACAATACTCCTGTTATAAATCCCCTAAGATTTTGTCTGCCTTCTTGTCCCGTTATATTGTTGTTTCTTGCAATCTTGATTTTCACTTTAATTCTGGGATAATCAGGATTCTTAGCCGCTAAGTTTGTACTAAGTAAAAGGAGAATAAATATTATTTTTTTCATCACATACTCCCGTTTTCCTGTTTTACTAAATCAGCTTCCGTTATTTTTTCCGACGGCAAGCTCATTACGTATTCAATTATTTTTGAATCTTCATCCTGCTTTGAAGTTTCTTTCTTCTTTACAGCCTGAGGAGCCGGCAGTTTTTTAATTTGCCCGGCGCTCTCACTTTTTTCAGAAACATAAACAGTATCATATTTAACTTCAGTTTTAGCTATATACGCAGTGCGCTCTTTACCGCCTGCCAGCAGCATTATCAGAATAACCGCCGCCGCCGCGCTTGCGTAAAAACTGATTTTATAAAACTTATTTTTACCCGCGTCCTTGTTCTTAAGCTTATCCATTTTTTGTATAAAAAAGTCCTTCGACTTTTCCTTAAGCCGCAAATATTCCTCAAATGTATTTCGGCATTCTTTGCACGCGGCCATGTGAGCGAATAATTTTTCTTTATCTTCTTCGGCCAATTCGCCGTCTACAAACAAGCTTATTTCAAAATCATAGTGTTTCATTTTATCGCCTTTATTTCAAATATTTTCTTAGTCGCTGCCGGACTCTGTATAATTTTACTTTTACGTTATCTACGCTTATTTTTAATATTTCCGCAATTTCTAAATATGAATAGCCCGCATATTCCCGCAGGTAAAATATTTCATATTCGTCTTTTGATAATTCGGCCAATGCGTCGTTTAGCGAAATGCTCGAGTCGATGTTCATCTCATATGCGTTAGGGAGAGCTCCGTCTATTTTTTGCAGTTGGTTAGATTTGCCTTCTGATTTTCTATAGCAGTAATTTCGGGTAATAGTAAGTAGCCATGTTTTATAGCTGCATTCGCCTCTAAAAGTTTCCTCGCTTTTTATAAAGCGGATAAAAACTTCCTGAACCGCGTCTTTTGCGTCGTCATAGTCTTTTAAAATGCTTAACGAATAGTTAAACACGTCGCCGGAATACGTCTGGAATAATTCTTTAGCTGACCTTTTTTTCTCAAATATCATAAAAGACTCAAAATTGACTTTATAATTAGATCATAAATCAGCTAAAATGTTACAACTAAAGATAAATTATTTTATTACGCGGAAGGGAGAAACGCTAAGGGTTAGCAAGAAAGGGTAATTGTTATTAAGGAAGCAGGCATATAGATTAGGCGGATAATTGTTTTCTATCTCAGGTAGACTGCGATAGCTTTAGCTATCGTAAAACTTAAGAAACTTTATCCGTCAATTCTTGAGCGACAAGACACTATCAAAAACAATGATCATAAGAAAAATATAGCCATGATTTTTCATTTGGGGCCTTTATTCTTTTATCAAATATTTGTGGAATTCATTTCTAATTGGGAGGGACCAGTTCACTTCAGGTTTAGATTTTTCTAATAGTACATTACCAGGCATAATATAGTGTTTTACATTATTCGTTCCGATGCCAGTAATTAGATGAATTTCATATTTTATTTTTCGTTTTCGACATAGCTTTGCCATTTCGTATTCTGAGTTCGTGAAATATCGGAATGGGATTTTACTTAAATCCTTAAATGTCGTTCCCTTTACTTCGATAAATAAAGTATCGTCCGATTTTTTAAAATCATACCCAGTATTTCCGCGTGTAATAGAAACCAACTCAATATCTTTATCATGAAAATAACTTTTTACATACTGTTCTGCTGCTTTACCTGTATTCATATTCATCTACTCCACAAAAATAAATTAATAGCAAGATGGATTTATTGGTTCAATGATATCACATCATTGGGGATATATTTTCACCGTCAAAACAATTTCCTCCGTATCGTTTGTCCCCTTGGTATATTTTGAAGAATTTTAAGAGGGCATTAATTTATTATTCTAAATTAATCTTATTTAGAACTTTTGTCAATCAGATTTTCAATGCTTCCACCGCGCATTATTTGAGCTTCCGCGCGGGTCATGCCTGCCGGTAAAATAACGCTATTTAAAAAATCCGTTATGTTTATTTGTATCGGGGAAATAAAAATCGTCTTTTTTAAGACCGCACTTTTTTGCAATTGTTTTACAATAGTCAAGCCTGCCTGCGTTTGCATTACGCGAATCCGACCCGAAAGTAAACTTTAGTCCCTGTTCTTTTGCCATATAAATAAATTTATCATGCGGAGTGTGCGCCATATCGTTTATTTCTATCGCGATATTTCTTGCTTTTGCAGCGGTTAATATTTGCTGCATTCTTTCTTCAGTCCATAAAGTATAATAATCTCTTGCAATACACACAGGTAAAAACAGCGGCCATGCAAAAATATTCATCGGTTCATTTTTAAGGATAGTCAATGCATAGTCCATATACTTTTGCATAAATTCCTCAGTATCTGCAACATATGTATCAAACTCCCATATATGTAAAGTAACGCCGTCGCCCATCGGCACCATTTGAGGATCCATCAAAATATAATCAACCTGGCTAAGCAATGACGGCGAATAGTTTTTGTACCATCCAATACCAACCGGCTGAAGCCCAATATACACAGGATATTTTCTAAGCATGTCAATATGTTTTTGTAACGCTTCGTCATCCTTTAAGCCCCAGTCAATAGGATGAGCTACAATACCGAATTTCACCTTCGTTTTTTCGGCTATTTCCATAACCTTTTCAATTGTAAAAGTATCTGTTAAATGGACGTGTAAATCAATTAACGGAAATCCTTTATCTTCAGCGGCAAAAACATTGTTCCACAGCGGAGAAGTAAGAACAGCGCCCCCTGCAATACCCATGGTTTTTATAAAATCTCTTCTTTGCATATTTTTATATTTTTTATTAGTTAATACTCCATTAAGCCATGCTTAACGGCATGTAAAGTTAATTAGAATAAAAGAAAATATCTCTATTACTATTATTGAAAATATAAACAGACATATTTGAATAGCAATTTAATATTTTTATAAACATAAATAAACGCCGCCAGTATTTTTAAATATCCTGGAGGCGTTAATAGAAGCATACAAAATTTTATATATAGTTTTTCAATGCTTCCAAAGCTCCCGGTCTAAGCTTCGGTATTGGATAGCTTCGCTAATATGCGAGGGGAGAATATTTTCGGCGTTATCTAAGTCGGCAATAGTGCGGCTTACCTTTAAGATGCGGTCGTATGCGCGCGCAGAAAGCCCCAGTTTAGTCATAGCCATCTTAAGCAGGTCTGCCCCCGCCTGGTCCAATTTGCAGAACTGGCGGACTTCTCTGCTCCCCATATCGCCGTTATTAAATATATGGTCAAATTTCTCAAACCGCTTGTACTGTACGTTTCTTGCGTTAATCACCCGCTCCCTTATTTTTTCCGAGGATTCGCTTTTTGTATCTGCCGAAAGGTCTTTATATTTTACGGCCGGCACTTCAATGTGAATGTCAATTCTATCTAACAAGGGACCCGATATTTTAGCCATGTATTTTTGTATCTGCACAGGCGCGCATGTGCAGTCCTTTGAGGGATCGGTGTAATAGCCGCAGGGACACGGATTCATAGCCGCGGCCAGCATAAAATTAGCCGGAAACTCAAGCGACAATTTAGAGCGGCTTACCGTAACTTTAGAATCCTCCAAAGGCTGACGTAAAACTTCAAGAACATTTTTCTTAAACTCCGGCAGCTCGTCCAAAAACAAAACGCCGTAATGCGCAAACGACACTTCTCCCGGTCTGGGAAAAGAACCTCCCCCAACAAGCGCCGCGTCCGAAATTGTGTGATGCGGATTTCGGAATGGCCGTTCGGTTATTAAAGCCTTATCCTTTGGTATTATTCCCGCAATTGAATGAATTTTTGTAGTTTCAAGAGCTTCTTCAAAAGTAAGAGGAGGAAGTATCGAGGGAATTCTTTTTGCCAGCATCGATTTGCCCGAGCCGGGAGGACCTATCATAAGTATATTATGCGCGCCGGAGGCCGCCACCTCCAAAGCCCGTTTTACATTTTCCTGCCCCCGCACGTCGGAAAAATCTAATTGGTATTGATTTACCGCCGCAAAAATTTCTTCCCGGTTAGTATAAACGGGAGTCTTTTCAGTAACGCCGTTCACAAAATCGACCACTTCAGTTAAATTTTCCATCCCATAGACTTCAATGCCGTCCACAATTGAAGCTTCTTTAGCCGAAGCGTTTGGCAGGATGATTCTCTTTTTTCCCATCTTCCGCGCCTCAACGGCAATTGGCAGCGCGCCTCTAATAGGGCGCAGACCTCCGTCAAGAGCAAGTTCTCCCAGAAAAACAGAGTCCTCAATTAAATCCTGATTCACTTTTTCTGAGGCGGCTAATAAGCCTATAGCTATGGGTAAATCGAATGAGCTCCCCTCTTTCTTTATATCAGCAGGCGCAAGATTAACAGTAATTTTTTTAATGGGGAATTCAAATCCGCTGTTTTTAATTGCCGCGCTTACTCTTTCACGGCTTTCTTTTACCGCGTTATCTGGCAGACCGACTATAATAAATACCGGAATTTGTCTTTCGCAATTGGTCTCAACCTCTACTAAATACGCGTTTATTCCATAAGTAGCGCTTGAATAGACTTTTGAAATCATAATAAATAGTTTTATTTAATTTGCAATTGTATAATTTAACAATTTAATTAAGAATTAATATAAAATATTTTATATTTTTCAGCTTCACTTTATCGTTTTTTGTTTAGAGGAACCAATTGGAAAATAATACTGATACCGAATTAAAAAGAAAAGCTACGCTGGCAAAACTTGCCGGATTTAAGAACCTGCCTTCGATCCCTAAAGTATTATTTGAAGTAACCAAGCTGTTAAATAGTCCGGGCGCAACAACCTTAAAACTTGCGGAACTGATTAGTAAAGACACAGGCTTAACTACTAAAATTCTGGCAGTCGCAAATTCTCCCTTATACGGCATAAAAAGAAGCGTGTCTTCAATTGAATTTGCAATAATTGTGCTTGGCCAGCAGGAGATTAAGGACGCCGTTACCGCTATCTCGCTTGCGGATTCTTTCAAAATACAGCCCTCTGCTTATTTTGACCCTATAGAGTTTTGGGTGCATTCTATGGTATCAGGCGCAGCGTCTAAAAATATTGCCCAGAACCTTGGCTTTAGTTTTGCAAGCGACGCATTTGTAGCCGGCATTTTACATGATATGGGAATTTTAGTTATTTATAATTTTATGAACGATGATTTCCAGAAAATTTTTTCCCGCTCAAAAAAAGAAAATATTCCGATTGTTCAGGCGGAAAAAGAAACTCTTGGTTTAACTCATCAGGAAATTGGAAGATTTCTTGGGGAAAAGTGGAACCTCCCGCTGCCGTTATGCGACTCTTTTAATTTCCATCACAGACCTTCGCTTGCGCAAAATAATATAGAGCTTGTAACTATTATCCATCTTGTTGATTATATGACGCAAAAGCTTAATTCCGGTCAGTTATCGTGGGATGACGAGATAAGTTTAGACCCCTCAGTTAAGGACACATTGCATTTCAGTTCCGATCAGGCGATAGAAGACTTTATTCTTGAGTATAAAGAGCTCTTTGATCTTACTGCAAGCTCGATCTCAATATAACCCGGCAATTATCAACTAATTGTCTGAAGGCTTAAAGGTTCAAACAGGCGTTTATTTTTTCTTTTTGAATACGGAAAAGTTACTATTTGGGTTTTTATATGCTTCCTGGTAATATCAACCTGATTATATGAAATCTCGCCTTCTTTAATATTATTAAAACATCCGCCGCCATTAATAAAACGAATTCCTTTTCTTAAATATTCGTCGTTTTCGTGTATGTGACCATGGAACACCGCGTCTATTTCATATTTATTAAACAGCTCAAGGATATTTTTTTTGTTACGAAGCTTCATAGTTTGTTTTTCAACCACCTGCCAAAAATAATGCATCATATTATTTGAAGGAGCTTTTATTTTGTTGAAGTGATGATGAATGAGCACAATTTTACGCTTTGCCTGTTCGCTAAATTCTGCAAGTATTTTTTCCGTTTCATTTAATTGCTCTTCATCTACGGCTCCGTTTGAGGCAAATGGATTTTTCATAGAAGAGTACCTGTCTACTGAGTTTATCCCCAATATCAATATGTCGTTTATTATTTTAGCATAAGGATATTTATTATTTGGCGAAAGGAATATCGCGCTTTCAAAAAGCTCTGTAAAATAGCCGTTAAACTCCAATACTTTATTATCGTAATCTTCGTCTCTGCATCTCTGCGGAAAGGTAAAAATATCTTCGGCCTTCTGCGGACCCCCAAAAATATCGTGATTGCCAATAACAATCGAAACTTTGTCGCTGCTTAATATCCCAAAATATTCTAGTATCCTTCGCAGAGCTTCAAAATCTTCCGGATCGGAATTATGCGATACGTCTCCCGTTATAAAAAAATGATCTGTTTCATTTTTCATTGCATGTTCAAAAAGAGCCATTGTTTCAGATATATTCGATTCCCTTACGCAGGAATTAATATGCAGGTCTGCAAAGTGAGCAATCTTCATTTTGTATTTTCGCTTATGTTAAAAATTTCGTTTATACGCCTACTTCTTCCGGACGCAAATGCGGATAAATATACCGCTCTTTCTTTTTTTCTTTTATCTGGTTAACGTCAACTAAAATAAAACCGTCAATACAGTTTTTAAAATTATAATCCACTCCAAAATCTAAAAACTTTACGCCCCCTTCCTGGCACAAATCCGAATACTGTTTAAACAGCGGGGGTATGGCAAATCCGTATATTTTTAATAGATTTTTCAAACATTTCAGTTCGTCAGAAAAATTATCCTGGCAGAAAATTTCCGCCAGCTCTTTTTCTTTTTGCGGAGCGATAGTAAACCGGTTTTTTGCAGTAACTAACCCCGCGTTGGAACCGAACCATTTTTTATAAAAGTATACAATCATATTTTTTGCTTCTTCTGAATATGACGCGCTTAAACTTACCGGACCGAATAAATGGTTAATCTCATAATACCGGGCAAGAAACGAGCCTATCCCGCTCCATAAATAATCAAGCGCAGAGGTGTTCCAGTATTTTGCCTGAATGAAACTCCTCCCAAGTTCAATGGCGTTTGGCAGCAGTTCTATAAAACTCTGCGAGTAGTCAAATAGCGACGTCGTATATAAACTCTGCTTCCCGTATTTAGCGGTAATTTCGCCGCATACGCCTACTCTGTAAGAGCCAATTATATCTAATTCTTTATCGTCCCATAATAAAATGTGCTTATAAAACTGGTCGTACAAATCGGAGTCAAATTTATTTCCCGTTCCTTCGCCAATTCGTCTAAAAGTTATTTCGCGCAAACGGGCTACTTCAGCCATCACGTTTGGGAAATTATGATAGTCCGCTAGCAAAATTATTTTACCGTCGTTTGTTTCGCCAAGAGTTTCAGCGTCTGATAATTCTTTTTTAATTGTTTTTCTATCGACTGGATGAATTATATTTTTCTCAGTGTTAAAAATTCCTTTCTTCCCTTTTCCAATTAAGAAAAGGTGTTTGCGTAATAGCTTTAACTGAATATTGTCTTTTCTCAGGTATGACGAAAAGGCTTTAGCGGGTATAGGGTCTCCAATTTTTAACGAAATAGTTTTTCCCGCTTTGTTAAATAATTCATTAGGCAAAAGAAACATCGACGCCTTTTTATTTATCAGCGACGCCAAATAAAACAAGAATGAGTTTTTTGCGTTTATATAAACGGGTAAAATTGGAATATTATACTTTGCGGCAAAGTACAAAGCCCCGTTGTTCCATCGGCTATCTCTTATTCCTTTCCAGTTAAACCGGGATACTTCCCCCGATGGAAAAACAATAATAGCCTCTTCGTTTTTGATAGACGCGCTTATTGCGGAAAGATTTTCTTTTTGTATTTTATTTGTAAAAATATCAACTGGCAGAAACAGCTCGTTTAGGTTATCAATATTCGCTAACACGTCGTTTACAATTATTTTAATATTGTTTCTAACTTCGCTTAACAGTTTTAATAGTACTAAGCCGTCCAATCCCCCCAGCGGATGATTTGCAATAACAAGAAGCTTCCCTTCGCTTGGAATTTTATCTTTATCCTTTTTTGAAACCGTATACGAAAAATCTATAGTTTCAAATACCTCGTCAATAAACGCAATCCCTTTTCTGTTATTATGTTTCTGAAGAAAGGAGTTTATCTCTGAAATATGCAAAAGCTTCTTGATAAAATAAAATATAGGCTGCCGGAATGAAATAGGAACGCCGCTTAGGAAATTTGGATATTTGGAATAAACGATTTTTTTTACGTCGATAAGATTCATTCATTTTGCTTTTAAATTATGCAAATTCTTTTTAAACTACCGGAGAAGTAATCGAATTTACTTTCCGTAGTTTTTGCCTTATTGGCAGTTCGCTCTCATATACTTTTTTTACGCCGTCGCCAAGCGCTTTTTCTATATCGCGGATATTAGAGATTAGCCTCATAAACCCAATCACTTCTACAGACGCCGCCTGATCGGTCCCCCACATAGCCCTATCAAGCGTTATATGCCTTTCTACAAACGTTGCGCCCATTGCCACTGCGGCCCATGTTGGCGCAAGCCCTACTTCATGCCCCGAGTAACCAATTGGAACTGTCGGGTATTTGTCCATAAGTTTTGGTATCGCAAGTAAATTCAGCTCTTCATTCTTGCAAGGATATGCCGAGGTTGAATGAGCTATCATCAGATTTTCTTCAGTTAATATTTCCACAGCCGCTTCTATTTCTTCAGTCGTCGACATTCCTGTCGATATCATAATTGGTTTTCCAGTCTCTTTATGCTTCTTCAGCAAATCATGGTCTGTAATTGAGGCGGAAGCAATTTTATACATAGGCGGATCAAACTGCGCCACAAAATCTACAGCTTCTAAATCCCAGCACGAAGCGAACCATATCATTTTTTTCTGGTTGCAATAATCGACTATTTCCTTAAACTGTTCTTCGTCAAATTCCATTTTTTGACGATACTCTATATATGACATTCTGCCCCATGGAGTATCGCGCATATTATCCCACTGGTCGCGCGGAACGCAAAGTTCGGGCGTCCTTTTCTGAAATTTAACCGCGCTGCATCCTGAAAATATTGCGCCGTCAATCATTTTTTTTGCCGTCTCAATAGATCCGTTGTGGTTTATTCCAATTTCGGCTATTACAAAAACAGGCTGTCCTTCCCCAATAAGCATATTGCTGACTTGTCTTACACGCTGGGAACTCATATCGTCCTCTGATAATTTGTTTCTTTAAACTCAAAATTATTTTTTATCATAATTATTAATTCTGCAAAATCCCGGAACGCTCCATGACCTCCGTTTACTGACGAGATGTAATCGACTTTCGTTTTTACATGCGGCATAGCGTCAGCCGGGCAGGCTGTTAATCCGCAGGCCTCAATCAGCTCAAGATCGTTATAATCATCCCCTATATAACCGGTTTCTTCCCAGGTCAAATTCATTTTAGTCAATACTTCTTCTAAGCATGTTTTCTTATCTTTTATTCCAAGATACAGAACAGTTATGTTTAGCTTTTCCGCTCTCTTTTTTAGCGAAGCGGAAATTTCTCCTGAAATAATGCCAGTCTCTATACCTTCAATTTTTCTTAATCGTTCTACTCCCATTCCGTCTCTGATGGAAAACCGTTTTAATTCTTCCCCCATTTCAGAATAGTACACGCCCGTATCAGTTAAAACGCCGTCGTTATCTGTAAAAACTACTTTTATTTTCTCGGCTTTATTTCTAAGAGCTTCAAGATTTATCGAGTCATAATTATTACTTAGCATATTGTAAACCCTCCGTCAACAACAAGATTTGCTCCCGTCATATAACTTGACGCTTCGCTTGCCAAAAAGACTATTGCTCCCTTGTAATCAGTTGGTTTCGCCATTCTTTTAAGCGGCGTTCTTTTTGAATAATTTTCTACAAAAAAATCATTTTGCAAATTTTCAACTCCGCCTGGCGTTAGCGAATTTACTCTTACTCCTACAGCGCCCCAATATGAAGCGAGGAATTTTGTAAAAGCTATCACTCCCCCTTTTGTAACCGGATATACCGCGGTTTTAAAAAACTGCTGTTCTCCGTTTTTATCTAAGTATAACGATTGATCCGGCCCGACGATGCCATAAGTGGAAGCTATGTTTATTATGCTCCCAGCTTTATTTACAGCCATCTCTGTTCCAAGAATTTGCGAGCATAAAAATGTTCCGGTCAGATTCACCTCTATTGATTTGTTCCACAATTCAAGCAGATAATTTTCAAAACGCGAATATTCCATAGCCGTTAATGGCGATTCAAATTTATCGTTTATAGCCGCATTATTTACCAGCACGTCAAGCTGTCTGTATTCTTTTAATATTTTGCTTCTAAGTTTTCTTACAGAGTTAGCGTCCGTGATATCTGTTCCAACGCCTATAGAACCGCTATTTAATTCTTTTGCGAACGCTTTACATTTTGGCTCGTCCAAATCGCAAACTACAACTTTCGCTCCCGCTTCAGAAAGCGCAGAGCAATGCTGCCTGCCAAGCAAACCCAAGGCTCCCGTTACTACGGCTACTTTACCTTCCAGACTAAATAAATTCATCTTGTTCCCTAATTATAAATACTTTCATTTCTTCAATAATTTAATTTTCTATTTCGCTTAGTTCTTCTGATAATTTTTGTTTGGGTTTAATGTTAAAGTTGCCTGTTTTTCTGAATACAGGCTCTACCGGCAAACCTTTCAAATGCCCAAGTATATCCTTCTCATCCACGGCTTTTTTTATAATCTCTAAAACTATCCGGTAAGTTTTAAGCGTATATTCAATATCTTCGTCGGAATGCGAATACGACATGTTATGAAATCCGTTCCATAATATTCCTCGTTTTATCATTTCCTGCTGGAATAACGATTTTATTTCAAGCGGGTTTCCTGCCGAAGCGTCAAACGTTATCATAGTTCTGCATGGAAAACCAATGCATCTTGTATAACTCATCCCGTATTCTTCAGCTATTTTATTATAACCGTATTTTAGTTTAGCCCCTTGTTTTTCTAAATACGCCTGAACATTATTTTCTTTCATAAAATTAATTGTGGCTTTAGCCGCCGCAAGAGAAAGAGCTTCTCCGCCAAAAGTTGTAAAAAAGAAAACGTCTTTTTCAAGAAGAGCTAATATCTCTTTTTTGCCGGTAAGAATTGAAATAGGCATACCGTTTGCAACCGCTTTAGAAAAGCATGCGATATCGGCCTTGATACCAAAAAATTCCTGCGCGCCGCCAAGAGCTACGCGAAATCCCGTCCACATTTCGTCAAATATTAAAACGATATTTCTGTCAGTGCATATCTGCCGCAGATTCTCTAAAAAATTATCTTTCGGCGCGTCAAATACAAACGGCTCTAATATTATAGCCGCCGTATCGTCGTCGATAGAATCTATGACCGATTCAATATCATTATAATTGAAAGTATATGTATTATCCATTGTCGTACCGGGAATTCCTTTGTTCCTGTCAGTAACAGAAATATACCAGTCGTGCCAGCCGTGGTATCCGCAGCAAAGGACGCTGTTTTTACCCGTATAAGCTCTTGCAAGCCTTATAGCCGCGCTTGCAACGTCGGCTCCGGTTTTGCTGAATCTTACGCTTTCAGCATTAGGAATAATTTCATTTATTAATTCCGCTACTTCCACTTCTAAAGGATGCATTAGAGAAAAAGTAATTCCGTCTTCAAGCTGTTTTTTTATAGCGTCGTTGGTTTCTTTAAACGAATACCCTAACGACAAAGGACCTATGCCCATATTATAGTCAATGTATTCATTCCCGTCGACGTCCCATACATGCGAGCCCTTGCCTTTAACCAGGTACTTTGGCGCAATTCCTTTTACATATTGCCCCGGTCCTTTTGCTAATGTTTGAGTAACTGATGGAATTAATTTCTTAGCTCTGTGATAGAGCTTGTCCGATTCAAATATATCGGGGTATAACTGATTATTTGATATTTTATTTGCCATTTAATTTGCACTCCACTTTTATTTATTATCGGTTATTCCCGATACTTCAAATTTCAACGCATAAAGAATTTTATCTGCAATTTGTTTGCCTGTAAAACCTTCATACTCTAATACGTCGCCAAGCAGCGCTGGTTTAAAAAATTTATTTTTTAGCGCTATTGGTAAAACGTTTCCTGTAATTCTGTTTTTTAATAATAATTCAGCCGTTATACTGTAAAGCCCCCCAATTTGAAAATGATCTTCTATGCATACTGTTAAAAATGATTTTTTTACGCTTTCTAATATCGCTTCTTCATCAATTGGGTTTAGGTATCGTAAATTAATTACTCCGACTGAAAAGCCATTTTCTTCTAATATTTTTTTTGCTTTCAGCGTTTCGTTAAACAATAATCCATATGTTATTAAAGTAATATCGCTCCCCTGTTGCAACACTTCTGCTTCGCCAATTTTACATGCAATTGGATGTTTTATTAAAGCCTTTTGATTTGTATATCTTATGTATGCCGGATTAGGCGACTGCGCAATTTCTTCAAATCCGTTTAGCAGTTCGTCTTCATCGGCAGGACAGAAAATCTGCATTTGCGGAATAAGCCTCATCAGCGCAATATCTTCAACCGCCTGATGTGTTGGCCCGTTTGCTTCCGAAAGAAAACCCGGTACGGCTCCAACTAACTTAACAGGCAATGATCCAATTCCTACATCAGTCCTTATAAACTCAAATGGTCTAAGCGTTAAAAACGAAGCGAGCGCGTGCGTTATTGGTATTCTGCCGCGCAGAGCTAAACCCGCGGCCATTCCTATTAACGTTTGCTCTGCTATACCTACGTCTACAAAGTTCTTGCTTATTTTACCTGGTAGATTTCTTATTGCGGCTCTGTTTTCCGCCGTCATCACAACAAATCTATCGTCCTGTTTAATCATTTCTTCTAATAAGTTTTCGTATGTCATCATCGCACCATCATCGTTTCGGAGGTTAAAATAGTTTTTTGTTTAGTCTTTAATTCGGTAAGCAGATTTTTAATTTCTTCTGGACTAAAATTGCAGAACCACCTATCGGCTCTTTTTTCTATGCTTGGCAATCCTTTACCCCTTACAGTATCGGCTATTATTACAAATGGCCTTGCGCTCCCCGGCTGGTATAAAGAAAGCGTTTCTTCAAGCTGTTCAAAATCATGTCCGTTGCAATTTGCCGTATTCCATCCAAACGCTTCAAATTTTCTTTCAAGCGGTTCTAAAGGGATCAGTTCTTCTGTTTGTATGTTCGCCTGAAATTGATTTCGGTCTACAATTACAATAAGGTTATCAAGCTTATGCGCCGCCGCTACCAGCGAAGCTTCCCAAATAGAGCCCTCGTTCAATTCGCCGTCGCCTAAAATCACTACAATTTTATTATCCTGATTTCTTCTTTTGCAATCCAACGCAACGCCAGACGCCACTGATAATAAATGCCCAAGCGAACCAGAGTGAAATTCTATCCCCGGAATGTTTCTGTTAGGGTGCCAATATATATAGTCGTTTACCTGAAGATGATTTTCAAGTCTCTTTTTGTCTATAAAGCCAATCTCTGCAAATACGCCGTACAATGCCGGAACGTCGTGCCCCTTTGATAGGAAGAAATAATCCCGGTTATCGTCTTTAAGATTTGATAAATTTATATTCAAATACTTTTTGTACAGGTAGACTATTATATCCACGCAAGAAAGAGACGCTCCAATAAAGCAGCCTCCGTTGCCAGACATTTTAATTATTGTTTCTCGCACTTTAAATGAGATATCTTCTAATTCTTTTCTTTCTAACTCTTGCATTTCAGATTACTCGCGTTTGATTTGCGGTTATTGTTTTTAACTGGTGTAAATGATTTCTGTACCAGTTTACTCCCGCGTATTTATTATTAATATGTTTTAAAACTGGTTTCTTTTCTAAAAGGTTAATTATATCGTAAAGCGTAAACGACGGATTTATATGGTATAATTCGTCATATACAGTTTTTATAAAAATAAAATCCTCTTCATAATCTATCGTCCACCGGTGGGTCATTGAATAATTAAATCCTGTTTCCCAGCAAACGTTCCCTATCCTAAATTGCTGAGGATTTTCCCAGATATACGGCGTCGTATGTTCCCGTTCAAAATCCTGCCTTGCATTCGACCAGGCTTTTTTTAAGGCTTCCATATTTATCGCTTCAACGTCGTTGCCATCCGGATAAGTCGGCGGATGAAGATTGCTCACAAAATCAAAATCGTTTTGGTTATTTACATAAAAAGCTAAAACCCTGTCAATTACAGCCGGATCAATAAGAGGACAATCAGACGGAATTTTCACTACTACGTCAGCGTTATATTTCATTCCGGCTTTATAATGCCTGTCTAATAAATCGTTTGTATCGCCTCTAAATATTTCTATATTTTCCGCTTTGCAAATATTCTCTATCATATTATCTTCAGGCGAGGTAGTAGCAGCCACAACTACCACCCCAGATAACTTTGCCTGCTTAATTCTTTCTACAATTCTGACTAATAAGGGCTTGCCTGCTAATGACATTACTACTTTGCCGGGCAGCCTTGAAGATCCCATTCGCGCCTGAACGACTGTAATTATATTTATTAATGGTTTCATCTGTTATCTGGTTTGCAAAGGGTAATTCTTAACTTTGCTAATAGTTCTAAAGACAAGAAATATCAATGTGAACAAAACTGACATAACAATTGACACTGCCATAATTGTGTATTCTTCGCGCATAAGCGACAACAGAGATAGAGCTATAAATACTATAGCATATAACATATTTTGATTATTCTGCTTATTCATATTGTCTCCGCCGATATTTTATTTATTTTTATTTTAGATTTTCTAATTTCATTATGCTTTTTAAATGAACGCTCAACTATTGACTCTTCAAGCAGAGTCCTGCCAATGTCAGCAATCGCTTTGCCAGAAGCTCCGTTGTTCTGTATTGGCGCAAGCTTTTTCAATTCTCGTAAATCAAAATATGAATGAACTTCCTTCCCCAGCGCTATTCCGGTATAAACCACAGTTGAATATTTGGTAACTAAGATTTTGCAATTTGCTATCATCTCGTGTATGTTGCCTTCAGAATAGACTATTGCTTTTGGGGCGAGCGATTTAATTTCTTTTGTCGCTCTTTCTACAAACTCATTTGGATGCAGTTTAAATATCAGTTGTCGTCCGTTTGCTATTTCTAAAGCATCCATTATAAACTTTTTACGGTTTTCATATTTGTACGTCTCTCTTGCATCCGACGTAGCGACTAAAACAAAATTCTTATACGGAAAACGGTTCTTGTTGTATTTTCTACAATTATCGTAATTTGGAATTCCTGTAACTCTTATTTTTTTAGAATCGATTCCTTTTTTTATAAACAAGTCCCTGTACCCTTCCGAAGCCGTGCAAAATACGTCATACTGGTCTGATAGCCCTGTAGTAGAAGTGCTTGCCAAATATCTCGGTAATTTTAAATACTTAACTAAATAGTACATCAGGTTTTCAGGATCAGTCATCCCTTCCTGCACAAGTATGGTTTTTCGTCCTGTAATATTTTTGGGAATAATTAAATCGCTTCCGGTAAATACCAAATCGTAATCGTTTTGCACTCCCCGGTAATCAATCTGTAAATTATTCGTAATTAAATAAAACAAACAATCGTCTCTAAATTTTCCTGCAAGGATTGTAAAATCAAGAAAGCCGTTATCGGCAAGTTTTTTTACAAATCCATCTGCATAATATGGGGTAAAGTAGCATTCATAATCTTCATAATTCCGCGCGATCTGGTGCATGATAGTCGTCTGGTTTAATGATCCGCAGATAAACAATATTTTCTTTTTCAAAATCTTCCTGAATTTTGATCGAAAAATACTATCGTCTTATTAAGACAGTGTTAATTGAATGTTATTGTAATGTTAAGTTTAGCAGGCAGGTTAAACTGGGCGCGGAGAAGCCTTTGAAACTTCTCCGCGATAGGCGTTTATTATTTTAAAATTGTTCTAATTACGTTCGGAATTGCAGTATTATTTAAGAAACGCCCGCGCACTTTATCGGCCTGATCCGCAAACATTTCAAGTATCTCCGCCCCGGCTCCTTTAGCAAAAACAGGGACAAGACTGTTTGAATGATTATTTGTATTGAACTCCATTCTAGGCATTTCTCCCTTACCGTTATTTACAATATCGTTAAATTTCCCTTTTTGCGGTCCCTGCAATAAACCCGTCTCATGATCGGCCGTAATTATCAACAGCGTTTCATCCCAGCTGCTGTTGGTTTCAATCCAGTTTACGACCGTCTCAATAGCTTTATTAAAATCAATAACTTCTTCTATCATTCGCCCTTTCTGGTTTTGATGCCCGGCATGATCAATTGCGCCCCCTTCAATCATTACCAAAAATCCGGCGGGGTTTTTGCTTAATACGTTCAGCGCCGCCGCGCTCATTTCAAACAAAGCCGGAGAAGTTTGCACAAACGGGACATAAAACGGAACCGCATTATTATCGCCGCCGCGCCCCTGCTGTAGAGTTCCGTATACTTTGGGAACGCCAATAACTCTTTTTGGCGCGTCTCCTTTCATCAGCTTCTGAAAATCGGATTTATCCTGTATCAAAGTCCAGCTGTCCGGTTTGCCGTCTCCGTCTATATCCTGAACAGTTTTTTCCTTTCCGTTTATTGTAAACGTAGTTTTTGGTTCGCCTGTCAGCTGCCCCCATAATTCTTTTCCCCCGACCCATGCCGCATCTTTATTAACAATCTGGCTGTTATCGTCATACATCGGGTCCCCGGTTCCCATTATCACGCTGCACTTGCTATCCAATATCATTTCCTGAGCAATCTCTTCGCAATACTTGCGCGACACGTTATGCGCTACAAAACCAGCCGGAGTTGCGTCGCTAAATTGCACGGTTGTAACTACTCCTGTTGATTTGCCTAATTGTTTTGCAAATTCTGTTAGACTTAAAAGCTTTGTCTTTTGATCCAGATCCATTCCAATTGCGTTATTGTAAGTTTTTTTACCCGTTGCAAGCGCCGTAGACGCGGCGGCCGATTCTGTAAAGCCTGTTTTCATCGCTTCAAAATCCGTCCATGCTTCGGCTGGGTTGTATCCATGCGACCATGGCTGTTCTTCGCCATAACTGCCAAGTTTTGCCGGATATGTGGCTGCGGCTATTTTTACCGGAAAGTTTTCGTAGACCTGCTTCCCCTCTTCGCCATATTGATAATAGTCTGTCGCTTTAATATGGTTAAACCCCATTCCATCCCCTATCATTATAATAACATTTTTTGGCGAATTTGTTTTTTGGTTCTTCGGCTGCGCTTCTACATTCAATCGCAGCGTCAGCTGAATTAAAAACAAACAGCAGAAATAGACTGATAACTTTTTCATTATGGTTTTTCCGTATATTTTTTTTGAGTTTATTTGATAAGTACATAGAAATATTATTTCTCAATATACGGGTAAAGACAAGACAGATACGTTAACTTAATATTAAGGAATTCTTAAGAAAAGATAATGTGAATACGCAGGTTATTTACGGAGGTCTGTAAAATTTGCTAAATCAGGTCTTCGCGGCCCCATTCTTTAAATTTATTAGTAATAAAATCTAATATACGCTGATGTTCTTCGCTTCCGTTTCCAGTAATAATTAATGGTTCGCCAAATGCCACATGAACTGTTTTTGAAGGGTTAATTTTCCCGGCCTCTTTAATGAACTTGCCATTCTCCCACGCGTCGGTTACAAGAGCTATTGGTATTACTGGCACATTATTTCGCTTTGCCAGTTTGTTGCCAAGGCTGTTAAATGTTTCAAGATTTAATTTGCCGCCTCTAGTCTTTTGCGGAAAAATAACTACCGACTTCCCCTCTTTAAGCTTTTGCGTTCCTTCTTCAAGCACAATTTTCAGGTCTTCGCGCGGATTAGACCGCCCCACAATTATAGGCTCCCTTGCCGAAGCCACAGGCCCAAAAAGAGGATACGTACTTAATTCTTTTTTTATTACAAATAAAACTTTTTTTACCGGCTGGATTAGCGAAGGCAGAACGACTGTTTCAAGCGTGCTCATATGATTTGAAACAAAAACCACAGGCCCCTCAACTTTGCGCATATTGTTAATGCCCGTAAAATGCATTTTAACCCCGGCGCTTTCCAGACATTCTCTTACGTCTACCGATGAGTTATACCAGCGGACAGAATCATATATCCCTTTTGTAGCCTGACGATTAGAATAAATTAGTATCCTTAGCATATTCCTGAAAAAATTAATCGAAGGGAAAAGTCTTTTCCCAAGCTTGCTCTTATCAGTTATATATTCGTCTTTATCAGTAACTCTGTTTTGGTATTCGCTTTTTTCTGCCATAGTCGTAATTTTATTTTATATTTTATTCAAAATTACAAAATCAAAGCGACTTATCCAATCAAACAATTGAGTCTAATTTATTTGGTTAAGATCAGGCTTTTTCTTCTATTTTATTTAAGGCACATTCGAACCGTTTACGTCGCCTACGCATAACCCGCGCAAATTTACCGTTACAGAGCTTCCGGTTAAAGTTACAGCCGGATTTTCAAAAACCCAATCGCCCGCTTTAAAAGAAGAAATTATGCCTACAACGCGCTGCCTCATTAATAGCGCGTCCGTGCTGTTAACTGAACCCGAAACGTTAACGTCCGCCGCTTTAATTTGAAGCGAATCAAACGACTTTGCGTTTGTTACATACTGCTTTAGAATTAATGCGTCTGTTGAGTTGACTCCTCCCCATGTTTTAGAGCTTGAAGCTGAAAGAGAATACGCCCCGCTTGTTTTATTTGTAAACGTATAGGCGCCGGAAGCGTCCGTCGTTGTGGAATCTATAATAGCGGAGTTGGTTTTCAAATAAACTTTTACTCCTGCAATAGCCGTAGAGCCCGACGTCCCATAATTAGGATATGTGATGCTGCCGCTTATAGAAACTCCTGAACTATAAAACTTTGTTTTCAGCATATTCCATAATTCCTGACGCGAGCCGTCCTGCCCCAAAGCCCACATTCCAACCCCTTTAAGATTATTTGCTTTTGCTAAATCATATTTTAAGCCAAGGCTCGAATCATTATCGAACCACACCTGCGCATAAGTTGTAGCGTCATATTTATAGCTATACCAGGGGGTTTTATAGGCTGACCATTTTACTCCATACGCAATTGAGTTTGGCTGATCGTTATCAAAAGTCGTTGCGCCTATATACTTAACCACTGAATCCCCGGCGACATCTTTTTTAGTCGTCCATTTCTGCCCGTAGTAAGGAACTCCAAGAATTAATTTTTTAGAGTTCGCGGTCAAAGCGTTTCCATAGCCATATGAAGTATTAGTTACTGTATTCTGAACTGAATAGCTCGTCCCGGATAGCGGCGCGCTTGGACCCGTAACAGCGCTCCAGCTTCCGTAAAAATCATATCCCATAATAAAGACATAATCGCAGGAATTAGTTAACCCCAATAAATTCCATCCTCCCCAGTTAACCGCTGGCCCTGCAAAAGACACTTCCTTCCCGACTGAATTATTAGCATGCACATAACTTGATAAGTCGGACATAAATGTATTTAATAGCGTCCCTCTATCTGCCGTCGCAACGCTTTCAAAATCAATGTTTACTCCGTCAAGCGAGTATTGCGTTATTTTACTTTTTACATTCGCAAAAAATGTTTGCTTAACAGTTTGGTCTGTTATTATCTTATGAATTTGCGAAGCTGTAAAATTTGTAACGCACATAATTATTTTAACCCCTGCGCTATGCGCCGCATTGATAACGTCAGTCCACGGCCAGTAGCTCGGGTTAGAAATTGAGCCGTTTGTATCAACGGCAAAGTCGAACGCCGCAATATGCGTAAGCAGCTCATATTTTAAATTGCTTTTTGCGCTTGAATATTCCCAATCCGGCAGGTATCCAAAAACAGCCGAAGTCAATTGGCTTTTATCATATTTTAGTGGGACTATTCCTTTCCCGGTTTGATCGAATAAGCTTTTCTCAATAGCTTTAGTTGCATGTTCTTTTTTTGATAACTCATGGATTGACAAATGCTCTTGTGGAAATATTGCGCTTGCAAAAAATATAATAGCGCTAGTGATGCAGTATAGTAACTTCATATGGCAGACCTTAATAGTATTTATTTATTCAAACAAATGTAAAATAAAGTTTCAATTAGTCATTTTCAAATTTTTAGCTCATTGAAAAAATTATTAAATAACGCCCTAAACTATTTGTAATAATGTTCGAAGATATATATTGGCATAATATGGATAACAGTTCACAGTAAAGCGAGCGATCACATCTATTTATTTAATTTAGAATATAAAACTGTCTCTAAAACAGACTATAACTAATTCAATAATTTTAATTAGGAGAATAATATGGCACAATTTATAGCTCTTGCTGCAGGAGTTGAAGTTAATGGCGAAACAGTTCTGTCAGTCGTTGACGGTATGAGCGTTTTTAAAAGCAAAGCTCTTAAAATATTAGAAGATAATGGAATTAAAGATCCTACGCCGGGTCAGTGGTATCAACAACAGGCATGGCTGGATTCTTTTAAAAAAATATCAGAATCTATTGGGCAAAAAACGCTTGAACAAATTGGAATGAAAATTCCGGAGAATGCTCAGTTCCCACCAGAGATTGATAATCTCGAAAAAGCATTAGCGTCTATTGACGTTGCTTACCATATGAACCATAGAGGCGGAGACATTGGAGCTTATCAATTTTCTAAATTAGGACCAACCACAATTAAACTGTTCTGCAATAATCCTTATCCATGTAGTTTTGACAAAGGGATTATTCAGGCAATGGTAAATAAATTTAAACCGGCAGGAGTAGCTGTAAAAATCGAGCATAATCAAAACGATGGCTGCAGAAACACAGGAGGCGATTCTTGTACATATATCGTCAAATGGTAATATGCGTTTAGACTTAAAATCAATCATCCCGGCTAATCAGGATGATTGATTTTTATTTTCTATAGCGCGCCGTTCTAAAGCAATAAGTTTTATAAAAATTGCTAACGGCTACCGAAGCGCTTTTTCGTTGTATTCCCAAAATGAAATAGCAAGCATAATAGTACTTTTGTTTTTCTGCTCTAAGGACATTGTTATTTCCTGTTTTGTAACATCCCCTTCCTTAATGCGCCATTTCTTACTGAATGGATCATCCTTTACAGCTTTGCCAAATACCTGATTGTTCCCAGTAGTCAGATCTTTATAAGCGCTTTCAAGCGGCGCTATGCGGTCGACTATCATGAGCCAAAGGAAACAAAGCCTGTCGTTAATAAACATCAGATGCCATTCATAAATTTTATTTCCGTTTAGCTTGCCGCCTGAGTATACAAAATCTTTTTCCGTAGTGTCGCTAGTTCTTTCTACCTGCTTAACGTCCTTAAGCTTATACTTCTCCATTAACACTTTGTTAACGCCGGCAAAATTCATTTTATAATTCAGGTCGTTTGAGATTTGTTTTACAGAGAGGTCTGGAACGGCGTCCGGCGTTTTTTCACACCCGGCAATTAATAAAAAACTGAAAGCAATAACGATACAAAAATATTTCATATTATCTCCGGGCTATTTCGTTCATCCCCCACGGATTATTGAAATTGTGAGAGGTTTATATTTATGCTTTCAACTTAAAGCATTAAGCTTTTATTGTCAATTGGATTTTTTTTCGGACGATTCATTATTACGGTAATTCTGCAATAGATACTACTTTATCAAACAAGTGATATTATTGGATTTCACCCTAGTTTCTTTCTTTAATAAGAGACTTGATAATTGGGAAATGGAAATGGTACTTTTCTTCAATTACATACCTCACTAACTCACAAAACCAATCTGGAGCAAAGGGAGAAATATAGATATTCTCTATTAAATTATCTATATCCACATCAACATATTTCCCATTTTCGTATTTAGCTTTTCCATTAAATTCCTCATACTGACTTATAATTGCTATCCTTACTTCCTTTTCAAATTTATAAAACTTTTTCTTTGTAAATGGTACATTTCGTTGGTGCAGTTCCTTAATGCAATCAGTATAAGTAATTTTTTGGAAAAGCATTCTTTCATCGCCAGGAAAGCTGGTTTTTAATTTTTTGTATTTTGTCTGTATTGCAATACCAAAAGGCTGGTATCCAAGATATATTTTCCAAAGAGCAAAAGATTCTTCAACATTTTGCGTCCAACTATTAACAAGAGTATATCCCCTATAGTTATTAATAGTATTTATTTCTTTTCTAGCCATTTGATCTGTATTCTCTTTACCCAATAAAGGGCTGAAATTGTCATATTGGCTTTTTATTTCATTTACTAAATTAGTTGATAAAGTACCTTCATATTGATCTTGTAATTTGTCTAACCGACAAAAATAAAGTTTTGCATAAGTAATTATATTCAGGAACTTAGGAAAATCCATATATCGCCAAACTTTTGAATTTGGCAATGGTTCATTCATGTTAAGATATGGAGCTGAGCCATTAAGTATCATAATAGATTCGTAAATTACTTTTAGAAATTAGTTTACACCAATTATTTACATCGAATACACGAAAAGATTACATTGTATTAGAAAAATGATACTAAGATTATATCCATCTCAACTCTAAATCCCCTATGGGAATAATTTTACTGTAATATTCAAGCTAATTAGTTTAAAATTAAATATATCTATTTACTTTTCAAACAATATACTTGAACCTCGGCAACAGCAAAGGGTTTATACTTTGAACTTAAAGCATTAAGCTTTTATTGTCAATTATTATCTTTCTGCGTCAAAAAAATAAGCATTAACGCCCGAACTCTTCTTAGTTTTATTACTATTGCTTCTGCAAAACAAACGAAAGCCCTCCCCTTGCAGGAGAAAGAGCTTCAACCGATTTGCCGCTTTCATGCCACTTCATTGAATTAATAATAAAACCAGACTGAGACAATTTTACCGTATCATTTGAAATAACATAAGAGCCAGTATATGTTTTTGTTATTCCGGATCCCATTATAGTTGATACGCTTTGTGGTATGATAACTTTTGCAGTATATTCGTTCTTATTCGTAAACGTTATATTAACGGAACCTCCAGACGCCTGAACGTCTACGCTTCGGTCAGCAGCATCGGGTAAAATGAAAGAAGAGCTGTTATAATTCCCGGCTAAACTATTCGCCGGTTCAGTAGAGTTTTCTTTTGAGCAGCCACTTAACAAAACTATTCCTATTAATAATAGTTTATTAATTGTAGTCATAAGTTTATCCTCCCACTAATAAAATGATAGAACCAACTTAAAGAAAATGATCCCTATTGTCAATCTGCTTTATTTCAAATGTTGCGGACGTGGAGAACGCCGCGCCCGCGGAAACCTTATTTTACCGTTCAATAAATCCTTTGCTCTTTTCATCCCAAATATAAATTATCGGTTTACAATAAGAACAATCCGAATAAAAACCTGTAGTGTCAGGCGGATTTACTACAAGCATTCTGCTATCGGGTTTAAAGTCAAAACCGGATGTAGCTCCAACGCCATCGTAAATTTTCCCGGTCAACGCGTCAACTATCACGCTAACAAAACATTCGCTTCCGCAGCCCCATGAAACAAAACAATAATGCCCGGCAAAATTAATATTTTCTTTACTGCACGCTTCGCTTATTCGGGTTTTAAAATGCTTGGCGTCCTTATAACTTGACCAGTCAATTTTTATTTTCGGTTTTGGAGAAACCGGCTTTACCTGAAAATCAGTAAATAAAACATTCGGTTTATACTTAATTGAGATAGAGCTTATCTTTTTTGTTTTAGCGTTTCCTATTACAAAATAATCTTTATCTTCCGAAGCATAAAGCGTATCGGCGATAAAATCAGTTTTAATATAGCTGCTTAACTGCGCATTAATAACTGGCTCCGATAAAGCGGCGCCGCTTTTTGCCTCTTGTTTAGTATTACACAAAAACATTAGAAAAAAACTTAAAATGTAGATTATTGCATTCATCGTTTTTAGACCCTGAAATTATTATAAATGATATCATCTAAAATTACTTCATCGCGTCAATTATTGCAATATCTCCGAATCATATCAGAGGCTTCTTTATCCCCAAGTTCTTCCGCTTTGCTTTTGTATCCATAATCAAACCGCCTTAAAAGTCAGGTTAGTTTAATAACATTTTTTTGAGAAATAAAATTTTTTCTTATATCCATTAGAGATAAACAAAGAATTTTCCCATTCATTTTTGTTGCCATTGTGTCTGCAAAATCAAATACTTTAGAATTCCTTTCCCAGCTTAAGAACTACAATATGCAGGTATTTTGAACTTTTATTAAAATGTATTTATTTCTATTTTGATTATATGTTTAATAACACAGGTTCTTTTTACTCTCTCAACATTTTTCATAAACAATAAATTAAAATAAAATGAAAAAAATTATTCTAACGCTTTTTTTACTGATTAGCTGCGCAACGCTGCAATATAGTCAGACTTTAAAAATAATGACCTACAATATCAGATATGATAACCCGGACGACGGAGAAAACAAGTGGCAATTCAGAAAAGGAACAATGGCCGAACTTATTAGATTTCACGAACCGGACATATTTGGCATACAGGAGGGACTTGCCAATCAGTTAACGTTCCTTGACAGCGCTTTGCCAAATTATAAACATATTGGAATTGGCCGCGACGCTAATGGAACCGGCGAACACAGCTGTATTTTTTACAACGCTAAACGTTTTAAATTAATCAAACAAGCTACGTTTTGGTTATCGGAAACTCCAGACGTAATATCAAAAGGCTGGGACGCGGCGCTGAACAGAATCTGCACTTACGGCCTATTTAAAGACGAACTTACAAAACAACACATCTGGGTATTCAATACTCATTTTGACTACCAGGGCGACGCCGCAAGGATGAACAGCGCGAAATTGATTTACAACAAAATAAATACGTTAAACAAAGAACATTATCCTGTAATTTTAACCGGCGATTTTAATCTTGAACCGGAAAGCGCGCCAATTAAGTTTTTGTCTGGCGTTATGATTGAAACCAAATTTGCCACTTCAAATTCTTTTGGCAACCAAGGTACTTTTAATAACTTTGAGTTTGATAAACCTGTAACAAGTAGAATTGATTATATTTTCACAAGCAAAACAGGCTTGAAGACTCTTAAATATGGAATACTGAGCGACTCTAAAAACTGCCATTACCCTTCAGATCATTTACCGGTATTTGCCGAACTAAAATATACAGGCAAAGCTAAATAAGAATTAAAGATAAAGCGCCGTTTTGTTTTTAAACAGCGGCGCTTTATTATAATATTCAATGCTTTTTTTTACGCTCTCTCGCTACGCAGTTCCAGACTTAATAGTTCCCCCCAAATAAAGCTTATATAATAATAGTAAATTTTTAATTTACCAGTAACTTATTTTATTATAATGCGTTACCGCGCCTCCTACAAGTTAAAGTACATTTTATATTCAAATGGATGAGGCATTGCGCTTATAGCTTTTATTTCTTCTTCTTTTATGCTTACCCACTGTTGCAATAGCTCGTCGGTGAAAACATTACCGCGCCGCAGAAAATCGTTATCAGCGGCTAAAGCGTCAAGAGCCTCGGCTAAGCTGCGGGGCAAATACTCAATTTTACCTTCGTAACTTCCGTCAAAAAGATTTTTATCTGCCGGACCGTAGCCCTCTTTTATTGGGTCTATTTTATTAGCTACTCCATCCAATCCTGCTAATAACATTGCCGAAATACATAAATATGGGTTCGCGGTAGCGTCAGGCGGACGGTATTCAAAACGCGCTTCTTCAGGATTTGTAACGTACTTTGGTATCCGGATTGCAGAAGACCTGTTCCCCTGCCCGTAAGTTAATGTAACGGGAGCTTCAAAACCGGGGACTAATCTTTTATATGAGTTTGTGCTGGGATTTGTAAAGGCCGCAAGCGCAGGAGCGTGTTTTAGCAGTCCCCCAATAAAAAACCTGCCAAGTTCGTTTATGTTGCCATATTCGCCTTTTTTATAAAAAGCGTTTTTGCCGTTTTTAGTAAGGAACAGATGCAGATGCATTCCGTTGCCAGCCTGCTGATACATAGGTTTTGGCATAAAAGTAACATAAAGGTTCCGCATCCGGGCATAATTAAACAAGACATATTTTGCAGTTACAACATTATCCCCCGTATTCAAAACATCTGTAAAGAAAGTCTCAATTTCCTGCTGTCCTCTTTCGCCAGTTTCGTGATGATGATATTTAACCTTAATGCCAAATTGCTTTAGTATCTTACACGCTTCGTCTCTAAAATCGTCATAGACGTCAAACGGATTAGCGGCATGATACGCTTTTTTATAAAACTCTTCTTCATGTTCTATTTTATAATACGAAGCCGACGTTCTGGTATCATACTCCACATTAGAAAAAATATAAAATTCAAACTCTGGTCCCCACCACGATTTATCAGCGCCAGTTATTTTTTTTAATAACGATTCCGCCTGCTTAACCAAATATCGTCCATCCTGTAAAAAAGGACTCCGCTTATCGTCGGTAAGGACTATATTGGAATAAAAGCTTAGCGTTGGGGCGTCTCTAAATGGGTCTATTACTGCCGTAGTTAAATCCGGAGTAAGAATCATATCGCTGTTTTCAACTTTTCTAAAGCCGTAGCTCGAGCCGTCAAAACCGACTCCTTCGTCCAACAGCTTATTTAGAATTCCGGGATAAACAGGGAGGGATATGTGGTGAAGCCGGCCAGATAAATCGATGCACTTTAAATCGATTACTTCAATATTATTTTTTTTTATGATTTCATTGCAGGTCTGAATAGCGTTTTTTAGCATATTAATTCCGATATATTAATAAATATTCACTATGGACACACATAAAAAAATAGCGGCAGGGCTTTATAGGCGCCGTGCCGCTAAACTAAAAAGAAATTAGTGTTTACAGTTAATTGCAGAGTAGCCTAAGAACTGAGCTGACGGATCTAATTCGTCTTCAATTCTTAATAACTGATTGTATTTTGCAATTCTGTCTGTTCTGCTTGTAGAACCAGTTTTAATCTGTCCTGCATTTGTAGCTACTGCAATATCAGCAATAGTAGTATCTTCTGTTTCGCCAGAACGGTGGCTGATAACAGCTGTATAACCTGCTTTCTTAGCCATTTCGATAGCGTCGAGAGTTTCGGTTAATGAACCAATTTGGTTTACTTTAATAAGGATAGAGTTTGCAACGCCTTTTTCAATTCCTGTTGCTAATCTTTCTGTGTTTGTAACAAACAAATCGTCGCCGACTAACTGAATTTTGTCGCCTAAGACGTCTGTTAAGTTCTTCCAGCCATCCCAATCGTCTTCAGCCAAACCGTCTTCAATTGAAACTATAGGATATTGTTTAGCCCAGTTAGCCCAATATTCAACCATTTTATCTGAAGATAATTCTGCTTTATCTGATTTGAAGAACTGGTATACGTTCTTTTCTTTGATAAACATTTCGCTGCTTGCAGGATCTAATGCAATAGAAATATCTACGCCAGGTTTGTAACCTGCTTTTGTAATAGCTTCAAGAATAACTTCAATAGCTTCTTCGTTTGATTTTAAGTTTGGAGCAAAACCGCCTTCGTCGCCAACTGCAGTGTTATATCCTCTTTTTTTCAATACGTCTTTTAAGTTATGGAATGTTTCTGCGCCCATTCTAAGAGCTTCTGCAAAATTAGGAGCGCCTGCAGGCATAATCATAAATTCCTGGAAATCAACATTATTATCGGCATGTCTTCCGCCGTTAATGATGTTCATCATTGGGACAGGAATAACTTTAGCGTTTACTCCGCCAAGGTATCTGTACAATGGAATTTCAAGAGCTTCTGCAGCGGCTTTAGCTACTGCTAACGAAACGCCAAGAATTGCGTTTGCGCCAAGTACTGATTTATTTGGAGTGCCGTCTAAATCGATCATTACTTTATCAATGTAAGCCTGATCTAAAGCGTCAAGATCGATAATTTCTTCAGCAATTTTTTCGTTAACGTTTTCAACTGCTTTCAAAACGCCTTTGCCAAGATATCTGCTTTTATCGCCGTCTCTTAGTTCAACTGCTTCGTGTTCGCCTGTTGACGCGCCGCTAGGAACTGCTGCGCGACCGATAACTCCGCATTCCAACATTACTTCAGCTTCCAAAGTTGGATTTCCTCTTGAATCCAAAATCTCTCTTGCAATCACTTCGACTATTGTCGTCATTTGTTCGTCTCCTTTTTTATATTTTATTTTTTTACCGTAATTGAGTACTATTATTTATCAAAGTTAAAAAAATAGTTACTGCAAAGTTAGTTAAGTTTAGGCATATTTAAAAGCGCGTTTTGCAGGAAAATTTTTGCCCCTCTTTTTTGCCAATTTTACAGAAATATCCAATAAGACTATTAAGTTCATCAAATTCGATAGAATTGAGATAAAAAACAATCGATTTATGCCAACTTCATTTTACCGGCAGTCAGGCAATTAATTTTAAATTGCCTGACCGTTAAATCTGTTTTCCTGCGGAAAGAATTGATGCGTCTACGCTAACTTCCTTTTTACTTCAACAAAATTAGTTTCTTAGCAGAACGGTAGTTTCCCTTTCCGTCCTGAGAAACAGCCTCTATTGTGTACAGATAAATTCCAGACGCTTTGTTTGACGCGTTCCATGTTACTTCGTGGTAACCCGCTGTTTGAGTCCCGTTTACTAACGACTCGACCAATTGCCCAAGTAAATTATAAATTCTCACTTTTACATTACTCATTTCCGGCAATCCATATCTAATCACTGTAGTTGGATTAAACGGGTTTGGATAATTTTGCGAAAGCGAATAATTAACTGGGATATTATTTTTCGCTTTGCCCACGTTAGTAACATTGCTTTTTGTTCCAATTGCAAATTCGCCTAAAGAAGAAAAAGGGACGGTATTTACTAAAACGCTATCGACTATTTTGCCGCCAATATTTTGCCAAGGATCTCCTGAATTTTCTCGCATTAGCCAGACCAAAGAGTTGGGATTTACAACTCCAGGTATAGCAGACAAGGGGATTTTAATATCGCCATTAGTTAAAGTAATTCTATAAGCGTCAATCGACCAATAATAATTACTTACACTTGTGGAATCAGGCGTCTTTCCTGCTAAAGGGGCTTGATATTCAAAATATCTCCCAACTAATCTTGAATCATATGAGTTTAAATATGTAATTAAGAGGTCCATACTAATATTCATTCCGGTAAAACTTATAGCGTTTTGTCCAAATACCGGAGTCGGCGCATAAAATATCCAGTCCCAAAACGTAATTGCGGAATCGGTTTGCGCTACAACTAAGCTATCGTTGCAGTCGCAAATTCTAACAAGGCATTTTGTCTGAGATGGTGGGAAATATATCCAGTCACAAAAGCCGCGTGAAGCAGAATATGATTGCTCTATATAATTCCAACTGCTTCCGTTATCTGTCGAGTAAAGAATTTTTACGGCTTCAACGCCTATCGAATTCCATTTAACATATTTTTGTGCAGTACATTCTAAAAATTCTCCTCCTTTGGGAAAAAGAAGTTGTATGCTTTCTATAGAAAAGCTTGAATCGCTATAAGCAAATATTGCGCTATCGGAAGAGCTAACAATTTTTATATAACAATTATTAGAAGGTATTGCAGGAACTACCCACTTATAACTCCCATTTATCGCCGGGATATTAGCGGCTACATTATTCCATGTTACGCCTGAATTCGTAGAGAAAAGGATATTAAGGTTTGCAACATCGCTTGATGCAGTCCATGTAATGTTTTGGACGCTTCCGATTCTGAAACCTTGACCTCCATTGGGCGATGTTAAAGTTACGTTTGGAACATGCGAAGTTGTAATTGTAAAGTTATTCGATAGAAATACGGGACTCTCTGACAGGCCGGGAATAGAAATTCTTATTTTACAATTTGGACTGTTTAAGGCAGGAATTGTAAAAGAGTAATACATTCTATTTGGCGCAAGCGAAGTAAGATTTACCCAATTAGTTCCGCCATCTGAAGAAAACTCTATATCTATGGCGCTTGGGATGGAATTCTCTGCCCACCGAATATTATGAATTGTATTAGCCTGCCAAACTTCTCCACCCATTGGGGAGGTTATATTTAATGCTATTGGCTGTATGTATAGCTTTGTTACAAATGCATTCTCAATCAGCCCTATATCGGTTTTATAAGCTCCGGCTGTTGTTGGGAAAGTAGGGGAGTTAGTCCTTCCAACTATGTAAGCATTTCCGTTTCCATCTATTGCTATAGCAGAGCCATAATTTTCTAAAGTTTTTCCAATAGACGTAGAATATAATAAAGCGCTGCCAGTTGAGTTTAGTTTTGTTATAAAAGCATAAATATAGCCAAAAAAGCCAAAATTGGTTTGATACGCTCCAGGCGTAGTTGGAAAATCGCCAGAACCAGTACATCCCGTTATATAGGCGTTTCCATTTGTATCTATGGCAATCGAATAGCTATACTCATTACTGCTACTACTACCGCCAATAAAAGTAGAATAAACCAAAGCGCTGCCAGTTGGGTTTAACTTTGTTACGAAAACATCTTCATAGCCATGCATACTAGTTTGAAAAGCCCCTGGAGTTGTTGGATAATTGGAAGAACCAGTCCATCCTGTTATGTAAGCGCATCCTTTTGCGTCTATAGCGATCGAACAACCATAATCTAGTTTACTTCCCCCAATAAAAGTAGAATAAACCAATGCGCTGCCGTTAGGATTTAATTTTGTTATAAAAGCATCCTGCTTAACGTTGCGACTACTATCTATACAAACAGTTTGAAAAGCTCCTGGAGTAGTTGGATAATCTGAATACCCAACTCCTGTTATATAAGCATTGCCGCTCTTATCAATAGCAATTGATTCACCGCATCCATCTTTAATAAGAGTAGAATATACTAAAGCGCTGCCCTCTGAGTTTAGCTTTGTTATAAAAGCGCCCCCTCCAGTTGTTTGATAAGCCCCAGTCGTTGTTGGATAATTCAAAGACGTAGTAAATCCTGTTATGTAAGCGCTCCCATTCGCGTCTACTGCTATTGAAGTTCCAATCTCTCCTCCACTTCCCCCAATAAAAGTAGAATAAACCAAAGCGCTGCCCGATGAATTTATCTTTGTTACAAATGCATCGCCATCAGCATGATAATAACCGCCAAAAGTAATCTGAAAAGCGCCGGGCGTTGTTGGGTAATCAGAAGAATTGGTTTTGCCTGTTATATAAGCGTTACCGTTTGCGTCTATGGCTATCGAAGTACCATAATCATTATCGCTTCCGTTCCCCCCAATAAAAGTAGAATAAACCAAAGCGCTGCCAGTTGGGTTTAGCTTAGCTATAAATACTACTTCATTATATCCTGGACCGCCAAAAGAAGTCTGATAAGCTCCTGGAGTAGTAGGATAATCGGCAGAGCTAGTATAACCAGTTATATAAGCCTTACCGCTTGCATCTATAGCTATCGAATTCCCTTGATCATAGTCGCCCCCTCCAATAAAAGTAGAATATACTAACGGATCAATTATTAACTCTTTTTGCGTGTCGTAACCTTCGGCTTTTAAGCCAACCGTTCCGTCTGATCTTTGTTCAAATTGGCAGGCTACTTCTTTCTTGGTTCCATCATCCATTTGGTAAGCGTAAAGCTTTCCGTTGGTTACTTCGCCTATGCTGGTTTTTATTACTAACTCGCCGTTTGTGTTTACGCTTAATTCGTCCTGTCCTTCAAACTTAAATTTTATTTGCGCTAAATCTGCTCCCGGTTTGGCTTTGTAATCGTAACGCAGCTTGCCGCTATCATAATAGTATTTTACATCTATATTTTTATAAACGCCTTTCAGCTCAACGTTATCGTACAAATGGACGAAGTTCGCCCATTTGCTTTTATCGTTGCCGATGAAATAATTATAATATCCTTCCCGCTTATCGTTGCCACTTGATGTAACATCATTCTCGGCGTTAACCAATTGCATTTTTACTACGTGTCCCTGTACAGAAGTATTTTTATTTTCATACTCCTGCTTTTCACGGGGATTCATTTTTTCTGTTTTAGTTTTATCGAAGTTTCTTTTTATCTGGTAATAATCGTACACAACGCCGGAGTTAGTTATCCATGCGTTCATACCGCCTATACGGGCAAGATATTTTACTTCTGGAGCCCATTGTCCTTTATTTTCGATGAAAAAACTTTTATCAGTTTTATTTAAAGTCTGTTGAGGATTGTTTATTTGCTGCGCAGTTAACGTTACCGCGCAAAATAGCATAAGCGCAAAAAGTATCTTTTGGGACATAATAATCTCCGCTAATTAATATTGCCAAAAGGAGAGACCCCTTTTAGATGATTTTAAACTCCGCTTTTTAATATAACTTCCTGATCGCCATTTGAAATTATATTTGATAGTTAAGTTAAAGACATTTGTCTTTATTTTCAATTAATTTGCCTGAAATAATAATTTAATAATTGACATACATATAATATCCATATTTGATTCAATAAAATATTTGTGTTAGTTTGCCACAGCAAAATAAAAACTATATGATACGAATAAATAAAAACATAGAAATTCAGGAAAGCGAAGTAAAGTTCGATTTTATCCGATCTTCAGGTCCCGGCGGACAAAACGTAAATAAAGTATCCACTGCAGTTCAACTGCGGTTTGATATAGGCGCTTCCGCCGCTTTAACAGGCATAATTAAAGAAAAATTAAAAACGCTTGCAGGCAGAAAAATAAATAAAGAAGGAGTCCTCATTATTGAGGCGAAGCGTTATAGAACTCAGGAGAAAAACCGCCAGGATTCGATTGCCCGTTTTATTGATTTATTAGATAAAGCTTCCCGCAAAACAAAACACAGGATAAAAACAAGGCCCACTGCCGGTTCAAACCTTAAACGAATTGAGTCAAAGAAAAAGATTGGCGAAAAAAAGCGCAACCGCAAATATACAGACGAATAGATTTTTCCCTGCCAAATTATTTGTTGACATTTATCCTTAAGTTACAACTTTATTGTTATAGAATTATACTCTCAACCCAAAGAGAACTCTATTCGCAGCGCTATACCGCAATTAAAACTAAACCATAAAAAAATAATTCCGATAATGAATTAGACATTCGTTCTATTATGAAAACCACGTCATAACAAAAAGCGTCAACCGCACTTTGATGTAGCGTAGTTAGATATTTTTTAGCGGACAGAAAATTGTATTTAATTAAATTTTATGGGTGAACTATGTATGCGAAATTAAAAAGCCAATTGACTCCTCCTCTTATTTTTAATCTTGTTAAGCATTTCAAGAATGGCTTCCGGGGAGATTATGCAAGCTATTCTGAAGCCCTGAACAAATGTGACGGTTACGAAACTTGTATCATTGTAGAAAAAACGCTTGAATCTACTTTGCAATATAGAATGGGATGTAATAACAATCAGGCAGTTCAAAACCAAATGAACTTGCTATCTGTTGTGTTGTTAAGTCTTAAAGACATAAAAATTCCTAATAACGAGACAATAAATGTTTTGGATTTCGGGGGCGCAATGGGAGGATATTACTTTTTTCTTAAACGCCACTTAGATTCATTTGTGCGCCTAAACTGGGTCGTATGCGAAACAGAAGAAATTGTAAAAGCCGCAAAAGAAAATTTGGACGAAGACGGACTTTCTTTTGTATCTTCTCTGGATCAAATTCCTACCGACCAAAAATTTGAAATTATTTTAGCAAGCAGTTCCTTGCAGTACACAGACAGCCCCGTTGATTTTTTTGCAAAGCTTTCCATGTTTAAACATGATTACATGATAATTGACCGCTGCCCTATGGCTCCGATCAATAAAGACAGGCTAACAATACAAAAAGTCGCAAAATCGGTTTATAAAGGTTCATATCCATGCTGGTTCTTTTCAAAAGAGAAATGGATTGAGTTAGTCTCAAAAACCCACGATATAAAACTAAACTGGAATTCGGCAGACGCAGCTTTGTTAGATTTTCAAGAGATAATTTGTCAAGGCGTTTTGTTAAAAAGCAAATTGCAATCATTTGATTATTCGCTTGGTTCGTAGTCCAGTTAAAGATTATTAGCGTTAGCGTTAAGCCCGCAAGTTAAATTAAAAACCATCCTGATTACTTAGGATGGTTTTCTTTTTTTATTTTCCCATAAGCTTATTAACCTAAAAAATATTATTTTGTAATTTGGCTGTAGTTATTTTCCAGCTATCATCTATGCTCCAGCTTATATTTAGCTCATCCTTATTTAACTAAAACAAAAGGAATGCATGCCTTTTCTTGGTGAAATCAGCGCTTTAATGACAGCTCTGTTATGGTCTGGAACTTCGATTGCTTTTTCTGGCGCGGCTGGCAGAATAGGTTCGCTCCAGCTCAATATTAACCGTTTAGTTTTTGCGGCCGTTTTTTTATATGCTACTATATTAGTTACAGGCGCAAGCCTTTCTTTATCCGGAGCTCAGATATTTTATCTTTCCATAAGCGGTATAATTGGTTTAGTAATTGGCGATTCATTCCTTTTCCGGGCATATCAATTCATAGGCGCGCGGAACGGCATGCTGCTAATGTCACTTGCGCCTGCATTAACGGCTATTATGGCTTATTTTTTTCTTGGCGAAGTTGTTTCGCTGTTAGGCGTAATTGGCATGTTTGTCACAATTGCCGGAATCGCTTTAGTAGTCTTAGAGAAAAAAGAAATTCCCACGTCCAAATATAAAATTGACAAGATGGGAATATTCCTGGGTTTTATGGCGGCTTTGGGGCAGGCGGCCGGATTGATTTTTGCCAAGTTCGCTTTTAATTGCGGGCATGTAAATAGTTTTTCTGCAACGTTTGTAAGAATAATTTCTTCCGTCATAGTAATACTGCCAATAGCCGTTTTGTCCGGCAAATATAAGAATCCATTCAAACTCTTCCGCAATGATAACAGAGCCTTTGTTATGACGCTAAGCGGCACAATACTGGGGCCTTATCTCGGAATTACATGTAGTTTGGTTGCAATTACATATGCCAAAGTTGGCATAGCGGCAACGCTAATGTCCACTCCTCCAATTATCATGCTGCCAATTGCAGTATTAGTAGAAAAAGAAAAATTAACATGGCAGGGAGTAACTGGAGCCTTTCTTGCAGTTGCAGGAATTGCTATTTTATTTGTTCATTAATTATTTTTTGCTTCTATTAATTTTTAATTCGTGCAAATGAGTTCAAACTCTTCATATAGAAAAATTATTTTCTCAGCGCTTATAATTTCTATTATGGCTTTACTGGCATATCAATTTTTATTTCGTCCAAAGCTGCTAGAACAAAAACCCTCCGTTGTTCATGTAAATAAAACAGCGCCAAAAAAAACAGTGGAAATAATTACTGATAGTAAAATTTCTTTTGAAGAAGCGATTTCTGGCATCGATATTCCAGATGAGACAATAAATAGTCTTGCTCTTATTGACGTAGAGTATTACTCATTTGATGGGAAGCTTCATGCCGGACAATTATTGATAAACAAAAAAAATAAATCGGACGCTATTTCTATTTTTAAGGAAATAAAAGAAAATCGTTTTCCTGTTAAAAGCGTTATTCCAATTGTAAAATTTGACTGGCAGGACGAGGCTTCTATGGAAGCGGATAATTCATCCGCATTTAATTACCGTTTAGTAAAAGGCTCTACGCGCATTTCGTCTCATTCCCTTGGCGCAGCCATTGATATAAATCCGCTTGAAAACCCGCAGTTTAAAAATGGCAAAGTTTCTCCGGAGGGAGCCGTATATGATACGACTGCCAATGGCGCAATTGCTCCAAAGTCTGTAATTGTAAAAATATTTAAACGATTTGGCTGGGAGTGGGGCGGTCAATGGCGAACCACAAAAGACTATCAGCATTTTGAAAAGAAATAACCGCCCGGCAAAGCAAACCAAATTATATTTTTACTATTCGGTTATTTGGGTTAAATTTAAAAATGATAATGGAAACAATAACCGGAAACTGAAAAATGGAAAAGAACACGCAGATCAACTGTCCTAAGTGCGGCAATACTTTTAATGTGGAAGACGTGCTTGCGCAGCAAATAGAAATTAAATATAAAAACGAACTTAACTCCAGAATATCGGAAATTGAAACTTCGTTTCGTAAAAAAGAGCAGAACATTGTTCTGATTGAAAAACAGTTAAAACAAAAAGAAGACGACATTGATAAACAAGTCGCATACAAACTTCAACAGGAATCCGTAAAAAAAGAAAAAGAGATTAAGGAAAAACTCGAACAGAATTATTCCGACCAGATAAAACTACTCTCTGACGAAAATGAAACGAATAAAAAAAATCTTCAGCAGCTTAACCGGACTAAAATTGAAAACGAACAACTCAAACGTAAACTCGACGAGCAAAAGGATGCAATTGAAGCCGAGTTTGAGCAAAAGCTTACTGAAAGACTTAAAGAAGAATCTTCGCTTATCCGGAAAAAAGAAGCCGAACGAATTGAATTAAAACTCCGTGAAAAAGAAGAAGTAATCAACTCCATGAAAGAACAAATGGACGAAATGAAACGCAAGGCGGAGCAAGGCTCTATGCAGCTTCAGGGAGAAGTGCAGGAGCTTGTTATTGAAGAAACTTTACGCGAGTTATTCCCAACCGATACCATTTCAGAAGTTGCAAAGGGAATGAAAGGCGCCGATGTCGTACAGACAGTCAGGAACAGGAAAATGATTGAATGCGGAACAATTCTATATGAAAGTAAAAGAACAAAAAATTTCAGCGAAGAGTGGATATCTAAACTTAAAAACGACGCTCTTTCCGCAAAAGCTGAAATAAGTATTATTGTAACCGAAGCCATGCCTGAAGGCATTGAAAAAATTGGATACCGAGACGGAGTCTGGATTTGCTCCTTTAATGACTTCAAAGGTCTGGTTATTGTCGTTCGTGAAAGCCTTATCAAGATTCAGGAAGTGTATGCATCCCAATCAAATAAAGGGGATAAAATGCAGATGCTTTACGATTACTTGACCGGCAATGAATTCAAAATGCAGATAGCGGCTATAGCCGAAGGATTTGAAAGCTTACAGGACGGTTACATAAAAGAGAAACGCGCAATGGAAAGAATCTGGAAGGAACGCGAAAAACAATTGGAACGCATACTAATGAATACAAATCATTTTATCGGTTCAATCCAGGGCATTGCAGGCAGCTCAATTCCGCAGCTTCAAAAACTTGGCGGAGATAATCTGTTAGATTTTTAAGACGCAACGCGTCCCTTTTATCCGGCTTTACAGCACGACGGCAGTTTATCATAAGCCTTTGAATCGCGCTTAATATTATCCGCGTCATAACCGGCTTTAGAAATTGCCGTTTGAATTTTAAGCAGAGTCGTTTTCCCTGCGTCAAATTTAACTTTAGCGGTATGTCCTTTAGCGCTAACCTTAACGTCTGTTACGCCATCGACATTATTTACGGCCTTTGTAATAGCGGCTTCACATGTTTTACAAACTGCGGTTGGTATTTTTATTGTTGATTCTCTAATATTATCAGCTGGAGCGGCGGAAATTTCCGTATGCTCGCTCATAGTCGGCAGGGGTCTTGGTTTAGGAGCTTCAGTTTTAGTTTCCGAGTTACAAGCCCAAAATATAATCGGCAAACCAAGAATAATTACATACAAAGCTTTTTTCATCAGCTGTTCCTTATTTAATAATATTAGAAATTTCTTTAAATTCTTCTGTGCCGCAAATATTCAGCAGTTCAAACAATACCGATTCTGTAGTAGTAATTTCCGCATTGTGACGCTGCATCCTTCTTAAGGCCGTTTCATAGTCAAGCGTATTTCGGGAAGAAACCGCATCAGCCGGAACGTCTACCTGAAATTTACTTGCAAGCAAATCAAGAACTGTCTGCTGCACGCACACGTGAGCTTCAATGCCCACAACTACGACCTGCGCTATTTTATTATCAATAAGCCTTTCAAACAAATTGTCCGCTCCAAAACAACTAAAACTCATTTTAGGAATGCTTCTTAATCCTTGCAGCTCTTGGCTTAACTTAACGGCTGTGGGACCAAGCCCCTTTGGATATTGTTCAGTATAAAATATAGGAACGTTTAATATTTTAAAACCCTTTATAAGTTTAAGAGTATTTTCAATAACCGAATCGGGATTCTTCATAGCGGCAAGAATTTTTTCCTGAATATCGACTATAAGAAGAGCCGTAGATTCTCTTCTAAGAATTTTACCGCTGCGTATTAATGGATTATGCATAGTTATTTCTCCTGAAAAATAATTATTGAAAATAATTTCTGCCGGACAAAAAAGCCAGAACAATAATACTAATAAATTGGATCCATTCCGTACTTGCCGCATGAATACATCATAAGCACAGAAGTCAGGTCTATAAGCGCCTTCTTTTGGTCTTCATCATAAATTACCAGATCGTAAACTTCAGCTACAAACAAGAGATTCTTCAGTATTTTTATAAGTTCGTTGTAAGACGGCATTCCATGCCAGTCGGCAACCTGCGTAACAAGAAGTTTTTCGTGCCTTCTAAGAAACTCATGGAAGGATATGGTCTGTTTAGAAAGAGGCTTGCGCGGACGGCAGATATTGATAAGGTCGTTAAAATAAGCGTCCCATTTTTCAGCAAGCTGTTTATTGTTATCCCGCATAACATAACGTGCTTTTTCAAGCGAGAAATTAGCTTTAGTTAAAACCTTAAATTTTGGCGTTAAAGCGTAACCGTCATAGCTTAAAAATCCGCTTTCCGGATCCGTATAAACCCAGCGTTTTATTAGCTGATTAGGCGAATAAATAATGATAACTTTTTCTAATCCGCTGTCTACTACAATAAACTTATCTTTTTGAAAATTAATTACGGTAAACCAGTGCTCCCAATTGTCTACGCTAAGGATGCACGGCAGTCCTTCTTTAAGTTCGTTAATTAACGCTTCAAGCGCTTCAGTTTTATTTTCGCGCCGGAAATATTTCATTTTACAATCAAAAAAATTAGCCGCTTTAGCCAGACCTATTTCATCGGTGCCATACCACCAGGTGCTGCCGGCTTTTTTACCGATCTCTCTTTCATTCTCAAACTTGCCAAGCATTACAAGCGCGTATTTAAGAGCGAATGGACCGCATTGATATTTATATGGTTGTGGATAAAAACTCATAGTAAAAATATTTTTATAAATTTAAGAAATTTGTTTGTTTAAATCGAAGTATATTTTGCAAATATGTTTTTTTTAATTATTTTTTTATATGGAAAATAAACGATTAAAGGTAGCAGTTTTATATAATGAATCCAATCCGGATATTTATCTCTCAAATAATATCGACCCTGAAAAGTTAGATTTCATCCCTTATTTTGACATTCACAATATCAATCCGATTGACGAATTTAACGCCCAGCGTCAACGGCTTATTGATATGGGATACGACGCTTATTCCCTAAATATAAAGGACGATATTTATCTTCTGTTAGATAATCTATCAAAAGAAAAACCCGACGTTATATTCAATTTTATCGAAATTTTTAACGAAGATCCAAAATTGGAAATGAATATCTGCGGTTTATTCGAGCTCCTTAATATCCCTTATACCGGAGCTTCGCCGCTGGGACTTGCAAACTGCCAAAGTAAATTTCTTGCAAAAAAAATATTGGCTTCCGTAGGCGTAAATGTTCCTAATCATTTCCTCATTACCGAAGTTCCTTTTGATATTCCTGAAGGAATTAAATTCCCAATGATAGTAAAGCCCGCTTTTGAAGACGGCAGCGTTGGCATTGAAGACGAGTCTATTGTTTACGACGAAGACGCTTTAAGAAAAAGAGTTGAATTTGTTTGTTCATACTACGACCAGCCTGCGTTGGTTGAAGAGTATATTAACGGACGCGAATTAAACGTGGCTATACTTGGCGATAAAGAAGCGATTGTGCTCCCCGTTAGCGAAATTGATTTCAGCGCTATGCCTCCGCAATACCATAAAATTGTAAGCTATCAGGCAAAGTGGGACGCTTCAAACGAGACATATCATAAAACCATCCCTGTTTGTCCCGCTGTCCTTCCGGCAGAAGTTGAGCGGCAAATAGCAGAAATTGCAAGAAAAACTTTTGAGGTTATGGAAGTGCGGGACTATACGCGTATAGATATGCGTCTTACCGACAAAGGCGAATTGTTTGTGCTGGAAGTCAATCCCAACCCAGATTTAACAGAAGGAGTCGGTTTTATGCGCTCCGCCGCCGCGGCAGGTTACACTTACAACGATATACTTTCTAAAATTATTAACTACGCTCTTGCAAGAAAAAAATAAAGACTTACAGTATAGATTAACACTCTATACAAACTTATCGATATAAATAAAATTTATTTTGCAGTGAACCTATAAAAAGACTATATTTAGGTCGTATATTTATAAGGTGCAAAATGAAACTAAGCCAGGCAATTAAACCTATCAGCTTTCTAAAAGCTCATGCTTCCGAAGTAATTCGCGACGTTGCAGCTAATCAGGAAACGCTGATAATTACTCACAACGGCGAGGCGAAAGTAATTCTTCAGGACATTAAGGTTTACGAAAAGACACAGGAAAGTATTGCGCTGCTAAAAATGCTTGCGCTAAGCGGCAATGAAATAAAAAATGGTAATTACGCCTCTTTGGATAAATCGTTTGAGAATGTAAAAAAACGTATAAGTGAATTTAAACATGACCATAGCGAAATACAAAGTTAATATCAATTCTTCAGCAGAAGATGATTTATTTGCAATTTACCGCTTCATTTTTGTCAACGACTCCCCAGAGAAAGCGGAAAGACTATACTCGAAGCTTTACGAGAATTGTCTGTCGCTACAGGATTCTCCTTTCCGGGGCCATATTCCAAAAGAACTGTCTTTTCTTGGAATGTCTGATTTTTTAGAGATATCTTCAAAACCTTACCGCGTAATCTATAAAGTAATAGGAAATGAAATTTTTATTCATTGCATTTTAGACGGTAGACGAGATATGCAAACATTGCTACATGAAAGACTAATCCGGGGATAAAAAGCTTTCAATACAATTCTTCTTCATGTTCCTGAGTTTTCTATAAAATTTGAATAAACTTAATTACGAAAACAAAGCAATAAAAATTCATCAATATTGCCTTCCAAGCGAACTTAAAGAGCTATAATTATTAATTTGCTTTTAGGAGGCAAATAGATATTTTCGTAGTATTACTAAAGGTAATACCGGAGATAATAATGGCTATAACTACAAAAATCGCGATTTCAATTGACAACAAAGTCTTGAGCAGGATAGACCAATTAGTTGGGAAAATGGTTTTCCCCAACAGAAGCAAAGCTATCCAAATTGCAGTTGAAGAAAAAATATCCAAGCTTGATAAATTACGTTTAGCGGCTGAAAGCGCAAAGCTTAATAAACTTGCAGAACAATCATTATCTGACGAAAACATAAAAGCAGATATGTCTGAATGGCCGGAATACTAAGAGGGGATATTGTTTGGGCAAATTTAGCTCCTACAATTGGAAACGAGCAAGCCGGCAAACCGGAAGGTTCTGATAAAGTTTTATTAAACGTAGCGGTCAATTATCCAGAAGCCGTTCTTAACGCAGTATTTAATAGTAATTAATTGTAAAAACCGCTTTTTATTTTACCCAAGTCGCACCGCTTTTTCCTATTAACCGAAAATAAATAAAGTCCCGCTTACTTAGTCTTGATAAATAGGATTATAGAACCTATTTTTGGCGCTAAATGTTATCATAATAACATTTTTATTATCAATTAGCGGAACTATTATACTCTTATGAGCGAAAACAAAGCCTTATCAAAATTTCAGATCATCCTTATGGCCGTTGCGGCCGGAGCTTCTGTAGCCAATATTTATTATAACCAGCCCATTCTAAAGGAAATTGCAGCGTCTTTTAACGTGACCGAAAGCAAGGCGGGGACAATCTCTATGCTTTCGCAAATTGGTTATGGTCTGGGACTCTTTTTTATAACGCCGCTTGGCGATAAGCTTAACAAGAAAAAACTTATCATTACCCTCCTTTCTTTATTAGTAGTAACCCTTTTGCTAATGACGTTAGCGGTTAACATCCCGGAAGTCTGGGCTCTTAGCGTGCTTATTGGCGTTCTCTCGGTATCAGTACAGGTTATTTTACCCATGGCCGCAAGCCTGGATCCAGAGAGCAGAGGGAAAACAGTGGGAGCTATTTTTTCCGGCATCTTGATCGGTATTTTAGCGGCAAGAGTGTTGAGCGGCTTTGTAGCCGAATGGTTCGGCTGGCGTTATGTTTACGGCTTTTCTGCAATCCTGATTTTGGCCATTGCATTACTGCTTCAGATTTATCTGCCAAACGTAAAGAACGAGTTCAAAGGACATTATTTTCAGCTGCTGCAATCGGCTCTACTGCAAATAAAGCGATTTTCCGTTTTACGCTCTGCATCGCTTACAGGCGGATTATTATTTGGAGTATTTTGTTCATTCTGGACTACCCTTACATTTCATTTGAGCGGAGCCCCTTTCAACTTCCATGCGGATATAATTGGGCTCTTTGGTCTGGTGGCAATTGCAGGCGCGCTAATGGCTCCTCTGTTTGGCAAACTTGCCGACAAAGGGGATGCAAACCGTTCTCTGCTTTTAGCCGTAGCCATGGTCATTGTAAGCCTGCTTCTTATGATAGTATGGCCATACTCCGTTACAGTATTAATTATTGCCGTATTGATGCTCGACATTGGAATACAGGCTATGCAGGTTACTAACGTCGCTATGATTTACACGTTAGACGAAACCTCCCACAGCCGTATTAATACCATTTATATGACCTCGTATTTTATAGGCGGAGCTCTTGGAACTTTTGTCGGTCTGCTTTGCTGGCAGCATGGCGGCTGGAGCTGGGTTACGACGCAAATGCTTATCTGGTCTTTATTAGCGTTAGGCATAGTTTTAAAAAGCAGAAGATAAACAGAACATTTTGATAGCGCCGCCGCTTAAATGCGCCCAAAAAAACTAATTGCAACCAATTACCGGCTTGACTTGTTTTTATTATAATTATAAATTATTAACAAACAACTTAGCGACATAATGATACAGCGCTTACCAAAAAAAATATTTGCCCGTAAAAGTGAGATTACTGCAGAATTTCTAAATATCATAGACGCTCATTTAAATGATATTATAGCGGAACGAACGTTGGATATGTTTGAAATTAGAGACATTGCCGCAATTATGCACATCCACCCAACCCACTTGAGCAACGTAATTAAACTTACTACAGGCAAAGCTCCCTGTTATTTTTTTGAAGAAAAAATTATGGCGCATGCAAAAAACATGCTGATGGACAGTTCTAAAACAATAAGCCAGATTGCCATAACGCTAACTTACGATCCTTCTAATTTTACAAAATTTTTTAAACATTTTTCTGGATTTACGCCAAAACAATACAGAGAACAATTTTTAAACGCTCAGTTACGCCAGACTAAAAATATTGCCGTTTAAACTGAAGCTGTCACCATAATAATTAAAAGTATTATCTCTACTTTTGTATAAGATTTTTATTAACTAAAACAGGAACAGTGAGATGAAAAATAAAATTGCTTTAGTAACCGGCGGAAGCCGCGGTCTTGGTAAAAACATGGTTTTAAGCCTTGCAAAAAAGAACATTGACGTGATATTAACTTATAACAGTAAAAAAGAAGAAGCTCTTGAAGTAGTAAAGTTAGTTGAACAAGCCGGAAAAAAAGCAGCAGCTTTACAGCTTAATACGGCAGACACAAAAAGCTTTGACGCATTTTTTAAAACGGTTTCTTCCGTATTAAAAGATCATTTTAACGCGGATAAAATTGACTTCCTTGTAAATAATGCAGGTATAGGACTTCATGCTTCTTTTGCCGAAACTACAGAAGAACAATTTGATTCTTTAGTGAATATCCACTTTAAGGGGGTTTACTTTTTAACTCAAAAAGCTTTAGCCTATTTAGAAGACGGCGGCGGGATTGTGAATATTTCCTCCGGACTTGCGCGTTTTTCTTTACCCGGCTCTTCTGCTTACGGCTCTCTCAAAGGAGCTGTAGAGACCCTTACTAAGTATGAGGCTAAAGAGTTAGGCGAAAGACGAATCAGAGTAAACGTAGTGGCTCCGGGAGCCATAGAAACCGACTTTGGCGGCGGAGCTGTGCGCGATAACGCCACTCTTAACGCTCAAGTTGCCTCTATCACTGCGCTTGGACGCGCCGGTCTGCCTGATGATATTGGCGGAGTTGTCGCTTTTTTGTGCACCGACGATGCGAAGTGGATTAACGCTCAGCGCATTGAAGTTTCAGGCGGAATGATGCTGTAATTTATGGATATACTTCATCTACGCCGTTTTCTGCGATAAACAAAACGGCGTAGTAGTATTAATAATTGTAAAAGCTAATATGCAGGTTATTGTATGTTCTTTGTAACTTCTATTCCAAGCTGCTCCATGCGGTAACGCAATTTAGAGCGTGAAAGTCCAAGCACTTTTGCCGCCTTCACCTGGTTGCCGTTTGTAATGCGGAGAGTTTTTTGGATTAATGTTTTAAGAACTAAATCTATTTTAATTCCAGAAGAAGGAATTTTCAGTATAAATTCATCTTCGTTTTTTTGTTCCGCATCAGCGCCAACTGGCAAAAAGCTAAAGTTTTTAACTTTTAATTCGTCCCCTTCCAATAATAGTATAGCCCGTTCTATCACGTTTCTTAACTCGCGTATGTTTCCTTTCCATGGATACTTTTCCAAAAGCGCTATAGCTTCCGGCTCGATGCCGCGTATAGGTTTGCTAAATTTTGGAGCAAATTCCTTGATAAAAGAAAGAACCATAAATCTAATATCCTCTTTGCGCTCCCGCAGCGGAGGGACGACAATTCTGGCAACGTTAATTCTGTAAAACAAATCTTCTCTGAAATTTCCTTTCTTAACTTCTTCCTCAAGACTTTTATTAGTTGCAGCAAGAACTCTAACGTTAACCGAAATTTCTTTTTCGCCGCCAACGCGGTAAAATTTTCTTTCCTGCAAAATTCTTAAAAGCTTAACCTGCAGATCCATCGTAAGTTCGCCAATTTCATCAAGCAATATTGTGCCGCCGTCGGCAAGTTCAAATTTGCCAAGCTTCGTCTTTTGCGAAGCTCCTGTAAATGCGCCTTTTTCGTGCCCAAACAGCTCGCTTTCAGCAAGTTCTTTTGGTATAGCGGCGCAGTTTATCTGGATAAATGCGGCTTTACTACGCGGACTTTTCTGGTGTATAAACCGCGCAAAAACTTCTTTGCCTGTTCCGCTTTCGCCTTCAATCAAAATAGTAGTATCGGAACTGCTCGCTAATTTTTCTACAGAGGCGACTAATCTTTGTATTTTATTGCTAACGCCAAAATACTCGCGGGTAAGTTCGTCTTCATTTAACAGCAAATGGAGTTTATCAACTTCAGCCCTTAGTTTAACGTTTGCAAGGGCCTTGTTAATTACAAATTCAAGTTGCTCAATTTCCAGCGGCTTTAACAGAAAATCAAACGCTCCGGCTTTCATGGCTGCCACGGCAATTTTAACGTCGGAGTAGCCGGTTATCATTACAACAGGAATATAATAAAAATCTTTTTGAAGCTGTTGTAGTATTTCTATGCCATTATGAGTCGTTAAATATATATCAAGCAGTATCACGTCAGGTTGAAATTCGCGCACTGTATTAAGGGCTTCGCCGCCGTCCATGCAGGCGTCTACGTCATAGTTCATTTTTGTTAAAACGCGTTTTAGCGACATGCATACTAAATCGTCATCGTCAACAACTAATATTTTATAACTCATTCTTTCTCCGCATTAGGTGCAACAAACCTTATAAAAAACCTTGATCCGGTTCCGTAATCGCTTTCAAAATCCAGCTTTGCGTTATATTCTTCCAAAATTGATTTACAAACGCTTAGTCCCAAACCGGTTCCGTTTTTTTTACCTGTATAAAAATCTCCGAATATTTTGTTTTTATCCTCGTCTTTAATTCCTATGCCGTTATCCTCAACCTCTAAAGTATAGATGCATTCTTTGCTTATTGTTTCGCCATAAGTTTTTACTTTAATAATTCCGTTTGAGGAGCTAGCTTCAATGGCGTTAGTAATTAAGTTCAAAATAACCTGAAGAATTTTGTTTTTATCAAAAACCAGATCGTCTAAACTATAATCGAGTTGTTTTTCTATTTTTATTTTCAGTATTTTCGCATTATTCTGCATTATAGAAACAGCAATATCTGTAATATCGTTTATCGAATTTTTTTCATTGCTGTTAGACTTACGAGAAAAACCCAACAAACTTTCAACCAGAGCCTGCATTCTATTGGCAGCTTCCAGACAGGAGTTAACAGATTGATTTACTTCTGCCGGTAGTTCCCCTGACGATAATTTTATAAAATCAAGATTTAATTTTATTGCCGAAAGAGGATTTCTAATTTCGTGTACTAGGGTAGCCGCTAATTTACCCAATATTTGCATTTTATTGTTTTGCAGTTCTTCTTCAAACATTCGGGCTATCAGTTAGTTTTATCTATAGTTTATTAATTTGAATGTAATTTTACCTATTTAGTAAGAAATTAGCAATACTTATATTAATTGATTTTAAGAAATGGAGAGATTTATTTTTTTGGCAGGACGCATAGAGCGGTATCAAATTTATTGGGGGAATTTTTATCATATCTCTTAAAAATCCCCCCCAAATTTCTATTTTATATCAGGATAGTTGCCTACTATTATTATTCTTTACTGTTTGATACTTCTTTTATGATATTATCTGCAACTTTATCTATGACTTCATCCGAATCATAAAATTTATTTTCTATGTTTTCCTTAATACCGGATAGGTCTTTAGAGCTCACATTTTGCTGCTGAAGAATTTTGGCCTCGTTCGATATTTCTATCTTATCGCCGACTTTGCTTTCTGTTGTAGATACGGCTTTTTTCTTTGAAGTCGATGTCGTCGGTATAAAATTGCTATTTATTCTATTTATTTCCATATCGTCACCTTTTATAAGACGTTAATTTTTTGCTATTTTGCAAGGTTTTAATATCTTTTAATACCTTTTCCGCTTCAAGCTTTTTCTTTCTTATTACATTATCGTAAGAATTTTTAATTTGTTTAGCCAAATATACTAATTCAGGATCAAATTTCCTCAAAGCCGCTATATCATAATTATTTTTAAGTTGTTCTCTTAGGCTATTTACTTTTTCTATATTTACTTTCGACATTCTGGTATTCTGATCAAAATTTCCTTCATCTATACGCTCTACGTCAAAAAGGATCTCTTGAAGTAAAGACTTTAGTTCCGCAATATTTAATTCTAATGTTTCCATTAACTAAACAAACTTGAAATTGTTGAGGAAGAATCCGTTCCTAAAAGCGAACTTTCGTTTGAAAGCAATGTAGCTAATTGAGTCTGTAATGCTTGGTATTTATTTCTTAAAATTTCAGCGCTTTTATCTATGGAAGTGTTTACTGAATCTATTTTATCGCTCAAAGTAGTTACCGAATCGTCATAAGAGGATTTTGTTTGCGCTATAGTTCCTGCGCTTCCCAAATACATTTTTAAAGATTCAGTTAGCGTAGTTGCTATGCCGTTTGTAGAGTTAAACAATGCCGCTACCTGATCTGGCTTGTCTTTTATAGCGTCTTCTAAAGTTGTGCTATCCGAAATAGTAAGCCCTGTATCGGAACTGAATGATATACCAATAGCAGATAATTGCGAAATATTTCCTGCTGAAATACCGCTTATTTTTGAATATCCTACAGAACTAAGCATATTAAGAACCGAAGAAGCTATAGAATCGCTATGTAAAACGCCGTTTACCCCATCAGCCGAAGCCGAACTTTCTTTTATATAAGTATATACGTCATTAAATTTATCAATAAACCCTGATATTTCGGACTTCACGGAAGCTGTGTCAGTTTTTACGCTTATTGTTGTGGTCGTATCGTCAGACGACATTGTGGAATTAAGACTAAACGTCACGCCAGTGGCCAAATCATCAATACTATTTGAGTTACGCTGAAGATTCATTCCGTTAAACTCAATTTTCGCATTAAGATTATTTGAAGTGCTGGTTTCCGCAGTCCCTTTCACCGTCCCGCTAGCGTCTTTATATTGCGTGCCTAAAGTAAAACCTGCTTTAGTATCGTTTGTAGTGGCTCCATCGTCAGTATTTTTATATCTGTTTGTTAATATATCCGACGTCAAGCCTATCGAATCAAATGCGTTGTCTGATGTAATTACAAGTTTATTGTCATATCCTGTTTTAGCCGCAGTAAGCGTCAGTTTTGACGTCCCCGTTGAAGGAGAAAACACTGAAACATTAGAAAGACCGGAAGCCCCCATCTCCTTATCCACATTTATGTTTAGATTAGAAGAATTAAGCAAGTTTCCAGTATCAGTCGACTGATCAACTGTAATATACTTTGATGAATCGGTAGCTGTAAGCTGTAATTTATATGTTCCGTCGCTATTAGTTACTTTTTCAGCAGTTAAACCGGTAACATCCTTTAGTTGTGTCGCAATACTATCAATAATATCGCTGTAAGAATCGCCGGAGTTATAAGTAACCGTTGTTTTTCCATTTGAAGTAGAACCGTCTGTATTTAGATCTATAGTAAACGAACCGGACGCTCCAGTATAAGTTCCTGAAACTGATGAAGATTGCACAACCGCTTTATCAGAGTTTATCGCGCTTTGGATTTTCGCCATAGCTTCAGCATTTGTGAGCGTTGACGTTCCCATATCAACCGTTACATTCGACGTATAATCGCCGCTCTGAATTTTAAGGGTGTGCACGCCAGTAGTAATCGAACTGGTATCGGTCGAGCTTAAAGTAGAAGACACCACTGTATCTTCTTTTGCCAATTGGTTTACTCTTATTTGGTATGAACTTACCGAAGCAGTTTCATCGGAAGTCGCCGTCACATAAGTCGAGTCGGATGCTGTTGCAGTTTTTGTGTTAAAAGCGGAACTTTCTCCCGTTTCCTTCAAATCCGCAAGCGATGATTTTAACGAACTAAGTTTAGAAGAAATCGTAGTATATGCCGAAGACAAATTTGAGTATTTTGTCTTTTTCGTTGTCAGAGGGTCTACGCGACTTGTCGTCTGCGACTTTGTATAACTCTCAACAAGCGAATTAATTCCCGAAGTTGTTAAAGCATCTACTGCCATTTATTCACCTTTTACATATTAAATGCATTCTGCCAAGTTCCTCGAAGTTCTGTTAATATTTTATAAACTATATCATAGTTCTGCTTTCTCATCTGATCTTGGCAAAACTGATATAGCTTATACAGCCCTATCGAGATTTCTTTAGCCCCATCATCATCAAATCTTAAAGAGTTTATAAGCTCTTGTAACGCCTTATTTGTTCGAACAAGATCCCGTTTCTGACAATTCATAATCGCAAAATCGTAAATTTTTATAAGCAGTTGTTGTGGAGTCGCCTCCATTATTTCCTTAACGAGATAAGGATTAAGCCTGTTTTGTTGTCTATTTGCTGTAGCTGCCTGATACATCTTATATTTTCCTTCTTATAATAGCTTGTAAATCAAGCCCCCGCATTAAGCGGGGGCGCCATTGGAAACGTTATTTTATTGGAACAAAGTCAACAAGTTCTTCGGTTGAGTGTTCAACTGAGAGAGCATTGATGTTGCAATTTGACCGCCAATCTGAGCCTTCGTTGAATTCAATTGTTCTGCCGCAGTATCAGCGTCAAATAGTCTTGAAACTGAAGACGTTGAATTTGAAATTGCCTGCGTCAAGAAATCATTTTTGATATCCAGTCTTTGCTCATAGTTACCTACACTTGAAAGCGATGTATCAATTGTGGTTTCAAATGTATTTAACGAAGTTGATAAGCTGCCTATTGATTCAGCAGTAGCGCTTGATGCAGTTAACGCCTGGAAAGCATTCAATGCGTCCGCTATGCTCTTGCTGATTCCGCTTACCTCGGCAGAACCAATCGTTGCTGCGCTTGTGCCTGTCAGGTTTCCGGATGCAAAATCGACCTTCAAAGTATCTGTTGACGAAGCGCCTGTCTGGAAATTAAAGCTAGTTCCTGCTCCGTTAGATGAAGATACTAACAAGTTTGTATCATTGTACTTTGTATTATTGAAGATATTCCCGATTTCTTCTCCTAGAGACTTGATATCATTTGCGATTCTCGTCTTGTCTGCCGCTGGGTTTGACGCGTCAGCGATCTTTGTTTTCACCTGCGTAATTAAATCTTTTACGCTTGTCAACTGTGTTTCTGCCGTCGATAACATGTCTTGCGCGCTGCCTACGTTAGCTTGTGCTGATTTCATCAAAGATACTTTCTGTTGTAACGCTTTACCAGTTGCAAATCCTGATGTATCGTCTGCAACGGAATTTATTTTTGATCCTGTTGATAATCTCAGTTCGGCTTTGTTTGCCTGTGCGTTTACTTTTGCCAATGCATTATATGCATTTATGGCTGCCATGTTTGTGTTTATCGAAAATGACATTTCGAACCTCCTTGTATTTTATGTTTCCTTATTAAGCTTCCTTGCTTAAAACTTTTTTGTATTCTTGTTTGTATTATCGACGCCTACTTTTAAAAGTTTAGCATTTTCTTTAAACAAGATAAAAACAAATATCAACACCAAGAGAAAGAACTAATATTGACTTACTTTTTAATTTAATTGCTTTTTTTTCAAGCTGTTATTTACTTATAGCCTGATTATTATTCTATTGGAATAAAGTTAATAAATTCTTCGGTTGTGTATTTAGCTGAGATAGCATTGACGTGCCTATCTGGCTGCTGATCTGAGCCTTAGTCGAATTCAACTGCTCCATCGCTACATCTGCATCAAACAATCTTGATACCGACGCCGTTGAATTTGCTATCGCAGTTGTAAGAAAATCATCTTTTATTTCTAACCGCTGCTGATAGTTTCCTACGCTTGACAACGAATTATCTACCGATGTTTCAAACGTCGATAGCGTTGTTGCAATACTTCCAATTGAATCGCCGGTAGCGCTTGCCGCGGTTATTGAATCCATTTCATTTAATGAATCCGCTATGGATTTGTTAATACCTTGGACTTGAATTGCGCCAATTGTCGCCGAAAACGTCCCGGTTAAATTCCCTGAAGCATAATCTACTTTTAGCACATCAGTGCTTGAAGCTCCTGTCTGATAATCAAAACTATTCCCTGCTCCATTTGCCGCTGAAACTAATAAGCTAGTATCGTTAAATTTCGTATTGTTGAATATGTTTCCAATTTCTTCGCCTATAGCTTTGATATCATTTGCGATTCTTGTTTTATCAGCTGCAGGATTTGAAGCGTCTGCAATTTTTGTTTTTATTTGGGTTATTAAGTCTTTTACGCTGGTTAATTGAGTCTCAGCTGTGGAGAGCATATCTTTAGCCGATCCGACTGTGTTCTGCGCCGCCTGCATAAGTTTTACTTTTTGCTCCAGAGCTTTTCCGGTTGCAAAACCTGAAGTGTCGTCGGCGACTGTGTTTATTTTTTTACTTGTAGCAAGCCTAAGCTCTGCTTTGTAAGCCTGTGCATTTGATTTAGCTAAAGCATTGTATGCATTTAGAGCGCCAATGTTAGTATTAATGTTAAATGCCATCTTAGTACCTCAATGTATATTATATTATCATTTTAGCATCCTTGCTTTACATTAATAATTTAGCGTCCTTGCTTAGCATTAATTTTTTATTTCCTATCTGTATTATCGGCTCGCAGGCTAAATAGTTTAGTATAATTTGATAATACGTCTTGTAATATCTTCGTTATACCTTCTATTTAATTGCGTTTAATGCATGCCGACAATATCAGTCGTTATTAAATTTTACTGAAATAACGTTAACAAATTCTTCGGTTGAGTATTCAGCTGCGATAGCATCGATATTGCTATTTGCCCGCTAATTTGCGCTTTTGTTGAATTTAACTGCTCTTGCGCCGTGTCTGCGTCAAACAACCTTGAGACCGAGGCTTTCGAATTAGCTATTGCCGATATTAAAAAGTTATCTTTTATTTCTAATCTTTGCTGATAATTTCCTACGCTGGAAAGCGACGAATCAATTGAGTTCTCAAATAACTGTAATGAAGACGATAGGCTGCCTATTGAATTTGCCGTAGCATTTGCCGCCGTTAGCGAACCCAATACGTTTAGCGCGTCTGCAATTCTTTGATCAATTCCTGTAACGACCGCAGAGCCAATGGTAGCCGCATTTGAGCCCGTCAGATATCCAGACGCAAAATCAATCTTTAGCACGTCAGTATTTGACGCCCCCGTCTGGAAGTTAAAACTTTTGCCTGCGCCGTCCGCCGAGGATATTAATAAGTTAGTATTGTTGAACTTTGTATTATTAAAAATATTGCCAATCTCTTCGCCAAGAGCTTTGATATCGTTTGCAAGCCGCGTTTTATCCGCCGCAGGATTTGAAGCGTCTGTTATTTTGGTCTTAATTTCCGTAATTAAATCTTTTACGCTTGTCAATTGCGATTCCGCCGTTGACAGCATATCTTTTGCGCTCCCTATGTTGTTTTGCGCCGCCTGCATTAGTTTCACTTTTTGCTGTAACGCTTTACCGGTAGCAAACCCGGACGTATCGTCGGATACTGAATTAATTCTAAGCCCCGTTGAAAGGCGGAATTCCGCTTTGCTTGCCAAAATCATTATCTTAACAAAAGCGTTATAGGCGTTTAGAGCCGCCATATTTGTGTTTATTGAAAATGCCATTTCGAACCTCCTTGTATTTTCTCCTTATTAAGCTTCCTTGCTTACGACTATTATAAGGATTTTTTTTGTAAAAACTTATTCTTTTCAAAATTTATTTTTAGCTTATTTTAGCAATACCTTTTCAAATTTATTCATAACTGCAACTGGATTGAAATTTTCGCTAAAACAATCATAGTTGCGAGTTTTGTCATATACGTCTTTATAGTTTGTAATAGTATTTGTCAGTTCATTATAGTTTGAATACAAAAACGCTTTGTCGCCAAGAATTTCAATGTGCGATCTTTCAGGAGAAGCGTTATAAGTTAACACTGGTTTGTTTTTAATTGAAAACTCGCCTGCGGATATGCCAAAAGTTTCCCCTCGCGTTCTTGCGTGCAGCATAGCGTCGCAAGTGTTAATAAAGGCTGTCTTTATTACCATGTCCGACGTTCCATTTAGAAATATTACATTATCCCGGCCATCCATGAATTTTTTAGTATTCATAAATACGAAGTATATGTTTTTATATTTGCCGGAAATATCTACAACAGCTTTCTTTACAAAGTCTATATCAAAAGTATCATAGCTTCCATACCGCCCAAATACTAATGCGCCGTTTGGTATATTCAAAAAATCTCTGTAGTTAATATCAACTTGCGGAAGGCTAATAATATGCGGCACAAAAGGATATTTCCCTCCGCTGGCCGTTTTGCTCAGCCATTCCGACACATAAAAATAAACGTCGCCATGCGGTTCGTTCACTACAAATACAGTATGTATTCCGGTCTTACATACTTTCGAAACTACTCCGTCGTTCGCGCCTAATTTTATCGCATAAAAAACGTCGGCCTTTTCTTTTTCAAGAAGCGGATCTATCTCTGCTATATTATCGTACAAAAATATATTTTTAAAACGCTTGGCAAATTTACCTATTACGTCGGCGTTATTTGCCGGATGCGATTTTGAGGAAATTATTATTGATTCGTTATTTAATAATTTCTCATTATAATCGGCATAGTCATACAAAGCTACTTCCGTGCCGCCCAGCCCCAATTGATTTGTATGAAATGCAATTTTCATTTTTATATTCCGTTTTTATATGATCTTAAATTACTTTTACTCTGCCGGAAAAATCCACCAGCCCAGTTCCTGTAAGATGCCCAATTGGACTCAGATCATATTTCTGTTCTTTTATCTTTAACCAAAAATTTCTCATAGCCGTATTTAAATTAATATCGTCTAAAAGCAGAATGCCTTTGTAATCATTCTTTACTAAAAAATCATAGACTAAGTTTTCAAAATTTCCGTCGTGCATTGTGTCCAATAGAATCACATCAGCTTTTAACAGTCTTTCGTCTTCAAGCGCATTGCCAATCCGCAGCTCAATATTTTCTATTGTCCCTTTTATTTTACTCATTGGAATAATATCATACGTAACGATCTTATTATTTGTGTTTGCAGCTAAAGCCAAAGCCGAACCGCCATAATTTGTGCCTATATCAAAAAATAATGCGTCCTCGTATTTTTTACTTATGTAGGATAAAAATTTATAGTGTTCTCCCGTAGGAAGACTCATATATTTTTTATTATCCGCGCTGTCAGTTTTTTCTAAAAGTTCGTCTATATTTTCGTTAAATACTTCTGAGCAGATTATCTCTATTTCGCCTTTGCTTTTTCTTTTTAGGTTTTCCGATTTTTGCATCGGGAAAACATAGTCCGGATCAATTAACGCGACTCTATTCAGATACTCTAACGCAATCTCCGGTTCGTCGTTTGAAAAGGCTATTACTCCTAAATTTGCTAAAGCCGATTTGCAATTAGGATACCTGTTTACAATAAGATTATATATTTCTTCCGCTTTTTCTATTGAGCCCAATTTGATAAATCTTTCCGCTACTTCGTTAGCATGAACAGTCCATAAGCTTTCCAGGATATCTTCCTTCTGTTCTAACGTGCTGTAAATACACAGCCATTTGTACTGAAACTGTTTTGTGTTTCGTTCAAGAATGCTTTCAAGCGATTCCTCTTTTTTTAAATATTTTATTGAAGATAACGCGCGAATTGAACCGCTCCATTCATGCTCATATGACGATGTTGGAACCACATAAGTTTTTAACCCTGCAAGCCTGCATTGCAAACCTATGTCCCACTCTTCATAATAACATGGCGTATACTGATTGTCAAACTTCAAAGAACCGGAATTAAAATATTCCGTCTTAACGGCAAACAGAAAGCCAGATACACCGTCAACTGCCATAGGCTTATCAAAAGTTCCCTTATCAAAATAAAGAATATCTTTCATCGCATTGAAATCGAAAAACGATCCTTGCGGTCCAACAATAGCCGCATCGGGCAATTCAAGTAAATTCTTTTCTAAAACTTCTATAGTTTCTCTTTCGATATGCAAATCGGAATTCAGAATGAACGTTACTTCAGTTTGCGAAATGTTCAGTCCTATATTCCAGGCGCGCGATACTCCAACGTTATCGCTCATCACTGCATAATAGTCTATACGAGGATGGCTAATTAACTGTTGCGCCATTTCCAGAGAATTAAATATTACTATTACGTCGCCGGCAACGCCTTCCAGATCGTCAAGCAGTTTTATTATGTTATATGGGCTGGCTGGCGACATATCTAAAACAGGTATAACAAAACTTCTTGAATGTTTATTCTCATTTTCAGTTTTCATATCGCCCAGCTCCTTGCTTACTTGTATGCGTGTTTTTTCTCCTCCAAGCGATCGTTCCCGCCATTCTTCTGGCGAAGGAGTTTCTTCTGCATGATTAATGCATATGTTTATTATTTCGTCCATTCTGTGGCCGTAAGTATGCGCTTTATGCGCTATGGCCTGACCGCGTTTTGCTATTTTTTCCCGTTTATCGCTATAGTTAAGATAATGTCCTATTCTTTCTAAAATATTTTCGTCAGTGTATATTCCAAGGTCTTCCCCTTCTTTAAACATTTCCGCTTGTCCGTTATTGTACGTCATATCTGTAAGGAGGAATGAACCCGAGCTCATAACTTCAAACACTCTCATGTTCAAATCATTTTTTATTGCGTTATTAAACACAATTTTGGAGTTAGCAAAAAACTCTGACATATCCGTCCAGAAGCATCGTTTATAAGCAAGCTTGTATGTAGCGTCAACTTTCTTTAATAGTTCAACCCTGCGCGTCTGTATGCTGTTTAACGAACCTACAAAACCGACTTCGTATAGTTTTTTATTTGTATTCCCTTTATGTATTTCCGGATCGCAGCCTAACGGAAGCCAGTAAACGTTTTTTATCCCGGCTGATTTGAAATTTGCGATATACTCTTTCTGTGCAATAAATACATAATCAAAATTAGCGGCCCACTTAAGATGCCATTCAAGGTTCAAATGCGAATCAATTAAATAACAAGCCGTCGGTATTCCCAAAGCGTTTATATTTTTAGGAAAGAAGCCGTATACGGATTCGACCCACAAAAACAAATCAGGATAAATATTTTTAGATACGGCGCCTGCAATCTGTTTTAAATCCGGCTCTAAATCTGTATCTATATCCTGAATTTTTATTGGGAGTTTCATATTTTCTAACTGCCAGCTTTTTATAAGCCTGTCTGGCAAAGTTGATCCTATCGTAGTAACGTTATGAACTTTACGTAAAGCCCGTTCAAAATAGACGGCCGTTGTAACCGGATAAGAGACATACGATAACCAAATATTTATCCTATTATTTTGCAGCATTCTTTTCCTTTTGTGTAATCGCCTTCAACTTTTTTATTCAAAAAGCGGGGCAAGCGTTCCTTTGATAAGATTTATTCTCCCGAATACTTCGGGTATATTCCTAAATTCAGTTTCAGCCAGCGTAATAATATTTTTTATTAACTCATATTTTTGTCTATCTACATATAGCGAAATCAGATAGAAATATGCCGCTGGATCTTTTTCTTTTGCGTTTATCCCTTTTGTTAAAGCCTCTTCGGCCAATTCATATTTCCCGTTGTCATAAAGAGCAAGTCCGTATGAGCTTAGGAATTTTGTATCTCCGCCAAAGTTCTTTTTAATTTTTTCCAGAATTTGCAGCGCTATCGCTTTATTCTTAAAGCTCTTCAAAAGCGTTAAGATGAAAGCGAGGTTATTTGCAGTTACCGAATCGGCATACTTGAGAATTTCGTCAGGGTAAGCGTTTTCGTTATTTAGAAGATTGTTAATCAGTCCAAGTTCCTGCGAGTTTTGTTTTTCCGAAACTCCGGTTCCGTTTTTTTTCAATTCATTATAAAAATAACTAAACCCTTCTTTATTCTGTTTTAAATAAGAAAGATATAATCCATTATATATTATCTTAACAGGATTAACGCTTACGTTAAAAACATTTGAATATTCTTTTTTGTTCATAAGTTTATAATTCTGTTCATAAGCCTTCTTACAGCTGCGGAGAGCTTCGTTCAACTTATTTAGCCGCAAATAATACTGCGACGCTATTAAGTTAAGCATGATATCATTTGCGTCAATTCTAAGTCCTTCCAGTAAACTCTTTTCAGCTTCCTCAAGGTTTCCTTTGTACAGCTCATAATCGGCTATGTTCATGTAAGAATACGTTCTGTATTCTTTAGCTAAGCTTTTATCTTCAGCCGATAATTTATAATGCCTGCATGCATTTTCTTTTTCGTCCAATATCGCGTAAGCGTTAGCTAACTGAAACGCATAATATGAAGAATGTTTTTTGCTATATTCATTAAGCAAAAGATTCAGGTTTCTCTTTGCTTTCTCTTTTATTTCAGCGTCCGGAATGTTGTACCCAATGTGGATAATTTCAATTTCCGAATTAAATATTTTATAATCGTTTTTTAATAACGATTCCTCTATTTGTTCATGCACGCAGCCTGAAAAGCCAATCTCCTGCGACTTTGCAAACAAACGAACGTACCTCATTATTTGCGGCTGTCCTTTCTGCTCGTCTATACTATTGACTATACAGCGGACGCCTTCTTTCCCTTTGCGAAGTTTTATTTTATTGATTTCTTCTTTAGAACCGGCTGAAAGTCTTTCATCTGCGTCTAAATACAAAACCCAGTCGCCTGTAGTTTTAGAAAGAGCATAATTCCTAGCGGCAGAAAAATCGTCAATCCAGTCAAACTGAAATATTTTAGCGTTATATTCGCGCGCAATATCAAGAGTATCATCTGTCGAGCCGGTATCAATTACAACAATTTCATCCGCTGTTCCTTCGACTGAAGCAAGGCAATCTCTAAGATATTTCCCTTCGTTTTTTACAATCATGCTTAAGCTAAGCATATTACCGCCGTCATAGTTTTACCTGCTGCAATAACGATTCTGCGCTTTTGTCCCACGTAAACTGTTTCATTTCTTCGCCTGCAATTTTCCCTTTTGCTTTAATAGCGTCCCGGTTATTGTAAGCAAATTCAAGCTGTGCTACTACTTCGTCAAGGTCTGGTTCTTTCCAATCGTACATCAGAACATCTTCGTTATCATAAACCTGAAAATCCTTCATAGTAGTAAGCGGATAAGAATTATCCTCGGTCAAAACGTCTTCGTGCCCTGTATTGTACGAAGCTATAACTGGTTTTCCGCTGGCCATATATTCCATCAGCACAAGGTTTGTTCCTCCTTCGCATCTGTTAGGAAACAATCCAATATCTGTTTTTTTATACAGTTCTCTCATTTTGTTATTAGGACTAAGCGGCAGAGTAAATATTCTTTCGCCTGCAATATCATTAATTGCGCAAATATGCCTCATCTGATTAATCCAGTTATTTCCTTTCAATTCAAATTTTATAAATGGAGATATCGTCATTGGCTGCATTGTAGCAGGCCATATGTTGTACCATGTATTAATTAAAATTACGTCGTCATGTTTTTTTTGAAGAATATCAAAAGCCCGTAAAACTATATCCTGTCCTTTTCTCAGTTCAAATTTCCCGCCCGAGTAAATTGTGAATAAGTTTTCCGTTTTCTCTTCTTCAATTGGATAAAATAATTCGGGATCGATGCCCTGTATTAAAATACCGGAATTATAAATCCCTTTGTCTATCATTTTATCTCTGCACCATGAAGAGCCTGCAAATACCAGATCATACTTCTTAGCGTTCTCTATCGAATTATCATTTAATTCATTCTCAAAAAAAGTATAACTATAATTCCGCTTGCCTCTTACATTTACCATAGCCGTAAAATTAATATCGGAAAGCGCCTGGAAAAGACTTCCGTCCGCCTTGCCGCTTTTTAATATTTCGCTATTCTCGTCTACGTTTATTATATCGACTTTCTTCGAAAGCTCTTTTCGCAAATAAGCTCCGCAAACGCCCCAGCCAAAATTTTCGCCGGTTGGCAGACCAAGATAAAACGTATCTCTTATGCGTTGCTGTTCGTCAGTAACGGCAGCTCCATCATTTTTAGTATTACTACTAACAGCCGCTTTTGAGCCGTTGATTTTTTTTATAATTTCTTCGCGTACAAATTGAAATACCTGTTTCCAGTCTCCGTTCTTTGTTTGGCGTATCAGCCGCATTGACGGATACCAGGGAGTATCTTCTCTACCTAACATCCAGCGCCAATCAGGTATATACGAAAGCAAAGCCCATACAGGTTTATTCATTGCTCCGGCTAAGTGTGTAATTGAAGTATCGACAGTAACCACAAGATCAAGATTTTCAATTATCGCCGCAGAATCGGAAAAGGGGAGTTTCTCGTCAAACCCAAACTGATTAAGATCTACATAAGGATTAACAATATCATTAGTCTGCTCAGTAGCCGCTCCTTTTTGCAATATGTATATTTTCGCTCCCTCAATCGAAAACAATGGAAGAAAATCGGATATCCTGCATGAACGATCGTCGTCCCTTATGTGACTTGGATTGCCGGCCCAGACTATGCCAACTTTGAAGCTATCGTCCTTTTGTATTATATTTTTCCAGTACTCTACCAATTCTTCATCGGCAAAGATATAGGGCGTTCCGCCGGGTATATGGTTTATATCAGTCTTAAAATAATTTGGAAGACTCATTAGCGGGATGTGATAATCATAATCAACCGCTGGTTCTTCGCTTAATTTCTGTTCTATAATTTCATCAAAACCGTAATAATCTTTTACCAAATGCATCACTTTTTTATGGCACTCAAAAATTACCCGGCATCCTGCATCTTTTAACATAGGCAGATACCGCATAAAATTTATTGTATCGCCAAGCCCCTGTTCGGAGCAGGCTAAAATTGTTTTGCCTTTTATATTTTGATTCGTAAGCATTGGTTTTGAGAAGGTTCTTTTCTCATATTCTTCTCTTTTTAGTCGCCATTCATACTCGCGCCATCCGTCTACAAGCCTGCCCGAAAGCAGATAAGCTCTTGCCTTATTAAAATGAGGCTCCGCATACTCGGGATCAATTTCTGACGCTCTGTCGAAATATTCGTAACATTCCTCCAAAACCCCATATTCCATTTTTACAAAACCGATATTATTATATGCGTTAGCATAATTAAAATCTACGCCTGCCGCTGATTTTGTATTTATCGCTTTTTTATAATACTCTATCGCTTCTTCTGGTTTATTCTTAGAAAGTTTTACATTCCCAAGGTTTGATATCGCATTTGTATTATTCGGCTCAAAAGAGAGCGCCTGCAAATAAAGCTTTTCAGCTTCGTCATAATTTTTTTTATCATAATATAAAGCCCCAAGATTATTTAACGAATTTGAATGTTTTGGATTGCGTTCTAACGCTTTTATGTAACACTCAATTGCCTTATCGTCGTCGCCTGAATTAGCATAACACAAAGCTAAATTATACAGCGACTCGGCATGTCCGGGGTTTAATTCCGCGCTTTTAGAAAAATATTCTTTTGCCGACTCGAAATTCTCTAACCGAAAATCTATAATTCCATGAAGGTATATAGCAATAATATTTTTCTCTTCTTCTTTTAAGAGAATTTCTAATTGTTCCTTTGCTTCAGACAGATTCCCGTTTGAATATAAGTCATACGCCTGCTGGAATAAATTTTTCATCTGTAATTATTCTTCATTTAGTGTATTATGAATAGAACGATAGTCTATTTCGCAGTTCAGAGCTAACATTAGCGAACCTCTATGCTTTCTGGTTTTATATTTTCCATCTTTGCGCTTCTTTAAAATTCATTTAAAACTTTAATATGTTATATTAGCTAAATCCATACCAAACCCTTGCATGCCCAAATAGCCGCAAATACAGCATTTTTCCTGTTCCATATTAGATTTGTGGCCATATATAGCCACTAAACCCCTGTAAAAAATTTTTATTTCGGGATATTTGCATAGAGCCTATATGGTAATATTCTGATAAATTGGGATTGAATTGAATATGTTAATCGGGATAAGTACGATAAAACGAAAGTTGGATTTAGGGAATAGCGAAAGCGGAGACTAATTTGGGCAGGATAAAGCGGCGTTTATGACTAATTGAATTGTTATGAGAGGATATTCACATTTCCGCTGAATTCAGCGTAATTAGCAACTGGTAATAACAAGAAAAGTCAGCCTAAGCAGAATCGAAAGGAGATGACGCATTTTCGACATTTTTTTGCATTTGGGGGTTAAATATAAGAAACCCCGGAGGGGAGAGAATGTCCGGGGTTTCTTAATAACGAGAACAAAATAATTAAACTTAATCTTTCCGTACCCCCGAGAGGATTCGAACCTCCGACAAATAGTTTAGGAAACTACTGCTCTATCCATACTGAGCTACGGGGGCATAGACTGGCGCCGACATCGAAGCCGTATTTTCTTGACTTTAAATTTACCCTTTTATATGCTCAAATTCAATCTGTTTTTTGCCGCTGGCTTTATTTATAAGGCGTTTAACTTAGGGCGCTAACATCTGGACGATTTTGCGTATACACCGCTGAATAGAGCTGAAAAGCCTAACACATGAGGGAGTATGATAATGATTCAGAAAGAAAAGCAGTAAATAGAAAGGAATAATTTTGGAAATTTAATCAAGTGAAGTAATCTTTATGTCAAAACTGTTTAGTTTTTCTTTATTGATAATTTGTTTTTACATACTAATTATCATCGCTATTTTTTTCTATTTGAACTCCAGTATCGCCAGGAGCCGTTTTAGACTTAATGCCGCCTTTTTCCAGATTTTGTTTCTTTGGCTCTTGCTTCTTTAGCACCTGGCGTTTTTCATATACTGATTTTGCAATCTCCCGAGACTCCTTCTGAATATCATGGAATTCCTTATTAAGATCATTATAAAGGACTTCCTTATTATACTTTTTTGCAGCTTCAATATTTAGCGAGTCATATTTGGTAACGAATCTTAAACTTGAAGGTCTATTAAACTCGAGTCTGCCTTTTTTTTGCCGACCTGAAGACATAGGGTCCCAATTTTTTAATTCGTCAAATGGTTTATTATATCCAATTGATACAAAGTCTAATTTTTCATTTTTTAGAGAATCTTTTCTCATGGATGCTAATTTAATTTTACGATCATTTATAAAATATCTGTAGTGATCCATATCATAATTCTCTCTAAAGGCTCCATCGACATATATTGAAAAAGATTTATTAATAGATTTATGAATATTTACATTTATGTTAAATACTTTTCTTTCAGTAAATTTTATAACTGCCTGGAAAGATATCTTTTCTCCCTTCTTTAATTTAGCTGTATATACATTTGTGCCGCTTATTAATTCCATTCCCGGCTGAATGCCCAATACTATGGGTTCCACTGGCGCAAAATCCTTCGAAGCTTCGAACTCAACAGTAAATGTTACAGGTTCGTTTAGTTTTGGAGTATAGTTTGACGCCCAAGCATTTATCATGGGACTGGACCAAGAAACAGTAAAGTCTTCGTTTTGCGCAAAAAGTTTTTGACCGCTCAAAAACAGAAAGATTATTAGAGCCATCAAAGTAAATTTGCAATATTGATTAATAAAAAAGAGCTTTTTCATTTTGGCCTTATTAATATTACTCAACTGAAAAGCTTTCCCTCACTTTTTCCCACAACCAATCTCCCACTTAAAATAGAATCCTTAAATAAATCCTAAGAGAATAATTAATTTATCATGCTGTTGTCAAACTATTTATTTGTCCTATTTTTTATGAACATGATTTTTAATTACAGATAAAATGTAAAGCGTTTTTTGCATAATGTCAATTGTTGCAATATTAATGATCTGTTAAAACGTAAGAGCTAAATCTAATTACATATAAGCCGCCTAATAGCACGACCGCATAACACGCCTTTGCGCCGCTGTTCATTTTTCAGTTTTAGCTTTGCAGATTAATTATTTAATTGAAATAAATACTCTTTGTAGTTATATTTTTTTTGTAAAAATTAATTGGGCGCTATGAAAACAATATTACCATTATTCGCACTTATTCTTTTTCCTTTGGTTTTGTTTGGTCAGCAGGAAAAAAGTTTTAAAAACGACTCGCTAAAAATTCCACCGATGATAAGCGACTCTAATCAAAACCTTAACCGTTCAATCAGGCGCGATTTTTCCCTCTACAATCCGATTAACAGCTTACGGTATACTGCCGATTTCAGCTCCTCTGCCGATATTATTTCCTTTATGGGAAAAAACTCAGCTATGCCTTCGGATTTTCTAACGCCTCTTCATCTTCAATATCTTGAACAGCAAAAAGCGGCGCCTTATATGTATATTTTAGGTATAGCTCAGGGAGCGGCCGTTGGTTATGCGGCTTATGAACATATAAAAAAATATGGTTTTTGGGATAAGAAATAAAAAAGGGCGGATTAAAAATCCGCCCTTTACAAGGGAACATATTTTAGAGAGCTCTCGGTCCAAGAATTAATTTCTTTGAATATCTATGGCTTTTCTAAAACCCTCGCCGTTTTCGTCTATCTTAAAACGGTTAGTAAGTTCTTCTAAATTTATCGTGAGACGTCCTAAATCTTCAGCCGCCTGCGCAACCTGATTTGCGCCGTCCGCGCTTTCCTGCGATACGGACGCTATAGTTTCAATACTCTTGCTTATCTGTTCAGAAGCTACAGACTGCCCCTGGCTTGCGTTAGCCACAAGCGAAGCGATTCCTACAACCTGTTCGGAAGCCGATATAATCTCCCTCAGGGAGGCGCCAGCTTTATTAACCAGCTCCATTCCTTTTTCTACATTTGTGGTTCCTTCTTCCATAGAATTTACCGCGCTTGTGGCGCTATCCTGAATTTGAGTTATCATAACAGAAATTTCTTTTGTAGCCTTAGTAGTTCTATCGGCCAGTTTTTTAACTTCATCGGCAACTACGGCAAATCCGCGTCCTTGTTCTCCTGCTCTTGCAGCTTCAATTGCCGCATTCAGTGCAAGCATATTTGTCTGATCGGCAATATCGTTAATAACCTGAACAATTTCGCCAATCTGGTCGCTTCGTTTACCAAGCTCGTTTATCAGCGTTGCGGATTTTTTAACTACATCTGCAATCTGCGACATTCCGCCGATTGTTTCTTCAACTATACGGCCTCCTTCTTTAGCCTTGCCGCCTGCAAGCTTTGCGGCTTCAGTTGCATTATTTGCATTGTTTGCGTTTTCAAGAATCGTCTTAGCCATTTCTTCAACCGAACTGGCAATTTCCGAAGCTTGCTCGCTTTGAGAAATTGAACCGGAAGCTATTCTTTCCGCGCTTGCGTTTATTTGTTCTCCGGCGCTGGAAGTAGAAATAACCGCCTCCTTTACGTCGGATAATGCAACGCTAAGAGCTTCGCAGACTTTGTTTATGCTGTTTTTAATTAACTGATGTTCGCCTTTATATTCAGTCGTAATTCTTACAGTTAAATCGCCGTCCGCCATTTTTTCCATTGCCAAAACGCCTTCTGTAACAGGCTCTACAACTGCGTTAAGCGTTTCGTTTATTCCGCGTATTATTTTTCTAAAGTCGCCGTTATGTTCCGTTTCGTCCGCCCGCGTTGAAAGATTGCCGTCAAGCGCCGCCTGAGAAAGTTTATTAGTATCGCTAATCAGCAGGTTCACTGCGTCAATACATTTGTTTAAGTTTGAAATAATTATATTGAAATCGCCATTATACTGTTCGGTTATTTTTTCCGGCATTTCGCCGTTGGATATTTTTTTAATATACTCTGAAGTAAGAGCCAGCGGTTTTACAAATGCGTCAATAATATTGTTATTCCCATGCAATATTTCTTTCCACACGCCTTCAACTTTTTTATCGTTAGCTCTTTCGCCCAGATTCCCTTCTTTAACTCCGGTAAGAACTATGCCTATTTCTTCAACGAATGTGTTTATTATTTCAGTTATATAATTTATACTGTTTTTAATTTCGTTAAAATCGCCCTTGTAATCCTCGGTAATTTTATCCGGTATTTCGCCTTTAGAGATTTTTTTAATACAATCGGCCGCTACAGTAAGCGGATCTATAATTGCGTCCATCGTATTATTAACTCCCAGAACAATCCTTCTAAAATCACCGGAGTGTTTTGTAACGTCGACTCTTGTTGATAGTTTTCCGTTTACAGCGGATTCAGATAACAGGTTAACGTCCGAAATTAAATTATTTATAGAATCAATACATGTGTTAAGGTTATTTTTTAGCAGGTTAAAATCGCCGTGATATTCCTCGGTTATTTTAGGAGGAATGTTACCTTTGCTTATTTTATCCACATACATAGCGGCCATATTAAGCGGGTTGATAAGCGCGTTTAGAGTATCGTTAACTCCGTCGATCAAAGTTACCCAGCCGCCTTTAAATTTATCTGATCCGGCTCTTGCCGAAAGGTTTCCGTTTACGGCTTCTTTTGTTAATTGCTCAACTTCCGCAATCAGCTCCTGCAAATTAGTCCTGATTTGATCTGTTATTTTGTTGGCTATAATTTGCTTTCCGGGTAACTGCTCTAATACCGCCTTGAAATTGCCTTCGCCGTATGACGAAACGGTATTCAGAACTTTAAGAACTATATCAACATACAGCTTAACCCCTTCGTTCACTCCTTTTATCATTTGGCGGTATGCGCCCTGGAATTGCTTCTCGTCTATAAAAAATTCTATATCCCCTGATTTCTGCTTAATATAAAACTCTTCCATCTTTGCCAGCATAAGAGTAAGGTTATCAATGTAGATATTAAGGTTATTTTTTATATTATTAAAATCGCCTTTATATTCTTCGGTTATTTTATCAGGAATATCCCCTTTGCTTATTCTGTCTATATATTCTGCGGCCATGTTCAATGGCCCGATTAATGAATCCAAAGTGCTGTTAATGCCGGTAACAATTTCCTTATATCCCCCCTTAAATTTATCAGTATTGCCTCTTACCGAAAGATTGCCGTTATTAGCTGCATTTACAAGTTCTCCGGTTTCATCTATAAGGCCGCGCAATGTTGACGCAACCTGTATGATGCCCTTTGCAAGAATATCTTCTTCAGATTTTGCTTCAATTGCTATATCAAGATTTCCCTGAGCAATCATATCGACTGCGACAGCCTGTTCTTTAATATTATCGACCATCGAAGAGAATGACCTTGTGAGAACGGTTATTTCATCTTTTGTTTCAATGTCTGTAATATTACCGTCGTCTAAAAACTGTTCCGCTTTTTTAATATCGCCCTGGCTTATACTTTCAGCCGAATCGACAAGATTTTTGATTTTACCAACCAACCTTTTGATTATAAAGAAATAAGCCGCTAGTATACTTAATAATAATATTCCTATCCCCATAAAAAACAGCGATGCTGTTCTTGCAGAAATACTTGCCGCAGCCTGTTTTTCAACTTCGGCGTTTTTAACATTTGTTTTTTCAACTATCGCATCCACTTTAGCGCGGTGCTGTTCGTAGGCTTCTTTAAGAATACCGTTGGCAATTTTTTTTGCTTCTTCTCTTTTACCGCTCAGAACCGCTGGAATCACCTGCTTATCTCTAATATCAAGAAAGCGTTCAGCTGCTTCGTGAGATTGCCTGACCATCAGGTCTTTTATATCCCCCTCCGCAAGCGCGTTTGTCCAGTATTCATGCCTGGTATCGTAGTCTTTTCGGAGAGATTCAGATTTTTTAACTAATTCCTGTAACTTAGAGTTATCCGTTTCATCAAGCATTTGCAAAGTAACTAAATAAGACTCAACCAGATAGTTTGGAGGCGGGAGAATATCGGCTATCAGGTCTTTCCCCTGCACGATTTCGTCATAAATTGGTCCGTTGACTTTTAGATATTGGATTGTCTGATGCGCATAGTAACTAAAAACGATCAAACCAACTGCAAAGAAAGCTATTAACATCCATAGCTTACTCGCAAATTTCATTCTTTCGATAATGATCATAGCGATTCCTTATATGTTTTATTCTATACAGATTATTTTATTGCGGCTTTTCAGAATGGCAGAAAAAAAACTACAGCCCTACAACTTATATTTGCCTTCGTCCTTTAATTCCTTAGTAAAGGTCATCGAGACTTCAACTTCGTCTCCAACAGGTTTGTATTGTAGTTTTAACCCGTATATCCCAACCCAGTACCCCTTTTCGTTTAATTGCAGCGCGTCAACCAATTCAAATAATTTCATCAAAACATCTTCTTCATTAGGCGTTCGTATCTCTCCATTAATATTCCATTTCCAGTCCAAAGCTCTGTATAAAGCGGTTACCTGGTCGGTAAATGTCTCTGCCTTCCCTCTAAGTATATCTTTTACTTTTTCAAGATTAATAGTATTGCTCATTTGATTTCATCGTTTACGAAATTCGTATATAGTATTATCGAACATTTTTGCAAAATTTTGAATTTAAAAATCAACGCGCATAAAAAACCTGTAAATTACAGGTTTTTTAGAATGAAATTTGTCATTAACGTATATAAATGCAGACGCGTATTTCCGCCGCGTATGCTATGTTCTCTTTCAGGATAATACATTGTTTCAAACTGTTTATTGTTTGCAATCAGTGCATTAACAAGAGTTACAGTATTTTGGAAATGAACATTATCGTCTCCAGTGCCATGTATAAGCAAAAACTTGCCTTTCAGCTTATCCGCATAACTCATTACGGCAGAAGTATTATAGCCGTTTTCATTAAGAGAAGGGAGAGACATATACCTTTCCGTATATATATTATCGTAAAAATGCCAATCTGTTACAGGGGCAACCGCTATAGCGGCTTTGAAAAACTCAGCTCCCTTCATTACAGTTAAAGCGGACATATAGCCGCCGTAGCTCCATCCCCAAATTCCAATTCTGCGCGCGTCAACATAATCTAACGAACCCAAATACTTCGCGCCTTCTATCATATCGTTTGATTCCCAACGCCCTAAATTACGGTATACCAGATTTCTAAATTCCTTTCCGCGCGCGCCTGTTCCCCGGTTATCAAGCATAAAAATTATGTATCCTTTTTGCGCAAGAAGCTGATGCCACATTTCACGGTTCCACTGGTCTAACACGCACTGCGAACCTGGTCCGCTGTAATTATAAATTAATACCGGATATTTTTTAGCGGGATTAAAGCCGGCCGGTTTTATCATTGCCGCATTTATTTCAGTTCCGTCCGAAGATGTGAATTGTAAAAATTCCATTGGACTAAAACCATATTCTTTAAACACCGACATATCCGATTTTGCAATTTCTGTTATCTTTTCGCCTTCGGTATTATAAATTGTTATTGCAGGGAGCGCGTTAGCGTTTGAGTATTTATCAATATAGTATTTTGCGTCGTTAGAAAAAGTAATATCGTGCGAGCCTGCTTTTTCAGAAAGCCGCTTCTTTTCCTGCCCGTTAAATTTTACTGAATAAATATCTCTGTATATAGATCCTCTTTCCGAAGAAGTATAATATAAAGTTTCCTTTTCTTCGTCTACGCCAAGTAATTTATCAACTTCCCATTGCCCCTTTGTTATTTGGCTTACTACGTTCCCTTTATAATCATACAAATAGAAATGGTTATATCCGTCGCGCGGAGACTCCCATATAAACTTTTTGCTCTTTTTAAGGAACGTTAAAGAATTGTTTATTTCTAACCAGCAGGGATCAGAGTCCGATAAAATTTCATTTGAATTTCCGTTTGCCGTATTGACAAACAAAAGGTCTAATTTGTTTTGCAGACGGTTTAATCTCTGTACAGATAGAACGCCCGGTTCATTTGTGAACTTTATACGAGGAATATAAATGTCAGTATCTTCTCCAAGATCAGCCCAAACGGTCTTAGCGTCGGCAATATTTACAATCCCTATTTTAACAGTCGAGTTATTATCTCCGGCTTTAGGATAATGATATTTCAGAAAATCAAAATGCAATGAATCCCATTTAGCTATTTGTATTTCGGGAACAGCGCTCTGGTCTAAACGCCAGAAAGCGATTGACTTGCTATCGGGAGCCCATTCATATCCGTTTATAATACTAAACTCTTCTTCATACACCCAGTCAAAATGCCCGTTTATAACAGTCTCGCTGCCGTCAAAAGTAAGCTGTGTTTCTTTGCCTGTTTTTATATCTGCCACAAACAAATTGTTATTTCTTACAAATCCAAGCTTTCCTCCGTCTGGCGAAAACTGCGCGTTCATTTGTTCCTGCTCAGAATTTGCCAATAGAAAAAATTTCTTGTCGCTTATGTTGTAGATATAAAACGCTCCGCCGGTTTTAAGCGTACGCGCCGATAAAACGCCCGTAAATAAAATGTATTTCTCATCAGGCGACCAGCTATAGTTTTGAATTAGAAACGGTTCGGCGTCTTCATTTAATTTCAGATCGTTGCCGCTAACTAATATTTTGTCCTCTCCTGTTTTCACATCGTGCGTAAAAATAGCGGGACGTGAAGTAGCCGTATCAATTTTCAAGTATGAATATTTTTCCCCCGCTGCATACCATTGAACATTTACCAGCGTTTTGCCATAAAAATCCCGGTTCCGTTGTATTATGTCTACTGTATATTCTTTTTTTTGCGCAATAGCCGATACTACTGTAATTATACAGATGATAATGCATAAAACTGCTATATTTTTTTTCATTAAAACTTTATTCTCCTGTTGCTTTTTCACTTCTGCTTTAGTATTAAAAATGATTCTGGTTCTAATTTAAGCTGAGGTTTATTATTTTTTACTTTTATATTCCCGTCATCCATAAGATTATATAATGATTTTACTTTGACGTTAAGGTCTACTTTGTGAGGTTTTGCGTCAACGTTAAAAACTGCTATAATTTTTTCACCGTTAAGTTCTCTGCTAAAAGCAAAGGTCTTATCTGCGTCGCTTGAATAAATAAATTTAAGATTGCCGGTTTTAAGAACAGCGTTATTATTTCTTACTGAAATAATTTTCTTATAAAACGAAAGAACTGTTTTGTTCTGTTCAACTTTGTACACGCCTAACCCGGTTTTAAAACCGGAAGTCGAATCGATAACTTCGTCGTCATATTTAAGATAATCCCACACCATCGGTTTGCGGTCATGCGGATCGTCCGCGCCCCACATGCCCACTTCATCGCCATAATATATCATTGGAGCTCCCCGGTAAGCCATTTGAAATGCTACAACCAGCTTCAGCTTGTTAATATCCTTTTCATCCGGTTTAGCCGGATTATAAAGAGGATTGCGCTCGTCGGCGTCGCTATCAAACTTTCTATCCGGATTTTTGATTAGCGATATCAGCCTTTCTGTGTCGTGCGAATCAAGTAAGTTCTGTAGAATATTTAAATTTTCAGCCGGATAAGTCGTATCAATGGCCTCAAGAAGTTTTATAAATTCCGACGTTTTAATTTTTTGTTTATCGGCTATAATAAAATTGTTTACGGCAAAAGCAAAGTTATAATTCATAAGCGCGTCAAACGGGCCGTCTTTACCTACAAAATCTCCTGAAAGCTCCCACAGCTCGCCAATTATAATTGCATGCGGGTTTGTCTCTTTAACGGCTTTGCTCCAATCTCTCCAAAAACCCATCGGAACTTCGCGCGCTACGTCAAGCCTCCATCCGTCAATTCCAGCCGTCAGGTCGCCATTGCCATTTGGATTTAGCCATCGCTTGCATGCGTTAATTATATAGTTCTTCGGGCCGTCGTTCAGATTTTCTTTTGTGCGGTTAAACTCTGGAAGCGATTTATAATTCCACCATCCTTTATAGTCAAATCTACTTCCTGAAACCGAATCGTTAAAACTCTTTATTTTGTACCAATCCTTATACTTCGACTTCTGCTGATTTTTTATAATATCCTGAAAAGCCCAAAACAGCGTTCCTGTATGGTTAAACACGCCGTCAATTATTATACGCATCCCTCTGTTATGAGTTTCGCGTATTAATTTCAGAAATAATTTATCGGCCGACGTCCATACCCAGGTAGCAGGATCGTCGGGAGTTTCAGAAGCGATAAGTTTTTTATCTCCTTCCGGATCAGAGCCAAAATTAATATCTATATGGTGATATGTGGAACCGTCATATTTATGCATCGATTCCGCTTCAAAAACCGGATTGATATATATTGCGCCAACGCCAAGCGACTTAATATAATCGAGATTGTTTATTATCCCCTGAATGTCTCCGCCATATCTCCTTGACGTATAATCATTCTTCCCACTAAAACGATTAGCCTCCCAGTCAGACGTAGCAAACCAGTTTGACGTCCATGGCGTTGTTTTCCATCCCTTTGGCGCAGGATAGTTTGCAAACGCTTTATCAGCAGCAGGATCGTTATTTATGTCGCCGTTAGCAAATCGTTCAGGAAATATCTGATACCATATTATTCCCTTAGCCCAGTCTGGAAAATTCTTTTGGGCTATCGTGAAGTTACCGAGCAGAATTAGCAGAGCAAAAAAAAAGCTTATCTTCTTCATAAATTGAGCTCCTCTTTCATTAGTTTTAACGCTTCTAACAATGTATGCGGTTTATAGTCTAATTCAGTTTCTGCTTTAAGAGTAATCAACCCCGATTTAAGAGGACGTTTTGCCGGTTGATTTAGATCGGCTGTTAAGATTTTTTGAATTAGCGATTTATCCAAATTAAAAAAATCGGCAATTAAAAGAGTAAAGTCATAGCGAGAAATTATATCTCTTCCGCCAATATTAAAAATGCCGTTCTTTTTATAGCGAATTGTTTTTGCAATTCCCTGAACAAGATCGTCAAGATAAGTCGGATTTCCAATCTGATCGGCTACAATTCTTATAGTTTTATTTTCCCTTAAGGAATTCACAACCCATTTAACAAAATCGGGTCTGCCGTATTTGGCGGCGCCAAATAAAACATTGGTGCGCAGCACAGTATAACTTGCGCCGCTGATACGCAAGGCGTTTTCGCTTGCAAGTTTTGTGCGGGCATAATAACCAAGCGGGTTTGGAGTCGCGCGCTCGTCATAAGGGCCTGCAAGGCCGTCAAAAACATAATCGGTAGAAATATGAACCATATGCGCGTCAATTACGCGCGCAGCTTCGGCTAAGTATTCAACCCCTTTTACGTTAATCTTCCATGCAAGTTCTCTTTCTGTTTCGCTTTTGTCTACATTTGTAAAGGCTGCTGTGTTAACAATAAAATCCGGATAAAAATCATATACGGTATTTTTAACGCTTTCCCGTTTTGTTATATCAACGCTTTTGTAATTAACAGAATCGTCATAATATTTATCTTCAACCGCGCAGGCAAAAACTTCAAAATTAGCATCGTTCAGAAAATGCTGAATTACCCGCTGCCCCAGCATTCCTGTTGCGCCTGCGACAAAAACTCTTTTCTTAATTATATCGTGAGAGAACATCATTTTTTAAATCTTTTATTTTAGTTATTTCTTTATAAGTTGATAATACGCCTGCGGCTGCATTGCCCAACCGCAGCGCTTTAATTACATCGCGTTCTTTCAAATACGAATAAAAGAAAGTCGCGCCGAATACGTCTCCGCATCCAACTTTATTAATTGCGTTTACTTTTAGCGAAGGGATAAAATATGAAGCTAGCTCATTATTAGCTAACGAATACAACCTTGCGCCGCTCGCTCCTTTTGTTACTACTAAATATTTAGGCCCGTAACTTAAAACTTCTTTTGCTATTTCCTGTTCGCTTGTTTTATCGCTAATTGTAAAAACTTCATTTTCGTTGCATTGAATTATATCGACGCTTTCCGCCCATGTCTTAAAATCTGGTATCTGCCTGAAATTCCGTTTATAGCCTTCTTCAATTCCGCGGCAAAGCGAGTGGAGGTCTATATAAATAGGGACGGAAAAGGTTTTTCTTAGCTTCTTTATATCTTCTATTGTTATATCAAAACCGGTTATCATATTTATAAATATGCCGTCCGGTTCGTCTGCCGGGTCGTATTTTAAATTTATCCTATCGGTTATGTTCTCATATTTTTCGTGCCGTTCCTTTCCCTCAATTATGTTAAGATGAATTGTAGGAATTGCGTCCACATCGTCAAAATACTTATTATTTATGGAATCATAAACAAAAGAGAACAGGCCTTTCTTGCTTTCTGTTACAGAAGTGCAAAGCAAAATTTCATCGTCGTCTTCTTTTATAAATCTAAAGCCTGACGTGGAATAAAATATTCCGCCAGGTTTGTTTTCTAATCTATCCGGATAATGGATATAATCTTCGACCGTATGCCCAATTACTAAGATTTTCATATTAAAATAATCTCCGTATTAATAAAAGCAGGGAAGACTGCGCTTATAGAAACCATTAATTTCTTAGAGCTTGTCAGATGCCCGTAAGCCGCGGAATATTCTGTATCCTGTATTATTGCGAATATATTTTCCGTAGAAGCGCTGAACTTTATTAGTATCTGCGCGTCTTCGCAAATGGCTAAATATTCAAGTTCTGCCGTTTTCGTTACTTCTACATCAGGATGAAAATGTATACTGGCCGTCGCCTGATGATTTGCTCCGCCGACAAACTCGTCTTTAATTGTTATTATGTTTTTCTGTTTACGAAAATTAAAAGTCCTTTTGCATACTACCGGGTCTACCAGACGTAAATACGCATGATGCTGAACCGCCAGAATATCTTCGTCTTTATTTGTATTCCATTCAAGTATTTCCGGCTTTGTAAGGTCTTCTTTTATTTCAAAGACTCCCTTATACTCTGTTAGATATTCATTATCTACATAAACCGAGTTATGATGTTTTATTGAACGAAGCCTGTTCCGCAACAGAGTATCATTAAAATAAGAATATGTTCCCGAATCGACAATTATATTTTTGTTTTTGTAAAATAAGTCATAAGAAAAAGTATCGTCATGCCCTGGGGCGCCGCGTCCTTCTTTGCCAATTTCTCCAGCTTCAATAAAGAAGTGAAGATTAAAATTTCTGAAAATAAAATGTCCGCCCTTGCTAAATCCAATAGAACGGAAATCGGGGCTTTCTATTTTTATATTCTTATACTTTCCCAATGCGTCAACGCCGTATAGATATATAAGGTCTGCGGTTTCTGAAGAATTATAATATTTTAATTTTTCATCATTAAAAAGATACGCGCCAATTGGCAATGTGTACGAGTAATCTATTTTTCCAGCTCTGTTGTTATAGCTTAAAATTCTGCTGCTAATAATATCGCCTATAACGGGAGCCGAGTTATCCTTGCGTAAATATGAGCTTTGAACCGTAAACATTTTTCGCAGTCTATCGTTAAATCCTTCTGAAAATTTGAAACCATTTTTTTCGTATAGCGCTTTTGCGTTATAAAATATTTCCAAAATAGTTGAGTGGTATGGGACTGACTGTTCATAGCTTACGCCGTCTGAATACGTCTGAAGTCTGATTTCCTGCTCGAATCTGCCAAACGAAAAGTCAATATTTTTCTTCCCGTACGGATGATCCTTTATAATAAAACCTATTACTGCAAGCCCAAGCAGAGCCGCTAAATATTTGCTGTCTCTTTTTGACGAATAGTCTAAATTATTTTCAAGATAGTAAGAGTACAGTAAAAGCAACTCTATATATTTATTAACTACTGAGACGGTAATTAATTCAGACTGCATAAAGAATCCGAAAGCGTACGCAATATTAATCAACCTAATTGCCGTTTCTTTAGAATTCATCCAGTTTACACAGCCGCAAAGCTTATTCGATTGATTAAAATCTTCCCACAGTTCCAAAAACTTACGCGTATATTTTTCATCCCGCGTTACAAGATATGCTTTGCCAAGCCAAAGCCCCTGATGAAAGCGCGCCAGCTCCCATGGATATTTTAGATCCGTTCCTTTAGGAACGTCGTAAAAATCATTTTGCCAATAAAGTCCGGCCTTCCATTCGTACCCGCTTTTATAATCGCAGTTCCAGTTTATTTTTTCGCCTAAATAAATTTCGCCCGAACTAAGGATGTCGTATTTATTCTGAATTACCTTTTCCGCTAAAGCAAGTATATCGTTTTCAGATTCAAGCTTAAGCAGCTCTTCTTTAGCTTTGTCAAACTCATCGCGGTTATTATAAAAATTCAGAGGATATTTTTCTTTAAACTCTTTCAGACCGCCTTCGTCAACCGGAGGAACTTTAGGCAGATTTATTTTTTTACCCGAATAGAACAGCGCCTCTACTTCTCTTCTGAAGATCTTCTTCCCCAAATAATTGTATTTCAGATTATTAATAAAATCAGTTAGTCCCATTCATTTCTTCACTTTAATGTTAACTGGACTACGTTTTCTATATGATATGTATGCGGGAACATATCGACGCTTTGCGTTTTAATTATTTTATATTTTTCTTCGCATAAAAGTTTCAGATCTCTTGCCTGGCTTGCCGGATTGCAGCTTACATAAACTAATCTGCCAGGAAGCAGTTCCAAAATATCTTTAACGGTATTAGGATGCATTCCGCTGCGCGGCGGATCTAAAATAATTACGTCTGGTTTTTGTAAATTATTTTCTTCTATAAACGGAATGAACGATTTATTTAAATTCGCAGTAAAAAAACCGACGTTATCAATACCGTTCAGATTTTTATTTTCGTTAGCGTCGGCTACAGCCGGCTCAACGCTTTCAAAACCATAAACCGTTTTTGCAAATCCGGAAACAAAAATTGTAATTGTTCCGGCTCCGGAATATAGGTCGTAAACTATTTCGTCTCCTTTAAGCTCTGCAAAATCAAGCGCGGTCTGATATAATTTTTCAGCCTGCAACGAGTTCGTTTGGAAAAACGAATTTGCGCTAATCCGGTATTTATACGCGCCGATGGTATCATAAATAAAACCGGGTCCGTAAAATACTTTTTCGTATTCGCCAAGAGCTATCAGGGCTTTTTTTGTATTTATATTATTAATAACCGTAGTAACGGCCGGAATCTTAGCGACTAACTCTTTTGTATACTCGCCAAACAATTCGTCGTCTTCGTTAAACGTAACAAGATTGACCATTAAACCGTTTGTGTGATGCGATTGCTTTATAACAAGATTTCTCAGATAACCTGAGTTTGTCTTTGTTGAATAAATAGATACGCCTCGGCTCTTAAAAAAATCTCTTGTAAAATTCAGTATTGCGTTGCTTTCTTCTGATTGTAAGAAACATTCGTTTATATCAAGAACTTTATCAAACATATTTGGTATATGCAGACCAAGCGCAAAATTTCTGTCAAATTCCGTATCCGTATTAATTTCATCCTGCGTAAGCCATCTTTTTTCAGCAAACGAGAACTCCATTTTATTCCTGTAGAAAAATGTATTCTCAGCGGCTACAATGGGTTCGGTTTCAAAATCTTTCAATCCGCCAATTCTTGTCAGAATATCAGAAACCTGCTCCTGTTTATACTTAAGCTGTACTTCATATTGCAGATCCTGTTGTTTACAGCCTCCGCAGATCCCAAAATACTTACATCGCGCTTTAATTCTAAGAGGAGAAGGCTTTAGCAGTTCTACTACTTTTGATTCGGCATACGATTTCTTAATTTTTGTAAGAGATACTTTGACTACGTCTCCCGGATATCCGCCCATTGCAAAAACCACATAGTTGTTCTCTATTGCGGCTTCTTCATTTTTAGGGCCTTCTACTATTAAGCCCTTATTAACTTTTGCAATGCCTTTCCCTTCGTAAGCGTACTTGGTTATTTCTAAATCTAACGCGTCTCCTTTTTTCACAAAATTCCTTTTTGAAGCATAAATACATAAAAGCCGATATGTTTATCGCCCCCTTGTTTGAGGTAAACATTAGCTTCATGCGATATTTTATTAATAATTGTTTTATTAAACCTTACTTCGTCTTCTGTAAGATTCGTATTGCGGTTTGCCGCTAAAAACTCGCAAACCCGGTAAAAATTAGTTAATGCATAGGATAAATCTTTTTCCGATAGGATCGTAAAGCCATGTTCAGGATAATAAGTCCTAAGTTCTTCATAAAAAAGAGGATCAAGTTCAGATCTTTCCCACAAGTCTTTAATTACCTGCGGAACCTCTTTTGTAAGACTTACAATTTCGCCCGCGCATAAAGTCCCATCCGGTTTTATAATCCGTTTAATTTCTTTTACAATCTTATTTCTGTTAATGCTCGAAACCGAACATTGCGAAAAGACCAAATCGAAAAATGAGTCCTTAAAATCCGTATTTGCATATTCCATCATACGGACGCTCACATTTTTATATGCGTTTAATTTAATTCTTGCATTCAACAGCATATCGTTATCGTCTACAATAAGATACACCTTGCCGTCTTCAGCCGCTTTGGCAAAAAACTCGGTAATCTCTTCCATTCCGCTGCCAATTATAAGGATTGTTTTGTCTTCGGGTTTATAATTTTGAATAAGCAATTCAAACTGCCTGTACCCGCCAGGGATAAATATTTCGTTTTTTATTTTCATATAAACAAATATAATGAAAAATAGTCGTTTTAATTAAATTAATTAAGTCTTTAATCATTGCCTTTCTACGCAAGTTCTGCTAATTTTAAGATCAAAAAAGAACTATATATATCGAGGAAAAAATGTTAAGATATCATTTTACTTTTCTGCTCCCTGTTTTAATTACCGCTTTATTCTCCGCTTCTGGATTTTCGCAGACTAAAAAGCCTATTAGCGTAGACGATCTTTGGGCTATGAAAAGGGTTGGGACTGTAACTCTTTCTCCAGATGGAAAGACGCTCGCTTTTACTTTAACCTCTTACAGCGTAGAACTAAACAAGGGAAATTCCGATATATATTTAGTTGATATTGACGGTAAAAATTTACGCGCAATCAAAAACAGCGATAAAAACGAAGGCGAACCAAAATTTTCTCCTGACGGAAAACAAATTGCCTATACTTACGACGGTCAGATATGGCTGGCTAATATTGACGGCTCTGACGCAAAACAATTGACCAATATTTCTACAAAGGCTTCCGATTTTGTCTGGTCGCCGGACGGAACCAAAATGCTTTTTGTTTCCTCCGTTTATCCTGAATGCGCCGACGACGCAGCAAACAAAATTAAAGCCAAACAAAAAGAAGACAGTAAAGTTAAGGCAAGTATTTTTGACGAACTAATGTACCGCCATTGGGATAGCTGGCGGGAAGGACTTAGAAGCCATCTCTTTTTATTTGATATAAAAACAAAAGAAGCTACCGACCTGACTTTATTCAGCAAAAGCGACGTGCCTCCAATAGCTTTAGGAAGCGATAAAGATTATTCTTTTTCTCCCGACGGAAAAGAGATCGCTTTTACCATGAATCCAGACGCTCCTGCTTCTACCAGCACCAATAACGAAATTTATTTAATTAACGTAAGCGATATTAAACACGGCGAAAAAACTCCTCATACTCTAATTTCAGAAAGTAAAGGGAACGACAACCAGCCGGTTTACTCGCCTGACGGCAAATATATAGCCTTCTGCTCTATGGAACGCGCAAAATTTGAAGCTGATAAACAAAGACTTATGATATACGACAGAGCGGCTAAAACTCTGCGTAACCTTAGCGGCAGTTTCGACCGTTCGGTTCAGGAAATAGTCTGGTCGCCTGACTCCAAAACCATTTATTTTAACGCAGAAAATGAAATCTATGAAGCTGTTTATAAAGCCGATATTGAGTCGGGTAAAATTGAGCCCGTTTACAGCGAGCATATAAATACAAACCTTATTGTTTCGCCCAACGGTAAAAATCTATATTTCAAACAACAGAGAACAAATTTACCATATGAGCTCTTTACTTTAAATTTGGGTAAAAAAGAAGCAAAACAAATTACCTTTATTAATAAAGAAAGACTCGATAAATTAGAAATGAATCCGCTTGAAACTTTTACTACGGAAGGCGCAGATGGAACCCCGGTGCAGTCGATTTTAGTAAAGCCTCCGTTCTTTGACGCGGCTAAAAAGTATCCAATGCTCTTTTTAATTCACGGCGGCCCGCAGGGAGCCTGGAACGACGATTTCCATTACCGCTGGAACCCGCAGGTATTTGCAGCTCAGGGCTACGTGGTTGTAGAAGTTAACCCAAGAGGCAGCACGGGATACGGACAAAAATTTACTGATGAGATTTCGAGAGACTGGGGCGGCAAAGTTTATACGGATTTAATGAACTCTTATGATTACGCATTAAAGACCTTTAATTTTATTGATAAAAATAATACATTTGCCGCTGGAGCTTCTTACGGCGGATATATGATTAACTGGATTGCAGGGCATACCGACAGGTTTAACGCTTTAGTTGTTCACGACGGCGTATTTAACTTAGAAAGCATGTGGGGAACTACTGAGGAATTATGGTTTGCTGAATGGGAAAACGGCGGAACTCCATGGGAAAGCAGAGAATTGTATGCCAAATGGTCGCCTCATAAATTTATTCAGAACTGCAAAACTCCAATGCTAATTGTGCACGGAGGAAATGATTTTAGAGTGCCGGAAGAACAGGCTTTTCAGCTATTTACTTCGCTTCAGCGCTTAGGCATAGAAAGCAAGTTTTTATATTTCCCTGACGAAACGCATTTTGTTTCTAAACCGCAAAACGCGCAGCTTTGGTGGAATACTCTTTTTGAATGGTTTGCTAAACATAAAAAATAATTTTAAGAAAAAAGGCTAAAGTATGAACGATGCAGAAATGAAGTATTCCGATTTTGAATTTGACGACGAGGAATCCGTAATTAAAAATTCGGCGGTTGTTGAAGCAAAGCTGTGGACTAAATTAGAAAAAACTGGCAGAAAGATTTCGTTTGCTAAAGACGTTAAAGCTCTCTATCATTATATGCGCGACCCTAACGTGCCCTGGTACCGTAAATCGGTAGTTGTGGCGGCGTTAATTTATTTTATTTCTCCTATTGACGCTATACCTGATTTTATCCCAATAATTGGTTATCTTGACGATATGGGCGTAATTGTTGCGCTATTAAAATATTTAGGCGGCGAACTTGTGCCGTATTATGAAGGAATAAATTAATGATGAATTTTAAGGTGACTAAAAGCGATCTTATATTTAAAGGACGCGTGTTCGATTTAAAAGTCGACCAGATTGAATACCCAAGCGGGAATAAAGGCGTTAGAGAAACTGCTCTGCATAACGGCGGAGCCGTAATTGTAGCTTATACAGACGAAAAGAAAATAGTTCTTGTCCGTCAATACCGGTACCCCTTACAGGATATGCTGATTGAGCTCCCTGCAGGCAAATTAGAGATAGGAGAAGATCCGCTAGTGTGCGCTACCAGAGAATTAACGGAAGAAACAGGCTATACCGCCAAAAACATTAAGAAGCTAACCGCTATGCCAACAGCTCCCGGCTTCTGTTCGGAAGTGCTGCACTTATATCTTGCGACGGGACTTACGAAAGGCGCGCCGCACAGAGAAGAAGGCGAGTACGGCATGGAAATGTTTGAATATACAATTCCAGAAATCGAAGCAAAAATTCTAAGCGGAGAAATAACCGACTCCAAAACTATTGCAGGCATATTTTTAACAAAACTATCCTTAAATATTCAGTAATGCTAAAAACTCTTCAAATAAAAGATTACGCTTTAATAGAATGCGTCAACGTCGAATTCGGCAAAGGATTAAATATCATCACCGGCGAAACTGGAGCGGGCAAATCTATTTTGATTGACGCTATGGGACTCCTGCTCGGCGAACGGGCTTCGGCGGACGTTATCAGAAAGGGCGCTTCCAAATCGATTATTGAAGGAATTTTTGACGTTACTGAAAATAAAAAAGTTAAAGCGCTGCTTTCGCAAAACGATATTGATTTTTCCGACGAACTTATTGTAAGACGCGAAATTTCATCAAAAGGCTCTAACCGCTGCTTTATTAACGATACTCCTGTTAATCTTAATCTGATAAAAGATATTGGCAACCTCTTAGTCGATTTGCATGGTCAGCACGAACATCAGTCTTTGCTAAGAACTGAAACCCATATCGATTTCCTTGACGAATTCGGAAACTTAGAAGCGAACCTTTCAGAGTATCAAAAAAACTATTCGGCGCTCTCGTCGTTGATTACAGAATTGCGGACTATTTCTGAAAAGGAAGGCGTCTTAAAAGAAAAAAAAGACCTCTATTCTTTTCAGATAAAAGAAATTGATCAGGTCTCTCCGCTTGAAGACGAAGACGATAAACTTACTGAAGAATTGCTGATATTGGAGAACTCTGAAAAATTATTAGACCTCACTTCAGACGTTTACCAAAAGCTTTATGAAGATGAAAATTCTGTTTTCGATTCGTTAGAAAGCGCGGGGGTCGATATAAAAGAGCTTGCAAAAATTGACAAATCGCTTGAAGAAATTTTAGCGGAATATACTTCCGCCAAAACTTTGATTGCCGAAATTTCTTCTTCGCTACGCAGCTATAAAGATAATATTGAGTTAGACTCTGAAAAAATTGACGCTATAAGAGACCGTCTTGGCGCAATTTCTCTGCTTAAGAAAAAATACGGCGGAACTATAAAAGCGATTTTAACGCATCGTGAAAAAATTTATTCCGAACTTGAACTTGCCGAAAATTTTGAAGACCGCATTAGCAGCCTGAAAACAGACATTGCAAAACAGCGCGAGCTTTGCGGAACTGAAGCCGAAAAAATATCGGTTATCCGAAATAAAATTGCGATCAAGGTTTGTAAAGAGGTTGAAGAATCATTACAGTTTCTGGGAATACAAAACTCAGTTTTTAAAGTTAATATCATACAAAAGTCTGCGGAGAATGAATCCTCGTCATACATAACTCTTAAAGGCAAAAAATATAAATGCTCGTCAAAAGGCTTTGACGAAGTAGAGTTTTTTATTTCAGCTAATCTTGGCGAAGACGCTAAACCGCTTGTGAAGGTTGCTTCGGGCGGAGAGGTATCCAGAATAATGCTGGCTCTAAAATCTACTCTTGCTAAAAACGACAAGCTCCCTCTTTTAATTTTTGACGAAATTGACACAGGAGTAAGCGGAAGAATTGCTCAAAAAGTCGGGCAGGCTTTAAAATCGTTAGCGGAGTTTCACCAGATAATTTCTATTACTCACCTGCCGCAAATCGCTGGATTAGGCCATCAGCACTATGCAGTGGAAAAACAGGTTATCGACGGAAGAGTATTAAGCTCTATACGCGGCTTAGAAAAAGAAGAAAGAATTAAAGAAGTGGCAAAACTGATGAGCGGACAGGAAGTTACAGAATCGAGCCTTAGCAGCGCCCGCGAACTTATGGGCTTATAACCGCAGAATAGTTCGTAACCGCGGAATTTATTTGTTTTATATTTGTCTGGGCCTATTATTGAAGCGCGGTCGCTGAGCTTGTCGAAGCGACATTCATTAATTTAATCCTAAAGTATTTATTTGAAAGAATCAGCCCTATATATTCACATCCCGTTTTGCGAACACAAATGCATCTATTGCGATTTTTACTCGATCATCACAAAAGACAACATCGGCGCTTTTCTATCGGCATTAAAAAAAGAAATAGCCTTCTATTCCAGCTCCTGCAAAGATGATCTTATTTTCACTACCATTTTTTTTGGCGGCGGAACTCCTTCATTAATGGAGCCGCAATATATCAGCGAAATTTTACACGCCTTGCGCAACAATTTCAATATTTCTCCCAATGCCGAAATTTCGCTTGAAACCAATCCCGGAATGGTGGACAGCGATAAGCTTAAAAATTTCCGCGCAACCGGCATTAACAGAATCAGCGTAGGCATCCAATCTTTTGACGAAGCCGATCTGAAGTTCCTTACGCGAATTCACGATAAAGAGAAAGCTATTAATACAATTATGCAGGCTAAATCTGCCGGATTTGAAAATATAAATCTCGATCTTATTTTTAACCTGCCGGGACAAACAAAAGAAAAATGGCTGTCAAATCTTGAGGCCGCTATAAAGCTCCCGGTAACGCATATCTCGGCTTACAGCCTGATTTTAGAAAGCGGAACAATATTAAATAAAATGGTTCTCGACGGTAAAGTTAAAATTCAGGACGAAGACTATGATGCTGATTTATATGAGCAGACAATCGATTTCCTAACTGCTGACGGGTTTATGCAATACGAAGTTTCCAACTTCGCAAAGCCCGGTTTTGAGTGCAAACACAATTTAGCTTACTGGGAATATAAAAACTATATAGGCTTCGGTCCTTCGGCACATTCGTTTCTTTACGGCAAACGCTGGAAAAATTTCACCTCGCTTAAAAAATATATTTCAGAAATTGAAACCGCCGGACAAGCCGTAGCGTCATCTGAAATACTTACCGAAGAACAAAAAATCGAAGAATATGTTATGCTTGCTCTGCGCAGCAGCGGATTAAACGTCGCGGAATTTATTACATTGTTTGGGGAATCGCACTTTAAGCGAAATCAGGATTATTTTAATACTCTAATTAAAGCGAATTACATAAAAAAGAACGGCGCTCTTTTAAGTCTTACTCCAAAAGGCTACGCCGTTTGCGATGAAATTCTGGGAAATATAACGTAGGTTTTCCCGGCGCTTACATGACCTTCCAGGCGAGCTGAAAGCCGCCCTGAAAGGTCGAAACTAACTTGCCGCTAAAGTATGGACGTACATTTCATAGATTGGCTTCTACTGTTTTTATTCGCATTGGGATTATGCACAATAAAAGATCCTTCAGCTTTTTCCAAACTTCCAGTGCATCCTTCGGATACCTGGATTTTTTTTTACGCTGAAAGATATTTACTACCAAATTAAAAAATTATTCCCAGCAGACGGCTAATCCGCCTTCGGAAGTTTCTTTGTAGATATGGGGCAAATCGTGACCAGTGCGTTTCATCGTCTGGACGATCCTGTCAAAAGAGACGATGTGTCTGCCGTCGGAGAGCAAAGAAAACGTAGCGCAGTTTAAAGCGCGTTCGGCGGCAAAAGCGTTGCGCTCGATGCAGGGGATCTGCACTAATCCGCCAATAGGATCGCAGGTAAGGCCAAGGTGATGCTCCATTCCCATTTCAGCGGCGTACTCAATCTGGTAAGGAGTTCCGCCAAGCAGCTGAGCCGAGGCGGCAGAAGCCATTGCGCATGCTGCGCCTACTTCCCCCTGACAGCCGACGTCGGCGCCGGAGATAGAGGCGTTTGTTTTAATTAGATTACCCACAATACCGGCGGTAGCCAGAGCGCGTAAAATCTTCTCGTCGGGAAAATCAAAACTATCATGCAGCCGCGCTAAAACAGCGGGCATGATGCCGCATGATCCGCAGGTCGGCGCGGTAACAATACGTCCGCCGGAGGCGTTCTCCTCGCATACGGCAAGCGCATAAGAAAAAATCTGGGTCTTCTTTTTTAACGAGCCGCTATAGCTGGCCGCTTTAATATGGAATGAAGAGGCTTTGCGCGGCAGATGCAAACCTCCCGGAAGCGTCCCTTCATTAGTAAGACCTCTTTGTATCGATTCTTTCATAACCTTCCATACTTCGGCAAGATAGTCATAAATTTCAATTCCTTCGGTCTTTTCTACATACTCCCACAAAGCGGTTCCATTTTCTTTAGTCCAGTTAAGTATGGCGTCCATTGTGTTTAGTTCGTAAACATTTTCTTCGGCTTCAGGTTCGGCGTCGTAAACAATTTTACCTCCGCCTACGCTGTAAGCGGTTTGTTCTGCAAGAGTATTTCCGCTATTGTCTAAGGCTTCAAGCTTCATAGCGTTTGGATGTATTGGCAGGAATTCTGCCGGCTTCCAGATTATTTCGGCGGAAAGCGGGGCAAAGCTTTTGGCTATTACAATATCGGTTAAATGCCCTTTCCCGGTAGCGGCAAGGCTTCCGTAAAGGGTTATCCTGAAGCTTGCGGCCAAAGGATGTTCGGCTTTAAAACGGTCTGAGGCAATTTTGGGTCCCATTGTATGGCTGCTTGAGGGGCCATAACCAATCTTATATATTTCCTTTATCGATTCCATTCTTTATCCAAAAAAACTTAAATACTTTTATAACGCTTAACGCCTGAAATATAACCAATAAAGAAAAGAGTTCAAAAGCATAGCTTTGCGGCATTTTGCATGGCTTCTTGTATTATAAGGCAGTGAAGATTTTTATCTGAAATGGAGTTTTGTTGAAGAGCCCGTCAGTTTTTTTATGTTAACAAAAAAGTAATTTGCATTTAGTATTTTTTCTATTTACGTTTATAATTATAAAATGATATATCTAATGTCGTTTTATGTGTTTAACGCAGGGAGAGTTTACTGCGCTTTAATTTGTGGGATATAGTTCCTTTTTATTGGAAGCTAAAAATTAAAGTCATGGGAGTATGTATGTTAGTGAAATTGTACTTGTTGTTCTCTACTAAAATAGAAACGCCTTTATCCACGCATGCGGGGAGACGCCTCAACTATTTTATAAAAAAACAAAGATTAAAAAAGAGCTTTAGAATAATATAATATTCTGTATTAAAGTTCTTTTTTTTTGATATGCTATTATTATATACATAGCCCGCTTTGGCGCGCGCTGTGTTTAAAAATTATATTGTAAAACTATTTCAAAGGTTATTTTATATCACAAAAACAGGAGGAGGAAAAAAAGAAAAAGTATTTAAGTTAACGGGAGCGGTTAAACGAAAAGGGCAAAAATATATCCGGCTGCAACTAATAAGAGCTTTGCCGGAGAAGTAAAATGTTATTAATCTAAAAGGAGATTACAATGAAAAATTTTCAATTCTTATGTCTTATAATTATTGGAATATTTGTTTTCGTATCCATAACTCAAATTTATGGACAACCAAAAAAAACTTATAAAATACCAATTACTACCGAAGAAGTAATAAACGCTTCTGACATTATTGTTGTTGGAAATGTTGTCGATATACATTGCGAGTATGTTAAATACGGCTCTAAACCTTCACACTCTATTTTATCCTTTATAAAGATAAAGTGCAGTAATTTTCTAAAAGGAGAACCAACAGACACAATCACTATACGCACAGCAGGCGGGAAAATAGGAAATGATGCAACCTTGGTTTCAAACGCAGAGAAAATTACGCTTTCAGAACATGTATTGGTTCACTTGGTTAAGCAGTATGAAAATTATTACAACTATATAGGAGAGAATAATAAGTATACGGTAATAGACGATACTCTCATCGATCGCTTAGGCAGGAAGACGAGTCTACAACAATATATCAATAAAGTAAAAACTATAACCGAAAAACAGAAAACTAAAAATTAGCCTATACTAGTATTGTTTATTTCGTATAATAATTAACTATTGGAGTAATAATGAAGAGATTAAAAATTAAAATAGCTACATTTAGGAAGATTTGTTTTCTCATTCTTGTATTTTGCTGTTCGCAAAACTTATATCCTTATGGTTTAGAATATTGGACTTGGGGTGGTCTGCATAATATACCTGCATTTCATTTTGATCCTCGAGGCTTGAGACTGTAAAAAGTTATGTGTAA
>DBTY01000011.1 GCA_002307295.1 Ignavibacteriales bacterium UBA1304
GTGTATTGGTTCTGGCGACACAAATGTGCGGCTTTTAGTTCTTATCTAATAGACCGTCGGAAGTTAGTCCGTTTTTTTCTTCGTTTTGGACGGATGTGAGCAGTGGGGGAAAGGGGAAAAGAGAAGAAAAATTACGCGTTTATTTAGTATTCATATCTATTGCCACTAAGACTAATTCAATACCATAATATTCGATTTCAGCCTCAAATATTAGGCTTCAGTAAGTTATTCGAGTTCTGTCTGTGAAACTGAATATATATTTGTTCAGTAAATATTAGGAATAATAAAAACTGCATTCCATAGATAAGAAAACGACTAAAGAAACGGTTTCTCATAAAAATGCAAAGATACTTATTCCAGAGATTAAAAAAGTAATAAATACAAAAGGATTAAAATGAGCATATACAAAGTAATATTTATGCCAATGTTGTTTGTCATGCTGATATTATCCGCGGGTTGCGGAAATAATTCTGCTGATACGGAATCAAATACGCCGGTTAATATTCAGGTAGAAAAAGTAGCTAATATGGATGCAGGACAGGTTGTTGCATATAGCGGCACAATAGAAGAATCTGAAACAATACCATTAGCTTTTGCAGTAGCCGGAAGCGTTTCCAGAGTTTTTGTTTCAGAGGGCGCATCTGTAAAAAAGGGGCAGCTTCTTGCAACTCTGGATAATGCCAATTATAAGAACGCATATGAAATAGAGCTGGCTTCGCAAAAGCAAGCTGAAGACGCATATAAGAGATTATTGCCTATGTATAAAAACGGCAACCTGCCGGAAATTAAAATAATAGAGCGGGAATCCGATTTGCAGAGAATCAAATCGTCAGCGGCAATAGCTAAAAAAAATCTTTATGACTGTAATCTCTATTCGCGTGAAAATGGAGTTGTAAGCAAACGATTAATCGATCCTGGAATGAGCGCTTCGCCTGCCGCCGTTTCTATAGAGGTGGTTAAGATTGAAAAGGTATTTGCCAGAGTTCCAATACCTGAAAACGAAATAGTTTCTATTAAGAAAGGACAAAAAGCGATCATAAAAATTGGGGCTCTTGATAATGCCGGGTTTAGCGGAACAGTTGAAGAAATTGGAGTTTCTGCAGATCCTCTTGCGCATACTTATAAAATAAAGATCGGAATAATAAATAAAAACTGGCAATTAAAACCGGGAATGATTTGCAGCGTTTCAATTGATAATATGAAAAAGACGCAGGGAGTTGTAATTCCAGGCGGCGCTGTTATGGTTGATGAAAAAGGGAAAAATTATGTTTTTGCTTTAGACGCTGCAAGAAAAAAATCGGTAAAAAAATATGTTACGCCAGGACGGCTGCTTAACAACGGAATAGAAATATTAAATGGATTGAGCCTTGATGACGTAGTAGTAATTAACGGACAGCATAAGCTAGTCGATGGCGCATCAGTGAATATTATTAATAATTAAGGTTAAAAGGAAAAAATCCAATGAAAAATAAATTCACATTAATCGACTTGCTTTTGCGCTATAAGCAAACGCTTTTTATATTTGCCGGCTTATGTATTCTTACAGGAATTATTGCACTTTTTATAATGCCGCGCGATGAATATCCGGAATTTAAGGTTACTCAGGGAATAATAGTCGGCATATATCCTGGCGCATCATCCCATCAGGTAGAAGAACAACTAACTGCAAAAGTTGAAAACTATCTATTTCAATACAAGGCGGTAAACCGCTCAAAAACTTATTCGGTTTCCAAAGAAAACCTGATGGTTACATATGTTGAGGTTGCCGAAAATGAAAAAAATCCTGAAGAGTTTTGGGCAAAACTACGGCATGGATTAAACGACCTTAAAGGAGAGCTTCCAGCAGGGGTAACTTCTTTAACGGCAGATAACGATTTTGGAAATACTTCGGTAATATTGCTTGGCGTTCAGTCAAAAACAAAATCGTACAAAGAACTCGAGAACTATTATGTTAAGCAGCTAGAAAATGACTTAAGAAAGATTCAATCTATTGCCACAGTAAAACATTTAGGTTTACAGAAAGAACAAATCAGCGTTTATTTTGACGACGCTAAATTAGCTAATTATGGCATAAAGCCGTTGCAGGCTCTTGAAGCTCTTAAACCGCAAAGTTCTGTAAATTATGCGGGAGAAATAAACGACGGTAAGTTAACGCGTCCAATTCAGATACCTTCGTCTTTTCAAACTGAACAGGATATAGCTAACCAGATTATTTATTCGGAACCGGGCGGCGCTGTTTTACGCATAAAAGACGTTGCAAAGGTTGTTCGCGAATATGACGATCCGGATTCTTATATTCGCGTAAATGGAGATAAAAGTATAGTAATAGCGTTAGAAATGAAATCCGGAGAAAATGTAGTTAGTCTGGGCGACGATGTAGAAAAAGCAGTTAATAAATTCTCAAAAACCCTTCCGCCTGATGTGAAAGTAATTACAGTCTCAGATGTGCCGCATGCAGTTTCAAGATCCATTGCAAATTTCTTGAAAGAGTTTCTAATTTCAATTGGCGCCGTAATACTAGTAACGCTTCTTCTGCTCCCAGGTAAAGTGGCTCGCATTGCAGCGCTATCAATTCCAACCTCAATTTTTACAGCCATAGGCATTATGTGGGTCAGCGGAATAGATTTACAAACTGTTTCTTTAGCTGGTTTAATCATTGTGCTTGGAATAACTGTCGACGATGCAATTGTAATTATTGACAACTATTTAGAAAAGTTAGATGCAGGAATGACGCCGTATGACGCAGCGACTAAAAGCGTAAAGGAGCTTTTTACGTCAGTGCTCTCCGCAACTATGATTATTATCTTTTGCTTTTTACCAATGCCTCTTTTCCTGACTGGTTCGTCGGCAGATTTTGTAAGGTCGCTTCCGCTTACGATTACTTTTGCTCTGCTTGTTTCGCTGCTGGTTTCCATTACAATAATTCCGGTAATTAATTATAGCCATATAAAGACCGGAATTAAAACGGATAGTTCTAAAAAAAGCCGGAATGCATTCTTAGATATAATTCAAAAGTATTATGATAAAACATTAGATAAAGTATTTAACCATAAAAAACTTATTGTTATAATCGGTTTGCTTTCATTTATAATTGGGCTTGTAATCCTTTCTCAAACGCCGCAGCAGGCGTTCCCTAATATCGAGCGGAACCAGTTTGCGGTAGAAGTATATCTTCCGGAAGGAAGCTCGATTGAGCAAACTGACAAAGTGATTTGCGACCTTGAAAAAAGACTTCGAAAAGATAACCGGGTAAGCGTTGTAACATCATTTGTTGGAACAAGTTCCCCGCGCTTTAACGCCTTGTATGCCCCAAATTTTCCGGCAAAAAACTATGGACAATTGGTAGTTCTGACGGAATCTAATGAAGCGGCTATAGAAGTATTGGATGAGTATGGCAAAAAGATGAAAGGCTTTTATCCGCAAGCCAATATTAAGTGGAAACAATTGGCTATTTCAGATAAAAAATCGCCTATCGAAATTAGAATTTCCGGAGATAGTATTGAAGCGATTAAAAATGTTGCGGATAAAGTTTCTAATTATGTTCGCCATACCGAAGGAACTGAATTTGTACGGACTGATTATGGTGAACCGCTGCAAACAGCTAACCTGATTGTTAAGAAAGACGAAGCTGCAAGGCTCGGTTATTCTAATGCTATTCTTGGCTATTCGCTGGCTATAGGCACGACAGGTTATCCAGTCTCTACTGTTTGGGAAGGCGATTATCCGGTTGATGTTAAGTTGAAAATAGATAAAAAAACAAAATCCAGTCCTGATGATATTTTGAATCAGTATGTCACGTCGCCAGTTCTATCTTCATCAGTTCCTGTTCGCGATCTTGTAGAGCTTCGCCCAGGATGGACAGAAGGACAAATTGTCCGCCGAAACGGCGTTCGTACTATAACAGTTCAGGCCGAAGTAGGACGAGGAGTTTTATCTACTGCCGCATTCGATAAAACTAAACCTCTTGTTGATAATATGAAACTTCCGGAAGGCGTTTCAATTGAATATGGCGGCGATTATTCTGACAGCGAAGAAAACCTTACGCCATTTTATTATTCCCTTATAGTGAGCGTTACAATTATTTTCTTGATACTAATGATACAGTTTAAGAAGGTTAAAACAGCGCTGATCATCATGGTAACGCTTCCACTAACTGTTTTTGGAGCGGCATTTGGCATATTCATTACAGGATACCCATTTGGAGTAACTGCTTTTATCGGGTTAATTGGCGTAATGGGAATAGTTGTTAGAAATGGAGTGATTTATATTTCCTATGCAAATGAGCTTCAAAATGATAAAGGATTTACCGTAGAACAAGCTGCAATTGCGGCAGGCAAAAGAAGAATGCGTCCCATATTTCTTACTTCGGCTGCTGCTGCGGTCGGCGTAATTCCAATGGTGGTAAGCGGCTCTTTGTTATGGGGACCGTTAGGCACAGTGATTTGTTTTGGATTACTATTTGCGTTAGTGCTTTCGCTGCTTGTCCTTCCGGTAATATATTACATCCTTCAACGAAAAGGATCAAATAAAATAGAAATAGGTAAGATGTTATGAAAATGAAAATTGTTTTTTTACAGATAATTATGGCTTTGTGTTTTGGACGAATTTATGCGCAACATTCATTAACATTGGATGAAAGCAAAGAACTTGCTTTGAAAAATAATTCGGAAAGTAAAAACAGCGAACTTAAAATAGAGGCTGCTCATCAGCAAAAAGAATCTGCGTTTACAAAGTATTTCCCTACTGTAAGCGCTTCAGGATTTGGCTTTAGCTCTAATAGAAGTCTCTTGGAACTTACTAACGCTGGAGGAAACTTGCCTGTGTATGACGGAAACCCTGCAAATTTACAGTCTGCAACTCAATATGCTTATATGCCCAGCTCCACTGCAAAAATGTTACAGAAAGGCATAACAGGTTCTATTGATGTTGTGCAAACATTGTATGCGGGAGGAAGAATTGAAAACAGCAATAACCTTGCCTCGTTAGATGAAGAAGTTCATAAATCACAAAATTCTGTTATACGGAACGGTATTATTTTAAATACGGAAACTCAATATTGGCAGACTGTAACGCTTTGGGAAAAGTATAAGACAATTCAAAAGTATGAAACCTTTTTGCGTAATCTTTTATTGCAGGTTAAAGACGCGTTTAATTCAGGCGCGGCTATGCATAACGATGTATTGAAAGTACAATTAAAATTGAGCGAAGTTCTTCTGAATAAATCAAAATTGGAAAATGGAATTAAACTTTCCTCTATGTCTTTTTGCCAGTATATAGGCATGCCGTACGATTCTTTGCTTGTTTTAAGCGGCGAGCTAAAGATAACCGATTTACCTTTAAGCTATCATGTAGATCATCGTGAAGCTTTGGAGAAAAGGAGCGAATATCATCTTCTTGAGAAATCTGTTAAAGCTGAAGAACTACAAACTAAATTGAAGTTTGGGGAATTTCTTCCGGAAGTAAGCGTGGGCTTAAGCGGCTCATATACCAAAATAGACGATAACAAAGGCAACGCGGACGGAATTATATACGGAGCTGTTTCTATTCCAATTTCTAATTGGTGGGGCGGCTCGCATGAATTGCATGGAAGAAGTATAGAAGAAGAAATTGCCAGAAACAATTTTAAGAATAACTCTGAATTGCTTATTCTGCAAATGGAAAAAGCATGGCAGGATTTGTCTGATTCATACAAACAATATTTATTGAGCGAAGAATCCAAAATGCAGGCGGAAGATAATTTAAAAGTAAATGAAGACAGTTATAAAAATGGACTAACTGCGCTTTCAGATTTATTAGAGGCGCAAGCCGCATTGCAGCAAACCTGCGATCAGTTAACTGACGCTAAAGCAAATTACACTATTAAGAAAACTACATATCTACAAGTTACTGGCAGATAACCGGTTTGTATTGTCAAAAGGATTAATTATGAAGTTTAGATTTTTAGCGCAGTTGTACAGTATAATTTCAAGTTTTTATCTAAAATTTAATAATAAGAAAAGATCAAATTAAAATTATTTCAACTTAAATCTGGCTGTCATTTTTAATAGACGCCTACTGCACAGGCGGAATATGAAATTTAGATTTATAATTCATGCTAAAGAGGGAATCTGTTTCTCTAATAATTAAATCTTGCAAAATTTCACAAGTAAAATTATTAAGATAATTTGCGCTGAAATAACTAAATTATCACAATGCTTTTATTTGACGCAGCATCGCATATAAATAAATGAGAAGTATTTTATTATACATGCTTTTTATAAATGGGAAAAATGATGAAAATAAAACTGGAGCCAAAAGAAAAGAAAGAGCTATTATTGCGATTAGTGCTGGTTTCACTGTATTCATTAGGAGTTTTATACTTTCTGCAGACGCTTGTAAAGCCGCTGGAAAATCCAAATGATACGCCATCTATGGATCAGTGGACTCTGGGCGCGTTATACATAGTTTGTTTTAATATAGGGAGCGAAGGGAATTTGTTTTTTGACAGATTCCTGAATAAAAGAACGCCATGGTTTATATATGGAAAAAAACGGCTTACTATACAATTAACTTTAACATTCTTATGGACGGCTGTTATTACTGCCGTTCCTTTTACAATACGATTAGTGTTTTTTGAGAGAAATTTTATAGACGCTTCCTTTTCCGCTTATGCAGTTCTCACTTTCTTTTTTGCCGTATTGCTTTTAATGATGTATGACATGTGGTATGCGACAATTAATTTTTTCGTAAACTGGAAGGCGTCGCTTCTTGAAGTTGAACGGTTGAAACAGGAAAAACTGAAAACCGAATACAAGCTTTTGCAGGATCAGTTAAATCCTCATTTCCTCTTCAACAGTTTTAACGTATTGATTTCAGAAATAGCGCATGATCCTCAAACGGCTATTGCTTTCACGCGTAAACTTTCTCAGGTTTACAGATATGTTTTACAAAGCAAAAATAACGATTTAGTAAGGTTAGAGGATGAACTTGAATTTATTAACTCATTTGTTTATTTACACAGAATGCGCGTAGGGGAGGCTTTACAGTTTGAATGTAACATAGATGAAAAATCAAAAGAAAAATATTTGCCGCCGCTTACAATTCAGATATTAATAGAAAATGCAATTAAGCATAATATTTTAACGCAGGAAAGACAGTTGAATATACGAATTGAAAATGCGTTGCAATCGCAGATTAGAGTTGTAAATAATCTGCAGCTTAAAGAAGCAATTGATTCAACCCAGACGGGTTTGTCTAATATTAAGGATCGGTATTCGCTTCTTGGCTCTGAAAATATTATTATTGAACAAAATGAAAACGAGTTCTCTGTAACAATACCATTGTTAGAGAAATAAGGAATAGCTTTATGAAAGTGCTTATAATTGAAGACGAATTGCCTGCGCAAAGAATGTTGAAAGATATGCTTTTAGAGCTTGATAGCGACATAGAAATTATTGAATGTCTCGGAAGCGTAGACGCGGCTGTCTCATGGTTTAAAAATAATAAACATCCGGATATTGTTTTGATGGATATTCAGCTTTCCGATGGTATTAGTTTTAATATAATGAAAGAAGTAAAAATTGAAAGCATGCTGATATTCACCACGGCGTTTGACGATTACGCTATACAGGCGTTTAAGGTTAATAGCATAGATTACATTCTGAAGCCGTTTGATATTGAAGATTTGAGGAGAGCATTTGAAAAATACGAAAATTACAGCCGTAAGTTTCTTAAGGAAAAAAACGACGATATAAATTATGATGAAATTTTAGATGCGATCAAAAATTCGCAGACAGGATATAGAGCAAGATTTTTAGTCCATTCAGGCGAAAGCTTTTATAAGCTTCCTGTAACGGAGATAGCTTATTTTTATAGCGCTAACAAAATTACATTTGCAGTGACATTTGAAGCGCGCGAAATACAAATTGAGTTTTCTCTTGAGAAACTACAGGGGCAATTAGACCCTGCAAAGTATTTCAAAATCAATCGGCAGTATATTGTGAATATTGACGCCATTCAAAAAATACATACTTCTTTTGAAGGCAGATTAGTAATAGAGACAAAACCTAAACACAAAGAAAAAATAATTATCGGCAAAGATAAAGCCGCGGAGTTCAAGCGTTGGCTTGATGCATAAAATTTCTGGAGATCTTTATATAGGGCGGGGGGAGTAAATTTTAATTGCAGAGCCCTAAACAAAAATATTTATAATAAAAATCCGCCTTCGGCGGACTGTAAACATTTAATTTACAGTCTTTTATTTTCGTGTGGTCGCGATTTGCTTATTTAACAAAAAGCGGCTCAAAAGTTAGCATTGCAGTCAGTACTAATAATATAATAATTGTTGACCAGCCAATAAAATTCTTAAGACCATTATTGACATACAATCCCATTATTTCTTTCTTATTAATTATTATCATCATAGAAATAAGCACTACGGGCAGAAGTATGCCGTTAATAACCTGCGACCAGATGGTAATAAGAATCAAAGGAGCGCCGGGTATTAAAATAATAAGAGCAGAAAGTATGATAATAGAAGTAAAGAACGAATAAAATTCAGGAGCGTCTTTCATTTTTTTATCAATCCCGGCCTCAAAACCGAAAGCTTCGCAAATATAAAAAGCCGTAGCAAGCGGAAGAATTGTGGCGGCAAAAATAGAAGCGATAAACAATCCAAATGCAAATAGCTGAGAAGCAAAAGCTCCGGCAAACGGACGAAGCGCTTCTGCGGCGTCTTTAGCGTCGTTAATTACAATTCCCTTTGCGTGAAGAGTAGCTCCGCAGGCGACTACAATAAAGAAGGCTACCACAATTGTAGCTACACAGCCAATTACAACATCCCAGATAGCATATTTATACTCTTCCATCTTCACCCCTTTTTCTATAACAGCGGACTGCATATAAAACTGCATCCAGGGAGCGATGGTGGTTCCTATCAAACCAATTACCATACCTATATATGGTACATTCATCTGAATATCCGGTTTTACAACGGCCTGCCCAATATGAGACCAATCCGGTTTTGCCAACAGAGCCGAGACTACATACGAAAATAAAAATACGCTGAAGACCAGGAACAGTTTTTCGGCTGATCTATAGTTGCCCTTAACGACAAACAGCCATACAAGGATGGCTGAAATGGGCACCGAGATATACTTATTAACGCCAAATATCTGCATACTGCCGGCAACTCCCGCAAACTCCGTTGTAGTATTGCCAATATCGGCTACAATAAGACCAAGAAAAATAAAAAATGTAACTTTCACCCCAAAATTTTCACGTATTAAATCTGCAAGCCCCTTGCCTGTAACAACGCCCATCCGTGCGTTCATTTCCTGAACGACAAGTAAAACAATAAATGCCGGGAACAGCGTCCATAGCATATGGTAACCATACTGCGCTCCCGCAACCGAATAAGTAGTTATTCCGCCGGCGTCATTATCAACGCTGCCAGTAATAATACCCGGACCAAGCACGCTAAGGAAAACTAAAAAGCTTGCAAGCCATCCTTTTTTCTTATTTGATACCAGAACTTACCCCGCTAAATTTTAATTTTTTAACAATTCATGTATAACGTCATTAATAACCACATTGCCTACTAAATACATATCTTTATCAACGATAGGGATGGCAAAAAGGTTATACTTAGAAACCATTTTAATCAGTTCGTTTATTTCATCTGTGTCGTACATAAAGATAAAATCTTTATGCATAATATTTTTCAGTGTTATAGTCGGCTCGCTTATCACCAGATCGCGAAGCGATACTTTGCCTATTAGTATGTTTTTATGATTAACCACATATATGTAGCTAATTAGACTTTCTTCCGGTTTTTGCTCCCTTAACGATTTTATTACCGCGTCTACGCTCTCGTCGCTTTTATAAACCACAAACTCGTTGCTCATTAAACTGCCTATGAGTTTTTCGTCATACTCCATCAGCTCCCTAACGTCGTCTGAAGCTTCTTTTTCCATATTGTTTAGCAGTTCTTCGGCTTTTTCTTTTCTTAAACCGTCCAAAATATCCGCCACTTCATCTGCGGGCATTTCTTCAAGAATATCTGCGGCTTTTTCGGTAGAGAGACTTGCCAAAACCTTCAACTGAGTTTCCTCTTCCATTTCCTCCAATACATCCGCGCTTCTTGCGTTGTCTAATTTGGAAAAAATAATCATACCAGTTTTGGTATCAAAATCTTCAATGATATCCGCTAAATCGGACGGGTGAAGAGTAGAAAGCTTATTGTACGTTTTAGTAAGCACAAGTTTCTCATCGCCTGCAAGCACAGGCTCAACGTCATTCCAAAGTATCAGCTTGGATGACATCTTAAAACCGAGCATAGATAACGGTTTGGCTACGCCTAAACGGCGTAAAAGCCCTTCGGTGCCTATATCTACGGCAATAACAAAAAGTCCGCTTGTTAGCGAAACCAAACGTATATCGTTAACGCGTACGACTTTTCTTCCATTTATATCTATTATTTGCCTGTCAAGGAGTTGAGAGCTAAGGAGCAGAAGGTTATCGGTGGATTCTTCTTTTAGCTGACGACAAAGAAGATGGTATTTCCCATCTTTTTTGTTAATCGTTATCTGATCCCATTTAATAAACTTAATTCCGTCGCGGGTAGCTATTTTTGCAGCTACAACTTTGGGATTTCTACTATCTGTAGCGACTGCTAAATCTTTAAGTTTACCAATTATCTGGTAATCCTTAGAAAATATTTGACTGTTAACAATTCTACTTAGATAGAAACTTGTATACTGCATTACACCCTCCCGACAGAGGTTTCAAAAACGATTATTTAATTGAGCTAACCCATATTATTTGGCTGATTCCCAGCTATTATGAGATAAATATTTAGAAATTTTTGTTTTGTAAAATACACTGCAAACACAATGTGGTCATAATCACGTTTTTATTCTGAAGGAATATCTTTGTTTTTGGTCACAACCGCCCTGCAGATGTTAAAAAAATATTTTTTTAACATCTGCAAGATAATATTTTTTTTTACAAAACAAGAGGGAAAAATGCCGCCCGGCGTGTTTTTTTTGCCTCTTCAGCCATTACCGTCTCGTTTCACGAAATAAAATAGGGCATTAACATGAGTCAAGATAGAGCTTTTACTTTATCAGACTACAAGCTCAGTAATTTTTCCTTTTCTTCTATCCTTTTAATCAGAGCTGCTTTTACATCCTGCCATTCGTCGTCAATGATTGAATGCCAGGCTGTATCGCGGTTTCTGTTTTTAATTATCGAGTGCTTCCTGAATAACCCCTCAAATTTAAAACCTAATTTAGCCGCTGCCGCTTTGCTTGCATCGTTTGTATTATCGCATTTCCAGACTACCCGTCTGTATTTCAGTTCGTCAAATAAATAGCATAATTGCAAATATGCTGCGTTTGAGTTTATTTCCGTTCTTTGGGCTTGTTTGCAATACCATATGCCGCCTAATTCAGACGAGCCGTATTTGATATCCGTATTGACAATTGCGCAAGAACCGGTTATTTTTTGTAATCTTTTACTATAAACCGAAAAAGTTATCTTAGCGGCGTTATTCGTTTCTCTCATAATCCAATTACTCAGTTCTGTTTTGGAGTTAAACGGTCCAAAGAACATATGGTAAAACGTATTTGCCGGATCTTCGCTTGCCGCAGTAAACAATTGGTCTAAATCTTCAATTGAAATTGGTTTTAGCCGAACCGAATCATTCTCTAATATGATTTTTTCTGGTTGTTTATACATTATTTTCCGCTAGAAATTAATTAAACAAATATTTTCAGTACTTAGAATATTTCACTGTATTTATAAAGTAATTAAATACTTCTTCTTTTGCTCTAAAATTTTATTAATAAGCTTCTTTTTTTGTCAGTGCCGCAAAAATAAATACAAAGACAATTAATCCGGCAAATAAAGACCACATTGCGTAAAAGCCGCTGATGGATAAAATAAAACCGCCAAGCAAAGCTCCAAGCCCTCCTCCGCCAAATATTCCGAGTCCAATTAAAGCCGAAGGGAGCCCTTTGGATTCTGAAGCTACGTCAAATGCGCTAGTCGCTAAAGTTGATTGAATTAGTATATACCCAACTCCAAGCGCAACTGAGGAAATACAGCTTGTTATTATTGACGCGGGAGCTATAAGCAGCAAAGCAGAAATAAGGCTTGTTACATACCCAAGCATGACTGTATATTTCATCCCAATTTTACCGCAAATAGACTTAATATGCGAACCGACAAAAAAGCATGAAAATCCGAACAGCATAACAATCATTCCGCCTTGCATATAATTAAGCTTATCGTTTTCATGAAAAAATGCGCCAAGGAAACTATATATGCCTAAAAGTAAAAAACCAGTAGCAAAAGCAAGCGGAAATATAACGCGTCCTTTTGGATGAACAAGCGCAAGTTTACTTTCCTTAAATATATTTCGCCGTTCCTGTATGCTCGCAGGCTGGTTGGGAAGACGCCGCAGAGATATTACGGAACAAAACGCTATGATTGAAAAGAGAATAAATATATATCGCCAATTAAGAAAATCAGCAAGAAAGCCCCCTAATCCAACGCTTAAACCCTGACCAAGAAACACAATTCCCATGAATCTGCCTACATGAATCCGCCTTTCGTTTTCGGGAACGGTATCGCCAATCAGCGCAAGCGAAACTGCAATAATTCCGGCGGCAAAGAAACCTGTCAGAGCTCTAAAGGCGCAAAGAAGTCCAAACGAAGGGCACAGACCGCAGGCAAGCGTACAAATAGCCAATGCGGCTACAATTATTTTTAATAACTTCCCTTTACCATAACTATCGCTCACAAAGCCATATACTGGCTGCATAACTCCGTAAGGAATTAAATACGCCGTCAAAATACTACCGGCGACAGGGATAGTAATGTTGAAACCCTTTGCTATGGCAGGCAATACGGGCGAGACTATCCAGTTATCAGCAGCGGAAATAAATCCCGCAAAACCCAATACAGAAACAAGAGCTTTATCTTTCAAAACAATTTCCTTTACTAAACAAGAGAGCTCCTATAACGCTTTGTATTTTTGCTTTCTTCTTAAAAAAACAATTAACTTATTTTTATCGGTATTTTCAATTTATTAATTGCTGCATTATGTAAAAAAATGCTTGCTCGTTTAATTATGTAAAACTGACCTTTCCAAAGTTAGATAACTTATTTTAAAACGGTAGGAGCGGCGCAAAAATATGGATTTCCCAATTTTTATTATTAAGTTTTAACATGTAATGCGATTTATAAACTATTTACAAGTAAATTTAATGAAAAATGTTATTACTATTTTATGTTTACTCTTTGCGTCATTATTAGTTTATCCTCAGAGCTTTAATGCCGGCGCAAGCGCAGTACGAGAAGTCGCAATTTCTTTTGACGATCTTCCAACTGTTGATATTAATAACGATAACGTTATTAAAAAGGAGATTACGTCAAAGCTTTTAAGTACTATAGCAAACCAAAAAATCCCAGCGATTGGCTTGGTAAATGAAGCAAAACTATATTCTAATGGCAAGCTTGATTCGTTTTCGGTTGATTTGCTTCAGCAATGGGTTGACGCAGGTCTTGAGCTTGGCAATCATACCTATTCTCACATTGATTTTTATAAAACTACTCTTGCGCAACAGGAAGAAGAAGTATTAAAAGGCGAAAAAGTTATCAAGCCAATGCTAAAAGAAAAAGGCAAAACCCTTCGCTATTTTAGATATCCTTTTCTGCGGCCAAACCTAAATACTGAAGCAAGACAGGAATTTGAACTGTTTCTTAAAGATCACGATTATACTTTGGCTACTGTTTCTATTGATAATTCTGACTGGGTATTCGCTTTGGCTTATACAAAGGCTCTGGCAAAAAAAGATACTATCCTTGCAAGAAGAATAGCTAAAGATTACATACCTTATATGGCTGAGAAATTCGCTTTTTATGAAAAATATTCTGCCGAGCTTTTCGGTCGTGAAATAAAACAAATATTATTAGTGCACGCAAATCGCCTTAATGCAGATTATTTTGATGAAATTGCCAGGATGATAAAAAAACGCGGTTATAAGTTTATAAGCATAACAGAAGCTTTAAGCGATCCGGCATATAAAATGAAAGCGACATTTATAAGTCAGGCGAATATGCCATGGGTTCATCTTTGGCCTCTTATACAAAAACTAAAAGGAAGCGATTTAAAAAGGACTCCATTAACGCCTGCATACATCATGAATTTTGCCGAAGTAACGAAAGAAAATTAGTCTGTTTTATAAATAATAAAAAATATTTACAAAAAATTAAAAAAATGTTTGCATAAAAAAGAAAAAAGCGCCATATTTGAGACCTGAATTTTGATATAAAAAACGCGGGGGCTTAGCTCAGTTGGTTTAGAGCATCTGCCTTACAAGCAGAGGGTCGGAGGTTCGACTCCTTCAGCCCCCACACAAAATGAAAGCCTGTAAATTAAACGTTTGCAGGCTTTTTTATTTTTAAAAATACTTTGGTTTAGAGCATCCCGATCTTATCGGGAGGGTCGGAGGTTCGACTCCTTCAGCCCCCACACAAAATGAAAGCCTGATGATTTAATAAGTTATCAGTCCGCCAAAGGCGGATTTTTATTTTAAACAAAATGTCAAAGAACCAAGTGTGCCTAAAAATGTGCCTATTTCTTTATTTAGATGATTTACAAAAAGACTGGAAAGTAAACCAATACTGTAAGAAATTTTGTAGCATAACAGGAAATACAGGAACAGAAACAAACCTGAAAGTAAAACCATGACGATTTTTCTTCTCCCGAATAACACAATTAACGCCGACCCTTTCTTTAGCTACAATTAAAATTATTAATTATATTTGGGGTAAATATTGTGCTAAGAATGGCTTATGCCAAGAAATTATAAAAAGACAACCAAGCGCACTGCAAAAAAAGGACGGAAATATCCTGATGGATACAAAGATGAATACTGTAAAAGGATTATTCAGCATGGTTCAAAAGGACTGTTATGGAATACATTTGCCGGGGAAATTAAAGTCCACAGGAATACTGTTATAAACTGGACTAATAAATATCCCGAATTCAAAGAAGCTAAAGAAATAGCCGATGTATGTTGTGAGTTATACTGGCAGAAAAAAGGAGCAAATCCGCCGAGGAATTTCAATTTCGGATATTGCAAAATGATAATGACAAACAAATATGGATACAGAGATAAAATTAATTCGCAGAATAATGAAAATAAGCAATATATCATTGAACTACCAATGATAACGCCAATAACTAAAAATGATATACAATAAATATTATAGGAAGACTTATGAATAATGAAACATGGACAATGATTTATACTATATGCAATATTATAACTTTATTTGTAATAGCCATATATACAATTTTCACATATAGACTATATAAAGAAGAGAAAAGACAAGTATTTGAAAATAAATTTTTCCAATTAATACAACTTTTTTATAATATAATAGACACATTAAATATAACTCTAGGAGGAAAACTGTCTATAGAACAACCGCATGGAAAAGAATGTTTCAATTATATTTATGGAAGATATAAAAATTATTACGAATCAAGTACTAAAGTAGAACAAGAGCCAAAAGAAAGAATTGAAATAGCTTATGAAAAACTTTTTGATGAATACCAACATATTATTGGGCATTATTTTAGAAATTTATATAACATAATTAAATTTATAGATCAATCAAAAATTAATAATAAAACATTTTATATAAACATAATAAGAGCACAACTATCAACTAAAGAATTACTATTATTATTTTATAATTGTATAAGCGAAAAAGGAAATGAAAAATTTAAACCTTTAATAGAAAAATATACATTATTAAAAACAATGCCCAAAAATGAAATAATAGACAAAGAAAAACATATTAGCTTATATAATAATACAGCATACACAAAGGAATAATTGGATAAACAGAAAGAAATTTATAATAATATTTATAATCATCATAAACTAAATCTATTTCTTGAAAAGTAACATATTGTTTGATAGGACAAGAAATCTAAAATAATTAAATACAAAAAAAACATTTATAAATAAAATTCACTACGTAAACGGAAAAATTATAATAACTTATTTATATACAACACTCACCGCAGAACGGCAAAATAATTATTCTTAGAAATTAAAAAGCTATTTACTATAGAGCCAATATTTTACGCCACCATGATAAGAATCTCGACAAGTCGGGACTGAACTCAAAAGTAATATCGAGACTGTAAAAAGTTATGTGTAAATGGGGTTTGAGGGATTAAATAAAATCTTTAATCCTGTCGTTAAAAATAACAGATAAATGAGAAATAACAAAAGCCCAATTTCTAACAGGCATAGTCCATTTTTTAGCAATATCTTTGAAGGCTAAATAAAGCATTTTAGTCAGAGCTTCATCGTTAGTAAAAAGAGT
>DBTY01000038.1 GCA_002307295.1 Ignavibacteriales bacterium UBA1304
TAGGGACAATGGGCTTTTCAGTCCCTGCAGCCATAGGAGCAGCGTTTGGCGTGAAAGATCGTCCAATAGTATCCATAAGCGGAGACGGCGGCTTCCAGATGAATATTCAGGAATTAGTTACTGCCGTTTATAATAAGCTGCCGATAAAGTTTATTATTATAAATAATAGTTTTTTAGGCATGGTAAGGCAGTGGCAGGAATTATTTCACGCTGAAAAATATAGCTTTACAGATTTATCAAAGAGCAATCCTGATTTTGTAAAAGTAGCGGAAGCGTTTGGAGTAGAAGCTTATTCAGCAAACAATCCGGGCGAAGTAGACGGATTGTTAGATAAAGCGTTAGCTAAAAACGACGGACCAATATTATTAGAGTTCAGAGTAGAAAGAGAAGATATGGTGTTCCCGATAATTCCTTCCGGCGCAACTGTTAACGAAATTATGACAAGAAGATTAGATCCAAAGGAAGTTTTATGAAACATACAATTTCAATATTAGTAGAAAACAGATTTGGGGCGTTTGACCGAATAGCCACTATGTTTAGCGGCAAGGGTTTTAATTTACAAAGCATCTCTATTGGCGAAACTGAAGACCCTGAAATTTCTAGAATGACTGTCGTTACTTCCGGCGAAGATAAAATAATTGAGCAGGTAGTAAAACAGCTTAACAGATTAATAGATACAATTAAAGTAATCGACCTTACGGAACAGACTACGGTCGAAAGAGAATTGGCTCTTATATCGCTTTCTTATCAGAAAGGCACAAGGGCCGAAGTGACTAATATTTGCGATATTTTTAAGGGGAAAGTCGTAGATATCAATAATAAAACAATAACATTAGAAGTGACTGGACCTCCGGATAAAATTGACGCTGCGGTAAACGTTCTTCTGCCATATGGAATTAAAGAGATGGCAAGATCGGGCGCAGTGGCTCTAAAACGCGGGGAACAAACAAAAATAAATAAAAAAGAACTTGTTTAAAAACAAATTTAAAGGAAAGAAAATGAAAGTTTACTATGATAGCGACGCGTCGTTAGATTATCTACAGGATAAAAAAATTGCGGTTCTCGGTTTTGGAAGCCAGGGACACGCTCACGCTTTGAACTTAAAAGAAAGCGGATTGAACGTATGCGTAGGCTTGCGTCAAACCAGCCCAAGATGGCAGCTTGCAGAAGCCGCTGGCCTGCCTGTTAAGACTGTTGTTGAAGCCGTTAAATGGGCTAACGTAATTATGATCTTATTGCCTGATCAGAGTCACAAAGATGTTTACGATAAAGAAATTGCTCCTTATCTAAACCCTGGCGATACTCTGGCTTTTGGACATGGATTTAATATTCATTACAAACAAATTGTTCCTTCTGCCGATATCAACGTAATGATGATAGCTCCAAAGAGCCCTGGCCACTTAGTAAGAAGAACTTTCATAGAAGGCGCTGGAGTTCCAAGTTTGATCGCAGTACATCAGGATCCTTCGGGCGTTACAAAACAAATGGCTTTAGCATGGGCTAAAGGAATTGGCAGCACAAAAGCCGGCGTTATTGAAACTAACTTTAAGAACGAAACAGAAACAGATTTATTTGGCGAACAAGCAGTTCTTTGCGGCGGTTCAGCTGAACTTATTAAAGCTGGTTTCCAGACTTTGGCAGAAGCCGGATATCCGCCTGAACTTGCTTACTTTGAATGTATGCACGAAATGAAATTGATCGTTGACCTTTATTATGAAGGAGGTCTTTCAAGAATGAATTATTCTGTTAGCGATACGGCTGAATATGGCGGCTTAACAAGAGGCCCTCGTTTAATTACCGACGAAACCCGTAAAGAAATGAAAAAGATTTTAACCGAGATTCAGGACGGTTCTTTTGCTAAAGAATTTATTGAAGAGTGCAGAGCAGGCCAGCCTAAATTAGCCGAGCTCCGTAAAGAAACCAACGGTTTGTTGATTGAAAGCGTTGGCGGAAACTTAAGAAAGATGATGAGCTGGTTGTTCAAAAAGAACAAGAGAGAAGAGGTTGGCGTATGATGTATAAAGTAGCTTTGCTACCCGGAGACGGCATCGGCCCTGAAGTGGCCGATGCCGCTGTCGCGGTCTTAGAACAGGTAGGCGCAAAATTTGATCTTAGCTTTGAATTTAGCAAGCAGCTAATTGGCGGCTGCTCGTATGATAAATACGATAACCCATTGACTGATGAAACTATACAGGCGTGCTATGATGCAGACGCGGTATTTTTAGGAGCTGTAGGCGGTCATAAGTGGGAAGCTCTTCCGCAAAACAAAAAACCGGAAGCGGCTCTCTTAAAAATTAGAAAATCGCTTGGGCTGTATACAAATATACGCCCGGCAAAAGTTTACAGTTCGCTGCTTGACGCTTCATCTCTAAAAGCTGATGTTCTTGAAGGCACTGATTTTGTTATCTTCCGCGAACTTACCGGCGACGTATATTTTGGCGAACCGCGCGGATATAACGATGAAAAAGGCTGGAACACAATGATCTATAATAGAGAAGAAGTTGTGCGCATAGCTAAAAAAGCTTTTGAAACTGCAAGAAGAAGAAAAAAAGTAGTAGTATCTGTAGATAAAGCAAACGTGCTTGACTGCTCGCAGTTCTGGAGAAAAATCGTTCACGAAATCCACGCCGATTACCCGGATGTCGCGCTTAGCGATCTATATGTTGATAATGCGGCAATGCAGATTGTAAGAGACCCAAAGCAATTTGACGTAATACTCACTCAGAATTTATTCGGCGATATTTTAAGCGATATAGCCGCAATGATTACAGGCAGCCTTGGCATGCTTCCATCGGCAAGCATAGGCGATAAATACGCTTTGTATGAGCCTGTGCATGGCAGCGCGCCTGATATAGCAGGACAAAATAAGGCTAATCCTTTGGCTTCTATAGCGTCTATTGGAATGATGTTTTCTTATTCGTTCAATTTGCCAAAAGCTACCGCTATAATTGAAAAAGGAATAGACGAAACTTTAAAGCAGTCTTATAGAACGGCTGATATTTTTAAGGAAGGCGATAAACTTGTATCAACAACTAAAATGACTGAAATTGTAAAAGAGAACATAAGCAAAATTCTTGAAGAGGAATTGGCTTAGGTTTGTTAAGAGTATTTGTCATTTTATAAATGGAATAAAATAATGGATAATAGAATAATAATTTTTGATACTACTTTGAGAGACGGCGAACAATGCCCGGGCGCTTCGTTAAACATTTTTGAAAAAGTTGAAATAGCCAGACAACTGGCAAAACTTAGAGTTGACGTTATTGAAGCCGGGTTCCCTGTTTCGTCTCCCGCTCAGTTCGAAGCCGTACAAAGAATTTCCGACGCGGTCGATTCTGTAGTAATAGCCGGTTTGGCCAGAGCTAAAGAGATAGATATAAAAGCGGCTTATGACGCTCTAAAAGACGCCAAGAAGTATCGCATTCATACGTTTTTAGGCACGTCGGATATCCACATATTGGGAAAATTTGGCGAGGATAAATACGGTAAAACGCTTGAAGAAAAAAGGCAAACTGTTCTTAAGATGTCGCGCGACGCGGTGGCTTATGCAAAAACCTTTACCGACGACGTTGAGTTTTCAGCTGAAGACGCAGGCAGAACCGATATAGGCTTTCTTTCCGAAGTGATTGAAGCTGCTATAGCTGAAGGAGCTACTACGGTTAATATCCCTGATACTACCGGATATAATTTCCCTTCGGAATTTGGAGCAAAAATTGCAGAGCTGAGAAGAAGAGTAAGCAATATTGATAAGGCTATAATAAGCGTTCACTGCCATGACGATCTTGGTCTGGCTGTCGCTAATTCATTGAGCGGAATTGAAAACGGAGCCCGTCAGGTTGAGTGTACTATTAACGGCATTGGCGAAAGAGCCGGCAACGCTTCTCTTGAAGAAGTTGTGATGGCTTTAAAAGTGAGAAAAGACTTATTTGAATATTATACTAACCTTAAGACCGAAGAGATTTATAATTCCAGCAAAATGACTTCGTCGTTTACAGGAATAATTGTTCAGCCGAATAAAGCAATTGTTGGAGAAAACGCCTTTGCTCATGAATCTGGCATACATCAGGATGGAATGCTTAAGAACAGAAAAACGTATGAAATTATGACTCCTGAAGTAGTCGGCGTATTAAAATCAAAAATTGTTTTAGGCCGTCACTCAGGCAGACACGGATTAAAGTCGAGGTTGTTGGAATTAGGCTACGATATGAAAGAAGAAGAATTGCAAAAAACTTATGAAAAGTTTTTAGCTCTTGCCGATAAGAAAAAAGAAATATTTGACGACGACCTTCGTTCGCTTATGGGAGATAAAAAAGCGCATAATGTAGAAACGCATTATGAACTTGAATATCTTCACATAGACGCGGGCACAAGTTCAATCCCAACGGCTACTGTTAAAATAAAAATTAACGGCAAGTCGTTTCAGGAGTCCGCAATAGGAGACGGCGCAGTAGACGCCTCTTTTAACGCAATAGAGCGCGCGCTAAAAATAAAATCAGTAGTCGAATCTTACCATGTACGCTCCGTTACAAGCGGCCGTCAGGCTATGGGCGAAGCGATAGTTCGTTTACGTAAAGACGAGATTTCATTTACTGGCCGCGGCGTTTCTACCGATATTCTTGAAGCGAGCGTTCAGGCTTATTTGCAGGCGTTGAGCCATCAGCAGGTATATTTGAAAAATCATAATGGCGCAGCTGCGGCTGAATCATTATCAATTTTATCACAAGGGGTTTAAAAGGAAATAGATATGGGAATGACAATAACAGAAAAAATATTAGCTAAAGCGGCTAAAAGAGAATTTGTAGAGCCGGGAGAAAATATCTGGTTAAATGTAGATGTGCTTATGACTCACGACGTATGCGGACCGCCTACTATTGATATCTGGAAAAGAGAGTTTGGTAAAGAAGCAAAAATTTGGGATAAAGATAAACTTGTAATTTTCCCGGATCATTACATCTTTACAAAGAATCCTCAGGCAAACAGAAACGTCGATTTATTAAGAGAGTTCGCTAACGAATATGGTATAAAAAACTATTACGACGTTGGAACGGATAGATATAAAGGCGTATGCCATATAGCGCTTGCAGAAGAAGGCTATAACTTACCGGGAACAGTTTTGTTTGGCACAGACTCGCATACATGCACTTCGGGCGCGTTTGGAATGTTCTCCACGGGCGTTGGAAATACTGACGCGGCTTTTATACTTGGCACAGGTAAAATTTGGGAAAAAGTTCCGGCTTCGTTGAAGTTTACTTTTAACGGCAAGATGCCGAATTACTTGACCGCTAAAGATCTTATCCTGAAAATTCTTGGCGATATAACTACAGACGGCGGAACTTACAAAGCTCTTGAGTTTGACGGCGACGCGATATTTTCTTTGCCAATGGAAGAAAGAATGACGCTTACTAATATGGCTATAGAGGTCGGCGCAATGAACGGCATAATAGCCGCTGATAAGGTTACCGAAGAATATGTAAAAGCCAGAACGGATAAAAAATACGAATTATATCAGAGCGATGAAGACGCAAAATATGTTAAGAAATTTTCTTATGACGTTTCGCAATTAGAACCGTCCGTTGCAAAACCACACAGCCCTGATAATTACTCAACTGTAAAAGATGTAGTGGGAACTAAATTAACTAAGTGTTACGTTGGCTCCTGTACCGGCGGCAAACTTCCTGATTTTATTTCAGCCGCAAAAATAATTGCAGGTAAAGAAGTAAAGGTTCCTACTTTTATTGTTCCGGGCAGCGTTAATATAGCAAGACAGCTTAAAGAAGAAAAGATAAACGGCGAAACGCTTTATAATATCTTTGAAAAAGCTGGCTGTACAATTGCAGAGGCATCATGCGCCGCTTGTCTTGGTGGCCCGGCAGATACCGTCGGCCGCGCGACAGACGGAGAAGTTATAATCTCTACTACGAACAGAAACTTCCCTGGCAGAATGGGAAGCAAAAAGTCGGCTGTATATTTAGCTTCGCCATTAAGCGTAGCAGCTTCTTCGGTTACCGGAGTAATAACCGATCCGAGAGAATTTTTATAAACTAAAAAATTGCGAAAGGTAAAAATGGAAAAGGAAATTATAGGAAAGGCTTTTGTTCTGGGGGATAATATTGATACGGATCAAATTATTCCTGCCGAACATCTTGTATATAGTTTGAACGACGCTGACGAATCGAAAAAATACGGACACTTTGCATTATCAGGAGTTCCGTTTGAACAGTCCGGCTTGCCGGAAGGGAAGATCGCTTTTATTAATGGCGAACGTAACGATTCTGATTATAAAGTGATTGTTGGCGGTGCTAACTTTGGATGCGGTTCTTCAAGAGAACACGCTCCATTCGCTTTGGAAAAAGCTGGAGTTAAGGCAGTAGTAGCTGAATCTTATGCAAGAATATTTTTTAGAAACGCCGTAGACGGCGGTTTTATTGTGCCTTATGAAACAAAAGAAAAGATCAATAATAAAATTAAGACAAACGATGAAATTGTTATAAATCTGGTTGAAAATAAACTTGTAAATAAAACGTCCGGAGAATCTTTTGAACTAAAACCGCTTGGCGATATTCTCCCGATAATTGAAGCCGGAAATATTTTTGAATACGCCAGAAAATCGGGACTTATGAATGAATGACGATCTTATAGAAATCTTTGATACCACCCTTCGGGATGGGACTCAGGGAGAAGGAGTAAATCTTTCAGTTCAGGATAAACTAGTTATTGCGCAGCGTCTTGACGAATTTGGAATAGATGTGATTGAAGGAGGCTGGCCTGGAAGCAATCCGCGCGATGAAGAATTTTTTAATAAAGCAAAGCTGTTAAAATTCCAACACGCGCAGCTAAACGCGTTTGGCTCTACGGCAAGGTTTGTAGATAAAGTCGCCTCCGATACAAACCTAAACGCTTTACTGAAAGCTGAAACTCCTACTGTTACTATTTTCGGAAAAACATGGAAGCTGCATTCGGAAGTAGGTCTGGGAATATCTGAATCTGAAAATGAACAATTGATTTATGAATCAGTGAGGTTCTTAAAAGAAAATGGAAGACGCGTTATTTATGACGCAGAACATTTCTTTGACGGATATAAAGATAGTCCTGAATTTGCTATAAGAATGCTGAAAGCGGCTGAAAGCGGCGGAGCCGACGTGATTGCTTTATGCGATACGAACGGCGGAACGCTTCCGCATGAGATTGCTGAAATTATTGGAAAACTAAAAAACGAAATAAAAATTGGAATCGGCATACATGCTCATAACGATAGCGAGCTGGCTGTTGCAAATTCTTTAGTGGCAATTAAAGCGGGCGCGCGCCATGTGCAGGGAACTATGAACGGCGTTGGCGAGAGATGCGGCAACGCAAATCTGAGCAGCATAATTCCAAATATCTTGCTTAAGCTAAATATGCGGACTGTCCAAAAGATAAATCTTGAATCGTTAACGGCGCTTTCAAATTTCGTTTTTGAAATAATGAATTTGAATCCGAACGCCAGAGCGGCGTATGTCGGTCATTCAGCCTTTGCGCACAAAGGCGGCATACATGTAAGCGCAGTAATAAAAGACAGCAGCATGTATGAGCATGTTTCGCCAAAGGTTGTCGGCAATCAGCAGCGGGTGCTTGTTTCCGATCTTGCGGGGCAAAGCAACATACGTTACAAAGCAAAAGAATTTGGAGTCGACCTGGAAGAGAATAAAGAGCTTGCAAAAAAAGTTGTCGATTCTGTAAAAGCTCTTGAGCATAAAGGTTATCAATTTGAAGGAGCGGAAGCTTCGTTTGAGTTAATATTACGTTCGCAAATGGAAGAATTTAAACCATACTTTTCGGTTTTATATTCTAAAGTAAACGTAGTAAACGACGTAAGCGGATACTCCACGGTAGAAGTAGTGTTAAAAGTAGAAGTAAACGGCGAAATAGAACATACCGCGTCAGACGGAAACGGACCTGTAAATGCGCTCGATAAAGCTTTACGAAAAGCTTTGTTGCGTTTCTATCCGGAAGTAGCGCAAATAAAACTTGTCGATTATAAAGTTCGCGTAATAGATGAGAAAGACGGAACCGGCGCAATAGTTCGCGTAATAATTCAATCAAGCGACGGCGTGGAATCCTGGTCTACTGTAGGCGTTTCGGTTAACATTATCGAAGCCAGCCTTCAGGCTTTAGGCGATAGCATCAACTATAGTTTATTCAAGCGCCGCAAAAATTCAATCTAACCAGACCGCTTAAAATCAGCAGTTACGAAGCCGAAATTACTATTTGCCCAAGGGAGTTTTTAAACCCTGGGCAAAAGCGTATTTTTTAAAATAAATACTTAAATTTTATTTAAAAAAATGCATAACAAATTAGGAAAAAACGCTTATATCTTGAAATAGTTAAATAATAATGTATATTTGATTACCGAAATAATGGAAATTAATCACATTAGCCTTAAATATTAAGTATATAAAATATCGGTTAATCTCAACTAAAGAGGAAACTATGTCTTTAGAAAATAAAATTCCGTCTGATATAGATGGAATGAAGACTCTTGCGGCAAAAAACGGATTATATAATCCGGCATTTGAACATGACGCTTGCGGAGTTGGATTTGTAGTTAACGTTAAAGGCGTCAAGTCAAGAATGATAGTAGATAAGGGACTTGAAGTATTATTAAATCTTGAACATAGAGGAGCAGTGGGCGCCGACCCATTAACAGGCGACGGAGCAGGCATTTTAATTCAAATGCCAGATGAATTTTTTCGCAGAATTACTCCCGAACTTGGAATTAATCTTCCCAAACCTGGCAAATATGGCGTTGGTTTTATATTCCTGCCAAGAGACCCGGTTTTAAGAAAAGCCGCAGAAAATATAATTGAAAAAATTATTATAGATGAAAAACAACGCTTCCTTGGCTGGCGCAGCGTGCCGGTTGACACAAGCGTTCCTGGAACCGGAGCTAAAACTACTCAGCCTTATATAAGGCAGTGTTTTATTGCTGCCGGAGATAAAATAAAATCACAAGACGAATTTGAAAGAAAGCTTTATTTAATAAGAAGAATTATAGATCATAGAGTTAGAGCGGAACTTAAATTAGACAGAAGTAAATATTATGTTCCTTCTTTTTCCAGCAGAGTGCTGATTTACAAAGGCGAACTATTAGCGCCTCAGCTTACTGCTTTTTACAAAGACCTGTTAGATCCGGATATGAAATCGGCTCTTGCTATGATTCATCTTCGCTTTTCTACTAATACATTTCCTACCTGGGATCTTGCTCATCCGTTTAGAATGATCGCTCATAACGGAGAGATTAATACTTTGCAGGGAAATAAAAACTGGATGGCCGCAAAGCAATATGTAATGGACTCTCCTTATTATGGAAAAGATTTAAAAAGAATGCTTCCTATAATTATGGACGGTCAAAGCGACTCCGCTACGTTTGACTCAGTTTTAGAGCTGCTTGTAATGAGCGGACGAAGCCTGCCTCATGCGATGATGATGATGATACCTGAGGCATGGTCTAAAAACGATTTGATGGATCCTGATAGGAAAGCTTTTTATGAATACCACGCTACAATGATGGAACCGTGGGATGGTCCGGCGGCCGTTAGTTTTACTGACGGAAATATAATTGGCGCTACGTTAGACAGAAACGGTCTGCGTCCTGCGCGGTATGTAGTTACAAAAGACGATCTTGTTATACTTGCTTCTGAAGCCGGAACTATTGACGTAGACCCTGCCAATATTGAATATAAAGGCAAACTTCAGCCTGGCAAAATGTTTATCATCGATTTGAACAAAAAAAGAATTGTAAGCGATGACGAAGTTAAAAATGAAATTATACAGAAACAGCCTTACCGCAAGTGGGTTGAAGAAAATATGTTTAAGCTTGGAGATTTGCCGGAACCTTTGTTTGTAAGGTCGGTGGATCATAAGACCGTTTTAAAACGGATGAAAATATTTGGGTACACAAAGGAAGATCTATTTAAGATAGTCCGGCCAATGGCCGTAGACGCGCAAGAGCCTCTTGGCTCGATGGGTTCCGATGTCGCTTTGGCAGTGCTTTCGGAAAGACCGCAGCTTTTGTTCAGATATTTTAAACAGTTGTTTGCGCAGGTTACTAATCCGCCAATCGATTCTATACGAGAAGAATTAGTAATGGAGCTTACTACGTATGTAGGATCTGAACAAAATTTATTGGATGAAACTCCTGTTCATGCTCATTGCCTTGAACTGCTTCATCCTATTATATCAAATACTAAGCTTGAAAAAATTAGAAACATTGCAAAAGGAAGCTTTAAGTCTGTAACTATTCCGCTGCTCTTTAACCCTTCTGAAAAAGGAGACATGAGAGAAAATCTGGAAAAAATATGCAGAGACGCAGTAGACGCCGTTAAAGACGGGGCTTCTCTTCTAATCTTATCCGATAGAGGCGTAGATGAAACAAAAGCGGCTATACCAAGCCTGCTTGCAGTATCTGGAATTCACCACACGCTTATACGCGCCGGACTTAGAACAAAAACAGGAATTATTCTTGAAAGCGGCGAACCTCGCGAAGTGTCTCACTTTGCTCTTCTTTGCGGTTATGGCGTCAGCGCTATAAACCCTTATTTAGCTTATGAGCTGCTTGCCGATATGTTTAAGGAAGGATTTTTGCCAGAGCTTTCTGAATACAAACAGGCGAAATACAATTACAAAAAAGCTGTAAGCAAAGGCCTGTTTAAGATATTCAGCAAAATGGGCATAAGCACGCTGCAATCATATCAGGGCGCACAGATATTTGAAGCTGTTGGACTAGATTCTGAAATTATCGATCAGTATTTCCCTGGAACCTCGTCAAGAATTGAAGGGCTTAGCCTTGAAATGCTTGAGGAAGAAACTGTAAGAAGACACAACGAAGCCTTTAACACAATTAACGATCCGGAATCATTGGACGTTGGCGGTTTATATCATTACAGAAGAGACGGCGAACATCACTTATGGAATCCTCTTACAATTTCCAAATTGCAGCTAAGCACAAAGCAGGGAAATTATAAAACATTTAAAGAGTATACCGAACTTATTAATAACCAATATAAAAAGCGCGTTACTTTACGCAGTCTTTTTGAATTAGATAAAAATGAATTTAAAATTCCTTTGGATGAAATTGAACCGGCGTCGGAAATTGTAAAAAGATTTTCAACCGGAGCAATGAGCTTTGGCTCAATATCTAAAGAAGCGCATACTAATCTTGCTATTGCAATGAACAGAATTAATGGCAAATCGAATACTGGAGAAGGCGGAGAAGACCCTGAACGTTTTATCCAGCTTGAAAATGGCGATAGTTTACGTTCGGCTATTAAACAGGTAGCATCAGGCAGGTTTGGCGTAACTGCAAACTATTTAATAAACGCAGACGAGCTGCAAATTAAAATGGCGCAGGGAGCAAAACCGGGCGAAGGCGGTCAGCTGCCGGGTTATAAAGTAGATAAAATAATTGCAAAAATAAGACACAGCACTCAGGGCGTAACTTTAATTAGCCCTCCTCCTCATCACGATATTTACTCTATTGAGGATCTGAAGCAATTAATTTTTGATCTTAAAAATGTAAACCCTCGGGCAAGAATAAGCGTAAAGCTTGTTTCGGAAGTAGGCGTTGGAACAATTGCAGCCGGAGTGGCAAAAGCTCATGCAGACCATATTTTAATAAGCGGCCATGACGGAGGAACAGGCGCAAGCCCGATAGCCTCAATTCAATATACCGGTAGTCCATGGGAGCTTGGTTTAAGCGAAGCGCATCAAACTCTGGTTCTTAATGGTTTGCGCGATAGAGTTTATCTTGCCGTAGACGGTCAGATGAAAACGGGCAGAGACGTTGTTATAGGCGCTTTGCTTGGCGCTGAAGAATTTGGATTTGCTACGGCTCCTTTAGTTACTCAGGGGTGCGTTCTGATGCGTAAATGCCATCTGAATACGTGTCCTGTAGGAATAGCTACTCAGGATCCTGAACTGCGGAAAAAATTTGAAGGGAAACCGGAATATCTGATTAACTTCATGTTCTTTATTGCCGAAGAAGTAAGAGAACTAATGGCGCAGCTTGGTTTCAGAAAATTCAATCATATGATCGGTCAGGTAGAAAAGATTTCGCCTCACAGACCTTATGACCACTGGAAAGCGCGCGGTCTTGATTTGAGCCGGATATTATATAAGCCAGCTCAACTTTATAATACCGATTCATTCAGAACAAAAGAGCAGGATCACGAGCTTGAAGGACAGTTAGATCACGAGCTTATTGAACAATCAAAAGAAGCTATTGAAAATAAAAAACCGGTAGTAATAAATACTATTATTAAAAATACTAACAGAACCGTAGGCGCAATGCTTAGCGGCGTTGTAGCAGGCAAATATGGCGAAGACGGATTACCGGACGGCTCAATTAAAATTAACTTCAACGGAACAGCGGGACAAAGCTTTGGCGCGTTTTTAGCGGCTGGAATAGAGCTTAATCTAACGGGCGAATCAAACGATTACACTGGCAAAGGCTTATCTGGCGGCAGAGTAATTGTAAAGGCTCCGGAAGGAATTACGTTTGATCCGGCGGAAAATATTATTATTGGCAACACTTGTCTATACGGCGCAACAAGCGGCGAAGCCTATTTTAACGGCATAGCGGGCGAAAGATTTGCTGTAAGAAACTCCGGAGCTTACGCTGTAGTAGAAGGCGTGGGAGATCACGGCTGCGAATATATGACAGGCGGTCGCGTAGTTGTGCTTGGTAAAACAGGCAGAAATTTTGCGGCCGGAATGTCTGGCGGCGAAGCTTATGTATATGATGTAAACGGAGATTTTGACAGATACGTCAACAAAAGTTTAGTAGAGCTTTCTCAGCTTAGCGAAGCTGTCGATAAAGAAAATCTTAAAAAACTTATTTCCAAACATTTTGATTATACAAAATCTGCCCGCGCGAAACACATACTTGATAATTGGAAAACTGAGCAGAAGAAATTTGTAAAAGTTATTCCGTTTGAATATAAAGCGGCTTTGGAAAAATTAAAATCTGAAGAACAACAAAGCGAAGCAAGTTTAGAAGATCAAAAGGTTGAGGAGGTTGTAAATGGGTAAACCTACTGGATTTATGGAATTTGAAAAAGAGACTCTTAAAAAAGAGCCTGTTCAGGAAAGAGTAAAAAACTTTAAAGAATTTGAATTTCCTTTTAACGAAGATCAGGCCCGTCATCAGGGCGCAAGATGTATGGACTGCGGCATTCCTTTCTGTCATGGAGACACTGGCTGCCCGGTACAGAATTACATACCTGAATGGAACGACCTTGTTTATAAAGGACATTGGAGAGAAGCGTTGGACAATCTACAGTCGACGAACAACTTTCCGGAATTTACCGGAAGGCTCTGCCCTGCGCCTTGCGAAGGAGCCTGTACGCTTGGAATAAACAGGCTGCCGGTTTCAATTAAAGGAATAGAAAGAACTATAATTGACCGCGGTTTTTTTGAAGGATGGGTTGAAGCAAAACCTCCTAAAAAACTAACTGGTAAAAATGTAGCAATAGTCGGATCGGGTCCTGCCGGTTTAGCTTCTGCTCAACAGTTGGCAAGAGCTGGGCATTCTGTTACAGTTTTTGAAAAGAACGACCGCTTAGGCGGATTGATGCGGTATGGAATTCCTGATTTTAAATTAGAAAAATGGATGATAGACCGCCGCATTGAACAAATGGAAGCTGAAGGCGTAAGGTTTGTTACTAATACAATAGTTGGTATAGATGTTACGGCAAAAGATTTAACTGAGCGGTTTGACGCAGTTATTTTAGCCGGAGGTTCGGAAAAACCAAGAGATATTGTTATCCCTGGTCGCGAATTATCAGGAATACATTTTGCGCTGGACTTTTTGCCTCTGCAAAATAAAGTTAACGCAAACGACAAAGTTGAAAATATGATTTCCGCTAAAGGCAAAGACGTTGTTGTTATTGGCGGAGGCGATACTGGCTCCGACTGCGTAGGAACGTCGAACAGGCAGGGCGCAAAATCTGTTACTCAGATTGAATTGATGCCTCAGCCCCCTGAACACAGAGCGGCTTCTACCCCATGGCCTTACTGGCCGATGATGCTTAGAACTTCATCAAGCCATGAAGAAGGCGTTATTAGAAAATGGAGCATCAATACAAAGTCGTTTAAAAACAATGGCAATGGCGCGTTGGCTGGATTGCTTTGTAATGAAGTTAGATTTGAAAATGGAAAGTTTATTGATATTCCCGGAAGCGAGTTTGAATTGAAAGCCGATTTGGTTTTTCTTGCAATGGGTTTTGTCCATCCGGTTCATGACGGTTTGCTGGACGAATTAAAACAAGCCGGATTAGAATTTGACGTGCGGGGCAATGTTAAAGCTGAATTTGGCGACGCTGAAAATGCGCACCAGACGAGCGTTGAAAAAGTATTTGCCTGCGGCGATATGAGACGCGGACAATCCTTAATTGTTTGGGCTATTGCCGAAGGAAGAAAATGCGCAAGAGCCGTTCATAAATACTTAGCCGATTAATTAAATTATAACAGAACAGGCCTGACAGGAATATTTTATTGAAATATTTTTTTTCAGGCCTTGTTCATTTTAAAAAGTCATTCTGAACTTTAGTCCAAGAATGACGTCATAGTTCGACTGACGCTCACTATGACTTTCTATTTCTTATTGTTACATTACGATTACAACAACACAGTCTTTTATAATCGCAGGTTAAAACCTGCGCTACATAGTTACCAGAAATTAGATAGCCACGCTTAACCCGCGTATAATTGAGGCCAAACGTATAGCGTCAAAAATTCTTGCTTCTGAAGCCCCAAGTTTTCTAACGGACTCTTCATGCGAATTAACGCACTGTTCGCATCCGTTAACTGCCGAAACAGCCAGACTCATCAGTTCAAAAAATTCCTTGCCTAAAACCGGACTCATCATAATATTCATTTTTATTCCCGCGGGCATCGGCTGGTAGTTTGGATTGCTGTCTTTTGTAAAATGTTTAAACCTGTAAAAAACATTATTTACTGCCAGCGTTGAAGCGCATGCATGGGTTTCTGCAAGTTCAGCTTCAGTAGCTTCTTTTTCTTTTGCAAGCAGAGTAAAAGAATTTTTTAACTTTTCATTCTTCTCATTTACTGCAATTGCAAGGGCTATTAAATGAGCCTCTTTTGCGTTCAGGTTTGTTGAAGCGAGCGCATTTTTAAGGTTAATTCTAAGGTCTCTTAAATATTTTGTGTCGCCCGCGACCATTGCTTCCAGCGAAGTAGAACTTTCGTCTTCGTCTAAATGCAGGTCTTTAAGTAAATCTATTTTTGTTTCATTTAACGACATGATTTTCCCTCTTTTTATTAAAAAGATTTTTAGTCTAAATTTTTGTAACGGCTCTTAATAAAAAAATTCCCCGTTGAGATAGACGGGGAATTTTGATTAAGGCAAACGCTATAAAGTAGCGTCGCCTTTTTGCCAATTACACGGGCAGAGCTCGTCAGTCTGAAGAGCGTCAAGAACGCGTAATACTTCAGGAACGTTTCTTCCAACGCTTAAATCGTTTACGCTAACCCAGCGGATAATTCCTTCCGGATCAACAATAAATGTTGCACGGTAAGCTACCTTTTCGTCTTCTGTAAGAATACCGAGAGCTTCTCCTAATGATTTTGAAGTATCCGCAATCATAGGGAATTTTAATTCTCTAAGATCCTTGTGGTCTTTACGCCATGCAAGGTGGACAAACTCGGTGTCTGTAGAAGCAGAAACAAGCTGAGCGTCTCTATCTCTAAAGTCTTCATAATGATTATTGAATTCGGCTATTTCAGTAGGGCAGACAAAAGTAAAATCTTTTGGATACCAGAATAAAACCAGCCACTGTTTGCTGCTTTTATGATCTTCTGAAGAGAAGTCAATGAATTCTTTTCCTTTTTCTATTGATACTACAGCTTTTTTTACGAATTCCGGCAATACAGAGCCGACGCCTAAAATACCATTTGCCATTTCTATTTCCTTTATATTATTTTTTATTAATGTTTAATTCCTATTGAGATTGTGCAGCATTTGAAATATGTTGCAGTCATAATAATAAATGCTTTTTTTTATGTATAAGTTCCAGACTAAAATATTTTTTTTCGACGCCGATCCAGCCGGTATTTTGTTTTTCGGAAGAGTCTTTGAAATTTGCCACAGGGGATATGAAGATTTTATCGGAAGTTTAAATTTAAACCAAAATTACTTTACGCATCCGGATATAGCCATGCCTGTTATTCATACTGAAGCAGATTACTTTAAGCCTATGAAATATGGGGATGCGGTTAATGTCTTTGTATCAGTAGAGAAAATAAAAAATTCTTCGTTCGAAATAAAGTATGCGCTAAAAAACGACTTGGATGAAAAATTTGCCGTAATAAAAACTGCCCATGTTTTTATTGATAAGAAATCTTTTTCTAAAATTGATATTCCAGAAGAATTTAAGGAAAAACTTTTAGCGGCTGAATAGAGAAGGGTTGCAATGTCTCCTTCCAGGCTGCGCTATCAGCGCTGCGCCATGAAAGTTAGAATAAGATTTTGTTTTCGTAGAGCAGACTTTTAGTCTGCTTGCTTTGCGCAAGCAAAGCGGGGATTATTTTCTTGAGGATTGGATTTCGTTAGTTAAAGAATTATAGTTTTTTCAACCTTCCAGGGTATTCTTCGCGGATACCTGGTTCTATGTCCTTCCAGGCAAGCTGAAGGCCGCCCTGGAAGGTCGGAAACAATTAGGAATAGCTGTTTGAAAAACTACCATCTCGGTTTATAAATCAGGAAGGCATTGTAATTAACGACCAACCTTTTTTTTCAACCTTCCAGGGTATTCTTCGAATACCTGGAAGGTTATGCGCTGTTTTCACAAAAAAAACGCCATACTTTTTAAATACGGCGGTTTTTTTAATTTAATTATATCCAGTATATCAACTGCAGCCTGAAGTAGAACCGCAGGTCATACATTTAAGACATGTTCCGTTTCTGACCATAGTCAGGCTTTGGCAGTCTGGGCAAACGTCGCCGGTATAACCTTTTTCGATAGCCTGTTTGACTTTCGATTTCATAGCGGAACCAGGTTTATAGGTTCCTTCAGGAGAGTTAGCATATGACGAAAGAGAATAGTTGTAAGAACTAACTTTATTCTTATCAAGCTCTATATATCTTTCGCTCACTACTTCTTCGCTTTCAAATTCAGGTTCAGGCAATTTCTTAACAATGTTAGCCGCCTTCTTTTTAGTATCGGTCGGGTCAACATGCGATAGATCGTTTCTGCCGAGGTAAGAAACTGCAAGTTCCCTAAAAATATAATCTATTACCGAAGTGGCCATTTTAATTTTTTCGTTGCCGTTAACAATGCCGCTTGGTTCAAAGCGCGTAAACACAAAGGCGTCTACGAACTCTTCCAAAGGCACGCCGTGCTGCAATCCCAAAGAAATTGCAATTGCAAAGCAGTTAAGAAGGCTTCTAAAAGCGGCTCCTTCCCGGTGCATATCAATAAAAATTTCGCCAAGCTGACCGTTGTCATACTCGCCTGTGCGAATATAAACCGATTGACCGTTAATTTTCGCTTTCTGAGTATATCCGGTTCTTCTATCTGGCAGTCTTCTTCTTTTAGCTATATAGCGGTGAATAATTTTTTCGGCTACTTTTACAATGTCGTTTTGTTCAATCTCTTCAAATCCGTTTTCAACTTCATCGTCTGAAACTGAGTTCAACGGCTGAGAAAGTTTTGAACCGTCTCTGTACAATGCGTTAGCTTTTACGCCAAGCTTCCATGACTGCATGTAAGCGTCTTTAATATCTTCAACCGAAGCCTGATTTGGCAGGTTAATAGTTTTAGAAATAGCGCCCGAAATAAATGGTTGAGCCGAAGCCATCATTTTAATATGAGCCATAGGGCGGATAAAACGGGTTCCCTTTTTGCCGCATTTGCTTGCGCAGTCAAAAACAGGATAATGTTCAAATTTAAGGAATGGAGCTCCTTCAACTGTCATAGTTCCGCATACATAATCGTTAGCGGTAGAAATTTCCTGTTTAGAAAAACCTAAATGACTTAGCAAATCAAAATCCCATTCGTTAATCAGATCTTCGCTTATACCAAGTTTTTTAACAAGGAAGTCTGCGCCGATAGTATATTTATTAAAAGCAAAACCAAGCTCAAATACAGAAGGCAGAGCTTTTTCGAGCTTGCTTAAAATCTCGTCTGTAAATCCTTTTGCTTTAAGAGATTCCGGGTTAATATAAGGGCAGCCAGTAAGAGAACCGGAGCCTTTTGCATATTTAATTATTTCCGAAATCTGATCTTTATTATAACCAAGCCTTTCAAGAGCGGGAGGAATAGAAAGATTAATAATCTTAAAATATCCGCCGCCTGCAAGTTTTTTAAATTTAACCAAAGCAAAATCAGGTTCTACGCCGGTTGTGTCGCAATCCATAACTAAACCAATAGTGCCAGTAGGAGCAATTACCGTAACCTGAGCGTTTCTGAATCCGTATTGGGTTCCAAGTTCCAGAGCTTTATCGGCGTCTTCGCGCGCAGCTTTAAGCAGGTCTGAAGGACAGTATTTAGGATTAATTCCAGAAGGGAGAATAGATAATCCTTCATACTCTTCAGCCGGCACATTAAAGGCGGCTCTTCTGTGGTTTCTTATAACGCGCAGCATATTTTCTTTATTCTTTTCATAGCCGGGGAAAGGCCCAAGGTCTTTAGCCATTTCTGCCGAAGCCGCGTAAGCGTTCATATGCATAATAGCTGTAATGGCTCCGCAGATAGCAAAAGCTTCATTGCTGTCATAAGGAATTCCCTGTAACATCAATAAAGAGCCAATGTTAGCGTAACCTAAACCGAGCGTTCTGAATTTATAACTTAATTCCGCAATTTTTTTACTTGGGAACTGAGCCATAAGCACGCTTATTTCAAGCGCAATTGTCCATAATCTGCTTGCGTGTCTGAATGATTCAATATCAAAAGTGTAATCTTTTTGATTGTAAAACTTAACTAAATTAAGCGAAGCAAGGTTACATGCGGTATCGTCAATAAACATATACTCGCTGCAAGGGTTAGATGCTTTAATTTCGCCGTCGGCAGGGCACGTATGCCATTCGTTGATGGTAGTGTGGAACTGAATACCAGGATCGGCGCAGGACCATGCGGCGTAAGCTACTTCGTCCCACAATTCCGCGGCTTTAAGCGTATTGGAAGCTTTAGGCTCCCGGTTTTCTTTTGCCGCTTTTCGTTTTTCAATTCTCCAATATAAATTCCATTCGCCTTCGTCTATAACTGCCTGCATAAACTCGTTTTTTACGCGTATTGAATTATTTGAATTTTGCCCTGAAACTGTATGGTACGCTTCAGAGGTCCAGTCGATATCATAAACAGGGAATTCAATAGACTTAAAACCAAGTTTTGCTAATTGTATAACTCTTTCTATATAGTTATTAGGTATCTGAGCTTTTTTAGCGTCAGAGACCGCATTGTGTAGTTTCAGGTTAAGTTTTTTGTTAAATCTGTCATTTTCAGGATGTTCGTCATAACATGCCTGGATGATAGCGTTTAAATAGTGATTGCATAATTTTGAACCGGCAACCAAAGCGGCAACTTTTTGTTCTTCAACTACTTTCCAGTTAATAAATTCTTCAATATCCGGATGATCCATATCAATGCTGACCATCTTGGCAGCTCTTCTGGTTGTTCCGCCTGATTTAATTGCTCCAGCGGCTCTGTCTCCTATTTTTAAGAAAGACATAAGACCTGAAGATTTTCCGCCTCCGCTTAAAGGCTCTTCTGAGCCGCGGATATCGGAAAAGTTTGAACCTGTGCCTGAACCGTATTTAAATAAGCGAGCTTCGCGGGTCCATAAATCCATTATTCCGCCTTCATTAACCAAATCGTCGTTAACAGATTGGATAAAGCAGGCGTGTGGCTGTGGATGCGTATAAGCGTCTGCTGAAGCGGTAAGTTCTTTTGTCCTATAATCTACATAGAAGTGGCCTTGCGATGGGCCTGTGATGCCGTATGCCCAGTTTAAACCGGTATTAAACCACTGCGGACTGTTTGGAGCCGCAATTTGGTTCGCAAGCATATAAACCATTTCGTCAAAATATGCTTTTGCGTCTTCTTCGGTATCAAAATAATTAGCCTGCCATCCCCAATAAGTCCAACACCCGGCTAGACGTGAAAAAACCTGACGGCAGTCTGTTTCAGAAGAATATCTTTCTTTTTCAGGCAGTTGTTCAAGTCTTTCTGCGTCAGCTTTAGAAGTTTGCAGCCATGTTGGAACTCCTTTTTCTTTTGCTTTTTTAAGCAGTTTGGGAACTCCGGCTTTTCTAAAATATTTTTGGGCGATTATATCCGTAGCAACTTGCGACCAACCTGAAGGAACTATAACGTCCTCCATTTTGAAGACAGTTGAACCGTCCGGGTTTTTTATCTCAGAAGTTCGTTTAACAAACTCTAATGATGCTAACGGATCTTTATTTTCTTCCGTATAATGTCTATTTATCTTCATTTAAGCTCCTGTGAATTTAAATACAACTTATGTAAGGCCATCTTTTCCTTATATAAGGTATATTTCAGATCCAATTATAATTTCGGGGGGATTCAATAGCTCTGCTGAGCTCAGTAAAAATTTAAATTCCAAATTTGTAAATTATTCCTTAAAAAGCTAATTAATTTTATAGAAATATTTTTCCACATTTTAGGTTTTTACCTTGACAAAAAAAAGAAATCGGGTAGCCCATTATTCCAATTTTTGTATGCGCGCTTTGCCGTATTTTGTGACAACCGTAGAGTTATATCTGATAAACGGTATTTATGGAAATAAATAAAATCACTAATTTAAATTATGGAAATATTTGTTTCTAAATGTGTTTTAGCGCAACTTTTAATAAAAGGAAGGCGTCTTTGGACTATGAAAAAATAATTGAAGTTGAGGGACTTTCAAAGAATTTTAAGTCTCTTAAAGCCGTAAACAATTTGAATATAAACGTTTATCCGGGCGATGTGTTCGGATTTCTCGGCCCTAACGGCGCCGGGAAAAGCACTACTATAAGAATGCTTATGACGTTAATTTCTCCTTCCGGCGGCAATATTAAGATTTTTGGCAAAGAACTGAACCCAAATAGAGCGGAAATTTTGCAGAAAATTGGCGCAATTGTAGAAAAACCTGATTTTTACGGGTATTTATCCGCTTTTAAAAATCTTGAAATACTTGGTAAAATTTCCGGAACTCAAATTTCTAAAAACAGAATTATGGAAGTTCTGGAATTAGTCAGCTTAGATAAAAGATTTAACAGCAAAGTAAAAACTTTCTCGTTTGGAATGAAACAAAGGCTTGGACTTGCTCAGGCTCTGCTTCACAACCCGGAGTTGATCATTCTCGACGAACCTACTACGGGACTCGATCCTCAGGGAATGAAAGAAATTAGAGACTTAATCCTGTTTTTAAGTAAAGAGCAGGGGAAAACAATTTTTTTATCTTCTCACATACTTCACGAAGTTGAATTGGTAGCTAACCGGATGATAATTATTAATAAAGGCTCGGTGGTAGTTGAAGGCATGGTTGCCGAACTGCTAAACTCCGCTTCGTTAAAAGTAACTTTTGAAGTAGACGATTTGCAAAAAGCGTTAGCTGAAATAGATATTACCCAATGGAAGAAAAAGTTAGAGTCCGTAGTTAAAAACAAAATAATTTTTCAGCTTGAACAGGAAGAAATCAGCGTTTTGAATAAACTTTTAGTGGAAAAAGGAATTGGCATAAGCGCGGTAGTTCCGGCAAGATCGCTTGAAGAGTATTTTCTTAACCTGACAGAAAAGGGGGGTAAGTAAATGTTTACATTAATTGGCGTAGAATTATTCAAAATTTTCAGGAAATGGCGCACTTATATCGGTTTTGCAGCCGTAACAGTTTTGGTTCTGCTAATACAAACGGCAATTTATTTTGCAAAAGATACTTATGTGAGCTCTATGACGCGCGGACTTGACCAGGCGTTTATGTTTACGGGTAATTTACTAAATGGATATTTAATAGCTCATTTGATATTAGGCATACTTGTGGTCCATGTCCCTTTTCTTGTAACTTTAGTCGCGGGCGATTTGCTTGCCGGAGAGGCTACTGCCGGAACATACAGAATATTGCTTACCCGGCCTGTCTCAAGGCTTAAGGTATTAACCGCTAAATATTTAGCTGGAGTTATTTATGCCAACCTTTTGGTTTTATGGCTTGCAGCGCTTAGTCTTGGGTTTGGATTTATTTTATTTGGAACTGGGGAGCTTATTGTAATGAAAAGCTATATTATAGTATTTGCCCAGAACGACATTATATGGCGGTTTGCAATCGCTTATGCATTTGCAGGCTTGAGTATGACTATGGTAGCTACGCTGGCTTTTTTCTTCTCTTCGCTGGTGGAAAATTCTATTGGGCCAATTATATCAACTATGGCGATTATAATTGTATTTGTAATAATAACGTCAATCAAGATCAGTATTTTTGAAAGTATAAGCCCATGGCTGTTTACATCTTATATGAACGCATGGAGTCTCCCTTTTGACGATCCTATTGAGGTTGATAAAGCCGTTAAATCCGCAGTAATCCTGTTAGCCCATATTATAGGCCTATTTGGAATAACGGCGTTTATATTTAAAAGAAAAGATATTCTGTCTTAATTTTAAAAACGAAAATGGAGTTTAGTTTGAAAACGTATTTATTTATTCTTTTTGCTTTTGTTTTTACTTCTGTGGGTTTTTGCAAAGATCCAAATCTGATTATAAAAAATCTTCAGAAAAAATTTGAACAGGTAAAGGATTATGAAGCGGACGTAAATGTAAAAGTGAATTTGGATTTGCTTAAAGTTCCGGAATCAAACGCTAAGATTTATTTTAAACATCCGGATAAAATAAAAATTAAATCCGAAAAGTTTTCTTTACTCCCTAAAGAAGGATTGAATTTTTTGCCTAAGTTCTTTAGCCGGAAAGATTATACTGCGCTGTTTATAAAAGAAGACAATCTAAACGGAATTAAAGTAAGCGTAATTAAAATTATTCCTATGAACGAGACAGGCGATATAGCGCTTGTTACGCTGTGGATTGACGAAGCTAATAGCATTTTAAGAAAAGCTGAAATATCTACCAAAACTAACGGGGTTTATACAATAGAGATGAACTACGATCATCCGGTAAATGGTTTTTATATGCCCAGCTCAATGAAGTTTACTTTTAATGCAGGTAATATGGCTCCTAAAGGATCTGACGGAGGGGAGTTTGGAGAAAATGACCGGGCAAGAAAAAAGAGAATAGCGTCAAAAGGAACCGTCCTGGTTACTTATTCAAATTACAAAGTAAACCAGGGATTGTCCGATTCAATTTTTAACGAAAAGAAGAAATAAGACTAAGCCAACCCTTTTTCGGCAAGAATTTCTTTAGCGCGTATAAGGGATTCGTCTATATTGGCTTTTATATTTTCTTCGCCGAATAATTTAATGTATCCCGCCTGTTCAAAAGCGAATAAAGGCTGATGGTGCACGCCGGAAAAGATAACTGCCGTTTTATTCTTTATCGATTTTTTATATAATTCTTCAAGCACGAATAATCCGGTAGAATCAATAGCCGGGACGTTTCTCATTCGTATGATGCGAATCAGCGGAGCTTTTTCAACCTGGTCAATCGCTTCCTTAAATTTTTCTACCGCGCCAAAAAAGAAAGGTCCGTTTATTTCGTAAACTTCAACTCCCTTTGGAATTGTTTTTTTGTCAATCGACATTGTGTCGGTTTCGTTATCGTCTTCTTCTTCGTTAAACTCTCGCGTAACTACTCCAACGTTTGTAACTAACGCCATCCTGCGCATAAAAAGGAATACAGCCAAAACCATTCCAATTTCTATGGCTACTGTAAGATCAATTATAACTGTAATAGCAAATGTAGTAACTAAAACAACGGTATCGCTGTGAGGACTCTTGAAAACATTTACAAATGACCTCCATTCGCTCATATTATACGCTACCATTACCAGTATAGCAGCAAGGACTGAAAGAGGAATAAGACTTGCATATTTGCCAAAGAAAAGCATAATCAGCAATAGGACTATTGAGTGAACAATTCCCGCTACGGGAGTTTTACCGCCGTTTTTAATATTAGTGACTGTGCGCGCAATTGCTCCGGTAGCAGGTATGCCGCCAAATAAAGGCGAGGCGATATTTGCTACTCCCTGAGCTATCAGCTCCATATTTGAACGGTGCTTGCCGCCTATCATTCCATCGGCTACAACCGCCGATAACAGCGATTCTATTGCAGCAAGTATTGCAATTGTAGTGGCTGGCTGGATAAGTTTTTTTATTGCGGCGAAGTCCATTACGGGTAAATGCGGCGCCGGAATTGATCCTGAAATCTCTCCAAATTTTGACCCGATTGTTTCAACCGGAAGCTTAAATACAGCTGTAATAATTGTCGCAATTATTAAGGCGATTAAAGAGCCGGGAATTTTTTTTGAAAACATAGGCCAGATAATCAGAAACAGTAAAGAGCCTAACCCTATGCAGATTGCATAAATGTTAATTTGGCTTAAATTTTGCCCGAACGCATACCATTTTTCAAAAAAGTCGACCGGCACGGCTCCCATTTTAAGTCCAAGCAAATCTTTAATTTGCGAAGAAAAAATAATCAGAGCTATTCCGCTTGTAAAGCCAACTATTACCGGGTGAGGGATAAATTTTATAACCGAACCAAACCGGGCAAACCCCATTATAATGAGGATAATACCCGCCATGATTGTAGAGATCATCAGACCGTTTAATCCGTATTGCTGAACTATCTGATAAACAATTACAACAAAAGCTCCGGTAGGTCCGCCAATTTGTACGCGGCTGCCGCCTAAGGCAGAGATTATAAAACCGGCAATAATAGCGGTGATTATGCCTTTTTCGGGAGATACTCCCGAAGCGATTGCAAAAGCAATCGCTAAAGGGATGGCTACAACGCCAACAATTACGCCTGCTGAAAGATCTGAAAAGAAATCCGCTTTATTATAGGTCTTAAGCGTAGTGAACAATTTTGGTTTTAACATAGATCCTTATTTATTGATTAACTAACCTTTGTAAGAGCAAAACGTCCTCCTTTAGTTCGGCGGTAATTTTCTCTAATAAAGAAGTAGTGTCGTCAAGTTTATTGTTGGAAATATTGATTTCCAATTCTTTGCAGGCGGAAACAAGCGCCTCAAATCCGAACGTGCCGCTGTTTCCGCGCAAGCTGTGAGCTAAATTCCTTATCTCAATATAATTATTTTCCTTTACGGCGGTGCTAATATTTTTTAATATTTTATCTGTGCTTTCAACATACGCTTCCGTAAGTTCAACTACAGTTTCTTCGCCTAAATCGTCGTTAAGAAAGAGCAGCTGTTTTTTTAAGGCTTCTTCTTTTTCGGCGGATAAATTATCGGAGCTATTTAAATCGGCCATTATTTTAGTCCTTAATTTTTATTATCAATTGCTTTAATAATTGCATCGTGAACTGAGTGTCTTCTTGCAGTAAGCCTTGGATTATTTCTTGTAGGATAGACTCTGTTTGTAAGAAGAATAGCGACTACGCCTCTTTCTTTATCGGCAAACACAGAAGTTCCGGTAAAGCCTGTATGTCCAAAAGTAGTTTCCGAAAACTTTTTCCCGGCGGCCGCTTCCCATTTATCGTTAGTATCCCAGCCAATTCCGCGCGAGCTTTGCGCTGATTGCTTAGTGGTCCAGCTGTTAACGGTTGAAGCTTTAACATAACGTTTACCGTTATAGCTTCCCTTGTTTAGCAGCATCTGCATAAAGACCGCTAAATCTGGAGCTGTGGAAAACAGCCCTGCATGACCTGCCACTCCGCCTAAAAGATAAGCGGTCTCGTCATGAACTTTACCCTGCATTGTGGTCATTCTCCAGTAATTATCCACTTCGGTTGGGACGCAGTCTTTAACTAGTTTTGCAGGAGGATTATACATTGTGCTGTGCATCTTAAGCGGTTTAAAAACATTTTCGCGTAAGAAATCGTCTAAATGTTTTCCGGAAATTTTTTCAATTACTTTCTGCATAGTTATAAGTCCTAAATCGCTGTAAGCGTATTTAGTTCCTGTAGGATAAATAAGCTTTGAACTTTTGATAGAATCCCATACCTGTTCAGGCGTAGTGAATTTTTTATAAAAAGGAATCCACTCTACCAGACCGGCGTTATGTAAAAGAAGATTACGAATTGTAATTTTATCTTTCCCATTTTGGCCGAAGTCAGGTATATATTTTGTGACTTTATCGTCTAACTTAAATTTTCCCTGATCAAAAAGCATCATCGCCGCAGTTGTAGTTCCTACGACTTTTGAAACAGAAGCCATATCGAACATTGAGTTGACAGACATTGGCGTTGAAGCTTTATCATATGTAAAAGAGCCAAAGGCTTTTTCGTATACAATTTTGCCTTTATAAGTAACTAATATAACGGCTCCCGGATATGTTGAATCTGCAATACCGTCTTTAACTACTTTATCTAACTCAGAAAAATTATACTTAGGATTATCGAGATCCTTTGTTAGTTTATATTGAGCAAAAGAAGGAGTGCAATAAAATACCATGACCGCAATGATCAGGCAGATATTCTTCAGAACTAATATATTCTTTTTCATGGTTATATAATTTATTGTTATTAAAATTAGTTTATTATTCAGCTGTTTTTTTACTTTCCGCTTCATCCTCGTCTTCTGTTGGGATAAAGAATACTGTTAATAATCCCGGAATACCGACTATTGCCGTCATAATGAAGAAATTAGGATAGCCTAAATACTTTTGTAAATATCCGGCTACAAGACCAGGGACCATCATTCCTAAAGCCATTAAGCTTGTTGAAATAGCGTAGTATGTGGTTTTGTAAGAGCTTTTGCCTGAAACATACATTAAGAAAACTGAATATGCCGTAAATCCAAAGCCGTAAGAAAATTGTTCAAAGGCAATAAAACCAGACGCTACATAAGCTCCCGGTTGAAATCTAGACATAAAAATATAAACATACATTGGGATATTAATAATAATAACCATTGGCCAGATACACTTTTTTAATCCGTATTTTTTAATAATGATTCCGCCAATAACGCCTCCGGCAAGTAAACTTAGCACGCCGATAGTTCCATATATAATACCAACCTGTGCTGTAGTAAGACCTAAGCCTCCCTGTTCGACTTTATCGAGGTAAAACGGGATGTTCATTTTAATTAAGAAACCTTCGCCAAATCTATATAAAAAGATAAAAGCTAAGATAATGCCAATATTTTTTTGTTTGAAATAAGAAAGGAATCCGTCCTTAAATGCATTTTTATCTCTTTTCCTTGGAGTATCGTCTGCTGGAGTAGGGAGGGTATATTTATTAACGACAAAAATAAGCGCAAATACAACAGTCGCTACTAAAAACGCAATAGACCAGCTTAAAGGAACGTCTTTGTTCTGAGCAGCCAAATAACCTGCAAGCCATATAAGGAAGCCCTGACCGAAAATCATAGCCATTCTATAAAATGTGCTTCTGATTCCTACAAAACCAGCCTGGTCTTCTTTATTTAGCGCAATCAGGTAAAAACCGTCTGCGGCAATATCGTGTGTGGCCGAAATAAAGGCGGCAATAAAGAATATAAACAGCGAAACGTAGAAAAAGGACGCTAAATGCAAAACCATTCCTAAAAGAGCAAAACAAAAAGTCATTGCTAATTCGGTGTAAAGTATCCAGTTTCTTTTTGTAGAATGCGTTTCCACTAACAATCCCCAGAACATTTTCAACGTCCAGAAAAGGTATAACCAGCTAGTTGCAAAAGCAAGAGTTCCGTTATCAACGCCCATGGTTTTGTAAAAAGCTACTGAAACAGTATTGACGATTACATACGGCACGCCTTCAGCAAAATACAAAGTAGGGATATAGGACCAAGGGTTTCTGTATGCCTTTTTTTCATCGGCCATAAAATTACTCCGTAAAAGAAATTATTAAAAAAATTAGTTTAGATTCAAAATACGCTTTTGAGGCTTTGCAGCCTAAAAAGAAACACAAAGACAGAACTATTTGCCTGCTATCGCGCTGGCGATTAATATGGCTCCCATTTCCGGAGGATAGTCTAAATCTTTTATATTGATCTGTGGGAGTTTGGAAGCTATTTTTTTGCGGAAAAGATCGGAATAAGCGTTCTTGCTGCTGATTAATCCGCCGATAAAAGCAACGTCAAGTTTTGGCTGATTTATTTTTTTTGCCATAGAAGCTAAATGCATTACAAGCTCGTCAGTCTGAGCTTCAAGAATATTCTTGCAAATCTCGTCGCCTTTTGAAGCGGCTTCAATAACTAAGGGCGCAACTGAAGCTATATCAAAATTATTCTTATATACTTCTGTAATCAAAATCTCTGAGGAAGAAATTTTGAGTTTTTCTGAAATAAGTTTAGTTAAAAGAGTTTCTGCTCCTCTGCCGTCAAAATGTTTAGAAACGGCAGTCAGACCGCTTTTGCCAAGAACAAAACCGCTTCCCTCGTCGCCAAGGAATCTGCCAAAGCCGCCGACTCTGTGGATTGCGCCTGCGGAATCTTTTCCGAACATAATAGAGCCCGTGCCGGCAATAAGTATGCTGCCTGGTTTACCGGAAAAAGCTCCTTCAAGAGCGGCTCTTGCGTCGCTTTCTACTCTAAAGTTACAGGTTTTAATAGGTTTATCATTTATGAATTTTGCAAAATCATTTTCTAATAATTCTGCGTCATTTCTTCTGCCTGCGCCTGTTGTGCCAAGCACAACTGCGGCAATATCTTCATAATTAAAGTTAAGGGCTGACTTGGATTGTTCTATTAAATTAAGAATTGTATCTGATACTTTTTCAGTACCGAGGATGAGAAAGTTTGACGGGCCGCCGAAACACTCAAATAATTTGTTTAGTTGTAAGTCCGTTACAACACATTTCGTTTTTGTTCCGCCGCCGTCAATTCCAATTAAAAATTTCATATTTTCACGTAAAATGGTTAAACAACTATCTGGCAAAAATATGAAAAAAATAAGGAATATGAAACCTATTAAATATTGTTAGCGTCTCCGCTGCACAGCCGTCTGCTGTAACATATTGTAAATAATAGACTTCCCGGGAGGGAAGCTGAATCGTTGGAAGATAAAACTACTCGGCGGGTATGACAGAGTAATGCCCGAAAGGAGTAGACAATATTAGTTTGATAAAACTACTTTAAGTCTTGAGTAGCCGTTTTTACTTACCGGCAAAGTTTTTCCGTCTTTAAGTTTTACCTGATAAGATTCCTTTTCAAGCAATTCAATTTGCTTAATTTCCTGAATCTTAACTATATAGGAACGGTGTATTCTGATAAACTCTTTTGGGTTAAGATGGTCTTCAAAAAACTTCATCGTTTTTTGTTTAAGAAATTTTCCTTCGTCGGAGTATACCATAACGTAATCGTCCTGAGCTTCAATACACTTGATGCTATCAGTCTGCACAATAGAAATTTTAGAACCGTCTTTAATAATAATTCGGTCAATGTATTCAATGTTCGCTTCGTTATGGCGGATCAGGTTTTCTATTTGAGGAGCTTCAGTTACAGCCGACTCAATCTGCGCTTTGGCTTTCTTCAGAGCTTCGTCCAGGCGCGCTTGCGGGAATGGTTTCAGTAAATAATCAACTGCATTTACTTCAAAAGCTTTTATTGCATATTGGTCAAATGCTGTAGTAAAGATTATTGCCGGTTTTTTATCTAACAATTCAAGCATTTCAAACCCGGTTAATTTTGGCATCTGAATATCAAGAAAAATCAGATCGGGAGAAAGTTCGTTGACGGCTTTGATTCCTTCAAATCCGTTTGCGCATTCGGCGGCTATTTCTATATCCTGGTAAGGCTCTAAGTATTTTTTTATTATGCTTCTTGCCAGCTGTTCGTCGTCTATTATTATTATTTTAATTTTTTTATTGTCCATTTTTTTCTAAAGGTATAAAAATAGTTACTTTAAAAATACTCTTATTATCCGTTATTTCAATAAGGTTATCCTGTTCATAAAAAAGTTTAAGTCTGGTTTTTATATTAGATAAGCCAATGCCTTCTCCTTTTTTACGGGTTCCTTTAATGTCATAACTGTTTTCAATGCTGATTTTCAAATATTCCTCTTTGAAATCGACAGTGAAAATAATGTCTACTTTTTCAAGGCTTTCAAACACGCCGTATTTTACCGCGTTTTCAAACACCGGCTGTAGTATCATGCTTGGGACTTCAATTTGCAGCGCGTCTTTATTTATGTTTTCTACAAGGTCAAATTTATCTCCAAAACGGATTTTTTCAATATCAAGGTATAGCCGCGCGTTATCAATTTCGTCGATTAATTTTGTTTTTTGTTTATCGTTTTTTGCAAGCGTATACCTAAGAAAATTTGATAATTTAATAGTCATATCATGCGCTTTTTCGGAGTCGAACATTGTAAGCGCGCTTATTGAGTTGAGCGCGTTAAAAATAAAATGCGGATTTATCTGAAATTTTAATGATTTCAATTCAGCTTCTGTGACCGAAGCTTTCAGTTCTGATTCATTAAGTAGTTTTTCGTGATAGCGGTCGTAATAAATAGCAAAATAATAAAATGTCGCCATTAAGCAATAGAACAAAATCCCGAACAGAAACTTCCAGATAAGCGAATTTATAAGAAAAATTCTATACTCGCCGAGGTTAACTAACAGCTGTGTAATCAGAAAATAACCGGAGCCGGTCCAGATAGTAGAAATAATAATAGCAGATAGAATATGGCTCAAAATAATATTATATGTATCGCCGTCGTCAAAGTTTTTGAATTTTACAGGGAACCAGATGACTAAAGAAAAACAGGCAAGCAGAAGAGTATATATTAAACTTTCAGCTAACGCGAAATGGTAATTAAGCTTAAACTCAATTACCAATTGCAGGCAAAGCATGGAAGTAACAAGCGTCCAAAATGCCACAAAATAGTATATATATTTTGTCTCTCTTAAAATCGGGTTTGTTTCCATATCTGCCGGTTATTTTTTATAAATTTTAATTTCGCCGCCGCCAAAGATAACCACTCCTTTTATGATTAGAGCTTTTGCCGGGTCATAATCTACATTTGGGTCTTTGCGTCCTTTTACTGAAAAGCCGCCGAATAAAGGGAAAACGTTAACTATTATTTTCCAATCGCTTGGAACAAGAATTGTCATTCCGCCAAAAATTGCCATTACGTCAATTACATTTTCTCCCATGGCTAATTTGCAATTGGAAAGATCAACTTCCGAGCCGCCAAAAATTGCAGTAATAGTTCCGCCTTTGAAATTATCTGAATGGAGTATTCTTTTACCTCCGCCAAAAATAGCTACGTCGTCTATTTTATCCTGATCGCTTTCTTCGGTTGGGATAGATTCAGTTTCTGTTGCGCGCTCATAATCGTTGCAATTGTTAAAATCTTTTCTAAAATCTTTCCCAAAATCTTTGCCAAATTCTTTCCAGTGTTCGCCATGATGGCGGTATGAACCCCAGTCGCTTCTGATTCTGTCCTCAAATCTTCTGCCATAAATTCTATTGCCGCAGTTTCTTCGGCCAAAAATAACGTATATTCCGAAAGCTATTAAAATAACTGCGAACACAATCTCGCTGTTATAATGCACAAAAGGGAATATCTTTGGAACTATTAAAACTCCGCCGATAAGTATGAAGAGAAAACCGGTTAACTTGTTTCTGGAATTAATAAGTTTTATTATTCCAATAAAGATTAATAACGACGGGAAAGAAAAAACAATATCTGATATATTTTGATGAATAATATTCAAATAGTCTAACGAATATAATACTCCAATTGATATTAGTATAATACCAATAAATCCTCTTGTAGTAAAATACCTTGACTCGTGATCCATTTCGAACTCCTAAATATTTTCTGATTACGGAGCAAAAATAAACAAAAGAAGCGACTTAGAGTACATAAAATCGGTAAAGCCGCTATAAATATCGGCGAGAAAGAACGATTTTTATTCCATTTAGGCTATTATTATTACTGATGAAAAAAATATATGAATTCCTAAATAGTAATTTTTTCTTGTTATTTATGCAAATTAGCATTAAAATGAATAATAAAATATCTCCTTATGCTAAAATATTTAGTATGGGGAGGGGAAACGTAAGATTTGATGTTTTTACATAGACCGATCGATATTTATCATAGCTGAAATTGCAAAAATTGAACTTTTTAATCAAAGTATTTAAAAAATTGTGATTTTATTTGTGTTATAGCTTTAGAGTAATTAAACAGTATAATTCCAATTCTTTTGTATTAGTAAAGCAATAATATGAAAGAAATAAAGCTATGACAGTCATTAAAAAATGGGAGAAGAAAATGACAGATCAGCAATTGTGTAAAAAATGCGTTTTCCCTATATTGCCAGAGTATGCCTCAACTTCAAAGGGGAACTGCCATGTATGCGATTCTCCGGAAATGTACGCGCATATAATTAAACCGCCGGATAATGAAAAACTAACCCAATTAATTGAGGAAACAAGAAAAAGAGGTTCCGGTTCCGAATATGATTGCGTTGTTGGTTGGAGCGGCGGACGCGACAGCACATGTATGATCTACGAACTTGTCACAGTGCATAAACTGCGTTGCGTTGCGGTATTTGGCAAAACTCCTTTTACTCCTCAGGAAATTATAGACAGCGTTCGCTCAATTGCAAAAAAACTGAATGTAAAGCTTATTGAAGTAGACACGCATAAGAATCACCAAAAAATAGCGGCTTTTTGTTTAAAGGAATATCTTAGAACTAAAATTCCAATTTTGATAAATCTCGCCTGCGCGCCATGCAAGTATGTAAATCCTTCTATTTACGTTCACGCCCGCCGATTAGGCGTAAAAACAGTTATTTCTGGCGGGAACCGCTTTGAATATTTACCTTCTGGTCCGGCTTCAATTGACGTAAGCTCCGAAAACCGGTATTCATTTGCGTCTATGCTAAAAGATAATTTTGCGCGTTTATTCAAGGGGGTCGGGGTTTTAGCTTCGTCGCCTGTTCTGTTTCGCTATCTGCCTACTTTTTTTAATGCGGCTGTTTTGTACGTAAACCAATATTCAATTTATATGCGGTTGCGCTATTCCGGAATATCGCGCTTTGATTATTATCATTATGCCGATTGGGACGAAAATAGAATTAACCAGGTTCTTAAAGAACTCGGCTGGAAGCTGCCTGCCGGCTGCACTTCTAACTGGAGAGCCGACTGTGTTTTTGATGCAATAAAAAATACTGCTTTTAAAGAACAGGTCGGGTTTACATATAACCAGGCGCTGTACAGCAACTTAATCAGGGCAGGTAAAATATCGCGCGAAGAATCTTTGCTCCGGTTGGAAAAGGAAGGTGTTTCTAAAGAAAGGCTTGCCGAAGCTTTACGTCTTTGCGGATTTCCTGAAGACAGCTTAAATAGCAAATAACCGTTTTTGACAAATGCCGAATGAGGCGCATTTTTTTAATTGCTATTTAAAATATTTTTTTATAGGTTTTATATAAGCTATGAAGTTCTATTTGAATTGGGCAATGTTTTTATTATTTGATGGGAAAAAGATTAATTAGAGCCTGATTCATTTAAATTAACTCCGTTAATGGTAAATAAAACACAGGGGAATTTCTACCGCTTGATATAACCATATTAATATGATGATTGTATAAATCTGCAACTTTCAGGGTGAATTTTGTAGACTAAAAATAATTCACAAATTAAAAGGAGTAATTTGATGAAAACCGTAAAACAAAATCATAGCGCCGCTTTCTTTCTTTCTTATTAATAACACAAGTAACTTCGGCAAGTTTATTTGCACAGGAGAATACTGTAAAAGATAATAAAAGGAAGTTTTATTATACGCTCGAAGAAGTTCGAAATATGTGTGGAATACATTTTACAGTTGAAGAACGGGAAAAGCGAAAGATCAAAGAGGATAGTCTCTATAAGGCATATCTGAAATCAAAAAGCCTAAGAAAAACTACAAACGTCAATACTGTACCTAATTGGCGGAGTTTTATGGAACCAGTTGAAAATCAGGGAACTTGCGGCAGCTGTTGGGCTTATGGTCCTACGGGCGCTGTAGAAGGAGCAATTCAGTATTACGTTGGAAGCAATATTGGGTTGGATTTGGATGAAAATGACGTGTTTACAAACAGCGGAGGCGGAAATTGCAATGGAGGAGATGTTGGCGCTGCCCTAAGCTATATAGAGAATTCAAGAGTTCCGACGAAAGCTGGGTTAACCTCATATCCAAATCTTGCAGGCGTTAAATATTCAATTACCGGGTATCCCGATGTTTCTGGAATTGATAATATAAAAGCTGCGCTTGCATATAGTCCGGTAGTTGCAACTTTTGATGTATATCAAGATTTTCAAAATGTATTTGCACCATCAAAAAACAATGTTTATAAATGGGATAAAGTATCTGCGTATGTTGCCGGGCATGCTGTTGTAATTATAGGTTATGACGATAATAAGGAATGCTGGATATGTAAAAACAGTTGGGGTACTGGCTGGGGATACTGGGGCGGATATTTTAATATTGGATATGGCGAATGTAATATAGAAGTTAGTTGTAATACGATTTCAGTAAATCAAAGCTGTCTGGCTAAGATTGTCCCGAATATGATTTCTTCCTTAAATACTGCAATGAGCTATCCGTTTGCAGCAGCTGAATCAGCTTATGTTTTGGGTAATGCTTCTCTCACTGCCAATATAAGCGTTCCTTCCGGGGTTACGCTAAATATAAATTCTGGAGCGGCGTTAACCTTAGGTTCAAGTAACTTATTTATTGATGGCGGGAATTTGAATAACAGCGGTTCTTTTACCGGACTAAAAGATTATCTTAAAACCGGGAACAATATTATGGGATATTGTTCAACAATTCAGGCTGCAGTTAACCATTCTACATCCTCACAAACGGTAGAACTGTTAAACCAGACTTTTAACGAAAATATTTCTGTTTCAAATAAAACTTCACAGAACTATCTTACAATAACAGGGCAGGGAATAAATAATTCAATAATAAACGGGAGCGTCTATCTTTATAATTCTGGTAATATTGAGATAGAAAACCTTAAAATAGTAGGTAATAAAATCACTTCTAATACGATGGCACGGCCAACAATTAGCAATGTACAGTTTGTAATGCCTTATGGCAATACAGTTTTCTCAGCTACAAATACGTCAGCCGTAACAATTGATAATATAATAGTAAATAATGACCCGGGGTCAGGCGAAGACCCTTGTCTTAATATCAGCGCCGCATCAGGAGATGTAACTAATAGTAATATAACCGGGCAGTTAGTGGGTGTTAGTTTAACTGGCAATTCAAGCTTTAATGTACAGTCTAATAGTTTCTGTAATAATGAAGAGGATGTATATGCGGCAAGCCCGGCTTTTGCATATTGCCGCGATAACACTTACAGTAGTTTGAGCAGTTTGCATTATTTTGGGAATGTAATGTTTCTTGGGGATTCTACATTCTGCGGTTCAACTAAAGCTGCAAAACCACTTAATAAAGTTAAAAGAGACGGCGGTTCAACAGTTCGTTCAAAAGAACTTGAGGAAGTTGAAAACCTTTATCTGGGTGTACTTAAAAATATTAGAGATAACAGCAATGGCGCAATTAATCTTGATAATTATTATGCCAGTTTTCTTCCGGTAATAAACAAGGCTCAAAGCGCAATAGAGAATAATCCGGAATCAGAAGAGAATAAAGTCTTTTGGGACAGAATATCTTCCTGTTACTTATTATGCGGTAAAGAAGAATTACAACAGGCATATTTTGGAAGCATAATGAATAATGTGAAATATTCAAAGCTGAAATACAATGCTGAAAAATATCTTATTGATTATTATGTCCACATAAAAGATTATCCAAACGCTTTATCAACTGCTGATAATATTTTGACCAATTGCTCCAGCGATAAAGACTTGTATAGTAATATCCTTTTTACAAAAGGATTGCTTTATGCTAATAACTTAAGCAACACGGAAAAGGCTATAACTGCATTTAGCGAAATAATTAGTAATTATCCTGAAAGCTCAATAAAGCCATTTGCAAAAAATGAATTAGAACGAATTTGCAGCAACTGCTCTGCAAACGGCAGTAATACAGATATAAAAGCTGGCGAAACTATTGAAAGCGGCAATTATCCTAATCCTTTTAATCCAAGCACAACAATAAAATATACGCTTCCGCAATTATCAAATGTTACGGTAGTTATCTATGACATATTGGGACGCGTAGTAAAGTCGTTTAATGTAAATACTCAGGTTGTTGGCAAACAATCGCTTGTATGGAATGGAACTAATGACTTTAACCAAAGCGTGGCAAGCGGAATATATATATGCCGGATAAAAGCGGTATCTCTTGAACAATCGGGTAAGATATTCGAAAAATCGTCGAAACTTCTTTTAATGAAGTAATCTTTTAATATAGCAGCCGGGTTTATAACCCGGCTGGATAATTTAAACAAAAAACGGCTTTTGTATGAAAAATTTAAGGATCCTTTTGCTTATTATTCCCTTTATTGTAATAATCACTGGTTGCAAAGATAGCGTTGTGAATCCTGTAGATGAATTAAGCTCTAAATATCAGCTTTGTTTTAATAAATGGATTAATAATAATTGGGAAGTTTGTTTATATTCGGCTAATACAGGGACGACTAATATTTCAAACCTGAAACGGGAAGATTCGGAACAATCAATTTCACCCAATGGAAGATATATCGTATATACTCATTTTAATATTATAGATACGGATATTTATTTATACGATATTGAAACCGGAACTACAACTGATTTAACGCCAGGAGATGAAATTGACGAATCGCAGCCGCATTGGACTCCGGACGGAAAGAAAATAATATATGCTTATCATCAAATAGGTAAGAACCTTTGTTCATATATAATGAATCTGGATGGTTCAGGTAAAAAGAAAATTATGGATTTCTCTGGCATGATATTTTTCTTGCCCGATGGTTATAATTTTATATGTTTGCCTACAAGTGCGGATGACGAAACAGCTAACTATATTTACAAGGCAAATATAGACGGTTCTTCTTTAGTGAAAATACTTGATTTGAATACATATAAAAACAATGAGTATTACTTTAATGATTTTAATCCATTCAGTAAAGAATTATTGTTGTTTACTTCCGCTAAAGATAAAAGCGTTATGGAGACGTATAATATAGAGACGGGTAAAGCGGAAGAGATTTATAGCCAGACTGACGGTTGTTTATCGTATCCAAGATATTCAAATGATTATTCAAAAATAGTATTTACATTTTTAAAAAACGATAATACGCTACAACGGCTGATTGTTTATGATATAGTGTCAAAAACTACAAAAACATTAGTCGAATTAAAAACTTCAGAAGGGCGCTTTGACTATAATCCAATTTTATTCTCGCCCAATGACAAGTATGTGGTTTATACGAAAAATGTTAATATTCCAAATGCTACATCGCTGGCATGGAACTCATATACATATACAGTGAATGTTGCTACAGGCGATATTAAATATATAGACGAGGGGGCAAGCCCTGTTTGGAACCCAAGACTGCCGTATTAATAATGGGTTAAGTAAAATTAGAGTTTATTATATGGGGAATCCTTCCTTTTTCTTTGCCCTGTTGTTTAATTAATAGTTAATATTTAGTATCTTTCAGGCTGCAAATCATTAATAATTATGGCAGATAAGATGAATATGACTGAACAAAGCAGAAAAGACGCAATTAACGCACAGAGACTTGAAATAACTGAATATCATATCTATACCCGGCTGGCGGAGATTAATAAAGATACAAAAAACGCAGAAGTTCTTAGGAATATAGGCAAACAGGAAAAAGGACACGCGGCATTTTGGAAAAAAATTACCGGAATAGAAGTTAAGCCAAACAAACTACGAATTTTTATTATGGTTTTACTTGCGCGTATGCTTGGACTTTCGTTCATGCTGAAAAAGATGGAAAAAAACGAAGGAACCGGCTCAAAACGTTACGACGAACTTTATTCGGTCTTTCCGGAAGCTAAAGGGCTTGCGCAGGAAGAACGCGCGCATGAAAAAGCTCTGCTTGGAATGCTTTACGAAGAACATTTGCAGTACGTCGGTTCTATTGTACTTGGACTTAACGACGCGCTTGTTGAACTGACAGGTTCGCTTGCTGGTTTTACGCTTGCATTAGGCAGCACAAAAATTATTTCCTTAGCCGGATTGGTAACCGGGGTTTCGGCGGCTTTATCTATGGCCGCGTCCGATTATTTATCATCAAAATCTGACGGCGAAGAAAATGCCGGAAAATCTGCCGTTTATACGGGTATTGCATATATTATTACAGTAGTTTTGCTGATACTGCCGTTTTTACTTTTGGCGGATAAGTTAATAGCTCTTACAATTACCCTTATTGTAGCCGTGCTTATTATATTCTGTTTTAACTATTATATATCGGTAGCTAAGGATCTGGATTTTAAGAGGCGTTTTCTTGAAATGACTATTATAAGCCTAAGCGTAGCTGCGTTTTCGTTCCTTGTCGGTTACGGTTTAAAAACACTCCTTGGCGTGGATATGTAATTAGTGCGAATGAATCAGAAAAATTATAATAACCAGAATCAGGCATAAAATATAATCTTGCGTTTTGGGCTGAAATCAAATACTAATTATAGTATATTTAAAACTTTAATTTAAGAATAATTTACGGATAAGAAATTGTCAACTGAAAAAATATTAGTCACTTCCGCATTGCCTTATGCAAACGGACCAATACATCTTGGGCACCTTAGCGGAGCTTATCTGCCAGCCGATATTTATGTTAGATACCAGAGACTTAAAGGGCGCGATATCCTTTTTATTGGCGGCTCGGACGAACATGGCGTTCCTATTACAATTAGCGCCGATAAAGAGCACGTTAGTCCTAAGGTTATTATTGATAGATATCACGAGCTGAATAAAAAAGCATTTGAACAATTTGGAATGAGCTTCGACATTTATTCCAGAACAAGTCTGCCTATTCATCACGAAACCTCAAAAGAATTTTTCTTAGAGTTTTATAACCGCGGAATATTGAATAAGACAAAAAGTCTTCAGTTTTATGACGAAAAAGCAAAAATGTTTTTGCCGGATAGATATGTGGAGGGCACATGCCCTAACTGCGGAGCAGAAGGAGCAAGAAGCGACGAATGTGAAAACTGCGGAGCTTTATATGACCCAAATTCACTAAAGGATCCTAAAAGCAAAATTACAGGTCAGACTCCCGTTCTTAAAGAAACTTCTCATTGGTTTTTCCCTCTTGGAAAATATCAGGAAAAACTTGAAAAATATGTAGACGAAATGAATAAAAAATACGGCTGGAAAGACAACGTTCTTCAATATTGCAGAGGCTGGTTTAAAAGCGGTCTGCAGGATAGAGCCGTAACAAGAGACCTTGACTGGGGTATAAAAGTGCCGGTTGAAGGCGCTGAAGGGAAAGTCCTTTATGTTTGGTTTGACGCGGTTCTTGGATATATTTCGGCCACAAAAGAGCTTTCAATTCAATTAGGTAAAAAAGATCTTTGGAGAGAATACTGGCAGGGTAAAGATACTAAATATGTAGCCTTCATCGGTAAAGATAACGTAGTGTTTCACTGCATAGTTTTTCCTGCAATGCTTATGGCCTGGAACGAAGGCGATAAGGAAAAATATATTCTTCCTCAAAATGTGCCGGCAAATGAATTCCTGAATTTTGAAGGAAAAAAATTCTCTAAAAGCAGAAACTGGGGAATAGACGTAATAGACTTTTTAAAACTTTTCCCTGCGGATTCTCTTAGGTACGCTTTGGTTTCTAATCTTCCTGAAACCAGGGATTCTGATTTTCAGTGGAAAGAGTTTCAAGCAAGGAACAACAGCGAACTTGCTGATATACTTGGTAATTTTATAAACAGAACTCTTACCTTTGTTCATAAACATTTTGAAGGCAAAGTTCCGCAGAAAGTGAAATTGGAAAGTATTGACGAAGAGATGCTTAAATTAATAGCCTCTTATCCTGCAAAAGTATCCGCGCTGTTAGAGCGTTATAAAATAAAAGATTCTGTGCAGGAAGTAATGAACCTTGCGCGCGCGGCTAATAAATATTTTAACGATTCCGAACCATGGAAGACTGTAAAAGCTGATAAAGAAAAATGCGCTGCAACTTTATACGTTTCTCTTCAAACAATATATACGCTTGCAGAACTTCTTGAACCGGTTATTCCTTTTGCTTCCGGGAAAATATTTAAGATGCTTAATGCAGAAAAAACTTTATGGGATAAATGCGGAGAAGAAAATCTGCCTGCAGGGCATATATTAAATAAACCGGATATCCTGTTTGTAAAAATTGAAGACGAAGTTATTGAAAAACAAATTAACAGTCTTGGCAAAGCTCCGGGCGAAGAAGAAAAAGAAGACGATAGTATTTCGATTGACGACTTTCTTAAAGCGCAATTGAAAGTGGCTAAAGTTATTAGCGCCGAAAACATTCCCAAAAGCGAAAAACTGCTTAAACTGAAAGTTGATTTAGGCAATGAAGAACGGCAGATAATAGCGGGCATAGCAAAGAGCTATACTCCTGCCGATATACTAGGCAAAAACGTAGTGATAGTAGCAAATTTAAAACCAGCTAAACTAATGGGACTCGAATCGCGCGGAATGGTTTTGGCAGTAGAAACTAAAGACGGAAAGCTTAACGTGTTAAACGTAGACGATTCCGTTGAGAAAGGCGCAAGAGTAAGGTAAAAATTTATAAGCAGGCAAAAATATGAAGAAGATTGTTATATACTTAGCTATTCTTTTATTCACGGTTGTAAACGTTCAGGCGGGAACGCGAAAAATTACTAAAGAGCTTGACGCAAAAATTCAAATTGCGCAGGACGACGCAGATATTTTGATTTGGGCGTTCTTCAAAGATAAAGGCGGAAGTAATGAACAGCTTTATAAACAACCTCAATCGGTAGTAAGCGAAAAATCGTTGCAGCGCAGAGCAAAAGTTTTTGCTCAAAGCTCATTGATTGACGAAACTGATTTGCCTGTTAATGCAGGTTACATTTCTGCGCTGACAGCGCAGGGCTTCAAAGTAAAGCAGGTTTCAAAATGGCTTAATGGCGTAAGCGGATATATTAAAAAAGCTCAACTATCTAAAATTTCCGCATTAGAATGCGTCGCTTATGCTGATATTGTTTATAAATTGAAAAAAGAAACTCCTGTAACAGAGGCGCTTAATAAAACAGCTTCGGCAATCAAACAGCCTGCCGGAGTTTATTCGCTCGATTACGGCGCTTCTTATACGCAGTTGAAACAAATTAATGTTCCCGCAGTTCACGATTTAGGAATAACTGGCGCAGGAGTAGTTATAGGATCGTTTGACGCAGGCTTTAGCAACCTTGCTCATGAAGCGTTTGCCTCAATGAAAATAATTGCTCAATATGATTTTGTTAATAACCGTTCTTATGTCGGAAACGGTCAGGGCGGGATGGGAGACGGTACTCATGGAACCGAAACTTTATCTACTATTGGCGGTTATAAACCGGGTCAATTAATAGGACCCGCTTATGGAGCAAAATTTATTCTTGCTAAAACTGAAAATACCGATAGCGAAACTCCTGTTGAAGAAGACAATTGGATAGCGGCAGCTGAATGGGCCGATAGTATTGGCGTCGACGTTATCACGTCTTCATTAGGCTACGTTGAGTTTGATGCGCCTTATCAAAGTTATACCTGGCAAAGTATGGACGGCAAAACATGCCGCATAACTATTGCGGCCGATCTTGCAGTCCAAAAGGGAATTGTAGTTGTTAATTCTGCAGGCAACGATGGATATAATGCCGATCACAATACGCTTGGAGCTCCATCCGACGGGTTTTATGTAATTACAGCCGGAGCAGTTACTTCAACCGGAGAAATATCTTATTTTAGCAGCGTGGGCAATACTGTTGACGGAAGAACAAAACCTGATGTAATGGCTATGGGGTCAAACGTTGTCGTAGCAAGTCCTTATTCAACTACCGGGTATACTAATGCAAACGGAACGTCATTTAGCTGTCCGTTATCGGCCGGGGTTGCGGCGTTGATCTTATCTGCAAAACCTTCTCTAACCCCTTTGCAGGTGCGCGACGCAATGAGAACTACCGCTTCTAACAGCGCTTCTCCAAACAGACAATATGGCTGGGGAGTATTAGACGCATTGAAGGCGGTAAATTCAGCTACGGTCCCAGTTGAACTAACTTCATTTTCGGCTAACCTGAATAAAAGCGCGGTTTTGTTAAATTGGACTACGGCAACGGAAAAAAATAATTACGGCTTTGAAATTGAAAGGGGAACAAGAGACGCTAACGATTTATCAAAAATTAACTGGATAGCCGTCGGTTTTAAGAAAGGAAACGGAACTACCGTAACAGTTAATAATTATTCATTTACGGATAAATTAATGTCATCCGGCGTTTATATTTATAGAATAAAACAAATGGATTATGACGGCTCTTATGCGTATAGCAAAGAAGTAAACGTTGATTATAGCTTCCCATCCGATTTTGTAATGTACCAGAATTATCCTAACCCATTTAATCCTTCTACAAATATAACTTTTTCTATTCCTTTAAAAACTAACGTTCGCCTAGCGGTTATGGATATTTTAGGAAGGGAAGTTTGCCAATTGTACAAAGGAGAATTAAGCCAGGGATTGCATTCATTCCAGTTTGACGGAAGCAGAATGTCAAGCGGAACTTATTTTGTTCGTTTAGAAAGCGGAGCTTTTAATAAAACGATTAAAATTCAACTGATGAAATAATTTTGCAATCAAGTTTACAAAAGCGCGCACTTTATCTTATATAAATAACAAAGTTACATAAGGGCGGATGCGGAATATAATTTTGTATGCTATGGTCTAAAGTTTAATCCGGTCAAGTCGGTTTTTTCTATTGATCAAGCGTCTTTAACTAATGCAAATACGACTAAAATTTAATTTACTAGCAATCCTTGAATAAGCATTTACCTTGATTTTCAGAATTGCATTAACTAAACTAATAAGCTAAGATTTATATTTTTTTAAACTATATGGAGAGAATAGTAATGCTTCGTCGGACAATGTCTGTTTTAACCCTCATTCTTTCATTTATTTTTGTTTCGTGTTCTCCAAAGCATTCCGATATTATCCTGTCTAAGTTTGGGAATACTGAAATCAAAATGGGAGATTTTGAGAAATTGTATGCCAAGAATGCTGGAAGTTTTGAACAAGCTAAAAAAGACAGTTTGTCTAAGCTGAGAAACTTTTTAGACCTATATACAAATTTTCAGATGAAACTTAGAGATGCAAGCGTAAGAGGATATGATAAAGATTCAACTTTAAATTCTGAGCTTGTAGAATATAAAAAGAAAGTTGGAGTTTCGTATATTTTAGAAAAACAACTCGTAGAACCTTCAATAAGCCAATTTTATGAAAGAAGAAAATTTGAATTTAGGGTAAGCCATATAATGATTGTGCCTGATTCTACAGGCGTTGAAGCCGCTCGCAAAAAAGCGGTAGATATAATAGAAAGAATTAAAAAAGGCGAAAAATTTGAAGACCTTTGCGCTAAATATTCGCAGCATAAACCTACTAAAAATACCGGCGGCGATCTTTATTATATTACTTCCGGAATGCTTACTACAGAACTTGACGACGCTATATATGCTACCCCGGTTGGCGGAGTATATCCTGAACCTGTTCACTCGCGTTGGGGCTTTCATATTATAAAAGTAATTTCTAAGCAAGATAGAGCTCCGCAAGTCAGAGCAAGCCACATAATGATCAGTCTTAAGAATAGCGCGGGCGTAATTGATACGATTGCGGCAAAACAAAAAATCGATTCAGTCATTCAGTTAGTTAAGCAAGGAAAGGATTTCGCTAAGCTAGCTAAAAAATATTCAGACGACCCAGGCACCAAAGATAATGGCGGCGACCTTGGCTTTTTTGAAAGAAACCAGATGGTTAGAGAATTTGACGAAACTGCTTTCGGCTTAAAAGTAGGCGAAGTTTCCGGAATTGTTAAGACCAGATATGGATACCATCTTATTAAATTGACAGAAAAGAAAAATTATCCTACTTTTGAAGAAGATAAAGAAAGATTAAAAACAATTTATAAACAAGTTAGCTACAATGCAGATTATGATTCTTTAGTAGTAAAATTAGAAGCTAAGCATAATTTCAAATTGGACGACGCTAATTTTGCATCTATTGCCGCTAACAAAGATTCTGCAAGATTAGGGCTAGATTTTCCAGGTTCAAAGCTGCAAAAGAAAGTTCAGGGAAAAACTCTCTTTTCAGTAGAAGGCAAAACTTACAACGCTGATTCAGTTTTTACTTTGGCTTTAACAAGCCCTGAATTTTCTAATAAATTAGTAGATAGCGTTTTGTTAAAATCAGTTATTAAAAAAGTAGCTGGAGACATTGTTCTTGATGAAGAGGCTCTTGTGTTTGATAAAGTGTCTCCTGACTTTGCAACTCTGATGGACGATTATAAAAATGGAATTTACATTTTTAAATTACAGGACGAAGAAGTCTGGGGCAAAGTTTCATTAGATAGCGTAAAACTTCTAAATTATTATGAAAGTACAAAAGCTAACTATGTAATGCCAGACAGAGTAAACTTTAATGAAATTTTTGTAAAAAATGATTCATTAAAAACTGTAGCTGTCGATTTATTAAAGAAAGGCGAATCATTCGAATCAGTAGCTGAAAAATATTCTGAAAAGAAAGGCGAAAATACTAAATCGTTCAATTGGGGTCTAACAGAAGTTAGCGCAAATGAATTATCTGCCGCGGCAGCAAAACTGGCAAAAGCAGACGCTGTTTCGGATCCTATTCAGAATAATGGCGGCTTTTCTATTTTACAGCTTGTAGCCAAAGAAACTTCACGGTTAAAGACTTTTGAAGAAGCAAAGGCTGAAGTTTCAGGCGCATTTCAGGAATCAGAAGGAAAACGCCTTGAAGCTGAATATCTGAATAAGTTAAAAACTATTTATCAACCGGTTTTCTATTACGAAAATCTTGAAAAGGCTTATAAGTCTGAATAAAAAGAATATTGTTCTTTGTTTAATCTTTCCTCTGCTTTTAACATCATGCGGAGAGAAAAAAGATAAAACAGAATTTATTGCAAAGGTAAACGATTCATACCTTACAAAGAAAGATTTTGCGGCTGCTTTCGACACTACAAAGTTAGAAAGCAGCTTCAAAGCTGAATATTTAAGGAACTGGGTCGATAGAGAAGTGTTATACCAGGAAGCTCTTAAAGATAATATCGAAAATGACGATGAGTTTAAGAGATTATTGGAAGAATCAAAAAAAGAATTAGCAAAATCTTTTTTGATAAAAAAACTACTTAACAACGCTAACATTTCCGCCAATCAAAAAGAACTGGAAAAATATTATCAGGATAACAAAACAGATTTTGTTTTATTCTTTGACGCCTATCTTTTTAACATAATTAAATTTAAAAATGAAGATAAGGCTATTCAGTTCAGAAACAGCGCAGTTGAAATTGGATGGAATAAGGCTGAAGTAGCATTCTCCAACGATCAGGACAAACTTTCGCAAAACGATAATCTTTTCTTGTATACGCATCAGTTTCAATCTGCCGATTTATCCAATGTGATACAGGAATTAAATCCAGGCGAAATTAGCATAGCTATAGCTACGGGAGCAAAAGAGTACTCGGTTGTTCAATTGTCCGCTAAATATTTTGCGAACGATATTCCTCCATTAGCGGCTATTAGGGGCGAAGTTGAAAAAAGAATTGTAGATAAAAAGAAACATGAGTTTCTGCAGAATCATATTAAAGAACTGTACGCAAAGTACAAAATTGAAATAAAGAATTAGGAACTAAATGAAAAAAATTATTTTAACCTGCCTATTCTGTTTTGCTTCTTTGGTCTATTCCCAAAAACAGACGGTTGATAGAATTGCAGCCGTGGTTGATAATGAAGTAATACTTCAAAGCGAGCTTGAGTACCAAACACAGCTTTTTTCAGCGCAAAAGAAAATTGATCCTAAAACCCCCGGCCTTGATAAGCAGGTACTGAACATGCTTATTGAAGATAAGCTTCTATATGCTCAGGCGAATTATGATTCCGTTCAGGTTACAGAAGACGAAGTAAAACGTCAGATAGAATATCAGGTCAGCATGTTTATTCAGCAGTACGGCTCTAAAGAAAAAGTTGAGCAAATGTACGGAATGAGCATAGAAAAAATTAAGCGCGAACTAAAAGACGACGTAAAAAAGAATTTAATGGTTCAACGCCTGCAGGAAAAGAAATTCGGAATAGTTGAAGCTTCAAGAAGAGAAGTAGAAGATTTTTTTGGAAAGTATAAAGATAGTCTTGGCGTAATACCTGAAAAAGTAAAAATATCTCATATATTTTTAAATCCAAAAACCTCGAGCGACGCAAAATTAAAATCAAAAGAATTAGCGCAGAAACTGCTTGATTCGCTAAAAGCCGGAGCTGATTTTGCCGTATTAGCAAAAGAGAATTCAGAAGATCCTGGCAGCGCGGCTCAGGGAGGCGATTTAGGTTTTGTTAAACGCGGCGTTTTTTATCCTCAGTTTGAATCTGTCGCTTATTCGCTTCAGGCAAAAGAAATTTCTGATATTGTAGAGTCGCCTGTTGGATATCACATAATACAGCTTCTTGAACGCAGAGGCGACGCTATTCATACGCGTCATATTCTTATAAAAATTAAAGCCGACGAGGCTTCTGATCTGAAAACAATTGGAACTCTTACAGATATTAGAGATACTGTTGTGAGGATGAATGGTTCTTTTGCTGAAATGGCAAAAAAATACAGCAACGACAAAGAGACCGCCCCTTTCGGAGGCGTTCTTGGCACGTTTTATCTGAACCAGCTTGATAAAAATTTATTGGAAATTGTAAGCAAATTGAAAGACGGCGAAATCAGCTATCCAAAGAGAGTCGATTATTCCGCTACTGTTTATGGCTATCATATAGTTTATTTACAAAAAAGAATTCTTCAGCACTCGCCGGATATCACGGTTGATTTTGACGAAGTTAAAAAACTTGCGGACGAATATAAAAAGCAAAAACTTTATGCCGATTGGATTAAAGAATTAAAAGATAAAATCTATTGGGAAATTAAACTCTAAGTATTTACAGGGATGCATTTTGAAAGAAAATGAGCCGAATAAAAACGACGTAGAATTAGTTGAGAAGCTTAATAATTCAGTAAAAAGTATAAAATCTGAAATAGCAAAAGTTATAATTGGGCAGGATGAAATTGTTGAGCAATTAGTAATTTCTCTGCTGGCAAGAGGGCATTGCCTTTTAGTAGGCGTTCCAGGTCTTGCTAAAACGCTTCTAATAAAAACGTTAGCTGAAGTTTTTGATCTTAAATTTAACAGAATACAGTTTACGCCGGATTTAATGCCGAGCGATATTACTGGAACTGAAATAATTGAAGAAGACTCTGCGTCTAAGCAAAGGAGTTTCAAATTTGTTGAAGGGCCTATTTTTGCAAATGTGGTTCTTGCCGATGAAATAAACAGAACTCCTCCTAAAACGCAGTCGGCTCTGCTTGAAGCTATGCAGGAGCATAAAGTAACTATTGCGGGAACGACATATACTTTAAAAGAGCCGTTTTTTGTTCTTGCAACGCAGAACCCAATTGAGCAGGAAGGCACATATCCTTTACCAGAAGCGCAGTTGGATCGTTTTATGTTTAACCTATGGTTAGACTACCCTAATTTTAACGAAGAAGTTGAAATTGTTAAATCGACTACAAGCCAGTATAAACCTTCTCTGCAAAAAGTAATAAATGCTGAAGAGCTTATTAGGTATCAGGAGCTTGTTAGAAAAGTGCCTGTAGCTGATAATGTAATTAATTACGCGGTTAAATTAGTTGGTAAAACAAGACCAAATTCAGACGCTGCTCCGAAGTTTATAAAGGATTGGATAAGTTGGGGCGCGGGTCCAAGAGCTTCGCAATATCTTATTTTAGCCGCTAAAACAAAGGCTATTACCGAAGGAAGATTTACTCCAAATATAGACGACGTTAAGTACGCGCTTGTTCCGGTGTTAAGGCACAGAATAATTACAAACTTTAACGCCGAAGCTGATGGAATTTCTTCCGTTGATGTTATAGAAACTTTATTGAAGGAAAGCGTTTAAAGTTAGTTTTTTAGATGCGCGATATTTTATATTTCTTTACTGCGTAATAAATTTCGCGCCCTGCAGTTTCTACTACAGTAGCTACCGGGACTGCAAGCAGCATTCCTGGTATGCCTGCTATCTGGCTTCCTGCGACTATAAGCAAAATAATAATTATTGGATGTATATTTAAATTTTTAGAAAAGATGTACGGCTGAAAAAATCCGTTATCAAGAATGTATACGCATAATATCATAACCGCTATAGACGGAACCTGCGAAAAATTACCAAATTGAATAAGCGAAACTATTATTGCCGCGGTTCCTCCCACAAATGGCCCTAAGTATGGAACAAGATGCCCAAGACTGGCTATAACGCCAAGAGTAAACGAATTATCAATCCCAAGAAAATAAAATCCCAACGCGCAAATAGAGCCTACAAAAGCTGCGTCAAATATCCATGCGCGTACAAATCTGCCTAATTGTTCGCTTATCTTTTTCAAAATCCAATAAGACATTTCAAAGTATTTATTAGGCACAATGTTCAGTATACCTTTCAAAATTATTCTGCTGTCCTTTAGTAGATAGAACGTAATAAAAGGGACTATGAAAAGAATTGCAAGCACGGAAAAAAGGCTTGATAAAAAAGTAGTAGCTTTTGTCATCGAATCAATAATAATAGAGCCTAAATAGGCTTCCGCTTTTTGCACAACTTCGCCGCGGGGAACAAATGGGAAAAACTTTCGTATCTCTTTTTCTACAGCCATGATTCTTTGGTGTAGCGATATTGTTTTCAGGGAGTCGGTAAGCTTGTCTATCTGGTCTGCAAATTGAGGCACATAAATTGAGTAAACCGAATAAATTGTAATTATAATCAAAAAGAAAATTATAATTGTAGTAAAAGTTCTGCTCACTTTTCTTTTCTCAAAGTATGTAACGATGGGATCGAAGATTAGCGCGAATAAAACGGAAAGCGCAAGTATGACTATAATCTCATAAAAAAAGAAAATCAAACAAAGGACTGCCGCAGCGGCTAAAGCCCATGCGGATATTTTGAGAGCTTTATTTGGTTTTACTTCATTCACGTCAGTTTATTCTTAAATAGTTATAAATAGAACTAAATCAGCTTACTGCTTCTACTCTACGTATCTCAGGCACTTCTCTAAGCAAAGCCCGTTCAACTCCGGCGCGCAGCGTCATTGTAGAGAGGGGGCAGGAGCTGCAATTGCCTGTTAGTTTTACTTCAACAATACCATCGGCGCTTACGTTAATCAACTCAACGTCTCCTCCGTCCGCATTTAAATACGGACGGATAGACTCCAACGCTTTTAAAATTTTTTCTTTCATTTACTATACAATATTTTTAATTGTTATCGCCTAAATCAATTTCAATTTTCTGAGATTCCGGGTCTAGGTTTTTTATACTTATCTGCGAAGCGAGGTTGCGCGCAATATCTAAAATAACCTTTGCATTTTCAGAATCCGGCATATCATAAATAATAGGGACGCCTTTATCTCCGCCTATTGCTATTCTTGGATCGATAGGAATTCCGCCAAGGAACGGAGCGTTAAGTTCTTCTGCAAGTTTTTTGCCTCCGCCAGAGCCAAAAATTTCGTAGCGGTTTTTAGTGTCGGGAGCTATAAAATAGCTCATGTTTTCTATAACGCCAAATACAGGCACGTTTAGTTTATTAAACATTTTTAAGCCTTTTCGCGCGTCGGCAACGGCTACTTCCTGCGGGGTAGTAACAATCACTGCGCCAGTCAAAGGGATTGTCTGTATCAGCGTAAGCTGTATATCGCCTGTTCCCGGAGGAAGGTCGAATAACAAATAATCAATGTCGTCCCATTCAACATCGGACATAAATTGTTTTATTGCGCTGCTTGCCATAGGTCCGCGCCAAATAACAGGAGCCGCATCGTCTACAAGAAATCCAATAGACATTAGTTTGATTCCATAGTTTTCAAGCGGAATCATTTTTTTAGTCTGGACTGATTGAAAGACCTGAGGTTTTCCTTTTATTCCGAGCATCAACGGAATACTTGGCCCGTAAATATCTGCGTCAATTAAGCCGACTTTAGCTCCTTCTTTAGCTAGAGCCACGGCTAAATTAACTGCTATAGTGCTTTTACCGACGCCGCCTTTGCCGCTTGCTATTGCAATTGTGTTTTTCACATTTGGTAGTATAGCTTCTTTTATAGACGCTGCTTGTGTAGAAACTTTTGCGCCCATAATAACTTCAATATTTTCAAGCGAAGGGAAATCGGATTTAATTGCGTTTACGCAATCGGCTTTTATTTTGTCTTTTAACGGGCATGCTGGGGTCGTAAGTTCAACTTCTACATGAACGCTATTATTTTCAACTTTAACATTCTTAACCATATTCAAAGTGACAATGTCTTTGTGAAGATCGGGGTCGTTAACTTTTTTTAATGAATTCAGAATATCGTTATTATCTATCGAAACCATAAAACTCCAAAATTAAAATTCTAAACTAAATTATCTTACTTTGTTCTTTACATACTTTGCGTTCATTTTAACCGCATAATTCATGAGCCACTCTTGCGAGTTAATTCTTTTTTCATCGTCAGATTTCGGCTTTACAAATTCATAACTCATGTCCGGTTTCAATTCTCTTGCTTTAACGTTGTCCTTCAAAGCAAATTTAATAAGCGTGTCTTTAAGCCGCAGTTTAAGATTAGCGTCGCCGATTGGGAAAACCGTTTCGACTCTTCTATCAAGGTTGCGCTGCTGCATATCGGCGCTGCCTATATATATTTCTTCATCGCCGTTATTGTAAAAATAGAACAAACGGCTGTGTTCTAAAAATCTGCCTACAATACTAATCACTCTAATGTTTTCGCTTAATCCTTCTACTCCCGGAACAAGGCAGCAAATACCGCGGACGATCAAATCTATTTTTACGCCGCTGTTTGAAGCCTCGTAAAGCGCGGATATAAGTACCGGATCAATAAGCGAATTCATTTTGAATATCAGTCTGCCCTTAGCTCCGTTTTTAGCGTTTTCAATTTCTCTTATAATTAAATTAAGGAAAGATTCGCGCATATTAATAGGGGCTACAAATAATTTTTTAAAATCTGTTTGTTTTGAGTAACCCGTAAGAAAATTAAAAATATCTGAAACGTCAGAGCAAATATCTTCGTCTTTAGTAAAAAGACCAAGATCGGTATAAAGCTTTGCGGTAGATGGGTTGTAGTTGCCTGTTGCAAGATGCACATAGCGCTTAACTCCGTCGGCTTCTCTGCGTACAACTAAAGTCATTTTAGCGTGAGTTTTAAGTCCTAATAAACCGTAGACGACGTGCACGCCGACTTTCTCAAGCTCGCGAGCCCAGTAGATATTATTTTCTTCGTCAAATCTTGCTTTCAATTCAACCAGAACCGCTACCTGTTTGCCGCGTTCAGCCGCTTCAATAAGATATTTCAGGATAGGCGAATTAGACCCTACCCGGTATAATGTTTGTTTGATAGCTAAAACGTCCGGATCTTTTGAAGCCTGCTTGATAAACTCTATTACAGGTCCAAAAGAATTGTATGGGTGATGCAGCAAAACATCTCTTTGACGTATGATGGAAAAAATATCCTCTTCTTCTTCAAATACCCGCGGAGTAACTGGATAAAAAGGCTTTTCTTTTAATTGATGAAGCGGCAGTTCATATAATGTTACAACGTCGCTAAGCCCAAGCGGGCCGTCAAAAATGTGAACGTCTTTTTTTGTGATTTGAAGATTTTCTGTAAGAGTGTCGATCATAAATTCGGGCATGTTAGCTTCAACTTCAAGACGCACTACGTTTCCAAATTTTCGTTGTCTGATATTTTCTTCGATAACTCTTAACAGATCGTCGGCCTCGTCTTCCTGTAGTTCAATATCGGTATCGCGCGTTATTCTAAATCTGTGCGCTTCAAGTATTTCCATGCCTGGGAATAAAAGATTAAGATTAGCTTTTATTAAATTACCGAGCCATATATATTTAACGCTAAAATGAGTAGCGCAGTTTTTATCAGGCGAAATAATTTTATCAATCTGCATAAGGCGCGGCAATATGTTTGGCACCTTTACGCGGGCAAAATGTTTCTCGCCGTTCGGTTTCCTTACGAGCACTGCAAGGCTAAGGCTTAAATTAGAAATATATGGAAACGGACGTCCGGGATCGAAGGCAAGGGGAGTAAGAACTGGGAATATTTCTTTTTTGAAATATTCAGTCAGTTTATTCTGCGCATCCTCGTCCATGCTTTCAATATCAACAATGTTCACGCCGTTTTCGCTTAACTGCGGAACAATCTCGTCTTTCCAAAGATCGGTAAGAGTTTTAAGCATAGGCTGGAGCGTTTTTTCTATCCGGCTTACTAACTCAACCGGAGTCATACCGTCGATTGTGGGTTCGGAAACTCCAACGTTAATCTGCTCTTTAAGTCCCGCCACTCTTATCATATAGAACTCGTCTAAGTTTGTGAAAAATATCGAAATAAATTTCACTTTTTCGAGCAGTGGAAGATCGGGGTTTAATACCTCTTCAAGAACGCGCCTGTTAAACTCAATCCAGCTCAAATCGCGGTTAAAAAAGTTTTGAGGCTGATTATATTTCTTCATTAATTCTTTGCTGATCATATTAACTCTAAGGTAATCGGTATAAATATATTTATATAGCTAACAAAATAAATTACTAATAATATTACAAACTAAAAAAATAATGCCGGCGCAGAAATAAAAAACCTCGCCGGCAAAAAAAATGCTAAACTATACGGAAGCGGATTCGTCTTTGTATATCTTAGATAATTCGCGCGAAGCTCTATTCTTCCAGGCTCCTTTGTGGTATCCGTAACCCATAAGCAAAGGCATAGCGATAGTAGCTTCGGCATATACCATTTGTTCGTATGTGGTTTGAACTTTGCCCCACGAGCTTGCTTCTTTAAGAGTCGAGCCGGAAAGCGCTCCGTCTCTTTCATCGGCAACAGTTATCTGGATAGCGTATTTATGCATATCGGCCTGTCCCTGTAATAAATCAGCGGCAACAACAACATCCTGAGTAAAGTTTTTAGGAACGCCGCCGCCCATCATCATGATGCCTGTTTCTTTTGCATGCATTTTAAGCTGAGTCAGTTCAAGAAAATCTTTTGCTGAATCGATTGAAACGTGTTTATCAGGATGAGCCGTCTGATGCATAATAAAACCAAAACCGGCAGAGCAGTCAGAAAATGCAGGAACAAAAATAGGAATATTTTTCTTGTAAGCTCCGTAGATAATTGAGTCTTCTACTTTAGGTCCGCCGTTATTTTCTAAATACTTACCCATCTCGCGGATAAATTCGCGCGATGAATAAGGGCGAGGCTCTAACGAATCGCAAATCTTGCCGCAAGTTTCGTCGCAGACTCTTAATTCGTCTTCGTCGATGTATGTGTCGTAAATTCTGTCGATAGCCAATTCTCTCAGCTGATTATCGTCGCTGAAAGGAGTGCCGATGTAATGCTTGAAACCAAGGGCTTCAAAGAAATCCTGATCGACTATTAAAGCTCCAGTAGAAACAATGGCGTCTACCATATTGTTCATTACAAGATCGTAAACTACTTTTTTTAGACCGGCGCTAAACAGGCTGCCTGCAAGCGTTAATATAATAGAACACTTTTTATCGTTAAGCATCATGTCATAAATTCTGGCGGCGCGGTTCAGGTTTCTTGCCTGAAAAGCCATCTTCTCCATCGAATCAACTAAAGGAACAACGTTGAATTGTTTAATATCTATATGTTCAATTGTTTCCTTTAGAAAATCTTGTTTTGTTGCCATTTTCCTTTTTCCTTCTTTCTTTTTTTTGTTTTTATATTATATTAATTGAAAAATTCTACTGTTAAAAAAACAGTTTCGCAAATTTCAGAATTCCTTGCTTCCACGGAACTCTGTGCGATACGCCAGATAAATCTTTGAAATCATTCAGATGCTCTAAGTACCATTTATAGTTTCTTAATAAAGCGTCTTTGTTCGAAAACTTAGGCTTGTAGTTTAAAATCTTTTCCGCTTTTTCGATAGAAACAAACGAGTCTTTAGAAGCAGTTTCATAAACCCATTTATAAAGAGGCGAAAGCTTTAGGAATTCGAGGAACTTTAACGTCCATATAATTGGCGTAGCCGGCAGACCAATGATTTTTTTGCCTTTGCCTGCATAATCCAAAACTGCCTGATAATCTTCTTTCATTGTAGTGTATTCTTTTGCGCCAATGTTAAAGGTATCATTAACAAGCCCCGCGTCTAAAGTAGCGGCGGAATAAATAGCCTCGCAAAGGTCTTCAACATCCAAAAGCTGATAGCGGTTGTTGCCGCTTCCAATCATAGGAAAACCGCATCCGTCTTTCGCCCAGTCGTAAAACAGAGCAAAGACTCCCAATCTTTCCGGCCCAATAAACGATTTAGGTCTGATAATAGGGACGCACATTCCTTTCTTTCTGTACTCAATACATTCTTCTTCGGCAAGAATTTTAGCTTTGCCATAGTGGCCGACTCCGTCAAGCTTGTCGTTTTCGTACAAAGGATGATGGTCTGGTATGCCGTATACTGCCGTAGATGAAATCTGGATAAATCTTTTTACGTTATTTTTTTTAGCTGATTGTAATAAAGTTCTTGTGCCAATTACATCTGTAGTAAAAATATCTTCTTTTGAATAAAGCGGCAAAGCGGCGGCTGTATGAATAACAACGTCGACGTTTTGCATTACTTTTTCAACGTCTTTTTCGTTTCTTATATCCCCTTTGCAATGTTTTATTTTATCTTTCATATCCGGATAGTCAAATTCCACTAAATCCAAAGAAACAATGTCATGTCCTTTACTATAAAGATAACGGACAAGATTGATCCCCAGGAATCCGGAACCGCCGGTTATTAAAAATTTCATTTCGCTTTCCTAAATTAATTGACAATTTAAACATATAATTTAATAATTTTGTATTCTGTATCAAAAGTAATTATATTACCCTAATATTTGATTAAAAACATTGACTATAGAAAAATACGATAAAGAAATAGTTCGTTATGCTCTTTCCATTTTAACTCACGTTCTTATCCTTTTGATAATAGTTTTTCTTCAAAAAGACTATTCTGCTGGAGGTGGGGGATTTATTCAAGTGGCCGCTGGCGGAGCGTTTTCTTCGGGCAGCCCGGCTGGCGCGGCAAAGGAAAAAAGCGCTAAAGCTATTAAGTCCGCTAAAGCAGAAGCAAAGGATCCGCTGAAAACAAAAGAATCTGAAAGCGATAAAATAGATAACGGAAAGAATACCAAAAACGGAAATGATTCAAAGTTGGATAACAACCAGAATAATCCTGGCAATGGAGCTAATTTTTATGGCTATTCCGCGGCTGCAGGGGATACTAATGGATTAAACCAGACTTATAAAGAAGGCTCTCTTAATGTAAGCATGCGTTATCCTCAAGGGTGGACGTATATAGACCAGAACGTAAAAAATAAATTGGACGGAGTAACTTTCTGGTTTAATGCAGGCGATATTAATCCGCCCCCGTACATTAACCTTGAAGTAAAAGAAAAGTATTTGTTCAACGAAAAAAGTTTTAAGAACCATTTTGAAATGAACGGCAATATAATGTATTACAACGATCCCACAGAAATGTCGGGACAGGTATCTCAGATTATATACGTCAGAACCAACTCAGACGAAGATTATTCAATAAAGCTAATTATTAACGGGTGGGACGCTTTTAAAGCTTTTCAGCAGACATTTTACGGAATAGTAAAAACGTTTAAATTTGGCAAATCCTGGTGGCAGTAGAAAGTTTATTCCTCGTAGCGCAGACTTTTAGTCTGCGATTTTTGGTTTTATTTTTAATTGCACTGTTCAAAAAAACGCGATAAGGCGCAGGCTAAAAGCCTACGCTACTAAACGCGCTTATTAGCGCGCGGCGTTTCAGCAGACATTTTACGGAATGGTCAAAACATTTAAATTTGGGAAATCGTTTTGGCAGTAGAAAGTTTGTCCGTCGTAGCGCAGACTTTCAGTCTGCGATTATTGCGAAGCAAAAACATATTAAAGCAGATGCAAGTAAATATTATGATTTAGAGATATAGTCTAAAATTATTTCAAGTATCAAAAAGACTTTTTGTAAATGATTTTCAAATTGGTTTACATTTTATGAAAATAATCACTGAAAAATGAAGGGGTTATGATAAAAAAGACGTCAGTCACTAATGAACGAGAATTGGTTAGCAAGCTAACAGAATGGTTTAATGAAATAATTAATAGGAATAAATTTCCATTTAAAGAAGCTACTAACGAATCGCCTGCAAAATATGATACTAAAACATTTTTTGGCGATATAGTTTTATGGAAAGACAGAGAGGCTGCACAGGCGCATACATATCTTGAAATTAAACCCCCATTTGCCGCAAAAGAAAATCTTGAAACGCTTAGAAAAAAAGCCATTGGTTACCAAATAAAATATTGTTTCACATGGGACTTTCAGAACCTAAATGCGTATAAATTAGAAAGCAACCAACTTAGCTTGCTAAGCAGCGAGCCCGCTCAAGCCATGGATAATATTAATGATTGGTTGCGAGGCGATATTCAGGTTTTGATAAAAAAATATCTTTCCGGTATCTGCGACGAAATTATACATTTGAATGAAACTGGCAAGTTAAGAAAATTCAAACCTGATAAAGTTTATTTCGTTAATTTTATACGGGATACAGTTGAAAAGCTTGTACCTCAATTTGAAAGACATTACACTGAAATTGCAAAAGATAAATACAAACGGAATCGAATTAGAGCTTATGCAACAACTCAGGGGATAGCCCTATCGGATATTTCAGAATATTATAAACTGATTGCCAGACAAAGCGTTTACAGTCTTATAACTAAAATAATTTTTTACCTTACTATAAGAAGATATTTCAACGATCTACCCGATCTCTATTCAAATGACGATCCTGAATTAGAAAGAACCTTAAAAATTGCTTTTGCTAAAGCGCAGGAAAAAGACTGGCAGGCTGTGTTTGAAGATTCTGAAATTGAAGAATTTGGGATACCAGCTTCTTGCCATGATGAATTACGCAGTTTTTTTACTGAAATGAAGGTGTACCACTTTGGGGAATTACCTGAAGATGTTATTGGCGAATTGTTTGAAGAAATTATTGATCCGGAAAAAAGGCACTTGCTCGGTCAGTATTTTACAAATGAAGACCTTATTGATTTAATCCTTGGTTTTGTTGTAAATGACGTAAATGCAGTTTATGCAGATACAACATGCGGTTCAGGCACTTTTTTAATAAGAATTTATGACCGATTAAAATATCTTTCTAAACAGATAAAACACGCTGAATTATTAGATAGAATATGGGGTTTTGATATTGCTAAATTTCCAGCAGAGCTTACTACTATCAACTTATTCAAGCAGGACGTATCAAACTTTGAAAACTTTCCGCGCGTAAGAAGAACAAATATTTTTGACGTTAACAAAGGGGATAGCTATAAATTTCCTCCGGCGTCGGCAAACAAAACCTTTAGTAAAGTAGAAATTAAACTTCCTGAGTTTTCTTCAATCGTCGGAAATTTCCCTTTCATTAGGCAGGAGGATATTGAAAAGGAGGAAAAAGGGTTTAAGCTATATCTTACAAAAGTTTTAGCGCACAGTTATTTCTTATCGTATCCCAAATTTTTTGAAATCAAAAGCATTAATACAGGGCAAATTGAACATTTAAAAGCTTTAACTCCTGATAAGCTAATTAAAGAAATTGATAATTTTGTTGATAAAGGAAATTTGAAACTCAAGCTTTCGGGGCAAGCTGATATTTATACTTATATATTTATCCATACTGCAACGCTTCTTGCAGAAAAAGGCTCCTTTGCCGTTATTACTTCCAATTCGTGGCTTGATAGTTCTTATGGCTCGGCGCTTAAAGAGTTTTTTCTTGATAATTTTAAAGTCAAAACTATTATTGCTTCATGGGCGGAGCCATGGTTTGACGATGCGGCTGTAAACACTGTTATAACTGTGCTTGAAAAAGAAACAGATAAAAACGAAAGAAACAAAAATATTTCGCGTTTTGTTAAACTTAAGAAAAAACTTAGCGAACTGATTCCATACCATGACTTAAAACTGGAATCAGTAAAGAGATGGCAGACTGTAGAAAAATTAGTCGATATGATAGAAATGGCAGAAGGCAACCTAAAAGCGGAAATTATTACAGATGATATTACTTCTCTTGATGTTAACGAAATGAGAATCAGAATGGTGAAGCAATCATTTTTACAAAAAGATTTGGAATTAAAGGGCGACCATTCAAAATGGGGTAAGTATTTACGCGCCCCGGACGTTTACTTTGAGCTGCTTGATAAGTGCAAAGATAAACTTGTTCAGCTTAAAAACGTTGCAGATGTCAGGTTTGGAATAAAAACAGGCATAAACGAATTTTTCTATTTAGAACAATTAAACATGGAAAAGAACCCCAAAGGATGCGTATACTGCCGTAACGCGCGCGGTTGGGAAGGGTATATTGAAGAAAAATATTTGCGCCCAATAATTAAAAGCCCTAAAGAATCAGACAGCATAATTATTGACCCTGCAAAATTAAAATACAAGATTTTTTTATGCAACAAAAGTAAGAACGACTTAAGAAAAGCGGCGATAATTACGCATTGAAATATATTGAATGGGGAGAAAAACAAAGTACAAAAGACGGCTCCCGTTGGTCAGAAGTCCCTTCAGTTAGCGGAAGAACATTTTGGTGGGGAATTGGTCATAACAAATTCCCGGAAGTAATATTCCCGTGTGGCATCGCGAATATTTATAAGATTTTTGATAATTCTATTCAAGTCTTGAATGATAAAAGGTTATATGAAATTTATACGAAAGGAAATGAGGCGACAAAATATTTAATGACTTCTACATTATTTTCTTTTTTTATCGAAATAGAATCAAGAGCAGGTTTAGGCGATGGACTTTTAGATATAACTGTATACGAAGTTGCTGAAAACTTATTACCCAATACTGATCTGTTTGACAAAAAAAAGACTATGCAGATTAAAAAAATATATGAAAAATTATTATCAAGGAGTTTGCAATCAATATTTTCGGAAGTGAAACAGCAAGATAGAATAGAATTAGATACAGTAATACTTGGAACTTTAGGTATTGACGTGAATATATATCTTCCTAAAATTTATGAAGGATTGTGTGAGCTTGTAAAGGAAAGATTAGAACTGCCCAAAATGCGAAAAAAGAAACAAAAAGAAGAAGTGAAATATGCGCGTGATAAAGTAAAAGAAGATGTAATTGCAGACTGCCTTGAAAACGGGATAAGGAAATTCCCCGAAGATTTTTATACTGAGGGCAATTATGATAACCTCGAATTTGAATCTTATCCGACTAATGGGAAAAGATTAGTTGCCGAATCATTTTTTGATAGTTTTCAAATGAAAACGGAGGAAGGGGAAATGATTTTCGAACTAGACAGCGAAATTAAAGCGAAGTTGGCAGAATTGCTTTCAAAACGAAATATTTATCAGATTAAGATACCGAAAGAAGAGAGAATAATTGAACAAGTCATAAAAAACTATTATTCCTATGCCAAAAAGCTTAAAGAACAGTTGGAAGTAAACGCGAAAGAAAAAACGCATGATTGGGCAAAAGCTGAAAAAATAGCGCAAGAAATTATGACTGACTATGGACTTTATGAGGGAGATTTGCAGTAAACTCTTTAGTCTGCGATTTTTGAGCTTTTATTTTACTTACGTCGTAAAAAACGCGATAAGGCGCAGGCTGAAAGCCTACGCTACTAAACGCGCTTATTAGCGCGCGGCGCCCCCGCCCGCGCATTTTACGTAAGAAGACGGCAAAATAAATACAAAAGAGTAGTTTAATAGAAGAAATATTCTTGATTTTTTTGAATAATAAAGTTATATTACCTCTCTTTATTAGAAAAAGTATTTGTTTTTTAAAGGAAAAAGCATGAAACAAGAAAAATTAACGAAGTTTATTAAGCCTGAAGACGCAAATCAGAAATGGTATGTAGTTGACGCTAAAGATCAGGTTTTAGGACGTTTAGCGACACGAGTTGCCAGAGCAATCAGAGGTAAAGATAAAGCTTATTATACTCCGAATATGGATACCGGCGATTTTATAGTAATTATAAATGCAGATAAAGTCAGAATGACCGGCAAAAGAGAAAGTTTGAAGACGTATTTTACTTATTCAGGCTATCCTGGCGGAGGAAAAACAAAAAGCTTCACAGAAATAATGAGCAAAAATCCTGATAGAATTATTCAAAATGCCGTTAAGGGAATGCTCCCTAAAACAAGATTGGGCGATAAGCTTATTAAAAAATTAAAGGTTTATGCCGGTGAAAACCACCCGCATCAAGCACAAAAACCAGAAGTATTAAGTTTTTAATTTGGAGAAAAAATGGCCGATCAGATAAAGGTTGGAAGAAGAAAAACTGCAGTTGCGCGAGTTATTTTAAGAAGCGGCAATGGTAATGTTGTAATTAACGGTAAAGAATTTGAAAAAGCTTTTCCTCAAAAAACACACCGTGACGATATTTTAAACCCGCTCAGAGTTACTGAGAATTTAGGAAAGTATGACGTCCTTGCCAATGTTAGAGGCGGCGGCGTTACAGGACAGGCTCAGGCTATCAGATTGGGCATTGCAAGATCTTTGCTGGGTCTCAACGCTGAATATAGAGCAGCTCTAAAACCAGAAGGATACCTGAGAAGAGATCCTCGTATGGTTGAGCGTAAAAAATACGGACAGCCAAAAGCTAGAAAGAGATTCCAGTTCTCTAAGAGATAATTTTTTATTTTACAAATATTCATACTTTCTGATTTGCCGCCTGTGTCTTTTTATTATTAAGAAGATGATCGGCAAAAGCGAGGGAAGTAGAAGCTAAAAACAGGAGACATGACTTGAAAAAAGTAGATATCACTCAGCTTATTGAAGCGGGAGCCCATTTTGGTCACTTAACCCGCAGATGGAATCCGAAGATGCGTCAATACATCTTTATGGAAAAAAACGGAATCCATATTATTGATCTTAAAAAGACTCAAACTCAGATTACCTCAGTTGCCGAGTCTCTTACGAACCTTATTGCTGATGGAAGCAAAATCTTATTCGTAGGAACAAAGAAACAGGCAAAAAATATTATTGAGACTGAAGCAAGAAGATGCAACATGAACTGGGTCAGCGAAAGATGGCTTGGCGGAATGCTTACAAACTTTACAACTATCAGAAAAAGCATCAAAAGACTTAATGGTATTGAAAAACAGGAAACTGACGGAACTTTTGAAAAAATTACTAAAAAAGAAAGACTCTTTTTAACAAGAGAAAAAGATAAACTAAGAAAAATTCTTGACGGCGTTGAAACCATGGGCAAATTGCCTAAGGCTATTTTTGTTGTAGACGTTAAGAAAGAATCTATTGCTGTAAAAGAAGCTATAAGATTAGGAATACCAGTTTTTGCTATCGTTGATACAAACTGCGACCCAGATCCGATTGATTATGTGATTCCCGCTAATGACGACGCCGTTAAAACGGTTGAATTAATAGTTAAGTATATGGCTGACGCTGTAATTGAAGGCGCTTTAAAAGCTAAAGAAAGCAAAGCTGAAGAAGCCGCTGAATCTGAAAGAGTTACCAAAGTTACTGAAACCGAGAATCAGGAAGAGAAAAAAAATAATTAAAGAAGAAGGATTGAAGAAAAATGGAAATTACTGCTTCGCAAGTAAATGAATTGAGAAAGATTACCGGCTCTGGTATGATGGACTGTAAAAAGGCTCTTACCGAAGCTCAGGGCGACGTTAAAAAAGCTATTGAAGTTTTACGTAAAAAAGGCGCGGCTGTTGCAGCTAAAAGAGCTGAAAAAAGCACAAATGAAGGCATTATTCTTGCAAAGGTTTCTGACGATAAAAAAACTGCTGTTCTTGTTGAAATCAATTGCGAAACCGATTTTGTAGCTAATAGCGACGACTTTATTAAATTTGCAAATTATGTTTTAGATGTTGTTTTTTCTTCCAAACCTGCTTCTGTTGAAGAACTTTTAAAGAATGATGAATTGCAATCTAAACTTCATGAAGTTCTTGCAAAAGTTGGAGAAAAAATTGAGATTAAACGTTTGACAATTGAAAACGCAGAAAACGGTCTTTTAATAGATTATATACATCCTGGTTCTAAATTAGCCGTTTTAGTTCAGTTTGATAATGTTCCTGATGATAAAAAAGAAGATTTAACCGGTATAGCAAAAGATATAGCTATGCAGGTGGCCGCAATGAAACCTTTATGCATCTACCGCGAGGAAGTCGCTAAAGATACAATTGAAGCCGAAATTGATATTTATAAAGAAGTTGCCCGTAAAGAAGGAAAACCAGAACAGATCTTAGAAAAAATTGCCACAGGCAAATTGAATAAGTTCTATCAGGAAAACTGCTTGTTTGAGCAGGCTTACCTGAAAGAAAATTCTAAATCAGTCGGCGAACTCATTAAGGAATTTAATTCCAAGAATGGAACCGACGCTAAGTTAAAACTGTATCGAAGATTTCACTTGAGCGACGAGAAAAAATAAATTACTTAAAAGGTCTTAAATTTATTAAGACCTTTTTTTTTATTAAATTATAATTTTAGGTAAAAAATGAAAGAACTAAAATTTAAAAGAGTTCTGCTTAAATTGAGCGGAGAGTCTTTAATGGGCGACCAGGGCTTTGGTATCGATTCTAAAGTATTGGATTTTTTTGCCGACGAGGTTAAGCAGGTTCATGATATTGGTTTGGAGCTTGGAATTGTAATTGGCGGCGGAAATATCTATAGAGGCTTAAGCGCCGGAGCGCAGGGAATAGACAGAGTTACAGGCGATCATATGGGTATGCTGGCTACGATGATTAATTCGCTGGCTCTGCAAAACGCTATAGAGAAAAAAGGAATTTATACTCGTTTAATGAGCGCTATTCAAATGTCGCAAATTGCAGAACCTTATATCAGACGCCGGGCTATACGCCATCTTGAAAAAAAGAGAACGATTATTTTTGGAGCCGGAACAGGTCATCCTTATTTTAGCACCGATACTGCCGCTTCATTACGCGCAGTTGAGATTAACGCTGAAGTAATAATTAAAGGGACTCGCGTAGACGGAGTTTACGACTCAGATCCTGAAAAAAATCCTGACGCTGTTATGTTCAAAACGGTTTCCTATATTGACGTATTGAAGAAAAATTTACGCGTTATGGATCTTACGGCTATAAGCCTTTGCCAGGAAAACAGCCTTCCGATTGTGGTTTTTAATATGGACGTTCCGGGAAATCTCTTAAAATTGGTCACCGGAGAAAATATTGGTACAATTATTAAAAATTAATTATTAAATTAGCGCTAATATTTATAAAATTTATGACAAACTATTAGAGGTTTTTATGGAGCAGATAATAACTGATGCCCAAAAAAGAATGAGCAAATCAATTGACGCTCTACGAGGCGAACTTTCAAAAATCAGAACAGGAAAAGCTACCCCCGCGCTGCTTGAGGGAATCAAAATTGATTATTATGGAACTCCTACTCCTCTTCAGCAGGTTGGGAACGTTACCGTGCTTGACGCGCATTCGCTTTCTATTACTCCATGGGATAAGTCGATGGTTAACGTAATTGATAAAGCTATCTTAGCCGCTGGTTTAGGGCTTAATCCTGTTAGCGACGGCACTAATCTTCGTATTCCAATCCCTCCGCTTACTGAAGAAAGAAGAAAAGATATGGTGAAGATGATAAAGAAAATAGGCGAAGATAATAAAATTGCTATTAGGAATATCCGCCGCGACGCAAATGAACGATTAAAAAAATCTCTAAAAGATAAACTAATTTCAGAAGACGATTTGAAAGAAGCGGAAGAAAAAGTTCAAAAAATCACTAACGATAGCATCTCTTCGGTGGAAGAAGTTCTAAAACATAAAGAAAAAGAATTAATGGAAGTTTAGGCTATTTTGATCACAAAGAAAAGCCGTTTATACAAAACGGCTTTTTTTATTTTAAATCAATTGTTAAATTAAAAGATTAAATAAACTTTTTCCGGTTATTTTTAGGAAGTTACAGAATTAAATTATTTTTTGACGTTTCTCATCCGATGATAAAAAATATTTTCTTTTTCGTTGGCGGGATTATTGTATTTTTGGCCGGTATGGTCGTGTACGGAATTATATTGAACGTAAGCGAACCAACTTTGAAGGAAGCTCTTGCCGCTAAAGGTTTTAATAAATTAACAAATCCTAATATTATTATTGACAAGCAAAAGTTTGCCCTTAATCTTTATGAGGATACTGTTTTTATTAAATCTTATCGCGCTGTGTTTGGCAGGAACCATTCTGCCATAAAATCGCTTGCTAAAGATAAGGTTACCCCTGTTGGGCAATATGAAGTAATTGATATAGATACGAATTCTGCATATAAAATATTTTTCAGACTCAATTATCCCAATGTAAATGATCTTACAGAAGCTTTACGCAAAGGTATCATTGACGAAAAAGAATATAACAGGCTCAAGTTTAATTTTTATTACGATCCGGCAAACTGTTTTACTCCTTTGACGGATAGCATTGGAATTCATGGTATTGGAAGACTTAATTTAATTTTCAAAAATCTTCCATTTGCTTATAATTGGACTTCGGGTTCAATTGCAGTAAGCAATGAGAGTATAGACGAATTATATACAATTATCAAAAGAGGCGCAAAAGTTGTTATTAAATAAAAAATATCTATTGTTTACCGGAGTTATTGCGTTGCTCGCATTTGCTTCGTGCGATAAAAAGACTTACGATCCTGTTAAAATTCAGAATAGCGCCGCTAACCATTCTGCAAAAGAAGCCTTGTTTAATGATGTCCAGAAAAAATTTGGCGCTGAAACGCGATTTGCAATTAAAGGGAAATTTTTAGCCGATAGCTCCGAATATGTAGTTGCAGGGTTTGAAAAACAAGGGAAGGGACAGTTTGGAATTGAGTTCGCTTTGCTTAACGGTTCATCTTCTGAGTTTAGTATCAATTTTAAAACAGCTACGCTTAACGGTTCATTTGATAAATGCAAAGCTCAAAAAATAAAATTCCCGTCTTTTAACTATGAATTTGTATACTATAATTCACAAAGCTATTTTCTTGGGGCTAGCGAAGGCGAAGTATTTTCATATATTATTGATCTAAAAACAAGAAACGTTTATTCTGCTCATCTTTTCTTTACTGCCAATATAAAAGCATCGTTATTCTTATCAAAAAATATTTCATCGCCTGATATTAAAAATTTCTTTATCGGCATTTTTAAGAAAGATTTTCCAGCGCTAAAAATAGTTTCAAAAGATCATAGCCTTGATTAAAAATTTTATGATTGCATAGATGTATAAATATCTTCTTATAATCTCTTTAATTCTATTCTCTTACTCAGGGTTGTTTTCTCAATCGGCAAATAGGAAAATGGAGCTAAACAGCATTAGTTTTGAAGGGAACTCGCAGTTTTCAAGCTCGCAGCTCCGGCTTGTGATTTATTCGCAGGAATCGCCAATTTGGATTTGGAAATTCTTGGACTCGTTTACTAGTTTTGGTAAAGCGGCTATCTATTTTGATTCTTCAATTGTTAAGGGCGATATAAATCCGCTAAAGGAATTCTATGAAACTAACGGCTTTTTTAACGCTCAGGTAAGCTGTATGTATACCGTAGATACATCGTCGCGTAAAGTTGACGTAGTGTTTAAGATAGTTGAAGGGGTTCCGTCTAATTTTGGCCGCGCTAATCTTATTGGTTTAATTGCCGTAACCGCAGATACATACAAAAATATTCAGGAAAATTTTTCTATAGATACTTCAAAAAGATTCTCGCAAACAATTGTTCAGAGTAATATAGAAAAAATAGCTTCAAATCTCCAAAACAACGGGTATAAGAACGCAAAATTAGACAGCGTCATTGTTTTTAAAGATACGCTTTATTCGCGGGCGGACGTTAATATTTATTTTACTCCGGGCGATAGATATTCAATAAGCGACGTGTATGTAGTTAAAAACGGAATTGGCAGCGCGTCGGTAGAAGATACATTGTTGACGCAGGTTGTAGGAATTCATAAAGGCGAGCTTTACAGTTTGGAAAAGCTTAAACGAAGCCAAATACGTTTGTTTAGGACCGGTTTATTCTCTTCCATCAGCGTTGGCCCTTCAACTAAAGACTCGCTGATGAGGTATGCTATACCAATTGAAATAAATGGAACAATTGGAAGCATGAACGATCTTTCTCCTGAAGTAATTGTAAACGATCAACAGAACTTTAGCATGGGACTTGCAGGCTCGTATACCCGCAAGAATTTTTTAGGGCAAGCCAGAAAATTTACGACCACTACTTCCTTCGGTATGCAAGATCCGTTTAATGCTGTCGGAAACTTATCCAATAACTTTTCAGTTTATGATAATAAATATTTAGGATATGCAGACGCCAGAATGACGGTAGAACAGCCATTCATATTTGACAGACCGATTACCGGGATTCTTGAAATTTACGGAACCCTCTCCAAAACCACAGCCGTTAATACTACTAAATATGGAAGTAAAATTAGTTTTGAATTTGAAATGCCCGAATATACTTTTCTGAGTTATTTATCAACATATTACAATCTTGAAATTAATAACGAATTTGATTATACAGGCAATGAAGTGACCCCAACCAAAAGAACGCTATCTGTTATAGGAGCGGATTTGAGATCATCTCAAACTGACAACCCTCTGTTTCCTACTTCGGGAAGAAATACTGCGCTTGTGGTAGAGCAGGCAAACGGATTATCTTATCTTGCTGCAAAGTTGACGCATAGCGAGTATAAAGGAGCCATGTTTTATAAAATATTAGCTACTAACGCTAATTACTTTCCGCTAAATAAAGTGAAAAACACTATCTTTGGTCTCAAGTTTAAAATTGGACACATACAAACTTACAGCGGCAATATTTACGATATTCCTTACGATAGAAAATTTTACGTTGGCGGCAGCAACTCCCTGCGCGGATGGAAAGCGACGGATACTGTAATGATGGTTTATGCTACAAAAAACATTACGGATTCCGTAATTAAAATTTATGGCGGTACTTTTATTATGGAGGGCTCGGCTGAGCTGCGTTATAAATTTTTAGATAATGTTGGAGTAGCGGTATTTTCCGATTACGGCGGATCATGGCTGAAGTATGACAAATTTCGTTTTGACAAGATTGCTGTAGATGTAGGCTTTGGACTTAGATATTACACAAGCATCGCTCCATTCAGAATAGATTTCGGTTATAAGATATACGATCCGAACGATAGCAGAAGTATTCTAAAAAAACAGTTTTTAAAAACATTTTTGGCTCCAACATTACAGTTTGGTATTGGAGAAGCGTTTTAACCTGAGTATTTTTCTTTTACTTCCTGTCGTTTTAGTTTGCCTAAACTTGTACGAGGCAGCAGAGCGGTAAAAAAAATCTTTTTAGGTATCTTAAAAGAAGGAATTTTTCCGCGCAAAAATGTTTTTAGTTTCTCTTCAGAAAGGCCGGCGTTATTAGTTACTATAGCCGCAGCAACTATTTGCCCCCATTCTTTATCTTCTAAGCCAAATACGCATACGTCGTTAACGTCCGGGTGAAGTTTTATTTTTGCTTCCACTTCAAACGGATTAATATTCTCTCCGCCGGAAATTATTAAATCTGTTCTGCGCGATTCAATATATAAAAATCCTTCTTCGTCAAAATATCCAATGTCTCCGGAGTAGTAAAAATCGTTTTTAATATTTAAATCGGTTTCGGCTGTATTGTTTAAGTAACGCTTCATCACTGATGGAGATTTTATGCAAATTTCGCCAGTTGAATTTACGTCTTTATTAACGATTTTTATTGTTACATTTTCTAACGGCTTGCCTACGGAACCAAATTTTTCAGCAAAATATTCAGAATCTAATGCGCACACAAACGCTACTGTTTCGGTCGAGCCATACACTTTTTTTATTGCCCAGCCTTTATTATATGCCGACATTATCAATTCGTCTTCTGCCGGGCCTCCGCCTATTAATACTGCTCTTAACTCTACGTTAGGTTTAATATTATCATCAAGCATACGTTTAAGCTGCGTTGGCACTAATGAAATATGAGTCGGTTTATGCTTTATAATAGCGTTTGATAAATCAACTGTTTTTATGGAGTCCGGTATTATAATGGCGCATCCAAATAATAATGAGCGGACGATTATTGTAAATCCGCCAATGTGGTATAAAGGCAAACTCAAAAGCCACTTATCTCCCTGTGCGTGGCGTAAAATTCCATTTGCTGAAAGCGAACTTTGTAATAGATTATTATAGGAAAGGACTACGCCTTTTGGTTTGCCAGTAGAGCCGGATGTAAAAAGCAGCAGAGCGTCGTCTTGCGTATTTATTTCTTCTGAAAATTTTATATTAGAATTTGCTGGCGAGGATAACGGGAATAGTTTTGCGTTTTTTATGTTATGAGTTTTTAACTTATCATGCGCGAATACAGCTGCTGGCGAGCAAAAGCTTAGCAGATCGTTGATCTCGCTTTCAAGCAGTCTGGTATTAATTGGCGCAGGGACGGCTTTAATTTTCCAAAGGGCTAATATTAAAACAAGAAAATCAAAATTGTTTTCGCTAAGCGCGGCTACAATATCTCCGCTTTTTACTCCTTCCTGCAAAAGTTGTCTGGCCGTCTTTGTAACAATCTTGTCAAGCTCGCTATACGTATACTGTCTCTCTTCTGTAATTACAGCAACGTTGTTGCTATTAAGCATGGCCTGTTCGGTTAGCCAGTTTTTATCGTAGTCCATTTTTTATAATGCAATTCCTACAGAAAGCAAAATACCATATAAGGCTGAAAACTTAGCCGTTAGCGCGAGCGTATTATTTAAATCTTCGCCGGATAATTTTGTAATCATTTGAATCAGTTTATAAGCTATAGGGACTGTAATATACGGAAGCAGCACCCAAAACTTAAAACCATAAAACCAGTAAAGAACAAACGGAATAACAAACGAAATAAAAATCAAAAAGAAATACTGAAATCTTGTAAAGCGTCTGCCAATCAATACGGCAAGAGTGATCTTCCCGTTTCTCTTGTCCTCTTCAATATCTCTGTAATTATTAACGACTAATATATTTGTAATTAAAGCGCCAACTGGAATTGAAGCGAAAAAAGCAGGCAGCGAAAAATGACCAAAGTGAAGGTAATATGTTCCTTCAGTGCCAAATATGCCAAAGAAAATAAAAACGAATACGTCTCCAAGTCCGTTATACGCAAGCGGAAAAGGTCCCGCAGTATAGGCTAAACCTGCTATTATAGAAAGAATTCCAATTGCAAGTATAGCAAAACCATGCAGGTATACAAGATATAAACCGAGTAAAAAAGTTAAACCAAATACTAAAGTAATTGCTAACTGCATCTGTCCTGGAGTAACAAGCCCTGCCGCTAAAACTCTTATTGGGCCCTTTCTATCGGGCTTATCTGCGCCTTTAAAAAAATCATAAAGATCGTTTGTGAAATTTGTTCCAATCTGAATTAGTATAGAACATGCTAAGGCAATAAAAGCGGCAAGCAAATTTAGTTTGCCATAAGGAATAGCCATGGAGGAGCCGACAATTACCGGAACAAAAGCGGCTGGTAAAGTTTTGGGTCTGCTTGCCAGCGACCAGATTTGAAATTTGCTGTATTGTTTTTTCTCTGTCATAAATCAACTATTAAATATTTTTATTAAGGGAGTTTAGGGTATTTGCTAAAATCCGGTTTTCTTTTTTCTAAGTAAGCTTTCTTTCCTTCCTGCGCTTCCTCGCACATATAATATAACAGCGTAGCGTTGCCTGCAAGTTCCTGTATTCCTTGCTGTCCGTCGAGTTCTGCATTAAAAGATGATTTTAATAAACGTAAAGCAAGCGGACTGTGCTGAAGCATTTCTTTTGCCCATTGCACTCCCTCGTCTTCAAGTTTATCAATAGGAACGACTGTGTTTACAAGCCCCATTCCCAGGGCTTCCTGAGCGTTGTACTGGCGGCAGAGATACCAGATTTCGCGGGCTTTTCTTTGCCCTACGAGTCTTGCTAAATAGCTTGTGCCAAAGCCTCCGTCAAAGCTGCCGACTTTTGGACCCGTTTGTCCGAATATTGCATTATCGGCCGCAATAGTAAGATCGCATACTACATGTAAAACATGTCCTCCGCCAATTGCATAGCCTGCTACTAACGCTACTACAGGTTTGGGAATGCTTCTAATTAATTTTTGTAAATCGAGCACGTTTAATCTTGGCACGCCGTCTTTGCCGACGTATCCTTTATTGCCGCGTATACGCTGGTCGCCTCCGGAACAAAAAGCATATTTGCCGTCTTTGGCTGGACCGTAGCCTGTTAATAGAACTACTCCAATTTTCTGATCTTCCCGAGCGTCGCAAAAAGCGTCGTACATTTCAATTACTGTTTCGGGTCTAAAAGCGTTCCGCACTTCTGGCCGGTTGATAGTTATTTTAGCTATGCCGTCCATTTTTTCGTAAATAATATCAGTATATTCTTTAGCTGTTTCCCAATTATAAGACATTTAATTTCCTTTAGTTTTTAGACATACAAAAATATCGAAAAAATACTAAACTATGAATTTGTTTAAGTACAATAACAGAACATCAATAAAAGCTTCGGGGTTCTCTAAATGAACATTATGCCCGCAATTATTTATGATAGTATGTTCTGAATCAGGCAAAAGATCGTTCATGTGGCTGTTTATGGCAGTAAATTTTTCATCGAGTTCTCCGGTTAATAAATGAACCGGAAAATTAAATGCTGGTATCTTATCCCACAACTGCGTCATACTACCGGAGCTAAAACCGCGCAGGCTATATGCAAGTCCGTCCAAATCATTTTTTAATTTAGCTTTTCGGATATCGTTTTGTTTTTCAAAAGAGAGAGATTTCTGCGAATCAAAAAGAGGGAGGTTTGTCCAATAGTCGGTAAATTTACCCAGCCCGTTTTCAAAAATAAAATCTGCAAGCTCATTATCTTTTTTAACACGTTCTTTCTGTTCTTCGGCGTTTTCTATTCCGGCTGTTGCGCTTTCGAGGAATAGGCCTCTAACCATATCCGGATATTGATTTACAAACGATAACGCGGCGCGGCCTCCCATTGAATAACCCACGATAAGCAGTTTAGTAAAATGCAGGCTTTGAAATAAATCCAGTAATAATCTGATCATATTTTCCTGCGAATATTCCTCCGGCTGTGGCAGAACGCTTTTGCCATGTCCGGGCAGGTCAATTGTTACAGCGAAAAACTTTGCAGGGATGGAACTAAAAAATTTTAGCCATTCATTTGCCGAGCCGGTAAAGCCATGTAGAAATACAATAGGAATTTGTTCTGGTAAAATATCAGATTGGTCTTTGGTAATATAAAAAAGCGGGTTCAAAAAAATCTGTTTTAAATTATTAATACTGTAAAAATACCAAATTTTTGCAAATTAATAAACAGCCTGTCAAAAAAGGATTATTATGCTTTAATTAGTATAAGAAATAAACAATAATAGTTATACGCTAATTTTTAGTTTTCTGTTTTTCGGTTATAGTTTTCACTTTATTGATATATTGTTGTAGACTTGTTTTCCTACCAAAGTCATCGATGAGAGTATTGCCTCTTACCGTATACTTCTTATGCTCTGCTACATAGTTGTAATAATTTTCATCATCCTTTTCCTTAACCAGGTGAACCAATACTTGTTCTGAAAGCGTAATTTTCGTCGCAGTTGAAACGCAGAGTTCATCATTTCCTATTTTCCCGCCTGCTGTGCATATAGTGATTGTGTCTGTTGGTTCTCCTTTTAGAATATTGCTGCACTTTATCTTTATAAAGGATACAATAAAGTGTGGGAGCTTAGGGTTGTTTTTAATATACTCGCAATGTATATCTACAACCTTTCCTACAATAATAATGTCAGAGGCGTTTATTACTTCTTCGGTAGTAGTTGGTATTTTATATTTTTTTTGGGGTTGTCCATAAACTTGGGTTATGGACACGAAAACAAATATTCCAATAATTATAAAACATAAGAATTGAATGTTTTTCATTGTAATCTCATTTCCTCCATAGGCTGATTATCTACCTAATTCAACATTTTGAAATCCATTTCCCAACTTAAGCATTACAATAAAACAATATTTGATATATCATTTTATGGTTATAAAAGTAAATAGAAAAAATAATAAATGCAAATTATCCATTGTTAGCATTATCGGTTTTTTATTAAACTGTAACAATTATTGATTCAGCTAAAAATTATGCAAAATATTGGAAATAAATGCAAAAAATGTTTTTATGCCTGTTTGTTTTTATAAAAAACGTAAATAATAAAAATATACTAGTAAATACCTTCATTATAGTAAAAACTGGCAGCTTTAATTATAAATGAATAGAAGGCCAGAACAAATCTATTATATATTAGTTAAGTTCTTAAGCACGCCAGACTTATCCTGGATCACATTATTGAAAAATAATACAAATTTTTCTTGACTTTAGACGAAGATTTAACTTATTTTGGGTTCATTGTGGGGAAAAGTGGGGAAGTTTATAATAAAAGGAAGTGATTTTTGTTTAAAGGTCAGTTTACATATTCTTTAGACTCAAAAGGAAGGGTTAGCATCCCGGCCAAATTGAGGAAATTTGTAGCTTCTGAAGCTAACGATACCTTTGTTATGACTAAGGGTATTAATAGCTGTATAGACGTCTACCCGCTTAATCAGTGGCAGATTATAGAGGATAAGTTAGAAGACCTGAATAATTTTGATGCGAAGAATCAGCTGTTTGTGAGAATGATTTTGCAATTTGCGACTGAAGATAAAATGGATCAGCAATCAAGAATTCTTGTGCCGCAGGACTTATTAAGTTATGCTAAGATAGAAAAGGAAGTCTTGATTTTGGGGGCTTTGAAAAAAATAGAACTATGGAATCCAAAAGTATATAATGAATATTTAAATAGCATTCCGGAAACATACGAGCAGATTGCCGCAGAAGTGATGAAAGTATCATGAACGTTTACCATAAACCGGTAATGCTTTCGGAAAGTCTGGACTTATTAGTAGTTAAAAAAAATGGAATATACTTTGACGGAACGCTTGGTTTCGGCGGTCATTCGGAAGGGATACTAAAAGCCTTAGACGAAGACGGCCGGCTTATAGCTACCGACGTGGATCTGGAAGCGTTTAATTATTCCAAAGAAAAATTTAAAGACGACGGACGCGTATCGTTTTACAATACTAATTTTTCTCAAATCGATCTCGTCGCAAAGATTGAACCGGTTTCAGGATTCGACGGTATTTTTGCTGATTTAGGCGTTTCGTCTTTTCAGCTAGATAATTCGGAATCAGGTTTTACATATCGCGCTGAAGCTCCGCTTGATCTTCGTATGGATAAAAAAATTGCGGTTTCGGCCGCTGAAGTTGTTAATACTTTTTCTGAAGAAGAAATAGCAGACATTATATATAAGTTTGGAGAAGAAAGAAACTCAAGGCTGATTGCTAAGAGAATTTGCGAAAAAAGAAATATTAAAAAAATAACGACGACGTTTGATTTAAGTTCAATTGTCGAGTCTGTTACTCCTAAAAACTTTCAGAAAAAAAGTCTTTCGAGAGTATTTCAGGCGTTTAGAATTTATGTTAATGACGAGCTGGGAGTATTACAGTCCTTTTTGAACAAATCGATTGATTTGCTTAATCCTGAAGGACGGATTGTTATTCTTACTTATCATTCGTTAGAAGACAGGATTGTAAAAGAAACTTTTAAGTATGAAGCTTTAGGATGTATTTGTCCTAAAGATTTTCCTGTTTGTATGTGCGATAAAAAAAAGAGATTGAATATATTGACTAAGAGGCCGGAAATTCCTTCGGAAGAAGAAATTAAAGAAAATTACCGGTCAAGAAGCGCAAAATTGAGAGGAGCCGAAAAAGTTGAAGAAGAGCGCTAAACCTGTAATTTTTTACAGCATAATATGTATCGCGGTTTTCGGCGGAATTATTTTGGTTAATGTGATGACAAAGCTAAACTGCGATAAGTATATTAAAGATATATCAGTAGCGCAGGAAGTTGTAGAAGCAAAGAAAAATACTCAGATTAAACTTCAGGCGGAATTGCAAAACTGGTGCTCTGAAGAAAAAATTCCGGTAGTGGCTGAAAGCGATCTGAATATGATAAAGATGACAAATAAGGCAGTGATAATGGAAGTGGAAAAATCCAAAATAGAACAAGTAGAAAAGGCGATGTCAGCAAATAATGAATAACAAAAGGTTATTTACAGTTGTTATATCGGTATTATTGTTTTTGGTCGCTATCGTCGCAAAATTATTTGATATTCAGATAATCAGAAGCGACGATTTGAAATACTACGCTCAGCGTCAGCAAACATCAGTAGAAAAAATTCCCGCTGAACGAGGATGCATTTATGATAGAGATGGAAATCTTTTAGTTTATAATAAAAATGACGTTTCGTTTTATGTAGACGTTAGAATGGCTAAGGAAAAAGATAAAGAAGCGATAGCCAAAAAGTTTGCAGAAGTTTTTCATAAAAGCGAATCGTATTATCTGAAAATTATTAATTCGGAAAGCAAAAACGCCTGTCTGGAAAAAAAGGTTCCTAGAGAGACGGCTCTCGCTTTAAAAGAATTTAAAGCTAACGGTCTTTACTCGGAAGAAGATCAGACAAGAATTTATGAATACGGAAGCTTAGCTTCTCATGTGCTTGGTTATGTTAATAGCGATTTTATAGGACAGGATGGAATTGAAAAATCGTTTAATAAAAATTTAAGCGGCGTAGACGGTTCAAGATTGGTTCAAAAAAACGCTAAGGGCGAAATGATGACAATCGAAGAACAAGAAACCAAACCGACTACTCCAGGCTACAATATTGTTCTTACTATTAATAAGTCTTACCAGATTATTCTGGAAGAAGAATTGAAAAACGGACTAAACCAGTTTGGCGGCACAAGCGCAACCGGAATTCTGATGGATCCTAATACGGGCGAAATTCTTGCTCTTGCTAATAAAGAAGATTTTGATCCTAATTGTTATTGGAAGGCCAGCGATACAGTAAGAAGAAATAAAGCGCTTGCAGATACTTATGAGCCGGGTTCGACATTTAAAACCATTTCGATGGCGGCTTTATTTGATATGAACCTTTGCAGAGCCGACGAAAGAGTATTTGCTGAAAATGGAACGTACAAGTTTAAGAACGTGAATATTAACGATTCGCACTCTTGCGGCTGGCTGACAGTTAAAGGCGTGCTTGAAGAATCAAGCAATATTGGAATGGCTAAGCTGATTCAAAAGATTAAAAGCGACGATTACTATAAATATGTTAGAGGTTTTGGTTTTGGAAATCCAACTTCGCTTAAACTGCCCGCCGAAGTAAAAGGCAGTCTTAAGAATCCTGCAAGCTGGAATGAATTGACAAAGTCGTTTATGTCGTTTGGATATGAAATTATGGTTACTCCGCTGCAAATGGTTACGGCTTATGCCGCTCTTGTAAACGGAGGTTCTCTGTTTGAACCGCAGATTGTAAAAAGAGAATATGACGAAAACGGAAAAACAATTTTTGAAAATCAACCAAAACTTATAAGAACGGTTATTTCAAAAAAAACTTCTGATATAATGAGAGACTTTTTGTACGGAGTTGTTGAAAATGGAACAGGCAAACCCGCTAAAGTTGAAGGACTTAAAATTGGCGGAAAAACCGGAACTTCGCAAAAGTATATTGGCGGAAGTTATTCAAAGCAGCAATACAATACTTCGTTTGTCGGTTTTTTCCCGGCAGATAATCCGAAGGTAGTTGGAATTATTTTAGTGAATGCGCCGGTTAATTCAAAATATGGCGGCACAGTTGCGGCTCCAATGTTTAAGAGTGTAGCGCAGCGAATCGTTCAAAAAGACGCAGTGGATTTTGAGCAGAAAAATTCAGGGAAACCTCAGCCTGCTGGCAATCCTAAAAATAAAGCGGCTTACGCAAGTAATTCTGGGAAGAATGAAAACAAATTTGCCGATAAGATTTTAGATGATAAAAGTATTTTTACAAAACATATTATGCCCGATTTAACAAAACATTCTGAAAGAGACGCAATACTGATTCTTTCCCGGTTGGGAATTCAGTACAAAGTTAAAGGCGTTGGCAAGGTAATAGGTCAGTCTATTACCGCGGGCGAAAAAATAAACAATAGATCTGTCTGTGAAATAACTTGCGACGAATTAAAAATATCCGGAGCGGTAATTTACTAATGAAACTATCAGAATTATTAAATCATGTTAAAGCCATTCAGGTTACTGGAGAATTCCTGCGGAAGGATATCTCCGGAATCTTTTATGACTCCCGTCAGGTAATATCCAGTTCTATTTTTGTAGCTATAAAAGGCTACAACTCTGACGGGCATAAGTATATACCAGAGGCTATTAACAAAGGCGCAATTGCCGTTGTTCTTGAAGATAACGCCGTTTATCCGGAAGAGTTTTTTACTCATCAGATGGTTACTAAAATATTAGTTAAAGACAGCCGCATTGCTCTTGCGGATTTGTCTAACGCTTATTATGATAATCCTTCTGAAAAACTTAAGCTTGTCGGTATTACCGGAACAAACGGAAAAACGACGACTACTTATTTTATAAAAAGTATTATAGAGCAGAATAAAGAAAAAACAGGACTCTTTGGAACGATAGCTAATTTTATTGGCGATAGAAAGCTTGCTTCTTCTCTCACTACTCCTGAATCAAACGATTTAAGCCATTATATGATGGATATGGTTCGGGAAGACTGCAAATATTGCGTGATGGAGGTTTCCTCTCATTCGCTTTCGCTTGGCAGAGTTCATGGACAAAAATTCCTTGCCGGCGTTCTTACAAACATTACTTCCGATCATCTGGATTTTCATAAAACGTTTGAAGGATACCGCGACGCGAAAAAAGTTTTGTTTAACGCTCTTACTGAAGACTCTGTTGCAATAATTAATTCTGACGACGCAAGCGCTGAGTATATTGCTAACGGATGCAAAGCTAAAATTATTACTTATGGAAAATCATCCGGTTCTGATTTTTTAATTAAAGATATTAATTATGATTTAAATGGAACATCGTTTGTCATTAATCATAATAACAAGAATTATAAAGTTAACACAAAACTTATTGGAGCTTTTAACGCTTATAACGCAGCTGCGGCTTTTGCCGTAGGCGTAAGCCTTGGAATAGAAGAGAGCGTTATAATAAGCGGAATAAAAAATACTCCGCAGGTTCCAGGCAGATTTGAAGTAATAGGCTCCGGAAAGAAAAAAGTAATTGTGGATTATTCCCACACAGCCGATAGCCTTGAAAAAGCATTGACTACAATCAGAGGCATTATGCGGGATAAAATTCCGCTTTATACAGTTTTCGGATGCGGCGGCAACAGAGATAAAACTAAAAGACCTGTTATGGGTAAAATTGCCGGCGAAAATTCAAGCAAGACTTTTGTTACTTCGGATAATCCAAGAGACGAAGAGCCTCTTGCAATTATTGAAAATATAAAAACAGGAATGGCTATATATAATTATTCGGTTATAGAAGACAGAGAAGAAGCCATTAAAACTGCAATTGCTGAAAGCGGCGAAGAAGCTGTAATTCTGATTGCAGGAAAAGGACATGAAACGTATCAGGAAATTAAAGGAATAAGAAATCATTTTTCCGACAAAGAAATTGCGGAAAAATATTTAGCATTATAATACAGATGAAAATAACTTTAGAAGAAATATTCAATCTGCCTACGGCGGAAATTATTAACCCGGATAATTTTAAACCGGTTAGTTCTGTTTCTACCGATACGCGCAGCATAAAAAAGAATTCTCTTTTTGTAGCGCTTAAAGGCAAAAATTTTGACGGACATAATTATATTTCCGACGCCGTAGCAAAAGGCGCTTCGGCAGTAGTAGTAAATAAAAGCAGCGTCAGTAAATTAGCCGACGTAAAAGTTCCGGTTATAGCGGTAAAAAATACGACTACCGCTTTAGGCGATCTTGCAAAAATTTGGCGCAGTAAATTTACGGGCGTCGTTATTGGCATTACTGGCAGCAACGGCAAAACTACCACTAAAGAAATTCTTGCGACTTTGCTTTCGGCAAAATATAAAGTTCAGAAAACCGTCGCAAATAATAATAACAACATTGGCGTTCCGTTAACAATATTTAGCGCGGGCGTTAAGCACAATGCGCTTGTTTTGGAAATGGGAACAAATCATTTTGGCGAAATTCCTTATTCGGCAAATATAGCGGAGCCGGATTATTCTCTTATTACAAATATCGGAAATTCGCATCTTGAGTTTTTTAAAACTAAAGACGGAATTTACAAGGAAAAATCGGCGCTGTTTGAAGCGACTATTAAAAAAGGCGGAAAGATTTTTGTAGATCTTGACGATAAAATTATCGCTAAGAATACAAAAAAAATCAGCGATAGAATTACTTACGGATTTAATTCAGCCGCTCAAACGATTGGCAAAATAAAAGGAAAAACCGACGACGGAAAAACTATTTTAGAAGTATCCGCTAAAGGGAAAAAGTTTGAAGTAATACTTCCGCTTTACGGCAAAGAAAACGCTGCTAATTATCTTGCAGCCGCAAGCTTGGCGTTAGAACTGGGAGTTAACAAAAACGACATTCAAAATGCAACTGCTAAATTAAAAGCCGTAGCTAAACGCTTAGACGTAAAAAAATATAAAACGGCTATGCTGATTGACGATACTTATAACGCAAATCCGCTTTCGATGAAAAGCGCATTAGACCTGCTTGGCGATATTACTAAGTACGAAAGAAAAATTGTAATACTTGGCGATATGTTTGAGCTTGGCGAAAACGCGGCTGAACTTCATGCCGCTTTGTTAACGTCTATTAAGAAAAATAAAATTACCGAGGTTTATACTATCGGTAAACTTATGCAGAGTTTGAACGAGAAATTATTAAAAACTAAAATAATAAATAAACATTTTACTACGCGTAAAAATCTGATTTCATTTATCGGAAAGCAGGATCTGAAGAATTCTGTTATTCTTGTTAAAGGGTCGCGCGGAATGAAAATGGAAGAATTTGTTCAAGAAGCAGAGAGACAATTAGTAAAATAATGTTATACTATCTTTTAGAATACATAAACAAAGTTTTTAATCCGCCTGGATTTGATATCTTTAAGTTTTTAACTTTTAGATCGGCTTTGGCGGCTATCACAGGATTATGCCTTTCAATATTTTTTAGTCCTAAAGTTATAAGGATTTTACAAAAACATCAGATTGGCGAAGCGAAGAAAATTGACGGACCAAAATTTCACTGGTCTAAAACTGGAACGCCTACAATGGGTGGAATAATAATTATTCTCTCTGTTGTAATTCCGGTGCTCTTATGGAGCGATATTACTTCTATTTACGTTATACTAATTTTAGCCGGAACAATCTGGCTTAGTTTAGTCGGCTTTTTAGACGATTATCTTAAAGTAATTAAAAAACTGCCAAACGGATTAATTGCGCGTTATAAATTACTTGGGCAGGTGTTAATAGGAGCGGCTGTTGGAGCGGTTGTTTATTATGCTCCTCAGTTTCATGGAGTTCACACGTTAACTACAATTCCGTTTTTAAAAAATGTGAACTTGGATTTTTCTTATTTATATATTCCTGCTGTTATATTTATTATTACTGCAACCTCTAACGCTGTGAATCTTACAGACGGACTTGACGGGCTTGCAATAGGCGTAACTGCAATTGTTATGATAGCTTTGGCTATTATGTGCTATGTAAGCGGCAACGCAATTTATGCAAGATATCTTAATATTTTATTTCTTCCGGGTTCGGGAGAATTAACAGTGTTTATAGCGGCTCTTATTGGAGCCTCGCTCGGCTTCCTGTGGTACAACTGTTACCCGGCGCAGGTTTTTATGGGCGATACCGGATCGCTTGCAATCGGCGGAGCTTTTGGCATTCTGTCGGTTCTAATTAAAAAAGAATTATTAATCCCTATTCTTGGCGGCGTTTTCTTTATGGAAACTATCTCTGTTATTATTCAGAGAGTTTATTTTAAGTATACAAAAAAGAAATACGGCGAAGGTAGAAGGGTATTTAAAATGGCTCCCATCCATCATCATTTTGAAATGCTTGGGTGGCCTGAACCAAAAATTGTAATAAGATTTTATATTATAGCTATCATACTTGCTATTATTAGTCTTACTTCATTTAAGATCAGATAAAAATGGATTTACTTAATAAAAAAATAACAGTATTGGGCGGACTTCTAAGCGGCGTAGCTTCGGCTAAGCTAATTAAAAAGCTTGGAGGAATTCCGTTCGTTAGCGATTCCGGAAGCAGCGAAAAGCTTTTTGAATTTGTTAAACAGCTTGAAGTTGAAGGAATTGAATTTGAAACCGGCAAACACTCCAATAGAGTTTTTGACTGCGAATTTATTATCGTAAGTCCCGGAGTGCCTTCTAACAGCGACGTTATTTTGCAGGCTATTGAAAAAAATATTAAAATAATTACCGAAGTTGAATTCGCTACCCGTTTCTGCAAAGGGACTATTATCTCTATTACTGGAGCTAACGGTAAAACTACTACTACTACTCTTACCGGACATGTTTTCAACCATTGCGGATTAAAGACTTATTTAGCTGGCAATATTGGAGAACCTTTGGCGGATATGGTTCTTGACGTTAAAGAAAATGAATTTGTTGCCTTAGAAACTTCAAGTTTTCAGTTAGACTATATCGACGAGTTTAAACCAAAAATTTCGGCTATACTAAATATTACTCCGGATCATCTTAACCGGTATGAATATAAGTTTGAAAACTATATTAAAGCAAAATATAAAATATTTCAAAATCAGGACGCGGGCGATTTTACTATTCTGAACGCAGATAACGAACCGACTGCAAGAAAAGACCTGAACATAAAATCGAAAGTAATATATTTTTCTCTTGATAAGGATATGCCGAATGGAGTTTCGCTTTCTAACGGAGAAATATTCTATAAAGAAAACGGCGAAGTTAAATTTTCGTGCGCAGTAGCAGACTTAAGTCTGCGCGGCGAACATAACATTGCAAACTGTATGGCGGTAATCGCTTTCGCTAAAATCTGCGGCGCAGATAATCAAAAAATTATTGAAGCGTTAGGCTCGTTCAAAGGCGTTGAGCACAGATTAGAATTTGTAAGAGAGATTGAAGGCGTAAAATATATTAACGACTCCAAAGCTACAAATGTAGATTCAGTTTGGTATGCATTAAGAACTTTTGACGAACCTATATTTTTAATTCTTGGCGGTTTGGATAAAGGAAACGATTATAACCAGATTAAAGACCTTGTTTTAAGTAAGGCAAAAAAAGTTTATGCAATTGGCAAGTCAGCCGATAAGGTGTTTGACTTTTTCCATAGCGATGTAAAAGTAGAAATAAAAAAAACGCTTGAAGAATGCGTCGTATCTGCAAACAGCGAAGCAAGGGAAGGAGACGTAGTTCTGCTTTCGCCTGCATGCGCAAGTTTTGATATGTTTAACGGATATGAAGACAGAGGCCGCGTATTCAAAGAGGCTGTAAGTAAACTGTAATGAAAAAGTATTCAATTATCATATTAATCTCTTCATTGGCTTTATTAGCTTTAGGGCTTATTATGGTATTAAGCGCAAGCAGCGCATACAGTTATTCAAAATTCGATAATATTTTTCATCTGTTTAATTCTCATTTGCTTAAGGCTCTTTTAGGGCTGTTCTCGCTGATAGTTTTTTCAATTATTCCTTACCAGAAGCTGAAAGACTATAGCAAGTGGGCAATGATAATTATGGCTGGATTATTGGTTGTAACTTTGTTTGTGTCGCACCCTATGAAGGGAGCGGGAAGATGGTTAAACCTTGGCTTCTTTTCTTTTCAACCGTCGGATGCGGCAAAAATTGTATTGTTTGTGCATTTAGCTGCGCTGATAGAAAGAAAAGGCGAAGATATTAAAGACCTACAAAAAGGATATTTAACGGCCTTTTTTTGGATACTGCTTATTTCGGGTTTAATTTTAATTCAGCCAAATATAAGTAATGGAACGTTATTGATACTTATGGGTTTATCTATATTATACGTTGGCGGAGCGCAATTAAAACATATACTTTCATCGGTAGTTTTCTGTTTGTTTGCAGGCGGCGCCGTTGCAATGCTTTTCCCTCACTCGCGCAGTAGAATATTAGGTTTTACTAATAGTTTACAGAATGGAGGCGATATTAACATTCAGGTTAAGCAGGCTCTTTATGGTTTTGGAAGCGGCGGGCTATTCGGAATGGGTTTTGGCAACAGCAGACAAAGCGATCTGTTTTTACCTGAGTCGTATGGCGATTTTATTTTTTCTATCCTTGGCGAAGAAGTCGGTTTTGTAGGCGCAGTGATTGTGCTTTTGGTGTATTTAACAATTTTTATTTCAGGTATAATTATAGCAAAAAATACAAAAGACAAATACGGACAGCTATTAGCTTTTGCAATTTCGTTTTCTATAGTTATTTACGCTTTTGTAAATGTTGCGGTTACAACCGGGTTGTTCCCAACTACAGGGCTTCCGCTGCCGTTTATCAGTTATGGCGGAACGTCTATAGCCTTTGTTTGTATGGCTGTTGGAATATTAATTAACATCGGTTTATCGAACGCTAAATTAAATTCTGAAGCTGCAAAAATGAAAGTGAAAACAGCATGAGTAAAAACATGAATAAATATCGCTTTTTATTTGCAGGCGGCGGAACAGGCGGTCATCTATTTCCGGCAATTGCAGTCGCTGATAAAATAAAACAGCTAAAACCGGAAGCTGAAATATTGTTTGTAGGGACAAAAGGTAAAATTGAGGCTACCGTGGTTCCGGCTCTTGGATATGATTTTAAACCAATTTGGATATCAGGATTTTCGAGAAAAAGCATAAAAGATAATTTATTGCTGCCATTACGCGTGATAGTGTCGCTAATTCAGTCCGTTTTAATTTCAATGAAATTTAAACCGCGCGTAGCGATTGGTTCAGGCGGTTATGTTTCAGGTCCAGCTATTTGGGGCGCGTCAGTAATGGGCGCAAAAATATTATTGATTGAACAGAATAGTTATCCTGGCGTAACTACAAAAATTCTTGAAAGATACGCCGCTGAAATTTATCTCGGTTTTGCCGACGCAGAAAAATATCTGCGCGATAAAAGCAAATTGAAAGTTACCGGCAATCCGGTAAGAGAAAGTTTAAAAGTTATTGAGAAAAGTGAAGCGCTTAAAAAGTTTGGTCTTTCGGCAGATAAAAAAACTGTCATTATACTTGGCGGAAGCCTTGGCGCTATGATGGTAAACAAAGTAATTGCCGGAAAATTAAATTATTTTAAGTCGTTGGGACTTCAGGTCATCTGGCAAACTGGAAAAATTTATTATGACCGCTACAAAGATCTTAAAGAAGAAGGCGTTTGGATAGGCGCATTTATTGACGGTATGGATAATGCTTATTCGGCATGCGACTTTGTTATTGCGCGCGCAGGAGCTACTACTATTGCAGAGCTAACGGCGCTTGGCATAGCTTCCATATTGATTCCGTCTCCGAATGTTGCGGAAAATCATCAATACTATAACGCTAAGTCTTTGGTCGATAAAAATGCGGCTGTTTTGTTAGAAGAAAAAAATATAGAAAAAGAATTTGATCAGGCCGTCAGCTCTTTACTTGTAGAACCGGGCAACTTGGAAACAATCCGGAGCTCCTGTAAAGAATTAGGCAAAGTAAACGCAGCTGAAATAATTGCGAAAAATGCTATCAAATTTGCGGAAGAACTATAATGGAAAACAAATCCGAAAACAAAGAAGTATTTAAATATAATATGTCGTTGTATTATCAATCGGCAATAATATATTTTTTAGTATTTGTGTTGTATGTCGCCGTGCGCGGTCAGTTAAGCGGAGGATATTTCAAATTAGTTTTCGATTCAATAATATATTTCTTTATCCTGATATTGATTGTCGCGTTCGTTAGTATTTTTTATAACCTGTATTTGAATAAAAAACTGATAATTGACGACAAAACAATTTCTTTTGAAGATAGAAGCAGAACCAGAAATTATGAAATTGACGACATCGTTTTTATGCGTATAACTAAAGAGCGCCAGTATTTTAACAATAGCGCTTTTAAGCTTGTAAGAATTAAATTTAAACGGCGTAGAGGATTGTTAATAATCAGACCCTGCGATTATGAAAACGAAAAAGAATTGGCAAGTAAATTATTGTCATTAAAAGAGAAAATAGAGAATAAAAATGTTTAAGAATATTAAAAAAGTACATTTCGTCGGCATAGGCGGCATTGGCATGAGCGGCATAGCGGAAATACTGCTTAATCAAGGCTTTGAAGTTTCCGGCTCAGATAAAGCTTTATCCGACGTAACAAAAAGATTAAGAGATTTAGGCGTCACAATTTACGAAGGGCATTCAGCCTCTAACTTAAAAGACGCGGACGTGCTTGTTTATTCTTCCGCAGTGCATCTTGATAATCCTGAAGTTGAAGCCGCAATTGAAAGAAAAATTCCGGTAATTAAACGCGCCGAAATGCTTGCGGAATGCATGCGCATGAAATACGGCATTGGCATTGCAGGCACGCATGGTAAAACCACTACCACTTCTATGGTAGGGCTGACTTTAACCGAAGGCGGCATAGATCCTACAATAATCGTAGGCGGCAAACTAAGCGGTCTTGGCGGCACTAACGCGCGTCTTGGCAACGGCGAGTTTATTGTTGTTGAAGCGGACGAGTTTGACAGAACTTTTTTAAAGCTTACTCCGACTATTGCGGCAATTACAACGTTGGAAAGCGAACATTTAGACACATATAAAGATTTAGACGATATTAAGGCCGCATTTATTGAGTTCGCAAATAAGGTTCCGTTCTTTGGATTTGTAGTAATGTGTTTAGACGAACCTGCTTTGCAGGATATTATGCCGAGCATTAATAAAAAAGTTATTACTTACGGGCTGACGACTCAGGCCGATATGAGAGCTGTTGATATTAAACATACTGAGTTCTCAAGCGCGTTCCATGTTAAATATCTTGGCGAAGAACTTGGCGAAATTAAATTAAGAATTCCAGGCTTACATAACGTTAAAAATTCTCTTGTAGCTATTGTTATAGCAAAAGAGCTTGGTATAAAATTCAGCGTAATTAAAAAAGCCCTGGAATCGTTTAACGGCGTTTATAGAAGATTTGAAACCAAATATAATACCGATGATATTTTAGTGGTTGACGATTATGCTCATCATCCAACTGAAACCACGGCTTCGCTTGCTGGAATAAGAGCAGGCTGGGATAGAAGACTTGTAGCTGTTTTTCAGCCTCATTTGTTTTCGCGAACAAGAGATTTCTATCAGGAGTTTGGCAGATCGTTTTTAAACTCTGATGTTTTTATCTGCACCGATATCTATGCCGCGCGCGAAGATCCTATTGAAGGAGTTACAGGCGAGTTGATTGCAAATGCAGCAAAGAAATTTGGGCATAAAAATGTTATTTACGTTAAAGATAAAAACGATATCCCAAAAGTTTTAATGGATATAAAAAAGAAGAACGATATAGTAATTACAATGGGCGCCGGAGACATTTGGAAGTACGGCGAAAAATTTATTCAATTGCTGAAAAGCGAGGGAAAATAATTGAAACTAATGTCTAAAATATTAAGCCTTGCGCTGATGTTAGCATTGGTTATCGGTCTTACGTTCCTAACGTTTTTTGGCAATAAAGAAAAGCGTAAAGAAGTAATAAGCTCGGTTTCGATTAAGAACTTTTATATGTTGTCGGAATCCGATTATTTAAAATTTGCTAAACTTGATCCGTCTTCTTCAATGGCTAATTTAACTTTGCCAATTATAAAAGACAGAATAGAAAAGCACCCTTATGTTCTTCGTTCTGAAGTTGAACTGACGGCTGGCAATAAAGTAAATATTATTGTTTACGAAAAGAAAATAAACGCAATTGTACAGAAAGGCGCCGAAACATATTTTATAACAAATAAATATGAAGCCCTTCCTATTTTTGCAAATACAAACTTGATGAACGTTCCGCTGATTACGTTTCCGAAAGGAGCTGAAAATATAAAAGCTCTATGTAAATATAACGACGACAGCATGAAAGAAGCTTTTAGAATTATTGACGGAATTAAAAATATAGATTACGATTTGTATAAAGGACTTGAACAGATAAATTTAAGGAACGGCGCAGATATTGTTTTGAGCTTTAATTGTTTCAATGCTCCGGTAATTTTTGGAAGAGGCGACGATGCCAGAAAAGTCGTATATTTAGAGTCTCTTTTTAAGAATTATAATAATCAGCAGTTAGATAGTATTAATTATATCGATTTGAGATATTCAAAGCTCATTTATGTAGGTAAGATGAATGGATAGGAATAATATAACAATGAAAAAAAATATCGTTACCGGTTTAGACCTTGGAACGACAAAAGTTTGCGCTGTGATAGCCGAGATATCAGAAAATGATTCGATAAATATTCTTGGTTTCGGAATAGCGCCTTCTGAAGGGATGAACAAAGGTTTAGTTTCTAATATCGGTAAGACGGCCGAAGCTATTAAGGAAGCTGTTAAAATTGCTTCCAACAGAGCGGGGCTTGAAGTTACGACCCTGAACGTTGGAGTAGCGGGCGAACACATTACAAGCATCCGTCACCGGAATTATGTGACGATAAATAATGAAGAAAATGAAATTACTAAAGCCGATCTTGATCGTTTGGAAGCCGATGTAAGAACAATAAGAATTCCTTCCGATAAACAAATTTTACATATAATCCCGGAAGAATTTACAATCGATTTTCAGGGCGGGATAGAAAACCCTATTGGGATGTCCGGCTCAAGGCTTGAAGCTACAAATCATATAGTATTGGCTTCTATTCCGGCTATATCAAATATTAAAAAATCAGTTGAAAGAGCAGGCTTCCACGTTAACGATTATATTTTGCAGCCTTTAGCCTCAAGCTCTTCAGTGCTGGAAGAAAGCGAAAAAGATCTTGGCGTTGCGCTTATAGATATAGGCGGCGGCACTACGGATATTGCAATATTCCATAATAAATCTATTAAGCACTCAAAGGTTATTGGAATAGCCGGCAACCAGGTGACAAATGATGTTCGCGAATCGCTTGGCATTGTAACGGACGAAGCGGAAAAATTAAAAAAAGATTACGGTTATGCAACCGAAAACTCAATTATAAAAGATGAAGATATTTTAATCCGCGGCGTAGGCGCGCGCGGTAATTCAAAAATTCCTGTAAGCCTTTTAACTCAGATAATAAGTCTTAGGATGAGGGAATTATTTTCTTTAATTGATAACGATATTAGAAATTCCGGTTACAAAAATAAAATAAAAGCCGGAATAGTTTTAACAGGCGGCGGATCGCTGCTTAAAGGCTGCATTGAATTAGCCGAAGAAGTTTTTGGACTCCCTGCAAGGATAGGAGTTCCGCAGGATTTAGGCTCTGGCTTATCAAATGAAATTGAAAGCCCTGAATTTGCGACGGTAGCCGGATTGATAAGAGGCATACCGGGCGAAAAATCAAGCGAGTTTATTCCGGAAGTCGTAAAGACGAAAAAACAGAAAGAAAAAAATACAACTAATAATAAGATGACAGACATCTTTACGAAAATAAAAGTTTTTTTTGACGAATTATAATACTATTTATTTAGGAGGTAACATATGGCTGAAGCTAACGCTAATTCAGCGAGATTTGCGACAATTGACAGAGCTAAACCGATGACGGCAGTCTTAAAGGTCGTTGGCGTAGGCGGAGGAGGTTGCAACGCCATCGAGAGTATGATCAGACGAGGGTTGACAGGCGTAGAATATGTGGCCGTAAATACTGACGCGCAAGCATTGGCAAGCAGCAGCGCCAACCAAAAAGTACATATTGGGACAGCCATAACAAGAGGTCTTGGCGCAGGAGCGGATCCTGGCGTTGGTAAAAAAGCCGTTGAAGAAGATAGAGAAAAAATGGCTGAAACTCTTGCAGGCAGCGATATGGTTTTTATTACCGCAGGAATGGGCGGCGGAACAGGCACTGGAGCGGCTCCTGTTATCGCTTCAATTGCAAAAAGCATTGGGGCTCTTGTTGTTGGTATTGTAACTAAGCCTTTCAGCTGGGAAGGTAAAAAAAGAATGCTTAATGCCGAAAAAGGAATCTTAGAATTAAAACAATATGTAGATAGCTTAATTGTTATTCCTAACAACAGGCTTTTAAGCATTATTGATAAAGGCGTTTCAGCTTTTACGTCATTTGACAAACCGAATGAAGTTTTATATGAAGCTACGCGCGGAATAGCAGATATTATTACTGTTGAAGGCGTAATTAATGTGGATTTTGCCGATGTCCGTTCTGTAATGAATGAAAGCGGAGACGCTTTGATGGGCTGCGGCGTTGCCAGCGGAGAAAACAGAGCTATTGAAGCTGCACAAAAAGCTATTTCCAGTCCTTTACTTGAAGGCGTTAACATAAAAGGCGCAAAGAGCGTACTTTTGAATGTTACCGGATCAAGCAACATTACTATGGAAGAAATTAACGAAGGCAATAACGTAATTTATCAGGCAGCTGGCGAAGAAGCTAATATAATATTTGGATTAGTAAAAAGAGAGGAATTGAATGATTATATCTCTTATACTGTTATAGCAACTGGTTTTGATACGGGCACTGTTAAAGGATATGGCAAAAAAGGCGCTCAGATGGCTTCTTCTGAACCGATCTTTACCAGAAAAGGATTTGTTTTTGGCAACGGCGAAGAAATTGAACAGGATGACTTGCAGGTGCCTACGTTTATTCGCGTAAACGGAGCTAAATCTAATATGCAGAATGAAACAAATGAAAACCCTCAAGGCGGTTTCAGCATAGATCCTTATATCGATTCGGCTAAAGACCGCGTAAAAAAACAAAATGACGACGTCAACTCAAAAGATGATGAAGACGAAAGCTCATCATTCTTGAGAATGATTATGGATTAATGAAAAACAGATAGAACCGGAATATTCCTTTTCGGAATAATTCCGGCTGTTTTTCAACGGCAATAGCAATTAAGGCGTTAATTTATTCGTCGCAAATACGGCAGTCGATATTTATATTGTCTTCTCTGTCTATAGTTATGATTATGCGATTAGGGCGGCAGCAAATACGGCAGTCTTCTTCGAAGTCTTTTTTTCCGCCTGTCGTAAAATCGACTGTGACTAAATTATGGGTTCCACAATATTGACAAATCCAAATAATTTCTTCTTCGGCTTGCATAGTTTTACCTCATCATATTAATTCGTGCGTAATATTCGACGTCATATTAATTATTATGGCTCAATATAAATCATTTCCTGAAAACTTGCGCTAACATTAAAAAAAAGACCCATAATACGAACCTTGACATTAAAACAACTTAAGTTTAATTTTACCATCTTAATCATTATTAGGATATAGATTTGGGAACAAAACAATCCGAATCTGATAAAAAAATACAAAAAACTTTAAAAGAATCGGGTGAGATTCCTGTCCATATTGCAATTATAATGGATGGAAACGGCAGATGGGCAAAAAAACGAGGATTACCCAGGGCTGCCGGTCATAAAAGTGGCATTGAATCTGTCAGAGATATTGTCGAAACTTGCTCAGACCTTGGAGTTAAATATTTAACGTTATATACTTTTTCAACGGAAAACTGGAAAAGGCCAAAACAGGAAGTCTCCACTTTAATGAGATTATTGCTTAGAAGCATAAGAAATGAAATTAATGGTCTAAGTAAGAATAATGTAAGGCTTTTGGCTGTAGGCGACATAGCCTCATTACCTGTAGAACTTCAGAAAGAGCTTAATGATGCAATTGAAAAAACTAAGAACAATACGGACGTAGCTCTTAATCTTGCTTTAAGTTACAGCGGAAGATGGGATATTCTTGAAGCTGTAAAGAAGGTTGTAGCTAATAAGCTTAAAGTAGACGAGATTGACGAAAAATCTTTTTCGGAACTGCTAACTACAAAAGATATTCCTGATCCTGATTTATTGATAAGAACAAGCGGCGAATTTAGAGTAAGTAATTTCTTGTTATGGCAGATAGCATATTCTGAAATTTTTATATCAGATGTTTTTTGGCCCGATTTCAGAAGAAAAAATTTATATGAAGCAATTAAGAATTTTCAGCAAAGAGAGAGAAGATTCGGAAAAGTCAGCGAACAAATAAAAAGAAATGATAAAGGCATATAGAATGTTTCAAAAATCCTCAAAGTATCTTGTAAAAGTGTTACTCATCTCATTGTTCTCGGTTTTTATTTTTTCAGATTCTTTTTCCCAAAATACCAAAACTGCGTATAAAATTCTTGGAATTTCTGTGGAAGGAAGCATATCTGCTGATAATAATCATATTATCGCTAACAGCGGATTAAAAATAAATGACGAAATTCAAATACCTGGGGATCAAACAATTAACGCTATCAAACAATTATGGGCTCTGAATATTTTTTCTGACGTTCAGATAATTATTGATAAGCAAATTGCCGACGGAGTTTTTCTTCTAATTAAAGTTCAGGAATATCCCCGCGTTGAAAAAGTTGCCATTGAAGGCAATGACGAGCTCAGCACTTCGGATATTGAGGCAAAGGTAAATTTTGTAAGGGGGCAAATATTAAAGCCGCAGGAAATTACCAGACTAAAGGCCAAAATAACCGCGCTTTATGACGACGACGGTTATCTTAACGCTGAAATTAATTCTTCAAAATATTCCTACTATTCTGCCGATACTACAAAAGATGAAGTTCACGTTATCTGGCATAATGTAAAAGACCTTGCCGACGAATATACTACTGCGTATAAAATAAGCGAAATAGCAAACACTAACCTTATCGCTAAAGTTAAAGACCGAATTGTTTTGAAATTGAAAATGGTTGAAAACGACAGAGTAGTCGTAAGAAAAATTGAGTTTGAAGGGAATAAGCAGTATGACGAAGGAAAATTAAAAGGCGAGTTTAACGAAATTTCCGAAGCTAAATGGTGGAAGTTTTGGAGCAAAGCTAAATTTGATAAAAAGAAATATATAGAAGATAAAGCTTTGATTTCAAAATTTTATAAGAAAAACGGATTCCGCGATGCGGAAATAGTTTCCGATACTCTTATTTACTCAAATAATAAAAAAGATCTTACTATCCGCATTAAAGTTACAGAAGGTCCTCAATATAAGGTGAGGAATATTACCTGGGAAGGAAACACTATTTATCCTGAAGCTGTTTTGAATGAACGTCTTGGTTTTGTCAAGGGCGATGTTTTTAATTATGAAAAATTCCAACAGAATTTAAGACAGAATGAAAAACAAATAGACGTAGCTTCGTTATACCTTGATAACGGATACCTCCGTTTTGATATGAAAACGGTTGAGACTAAAATTGATCCGGATTCAGTAGATATTAATATTCAGATTAATGAAAATAACCAATTTAAAATTGGCTCGGTTGATATAACCGGAAATGATAAAACAAAAGATAAAGTAATCAGAAGAGAGCTGTTTACAGTGCCTGGCGATTATTTTAACAGAGCCGCTATGTTCAGAAGTCTTCAGCAGCTTGCAAATCTTCAGTTTTTTAATTCAGAAAAATTATACCAAAACGGCGTGGATTATGCGCTAAAGAACGATAGCACTGTAAATGTTACTTATCAGGTTGAAGAAAAATCGAGCGATTATCTAAACGCTTCAGTTGGATACAGCGGCAGTTATGGATTCAGCGGTTCTATGGGTATTACTCTTACCAACTTTTCGTTAGCTGAACCATTTCAGGCTGGCGCGGGACAGGTGCTAAGTTTTAACTGGCAGTTTGGCGTAGGCAGCTATTACAGAACTTTTACTCTTGGTTTTACTGAACCCTGGTTTATGAATACCCCTACATTAGTCGGCGGCGAAATTTTTGATACTCGGCAACAATATGTTTATGATTTGCATCAGGCTGGCGGCTCGGTAAAAGTTGGAAGAAGATTGAAATGGCCTGACGATTATTTTTATATTCAAGGCTTGGCTAAGTTCCAGTATAACGACGTTATTGAAGGCGGAAGCTATTACAAGACTGGCAAGAGCAGGCAGTATACTCTTGGCGCAACAATAAGCAGAAAGAATATAGATAATCCTACATTCCCATCGCTTGGGTCTTCGGTAGCTCTTGACGCTGAAATTTCAGGCGGTCCGTTTTTACCGGGAGACGTTGATTATTATAAATTAAGTTTTAAAGCCGAGTGGTACAGAAGAATATTTAATTCAAACAGAATAGCCTTATATACGGTTGCAGACCTTGGCTATATTGGCGAATTAAACAATGTAGCTTCAAACGCTCAACCATTTGATTATTTTTATATGGGCGGCAACGGACTTGTAATTGCTACTACGCCTCTAAGAGGTTATGACGATAGATCTGTCGGACCCAAAGACGCAGACGGCACAATTTATGGCGGTAGAGTAATGACAAGATATACGACTGAACTTAGGTTTGCCGTATCTATGGAACCTATACCTCTATATTTGCTTGTTTTTGCCGAAGCTGGAAACGTTTTTGACCACATGAAAAATACAGATTTTTTTGATTTAAGAAGAGCTGCCGGAGTAGGCGCAAGAGTTATGATTAACCCTATCGGTCTGATTGGCGTAGATATGGGCTATGGCTTTGATAGAAGAGCGGTTGATGGAAACAAACCCGCCTGGATGTTCCATTTTCAATTTGGCAAAGGATTTTAACCAGACAATCAATTATTAAACAATTATTAAAAGGATCGTATAGTGAAAAAGTACATACTTATTATAGCTGTTCTCTTGTTAACAGGGAGCAATTTATTTTCTCAGGCTCCTCAAAAAATCGGATTTGTCGATTCGCAAATCATTTTTGCGCAATTCCCGGAAGCAATTAAAGCTCAGGGAGATTTGGACGCTATAATTGGCAAGTGGAATTCTACAATCGATAGTATGACTCAGGTATATCAGCAAAAAATAGCAGACTATCAGAAACAATCTACTACAATGACTGAAGCTAAAAAACAGGAATTTCAGAAGAAAATTGTTGAACTGGAACAAACAATTGTCGATTTCAGAAAAGAAAAATTTACTCAGGGCACCGGCGAAGTTTATCAGAAACAGGAACAATTGATTAAACCTGTTAAAGAAAAAATCTTCAAAGCTATTGGCGAAATTGCTAAAGAAGAAAATATGCAGTTCGTTTTTGATAAAACCGGCGACGTAGTTTTGCTATATGCAGATACAGCTTTTGACGTGACTTATAAGGTGCTCGATAAACTAAAAAGAGGGAAATAATCCTTTTTTTCTATTGACTGCCGATTGGGTTTTTTTTAAGTCAATTTTTTACTATTTACAATTTGAAAGCGTTAAGCTTTTTGCAGTTTAGCGCTTTTGAATTAATTAATATTTTTAGTTGAGCAGGAGACGTTATGTTTCGTAAAATATCATTACTTGGTTTTTTCGTGTTTTTGTTGACGAATATTTCATTTTCGCAAATTAAAATTGGTTATGTCGATTCTGATGCGATTATGGATAAACTGCCTGACGCTCAGGACGCCCAGCAAAAGCTTGATATCATTATCAAAGACTGGCAGACAGAACTTAATAAGCTTGAGGCTGACTGGAAATCAAAGTTTGACGATTATGATAAACGAAAACTTATTATGAGCGATCAGACCCGCACTGAAACTGAAGCTGAACTGGTTAAGCTTGAAAAGAAAGTCGGCGAATATAGAGAAAAAAAATTCGGCTCTAACGGCGAATTATTTCAGAAGCAGGACGAAATTATGAAGCCGGTTCAAAATAAGGTTTTTAACGCAATTAAGGAAGTTGCTGTGGATGAAGAATTAGATTTCCTTTTTGATAGAAGCGGCGACGTAATGCTTTTGTATGCAAAAGAAAAATACGATATGACTAATAAAGTTCTTGCAAAACTAAGACTTAAGTAAACGATGAATAGTATAAAAATTAAAGATATCGCCGAACTGATAAATGGTTCTATCACAGGCGATCAGAACATGACAATTTCTAATGCGGCTAAAATTGAGGACGCTAAAGAAGGGGACTTAACTTTTTTATATGCCGACGCTTATAAGAAATTTTTCGCCGCAACAAAAGCTTCCGCAATTATTGTAAAAACAGGTTTTGATAAATCTAGAAGCGATATTGTTTATATCGAAGTTCCAGACCCGAATAAAGCTTTTATTAAAGTGTTGCTTACCATTTTTGCGCCAAAATTCCCTCTATCTGGCATAGATAAAACTGCTTATGTTGATCCATCAGCTTCAGTAGGCGAAAACTCTGCAATTGGTAAAAATGTGGTTATTTCAGCAGGGTGTAAAATTGGCAAAAACGTTAGAATTTTCCATAATACTGTTATTGGTGAAAATACTGTTATTGACGACGACTCTTTAATTTTTCAAAATGTAAGCGTGCGCGAAAATACAAAAATAGGCAAACGCGTTATCCTTCATGCCGGGGTTGTTGTTGGTTCCGATGGGTTTGGATATGTTACGGATGATAAGGGAGTTTATATTAAAATCCCTCAGATTGGCAACGTGGTTCTTGAAGACGACGTTGAAATAGGGGCAAACACAACTATAGACAGAGCCGCGCTTGGCTCTACAGTAATAAAACATGGCGTTAAAATAGATAACCTGGTGCAGATAGCTCATAATGTAGTTATAGGTAAAGATACTGCTATATCGGCTCAGACTGGAGTTTCTGGCAGCTCAATTGTTGGCGATAATTGTATTCTTGCAGGGCAGGTTGGGCTTAGCGGGCATATTGAAATTGGCGATAGAGTTATTTTAGCCGCTCAAAGCGGAGTCTCTAAATCGCTTCCCAAAGCGGGTATTTATTTTGGTTCTCCTGCAAAAGAGCGTTTGGCCGCGTTTAAGATTGAAGCCCATATCAGAAATATTGGCGACTATGCCGATAGAATTAAAAAACTTGAAAACGAATTAAACGAGCTGAAAAAAAATATCGGCTAAATAAGTTTTATTACCAGATAACATTTTTACAACAATCCTTCACATGTTTCAGTTATGTATTGTAACTGACAATATTTTCATTCAAATTTCAACTAGTTTAATCCAATTAAAAAACACGCTGTAAACGGCGTTTTTTTATTTTTAAATATTTTGTAAATTATAAAGAACAAAATAGGAAGGATGATAAATGAAAAAAATAGCTGTAATTCTATCAGGCTGCGGATATCTTGACGGGAGCGAAATACATGAGGCGACTCTTTCTTTATATTTCATTGAGAAATATGGGATGGAGTATGACGTTTATGCGCCGGATATCGATCAGTATCATGTAATAAATCATCTTACGCGCGAAGTTGAAAATGGGAAAAGAAATGTCCTTGTTGAATCCGCAAGAATAGCGCGCGGAAAAATAAAAAATTTAGATTTGCTTAACGCGGAAAATTATGACGCGTTGTTTTTGCCGGGCGGCAACGGCGCGGCAAAGAATCTTTCAGATTATGCTTTTAAAGGCGCTGAAGTAAAAGTCTTGAAAAAGGCAGAGTCTGTAATCAAAGAATTCTCTGACGAAGGAAAATATATCTGCGCCATATGCATTGCCCCGGTTATTGTAGCAAAAAGTCTTGGCAATAAAAAAGTACAGGTAACAATTGGCGACGATAAAGAAACTGCCGCGGATATTGAAAGTTTTGGCGCAAGACACATAAACAAAGCTGTAACTGAGTTTAATTTTGACGAAGCTAATAAAGTTTTAACAACTCCGGCTTATATGTATAACGCAAAGATTACAGAAGCAGCCGAGGGAATAGAAAAATTAGTTAAAAAATTATCTGAAATAATATAACATCAATTATTGTAAAAAATGTAGCGCAGTCGCTCCGACTGCGCTACATTTACCCAAACTAAATTGCAATTTCTATTACGCCCCCGAATACCCTGGAACCCCGTCAAATTCATAGAGATTTTGCGTTTGCACAACGTCAAATCCAGCTTCATCCAGTTTAGAAAGCAGAGCGATAATATTCCCATTCGTAAAGACGGCGTCTTTATTTGCGTTAAAATAACGGCACCTGAAAAGGTCTGTGCAAAAAATATCTTTAGAGGCGTTAGGATAAACTTTTACTCCTCTATTTGCAATCATAGCAATACTAAGCCCGCCGGCAGCTATGGTTTTAAGACTATTGCCCAATTCATTAGCGCTGCCTTTGTGCCAATGCAAAAACACGTCTACGCCGACCAATTCTTTTTTAGCTACAGGAGCCTTAATATACTTATATGGCTCAATTCCTTTAGGAGCGTCTGTTCTGACGTAATCAACGGCTTTTAATTTAACTGGTTTTTCTCCAAGTCTTTCAATAACTGCGTCCGCAAATTCTTTAGTGCCGACTTTCTTTGCGCTTACGCCTTCTTTAAAAATATCATAAGTATGTACTCCATCTTCAATTGTTTTTAGCCAGGCGTTATGAACTTTAGCGGCTATATCTTTTTGGTTTATATGGTTTAGCATCAAAACTGCGCCCAATAAAAGCCCGGATGGGTTTGCAAGATTTTGTCCGGCTCTTCTTGGCGCCGATCCGTGAATAGCTTCAAACATTGCGCCTAACTCGCCAATGTTAGCAGAGCCTGCAAGTCCTACAGAACCTGCTATTTGCGCGGCGACGTCGGAAAGTATATCGCCATATAAGTTTTCCATAACGATTACGTCAAAGTTCTCAGGAGTATCGGCTAATTTAGCAGCGCCGATATCAACAATCCACGATTCATTTTCAATGTCTGGATATTCGGCGGCAATTCTGTCAAATGTTTTATGAAACAATCCGTCGGTCATTTTCATAATATTATCTTTCATAAAGCAGGTTACTTTTTTTCTGCCGTTATTACGGGCGTATTCAAAAGCGTAATGAATAATTTTTTCGCTTCCGGGCACAGTGATTAATTTTAATCCCTGTACAACTTCGTCGGTTTGTCTGTATTCAATTCCGGTATAAAGGTCTTCTTCATTTTCTCGTATTATAACAACGTCCATTACAGGATGTTTTGTATCAACAAAGGGATGATAAGAAACGCAGGGGCGCACATTAGCGTACAAACCTAACGTTACGCGGGCAGTTACGTTAAGGCTCTTAAAACCGCCTCCCTGAGGCGTAGTGATAGGAGCTTTAAGAAACACTTTTGTTCTGCGTAAAGAATCCCAGGAGCTGTCTTCTATTCCTGAAGGATTGCCTTTAAGATAAACTTTTTCGCCAATTTCGATGGTCTCAATATCTATTTTTGCTCCGGCTGCCTGAATAATTCTTAAAGTTGCGTCCATAATTTCAGGGCCAATACCGTCTCCATGCGCTACTGTTATAGGAACATTTTGTGACATAGTTATATCTCCTTTAATAATTATAGTAACCGCTAAAAAAGCATTTTAGTTCAATTAAGATAATAAAATTAATTGCTGAAAATAACAGAAAAACATAGATATTTAAAAATTTTGGCAAAAAAAACAGAAGAATGGGCAGACGCAGTTATATTGTATTTCAAGGGCTAAGTTGTTATCTTAAAAGGTTATTTTATTTTTGTTTATTATGAATTAAGATCGGAAAAAAGTTAATGTTAGAATTACAAAGAACAATTGCAAACCCGGTATCTATGTCAGGCGTGGGTCTGCATACCGGAACGACTTGTACAATGACTTTTAAACCTGCTCCAGAAAACTATGGAATTAAATTTATCCGTACTGATCTTGGCGGCAGACCTGAAATACCTGCAACAACCGACTATGTGGTAGACGTTTCGCGCGGAACTACATTAGCTCTTGGCGAAGCTACCGTTCACACTGTGGAACACGTATTAGCTACAATAGTGGGCTTGCAGATAGATAATATTATTATAGAACTAGACGGAATTGAACCTCCAATTGGCGACGGCAGCGCAATTCAATATGTAGAAGCCTTAACAAAGGCTGGATTTGTACAGCAGTCTGCGCCTAAGGATTATCTAATTATTGACGAAACAGTCACTTATCATAATGAAGAAAATCAGATTGATATAGTCGCTTTGCCGTTAGATAATTACAGAATGACCGTTATGGTCGATTATCAGAATCCGGCATTAGGAAGCCAGCATACTGGTCTTTTCGATTTAGAAAAAGAATTTGTCACTGAATATGCATCTGCAAGAACATTTTGCTTTTTAAGCGAAGTTGAACACCTTTCCGATCTTGGACTTATTAAAGGCGGCGATATTGATAATGCTGTCGTGATTGTCGATAAGCAAATGAACGAACAGGAATTGGAAGGGCTTAGAAATAAACTCAAAATAGACGGAAACGTCACCATAGGCGAAAACGGAATCTTAAATAGCAAAGAACTTAGATACCGTAACGAACCAGTGCGTCATAAGCTGCTTGATCTTATGGGCGACTTAGCTTTAATTGGCGTTCCAATAAAAGCGCAAATTCTGGCTGCGCGTCCTGGGCATATGGCAAATGTTGAATTTGCAAAACTCATCAGAAAATTATATCAGCAGAAAAAAATTGTAAAAAAATATCAGTTAGTAAAAAAAGAAGGGGTCGTTTTAGACTCTACGGCAATACAAAAAATTCTGCCGCACAGATACCCATTTTTGCTTGTTGATAAAATTATTTATTTAGACTTAGACAAAAAAGTTGTGGGGATAAAAAATGTTTCTATAAACGAACCATTCTTTGAAGGACATTTTCCTGGTCAGCCTATCATGCCCGGAGTATTGATAATTGAATCAATGGCTCAGACTGGCGGAGTGTTATTGCTTAACTCTTTCCCTAACCCTGAAGAAAAACTTGTTTTGTTTATGCAGATAAATAATGCAAAGTTTAGAAAGCCTGTTCATCCTGGCGATCAGCTTCATCTTGAAGTGGAACTGGTTAACAGAAAAAGCAAAATTATTATGATGAAAGGAAAGGCGTTTGTAAATGAAGTTTTAGTCGCCGAAGCTGAATTTATGGCTGGCGTTGTTGATAGAGACGAAAAGATAAATACTAATAAATAGGAACTTATGTATGAATAATATTCATCCTACTGCAATTGTAAGTAAAAAAGCGAACATCGGCGATAACAATACTGTTGACGCTTTTGCTGTAATTCAGGACGACGTTCAGATTGGGAACGATTGTTATATCGGTCCTCACGCTGTAATTTATGACGGCGCCCGCATTGGCAACAAAGTTACTATTTATCAATCCGCTTCTGTCGCGCATGTTCCGCAGGATCTTAAATTTGATAAAGAGTCTACTCTTTTTATTATTGACGACGAAACTACTATACACGAGTTCGTTACTTTGCACAGAGGAACAAAAGAAACCGGTTTTTCTAAGATCGGCAAAAAATGCCTGCTAATGGCTTATGTGCATATAGCGCATGATTGCGTTATAGGCGATAATGTTATTCTATCAAACGGCGTCCAGATAGGCGGTCATGTTACTATTGGCGATTGGGCTATTATCGGCGGAATGACTCCTGTGCACCAGTTTTGTAAAGTCGGCAGACATGTTATGATTGGCGGAGGTTTCAGAGCTGTACAGGACGTGCCTCCTTTTATTCTTGCCGGAGCAGAACCTCTTAAGTTTGCCGGACTTAATTTAGTCGGGCTAAGGAGAAGAGGTTTTACTAACGATGAAATTTACGATCTTAAAAAAGCATATGGTTATATTTACAACTCTCCTTTAAACATGACTCAGGCAAAAGCTAAAATTACCGAAGAGCTTGGCGGAAAAAAATATATAGACGAAGTGTTGGCTTTTCTTGAAGAAAGTAAAAGAGGACTTATTGGAAGGTGATCTGGAAATTTATTAATACCGGGTTTAATACCGGCAAATATAATATGGATTACGATCTTAAGCTTGCGCATGAATGTAAAACTGATGAAGCTTTTTTCAGAATATACGGATGGAAGCCATTTTGTATTTCTCTTGGGGCAAATCAGAGTTATGATTCAATAGACTCAGAAAAAGCTTCTGACGAAGGCATTGATATTGTGAAACGACCTACCGGCGGCAGAGCCATCCTACATGCGGAAGAAATTACTTATTCGGTTATTATAAGCCTCTCCTGCGGGCTTACTGCAATGCAGATCTACGAAAAAATAAATCAGGCTCTATTACGCGGATTGTGTAAATACGATAAAACGCTTGAGAAAGCAGAACTTGAAAAAAAACAACCTGATTTCAGGCAGGCTTATAAAGAAGAAAAAAGCGCGGCTTGTTTTGCAAATTCTGCAAAGAGCGAAATTAAGTTTGAAGGAAAAAAGTTAGTCGGAAGCGCGCAACGTAAAATGGAAAATATTATTCTTCAGCACGGCTCTATTTTATGCGGACCGCTTCATAAAAAAATAACAGATTATCTGAAATTATCAGATGAAGGGAAAGAGCTCTTAGTTCAGGAAATGAACAAGAGCGCAGTCGATTTGGAGAGCATATTAGGTAAAAAAGTTGATTATGATAAATTAAGCGATTCTCTTTCGCTTGAATTTAAAGACTACTGGAATAATATTATTAACTAGTTAAAACTGGAAATTATTATGAGCGTACATACAGATTTTAGAAAAATTACAACAAAAACATTTATGCTGATGAAACAGAGCGGAACTAAAATAGCAGCTCTGACGGCATATGATTATATTACTGCAAAGCTTGTAGATCAGGCAGGCGTAGATTTTATTTTAATTGGCGATTCTCTTAGCAACGTTTTTCAGGGCAACGAAACAACTTTGCCCGTAACAATGGACGAAATGATTTATCATACTAAGGCGGTTACAAAAGGCGTTCAGCGCGCAATGGTTGTGGTCGATCTTCCTTTCATGTCTTATCAGTTGTCCGTTGACGAAGGTTTCAGGAACGCGGGACGTATAATGAAAGAAACTTCCGCTGGAGGCGTAAAACTTGAGGGCGGCGAACGAATAGCCGAAACAGTTCGTAAAATTACTGAAGCCGGAATTCCGGTGATGGGGCATCTTGGCCTTACTCCGCAAAGCATCCATCAGTTTGGCAGCTATAGAGAAAGAGGGAAAAACGAAGAAGAAGTTGAAGAGTTATTAAAAGACGCAAAAATTATTGAACAGGCGGGAGCCTTTTCTATTGTGCTTGAAAAAGTGCCGGCCGCTGTGGCAAAAAAAGTTACAGAGAGCGTGAGCATTCCTACAATAGGCATTGGCGCAGGCGTCGAGTGCGACGGGCAAATTCTTGTTACTCCTGATATGCTTGGCCTTACGCAGGATTTCCATCCTCGTTTTGTTCGCAGGTATGCAAATCTTTCGGAAGAAATTATTAACTCGGTAAAAAAATATACTGAAGACGTAAAACAAAAAGCTTTTCCTTCCGAAAAGGAAAGCTACTAAACTAATTCTTTAATTATTTTTATTGAAGTTCCAAAACTAATGACAAAACGTTTCATTTTCTTTCTGTTAATTTTATACGGATTCATTGCGTTTCCGCAAAATAAGATTTCTGATACTTATCTGGAAGGGGCTATAATCTCTTCTTTCCAATTTGAGAACAAGGATATCTGGGTTGCGACATACGGACAAGGCATATACCATTACATTGCAAGCGAAGACAAATGGGAAAACTTTACTACTCAAAAAAGCAATATTGAGCAGGACTTTTTTTACTGTATAGCTGTCAGCAAAGATTATGTTTGGGCGGGCTCTGGCGAAGGGCTTTTTACTTATGAAGTGAAAAAAAAGCAGTGGCACAAACGGAAATTCAGCGCGGGCGGCGAGCTTGGCAATTGGATCAGGTCTTTTTGCTATGACAAAAAAGAAAATACTTTATGGATTGGCAGGTTTTTTAATCTTACCAAGTTAGACGTTGCAAAACAAAAATATTCCGATTATGATTTGGCTTATAACGGCGACACAAAATCCAATAACATTAAAGCCATTAGAATGGACGGCGACAGCCTTATTTGGTTTGGAACGGAATCGGGCGTGCATAAATATTACAGAAATAAAAAAATTGAAAACCCTAATTCCAGAGTTTATATGAGCAATAAAGGAAGCAGTTTCAAGGGGGAAGGCGAAACAGTTTCCATTTCCGATTTTGCATTTGACCGCTCAAGCGTCTGGTTTGGCACGGATGAATTTATTACTCCGCAAAAACCTAAGTTTAACGTCGGAGGCATTTTTAGATATAACCGTAAAAACAAATGGGAAAAATTTGATCAGGAGGACGGATTGCCTTCTAACGGAGTTTACTGTTTGGAAAGCACCGGAAATAAAATATGGGGCGGTCTTTATTCATTTAATACAAAAGACAAAAAAGACGATCCCAAGGGAATTATTTTGATAGATAAAGCGTCTAATAGCATAATGAATATTGACTTAGACGAGCTTGGAATAAAATCGCGGAAAATTTCAAGCATGGCTTTTGACGGCGATTATTTATGGTTCGGAACGGATAACGGGCTAAGCAGGCTTTTACTTTCAAACCCGTTTGCTAAATGGTCTCTTCAAAAAAATAAAGAAAAAATAAATAAAAATTATCGGTAAGAAATGATTATCTCAAAAAACAGACTTAACGAAATAAAGAAGAATTTTCAGGGAAAAAGAATAGCCGTAATTGGCGATATGATGCTCGATTCCTATACCTGGGGCGACGTTAAAAGAATTTCGCCCGAAGCTCCGGTTCCTGTAATTGAAGTTAATGAAGAATTTAACAGATTTGGAGGAGCGGCTAACGTAGCTGTTAATATCCTTAAACTTGGCGGTTCTCCGTTTCCTATCGGAATAATCGGCTCCGATAATTATGGCGCTATCTTTAGCGATCTTATCAATACTGCTGGAATAGTTTCTACCGGACTTATAGTAGACCCCAAGCGTCCTACTACGACAAAAATCAGGGTCATAGCCCGCGATCAGCATGTAGTGCGTATTGATAAAGAAAGCAAGGAATATATTGGCAGAGAAATACAAAATAAAATTTACGATACGCTGCTAAAAGAAATTAACAATATAGATGGAATTATTCTTCAGGATTACAACAAAGGGGTTTTAACTCCGGCTTTAATTAAAAGAATAATTACCTTAGCGAATAAGAAAAAGAAACTTATAACTGTAGACCCTAAATTTCAAAACTTTTTTTCCTATAAAAACGTTACTGTATTTAAACCCAACCGCAAAGAAGCCGAAGACGTTTTAGGAATGAAAATTAAAAGCGAAGCCGATCTGATTGAAGCTGGTAAAAAACTGCTTTCCAAATTGAATTCTAAATATCTGCTGCTTACTTTAAGCGAAGAAGGAATTGCGGTTATAGAAAAAGGGAAAGATATTAGACGCATGCCTACGAAAGCTAGAAAAGTTGTAGACGTATCAGGAGCTGGCGATACAGTTATCTCAACTCTCACTATGGCTCTTTCTGCGGGCGCGGATATTATGGAAGCCGTTTATTTAGCTAACTACGCGGGCGGTTTAGTTTGCGAAGAAGTTGGAATTGTTCCAATTGAAATTAACTCTTTGTTTGATATTGTAAAGCGAGACGAATAATGAGCGTTATTGAAGATAGAAACGAACTTATAAACGTAAGAAAAAAATTAAAAGCTGAAAATAAAAAAGTTGTTTTTACAAACGGCTGTTTTGATATTTTGCACTCCGGGCACGTGGATTACCTGAATAAGGCGAAAGCTTCTGGCGACGTTTTGATAGTCGGAATAAACTCTGATGACTCAATAAAAAGGATTAAAGGAGAAAAGCGCCCTATAATTAATCAGCAGGAGCGCGCTTTTTTAGTTGCAAACTTGAAAGCAGTTGACTATGTTACATTTTTCGGCGAAGATACTCCTGAGATAATTATAAACGATCTGATTCCCGATATCCTTGTTAAGGGCGCCGACTGGGCTCTTGATAAGATAGTGGGCAGAGATACCGTAGAAAAAAACGGCGGCGTGGTTAAAACAATTGAATTTGTTAACGATCAGTCCACATCAAAAATTATTAATACTATACTTAAGAAAAGCGGCAATTGAAAAAACTGGAAGAAAATAGTACAAAAAAGCAAAAAAAAAGATCGATATTCCACAAAATTGTTAATGGATTTATTGGGTTTTTTTTAGGGCTTTTTTTACTCATTCTTTTAATAATCGGTTTTTCTCAAACTTCTTATTTTAGAAGTATCCTTCGGGAACAGGTAATTAAAATTGCCAATTCTTCTCTGAATGGTACTATCAATATAGGCAAAATTGACGGCACTATATTTTCATCACTGATATTAAGCGACGTAACCGTGAATATGAAGAGCGATACTCTTCTTCACTCAAAGCTTATTGAAGTGCGAGTTAGTCCTTTACAAATTCTTTATAAAAAAATATACGCCCGAAAAATTTATATAGAAGGCGCAAAAATAGGGCTGCTAAAAGATACTTCCGGCTCTCTTAACATTTCTAAATTATTTAAGCCTAAAGAAAAAGACACTACTAAATCTTCTTTCCCATTTAAAATTAAAGTAGCTGAACTGAAGCTTGCTAATATTGACTTTTCGTTGCAGGATGAATCAAAGAAAAACAGCGTTGAGTTTTACGACTCCATGAATATGAGCGACTTAAGAATTAAAAATCTGAATTTGTCTTTAAGCGCAACTGCCGATATTGACAATAACGATTTTGAGGCTTATATAAATAATATTTCATTCGGCGCTAATATCAACAGATTTGGACTTGCTGAATTTAAAGGAGATTTTTTAATTAATCCTAAACGGATTATTATTGGCGGCGTAAGAATAAAAACAAGAGAATCGGAAATTAACCTTTCCGTAAAGAATGAAGGGCTTAATGTATTTGGCTCTATTACAAAAGACAGCGTAAATAAATCAATAACAGATTTAGAACTTGATCTTAAAAAGTTTTCTTTCAATGATCTTTCAAAATTTGTTCCTTCGATCAATTATTTAAAAGGCGAAGTTGAAGCAAGTTTAAAGGCTTCGGGAAATATTAGTCAGATTGAGATTAAAAAATTAGCTCTAAATTATTTAGACACAAAGCTTAATTGTTCCGGCTCGGTTAAAAACATCAACGCCGGCAGTAAAATGTTTATCGCGGCAAATTTTAAAAAATCTTATATCGATGAAAACGACTTTAATAAACTAATTGCCGGATTGAATCTGCCGGTTTATAAAAATTTAGATAAAGTTAAAATTGACACTCTAAATTTTGAAGGAGAGCCGTTAAACTTTAAAGCCAAACTTAAGGCCGTTTTTACGGAAGGCTCAATCAATACCGCTCTTAAAATAGACTTACGGCCAAAAGATATTATTTATGATCTCGATTTTATAACGCGCGATCTTAATCTTGAACCTATACTGAAATTAAAAACCAAGCTAAATTCTACAGGCAAAATTACAGGGCAGGGAATATCGCCTAATACAATAAAAGCGGACGTTAATTTAAGCGCCGACGCTTCATATTTGGGCGGCGATAGATTTGATTCGTTTAAGTTAATTGCAAATGCCGAGAATAAATTAGCGACTCTCAAGTTATTTGCCGTTGCAGGAGAGACAAAAATGGACGTTAACGGGCAGCTTGATTTTACAGATGCAAACAACCCGGGTTATACTGTTAATTCTTTGTTTAAAAAGTTAAACCTGGCTCCTATCCTTAACGATTCTACTATGCAGAGCGATTTGAATTTTACTTTTGATATAAAAGGACAAGGTTTTAATCCAGATAAACTTACGTGCAGAGCAAGACTTAAATTAGCGGAATCCTCATTTACGGGATATAATGTAGATAGCACTGAATTGCGTCTTCGTATAGCGGATAGTTTGAATGAAAGGGTCGTGAAGCTAAATTCAGAGCTTGCCAACATTGCCTTTAGAGGCAAATTCTCTATTAAAAATATTGTAGGTATTGTGCTGGATCAAACGCAATCGGTTAAGAATGAAATCTTCAAGAAAATAAATCAGTATTATCCTTCGTTAAAATTAACAGCTCAAATAAGCGGCGAAGCGGTTACAAAACCAGCGCTCTCAAATGCCATTAAGAGCGATTCTGTTTATGTAAACTATGTAATTCAGTTTAAGGATTTTTCGTTCCTCTCTAAATTTTTTAATTCAGCTCAGTTTGAGATTGATGGGAAAATTGACGGTAGATATTCTTCAGGACCTGATGGAATGAAACTACAGACCAACACTAATATCAATTATTTTCAGTTTGTAACAGATACTACGTCGCTTTTAATATCGGGATTAAAATGCGATTTGTTTTTCTCCGATGATTTTAAAACGTCATCGAGCAAAGATATTAAGTCAATAATTAATTTTGCTACGGATAAAATTTCTACAAGCAGCGATATTCAAAAAATTAAGCTTAACGCTGAACTGAAAAATGATTTGCTTACATTTAAAGCCGCGGCGGATTATGAAACAAAATACAGCGGCGCAGTAAGCGGTTTCGTCGACGTCGCAGGCGATGCAATAGATCTAAAGCTTGATACGCTAAAGTTTAATTATGATAAGCTAAAAGTTCAGAATTCCGGAGCTATTGATATAACGCTTCATGATAATAAATATGACGTTAAAAGTTTAGTTTTAGCCGCAGGCGCTGCAAAATTTAGCGTGTCAGGCATTGCCGATAATCAAGGGGATCAAAATCTGGTCGTTAATTTTACGACGTCTAATATTAAGGATATTCTTAAATATATAAACGGCGAAGAAAATAATATTACTGATGCAAAAGTTAATTTGAACGCTAAAATAACAGGCACATTCGCTTCGCCAATAATAGGAACAGAACTGAAAATCGACTCTATTATTTTTAAAGATAAGAACTTTGGCAATTTGAGTTGTCTTGCAAGTTATAAAGAAAAGAACGCTGTTTTTGACGTTAAGTTTTCTGATCTGACGCGCAGCGATTCTGTAACAAAATTTTCTATGAAAGGAAATCTTCCAATTGATCTTGCTTTTGCAGGCGTTGAAAAACGATTGCTTGACGATGAAAACCTGAAGATTAAAATATTGTTTAATGATTTTGACCTGACGCCATTAAGCAATGCTATCCCCAAAATAAGCGAACTTCAGGGGAAGGTAAAAGCCGATTTGAACTTTGAAGGTCCGATGAAAAAATTAAACAGAAGCGGATATTTAACGCTTACAAATTTCAGCTTTTTCTCAGAGACTAATTACATAGCTTATACAGCAGGCTTGAAACTAACTTTATCTAACGACGTTCTTTCTATTGATGAAATAACATTGGCTAACAAAAACGACGTTAAAAATAAAGGGACGCTTAAAGGATGGGGGAAGGCGATGTTCGACGGGTATGACATTAGCAATGCCGAAGTTCACGTAAACGGAGACCTGACGATATTGTCTGACGAATCTAAAAATGCGCTGTCGGCTTTTTATGGCGAGCTTTTTATGGGCACTAACGGAGACGCCGTTTACACTTATGATAAAGGTAAAATGTTTCTTAACGCTCAGTTAGTAATTAAAAAAGCGGATATTACATTCCCGCCATATCAGACAAATTTGCGAAACTCAAGCGATAAGTTTGTTTATAAATTTGTAGCCTATAACGATACGGTAAAAGTTACAAAAAAAGGGGGCGTCCAAAAAATTAAAGCCGCTATTTTAAAAGATAGCGCCGTTGTCAGCTCTAAAGAAAAGCAGGCGTTTGATCTGAGTTTTGATTATAATATCGGTATAAAAATAAAAGACGATGCGCGTATTGTATTTTTAATTTCTAAGGAAGCTAACCAGCGATTAACTGCAATTCTATCGGGAGATTTGAAGTATGAGCGGAACAATGGAATTGTTAACACTCAGGGAGAGTTAAAACTTCTTGATGGCTCGACGCTTGAGTTTATTAAAACGCTTGACGCAACTGGTTCTATTCGGTTTGAAAGCGATTTGACAAATCCGAATCTTGATATTGCCGCTACTTATATTAATACATATACGCCGGACGCGCAGGAAAGCTCTTCGTCGTCGGAAAAAGAAGTGGAAGTTAAAATAAAACTATCCGGACCGTTAAACGATTTAGGTAAAAGCCTTAAGGACAATAATGCTATCTCTGTGTATGTAGGGAGCGACGCTATTAAGAATAATGAACCGGATAGAACAAAAAACCTATCCGACGCGGCATATTTTATACTTACAGATAAATTTAATACTAATTCGGCTACTTCAGACGCTTCTTTGGCTACATCTTATTCCTTAGCTAGCAACCTAGTAGGCGGATTGTTAAACGCTTATTTAGGAGACGCTGTAAATGCAGTCGGCGTTAATAGTACGTCAAACGGCTATAAATTTAGTTTATCAGGCACAATTAAAAAATTTAAATATACATTTGGGGGAAGCAGTACAACTATGTCGGATATAAGCAAGGCGTCCATAAAAATTGAACGCTCGCTTTTTGATAATTTCGTGCTCCGGCTTGAAAGAAAATTACCAGTTGGCGAGAACACTACCTCTACTGAAATGAAAGATGAACTTGGAATAAAATATAGGTTTGAATTCTAATGAAACAAAAAATAAAATCCTTCTTTAAGAAGAATCCCGGCAGAGCTATTAAAGCTAAAGAAATTGCAAAACAACTCGAAGTTTCTACTGAATTTGAATACGAACAGCTGAAGGCTGTTTTATTTGACCTGACTGAAGAGCTGTTCCTTAAAAAAAATGGAAAGCGATACCAGCTTCATCAAACTGAATTATCTAGCAGCGTAACCGGGCGATTGCAGATTACGCAGGGCGGATTTGGATTTGTGATAGTAGACGGCTCGAAAGATAAAGACATTTTTATAGCCGAAAGAAATATTGGAACTGCATTTTCAGGCGATATTGTTGAGGTGTATATATTTGCCACCCAGAAAGGTAAAAGCATAGAAGGGCAGATTGTAAAAATTGTAAAAAGAAAACGGGAACAGATAATTGGAGTCTTGAAAAAGACTGGTTCGTTATATTTTATTCAGCCTGACGAATCTGATATTCATAAAGACGTTTTTGTGGATTCTAAAAAACTGATGAAAGCTAAAATAGGCGATAAAGTAGCCGTTGGCGAGATTGAATGGACAGACCCAAAACTAAATCCTGTCGGCCGCATAGTCGAAGTGCTTGGCAAAGCCGGCAAGTATTCAACTGAGATACTTTCTATAGCTAAAGAATTTGGTTTGACTGATAAATTTGCTCCGGCGATAATTACCGAAACGGAAAAAATTCCCGTAAAAATTACGCCTGCTGAAATTAAAAAGAGAGTCGATTTTAGAAAGAAAAATGTATTTACTATTGATCCGGCCGACGCAAAAGATTTTGATGACGCGCTTTCCGTAGAGCTTTTAGAAAACGACAACTATTCAGTCGGGGTTCATATTGCCGACGTCAGCCACTATGTTACCATCGGTTCTAACCTCGATAAAGAAGCCTCTGACAGAGGCAACAGCGTTTATCTGGTAGGCAAGGTTATTCCTATGCTGCCTGAAGCTTTATCAAACAATTTATGTTCGTTAGTGCCGCATGAAGACAGGCTGACTTATTCGGTTATTGTGGAAATAACAAAACGCGGCCGCATTGTGGATTACCAGATAAAGAAAACAATAATTAACAGCAAGCGAAGATTTAATTATGACGAAGTGCAGGCAATAATTGAAGGCGGAAAAGGAGACTACGCTGCTGATATTCTTACTCTCCAAAAACTGGCGCAGATACTCCGCAAAAAAAGAATCAAGGACGGCAGTATTGAATTTTCGACCGAAGAAGTCAAATTTGAATTAGATAAAGAAGGCGTTCCAGTAAATGCATATATTAAAGAATCTAAGGATAGCAATAACCTTGTTGAAGAGTTTATGCTTTTAGCTAACAAGACTGTGGCAAAGCATATAAACGGAAATAAGGAAAAAGAAGCTAAGCCGTTTGTTTACAGAATACACGATAGACCCGACCCTGAAAAACTATTAGACCTTGGCAGGTTTGTAAAATCGTTAGGTTATGCATTTGATTCTAAAGCAGTAAAAAAATCGCTTCAGTTACAGAAGCTAATAGAAAGCGCGCGCGGAGAAGATGAAGAAGTTCTTATAAACGAACTGGCAATCAGGTCTATGGCCAAAGCAGTTTATTCGCCCCAGAACATAGGGCATTTTGGTTTGGGCTTCGATTATTATACGCATTTTACTTCTCCAATCAGAAGATATTCTGATTTAATAGTTCACAGGCTACTGTATAATTATATTGAATTGAAGGGAAAAGTTATTTATTCTTACGGTGATCTGCAAAAAATTTGTGAACATATTTCGCTTACAGAAAGAAACGCAGTAGACGCGGAAAGATATTCAACTAAATTGATGCAGATAGAATTTATGAAAAATCATATTGGCGAAGAATTTGAAGGAATGATATCGGGCATCGTTCATTTCGGTCTCTTTGTCAAACTGAAAAAAACTCTTGCCGAGGGTCTTATCCGTTTACGCGACCTGGAAGGAGATTTTTATGTATATGATGAAAAAAATTATTCGGTGATAGGAAAACAGACAAAAAAAATCTTCAGGCTTGGCGATAAGATTAAGGTTAAGCTAGTCCGGGTCGATAAAGAAAGAGCTGAAATGGATTTTATTGTTATAGAAGAAAACTAAAGTTGTAAAATATAAACTGGAAGTAATTATGTCGCAAAGGATCAAATTAATACTATTATTATTTTCTTTTAATATTGCTTTAGTACATGGACAGTTTGGTCAGAATAAAGTTCAATACAAGGATTTTACCTGGTACTATATACAGTCCACGCATTTTGACGTCTATTTTTCGCAGAATGGAGGTAAGATAGCAGAGTTTACCGCAAGCGCTGCCGAAGACGCCCTAAAGTCAATTCAAAAGAGTTTTAATTATAAAATTAATAACCGCATTACAATTATTATTTATAATTCGCATAACGATTTTCAGGAAACTAACGTAACCGACGAATACCTTACCGAAGGCATTGGCGGATTTACTGAACTGTTTAAGAATAGAATGGTTCTTCCTTATGAAGGATCGTATAAAAATTTCAGGCATGTAATTCATCACGAATTAACGCACGCCGTAATAAACGACATGTTTTACGGCGGTTCTGTGCAGAATATAATTTCCGGAAACATCTCTATTCAAATTCCGCTCTGGTTCAACGAAGGTATGGCCGAGTATCAGTCGTTAGGCTGGGATAAAAATACCGATATGTTTATCCGCGACGCAGCTATAAGCGAATACCTGCCTGACGTGCAGAACTTAGATAATTATTTCGCTTACAGAGGCGGTCAGGCTGTTTTTCATTATATAGCTGAAAAATACGGCGAACAGAAAATTGGCGAGCTGATTAATAAAGTTAAAGGAGCCGGGAGCGTTGAAGAGGGTTTTAAATCTTCTATTGGACTTTCGCTGGAAGAGTTTAATGAAAGATGGAAAAAAGATGTTAAGAAAACTTACTGGCCTGATATTGCTATACGAAAAGACCCGGATGATTTTTCAAGACGGCTTACCGATCACCGCAAGGATGGAGGCTTTTATAATACAAGCCCCGCTCTTTCGCCGCAGGGAGATAAAATAGCTTTTATCTCTAACCGCGATTATTATTTTGATGTTTTTTTAATGAGCGCTATAGACGGTAAAATTATTAAAAAGCTTGTAAAGGGGAACAGGTCGGCTGATTTTGAAGAGCTGAATGTTCTTACTCCCGGGCTTACCTGGTCGCCTGACGGGGAGAAGATAGCCCTCTCTGTTAAAAGCAGCGGCTATGACGTGGCTTATATAATCGACGTTGAAAGCGGAGATAAGACAACTTTACCTCTAGGTAAAATTGACGGGATTTCAAGCGTCACATGGTCGCCTGACGGTAAATATCTTGCCTTCACTGGGCATACGGCGTCGCAGTCTGATATTTACATTTATAGCTTTGAGACTAAAGAGGTTACTAATTTAACGAATGATTTATTTACGGATGGCGATCCTTCATGGTCTCCGGATTCTAAAAGAATCTTTTTCTCTTCGGACCGCGGAAACAATTTAAACAGTACGGCTAAGCCGGATACGGTCGCAATTTACAAATATGATATTTCGCAGACAGATTTATATTATTATGAGCTTGCGAAGAAAAGCATAACAAGGCTTACAGATATGCCTACCAGCGACGAATCGTCGCCTGTGCCTAGTCCTGACGGTAAGGAAATTCTTTTTGTATCTGACGTAAATGGAATTAGCAATATTTACAAAAAAAGAATTGAGCTGACCGATAAAGACACCGTTAAAAATATTGCCGATATTCCCGCGGTTCCAATTACGAATTCTCTAAACGGTCTTCATCAGCTTACTTTATCTAAGGACGGGAAAAAACTGGCGTTCTCGTCAATGTATCAGGCCGCGTACAGCATCTTTTTAATGAACAATCCGTTTGAAGTAAAATTAGATACGGCAAAACTAATACCTACTAATTACGTAGCAAGCCTGGCAAAACAAAAAGAGAAAAAAGCCGAAATAAAAATAAAAGATAATAAGACTGCGAAGGACTCGACCGCTTCCGGTTCGGTTAGCTTTGCAACAGGGCAGATAACAGATACGCTTAAAACCTATGGCGATACCGTCCAGATAGATTTTAGCCATTTTGTTTTTGGCGACTATACGCCGGCTAAACGGGATTCGCTTGTAAAGGATACTTCCAAAACTTTTAACCTGACGGATAATTTTGACCATCAGGGAAACTATAAAGTAAATAAATATAAAATTAATTTCTCGCCGGATATTATTTACGCTAACGCAGGGTTCAGTTCTTTATATGGACTTTTAGGCACTACTGTGCTTTCGTTTAGCGACGTGCTTGGCAATCACAGAATAGTTGGACAGACAAGTCTCCAGGTCGATTTAAAAAACAGCGATTACGGTTTGGCTTATTTTTATTTGCCCAACCGTATTGATTATGGCATCGAAGCGTTCCATACAGCCAGGTTTGTTTACCTTAACCATAGCGGGTATTCTGATTTATACAGATTCAGAAATTATGGAGTTATCCTGTCGGCAAGTTATCCTTTGAGCCGGTACTACCGGATTGACGGAGGGATCAGCTGGATAAACGTATCTGGCGAAAACCTTGACGACGCTTCTGAACCGATGGATAAACTTACTTACGTGCTCCCTTCATTTTCGTTTGTAAAGGATAATGTTATTTACGGTTATACTTCTCCTATAGACGGCACGCGCTATAAATTTGACGTATTTGGAAATCCGGGAATTGGGAATAACGATTTAACTTTTTATTCCTTCCTTGGCGATTACAGAACTTACTTCCGGTTCTGGAACGATTATTCATTTGTCTTCCGGTTGTCAGGCGGACTTTCCGGCGGCAAAAGCCCTCAACGGTTTTTTATTGGCGGAACAGAAAACTGGATAAACAGAACTTTTGCTACGGGGGATATTCCTATTCAAAACGCAAAGGATTTTGCGTTCCTTACTCCTGTGCTGCCTCTAAGAGGTTTCGATTACGCTCAGCAGATAGGCACAAAGTACAGCCTGATGAATATGGAATTTCGTTTTCCGTTTATACGATATCTTGTTACCGGCGGTTTGCCTATGCTGTTTCAGAACATAGTAGGAGTTGGTTTTGTTGATATGGGAAGCGCGTGGAACGACACAAGGAGTCTTAAATTGCTTGGACGAAACGACGATAATAAAATTGTTTCCAAAGACCTTTTAATGGGCACAGGAGTGGGTCTAAGGACGTATTTCTTGTATTTCATATTGAGGTTTGACGCTGCTTGGTCGTATGATTTGCAGGGATTTTCGCAGCCGAAATATTATTTTTCGCTTGGCGCGGATTTTTAGAAACAGTAAAAACTCAAAATTACGGTTACGTAAAAAAAAGGCATGCAGCGTTTGCATGTCTTTTTTTTTGCTCAAAGCTCTTTTGCTTTTTTGTTCCTATAAGTAAAATTATTTTCCGGGGAATAATCAAAAAAAAACGAATTTAAGTAATTGTACCCGTTAATTTTTATTCGTTTAAAAAAGCAGATTTGAAATATAACTATTTAGTATTCGAGGCGCCTTTAGCGGCGGATGAACTTGGTCGTTTGTAATCTGTTTCATAGAAGCCAGAACCTTTAAATATAGGACCAGAGCCGGGGCCAATTAATCTTTTTAAAGTTCCATTACACTTAGGACACTTTGTAAGCTTTTTGTCAACCATCGACTGAAAGTATTCAAATGAATAATTGCAGTCATTGCATCTATAATCGTAAGTAGGCATTTTCTCCTTCTTCAAAATATTTAACTCTTAAATTTAATGAATTATTAGAAATTTTTCTATAAATTAGTATGCTAAAATTAAATATATATTATATTATGGTCATTAATTAATAAAAGAATAGAATTATTGTGAAAAAATCAGTTTTCTTAGCGTTATTGGCAATTATTTTTTCCGGTTGCCTTAATTATTATCAGGAGATAAAGTTCAATATTGACGGTTCGGGAAAAATGGTTGTAAAATATTGGATGAAATTACCTGCGGGCGACACAGCAGGGTTTGTACAAAAGATGGGCATTTTCAATAAAGACTCGGTAAAAAGCGAATTTACTTCCGCCTTTACAAAAATTGAAAATGTAAAAGTATATTCGGATACTACCGATACTACTACTCATGCGGAAATTGAATTTAGCTTTACTTCTATTGATTCTCTTAACAAGTTAAAGCCTTTCAACGGGTCGGAGTTTTCATTTGCCGACGGAGCAGCCGGGCAGAAAATATTCACTCAGAATATAGCTCCTGTCGCTTCAGGTTTTGGAGCCGATACAAACTCAATTACAATGACATATAAATATACTTTCCCTGGCGAAATTATAACGCATAATGCGCTTACCTCAGAAGGAAAAACGCTTACATGGAAATATAAACTTTCTGAGATCGGGAAAGGGAAAACAATTTCTGTTACCTTTAGACCGTACAAATTAAAAGAAACTCCGGTGTGGATTTATTCAATTTGCGGAGCGGTGCTTCTTATTGTGATCGGGTTTTTGTTTAAGAAAAAGAAATAAAAAACTGCGTTCCCGGTAATTTTGGGCGCGCGTAGCGATAAATAATGTAAATAAAAAAAATATTTTACGGAGACGTTTTGAGGTTTTGCGGAAAAGGGAAGTTGGTATTAGCTTAGTAATACTTCTTTTATCTGCCAATTTATTGCTTTAATTTAGAATATACGAAGGGGTTTGCTAATTAACGGAATTAAGTTTATAGGCTGAGAAAAATTGGTTTATTGACTTAAGTTCCATATTTAATTATATTTGTTGCTTACAATTTTTAAAGATTTGCAAAAAAATGAACCCTATTAATTTTAAAATTTTTTCCGGAAGTTCAAATCTATCGTTAGCGGAGAAAATTGCAAGTAAGATAGGTATTCCCCTCGGTTCAGTCGCTCTGAAAAGATTCAGCGACGGCGAGATATGGGTAAAATACCGAGAAAATATTCGCGGTTCAGAAATCTTTATTGTCCAGTCGACTAATCCCCCAGCAGAAAACTTAATGGAACTGCTTATCATGGTTGACGCGGCAAGAAGAGCCTCTGCGAAGAAGATTACTGCAGTTATTCCTTATTTCGGTTACTCAAGGCAGGATAGAAAAGATCAGCCTCGCGTAGCGATAACGTCTAAATTGATAGCTAATTTGATCACTAAAGCCGGAGCGGACAGAGTAATGACAATGGATTTGCACGCAGCGCAGATTCAGGGCTTTTTTGATATACCGTTTGACCATTTGTACGGATCGACAATATTTTCCAGCAAATTTACAAACGAAAAAGATGATATAGTAGTAGTTTCGCCAGATGTTGGCGGAATAAAGATGGCTCGTTCATATGCCAAGAGATTAAACGCCAGCCTTGTTGTAATAGATAAAAGAAGGCCAAAACCGAATTTTACGGAAGTTGTTAATATTATTGGCAGCGTTGAAGGTAAGAATGTTTTACTTGTTGACGATTTAATAGATACTGCGGGAACTTTTGTTAACGCTATTGCGGCGTTAAAGGAAAAAGGAGCAAAAGATATATACGGAGCAGTTACGCATCCTTTGTTATCTGGTCCTGCAATAGAAAGACTTAGAGATTCTGAATTAAAAACGTTATTCGTTTCGGATACAATTGCTCTTGATCCTAATATTTTACCCGAAAAAATTTCTATTTTCTCTGCGGCGGATTTATTTGCCGAAGCAATTAAGAGAACGTATAAAAATGAATCGATAAGTTCATTATTTGATATAGATAAAGGTTAGTTAATTTAAAATAAGTGATTCTTTGGAGATATAATGGAAAAAGTAACATTAGCAGCAAATGTAAGAAAAACGATAAATAAGACTTCCAGAAGCGCTACAAGAAAGGCTGGAAAAGTGCCGGGTATTTTTTACTCAAAGATTTCGGATTCGATTCCTGTAGAAGTTTTGGTAAATGCAATAAATCCTCTTGTTTTTACTGCTCAAACGCATCTGATTTCATTACAATTAGATAACAGCCAATCGTACGATTGCATCTTAAAAGATGTGCAATTTGACCCGGTAACGGATAAAGTTGTTCATTTCGATCTAATTGGATTAAGCGCTACCGATAAAATTGAACTTGAAGTTCCAATTGCTTTGGTTGGAAGCGCAATAGGCGTTAAAGATGGCGGTTTATTACAACAGTCTCTGCATAAAGCTGATATTGAATGTTTGCCAAGCGATATACCTCAGCATATCGAAATAGATATCTCAAAATTGAAAATGGGAGATTCTATTCATATCGGAGATCTTAAAATCGAAGGTATTACATTCCGTAGTTCTAAAGACTCGGTTGTCGTTTCGGTTATGGCTCCAAAAGCTGAAAAAGTCGAAGACGCATTAGCAGAAAAAGCTGACGAACCTGAAGTGATAACTAAAGGTAAAGTAGAAAAAGAAGACTAAGCGCTTTGCGAGCTGTTTTAGGTATTGGTAATATCGGCAGTCGATATGATAAAACTAGACACAATGTTGGGTTTATGTTTTTAGATCGTCTGGCTGAAAAATATAACTTGGAATTTATCCCTTCCAAAGGGGATTATTTCTATTGTTTAGGAAAATTAAATGGGTCGGATTTTGCATTAATCCGACCTACTGCTTATGTAAATAATAGCGGCGGCGCCGCTATTCATTTCCTCAATGAAAATAACATTTCGCCTGAAGACCTGCTTGTTGTACATGACGATATTAATCTGAATTTTGGCTCTTTTAAAACTAAGCTAAACGGCGGCGATGGCGGTCATAACGGCATAGCTTCCATTATTTATAGCTTAAACTCAGATCAATTCCCCAGAGTAAGAATAGGTATTGGAAATAGTTTTGATAAAGGCAAAATGGTCGATTATGTGCTTGAGCGTTTTACCGGTAAAGAAATTGAAACTCTGGAAGAAGTATTTTTGAAATCTGTTATATTAACGGAAGCGTTTATTACCGGCGGATCAAAAGGAATGTTGGATGTAAACAGCATAATGAAGACTGAAGAGAGAAAAGCCGAAGAACAAAAAGATAAATAAACGGCAAAAGAATTAATTTTGAATAAGAATATTGTTTTAGTCCCAAAATTAAGGTATTTTTAAAGTATAAATTAACATATATTATTAACCCTACTCCTGCTTATCACGGCAGGGGTCTAACGTCCAAAGGGAGGTGAAAAAGTGAAAACTAACAGCTATGAAAGTACTGTTCTTATCAATGCTGCATTAGACGATGAGCAAATCGAAGGTATCATAACACGTATCAGCGAAACAATCACTAACAGCGGCAGCGAACTTCAAAGCGTAGAAAGATGGGGAAGAAAAAGACTCGCCTATGTTGTCAAAAAAAGCAAAGTCGGTTATTACGTAATTTTCCGTTTTATCGCGCCTTCAAATTTCATAAGTAAATTAGATAGAATGTATTCATTAGATGAAACAGTTTTGAGACATCTAACTATCGTATTAGATAAATTTGCTCTTGAACATTTCGAGAATAATAAATCAAGCGTTTTACTTGAAGCAGAAGCCGCTCAGGTATCGGCTGATAAACCGGAAGAAACTGCAAGCGAAGTTGAAGTTAAAGCAGACGTAGAAAAATAATCAACTATGATAAAGTTTGGAGGAAAGATATGGCTGAATTGAAAATGCCCGAAATAAATTATGTAATAGTTGCAGGCAACCTGACAAAAGATCCGATTTTTAGACAAACTACTAATAATACTCCTGTTGTTAATTTCTCTATAGCTTCTAACAGGAAATACAAAGATAGTTCTAACCAGTGGCAGGAAGACGTTTGTTACGTTGGCGTTGTAGCCTGGAACAAATTAGCCGAAAGCTGTAAAGAAAGACTAAAAAAAGGTTTTGCAGTGTTGGTCGATGGAGAGCTTCAAAGCAGAAGCTGGAAATCTGAAGACGGGCATAATAGAAGCATTGTTGAAATTAAAGCCAGAAGGATCCAGTTCCTGAACAAAAAAGGAAAAAATACTGGATTATCCGAAGAAGATGAGTTAGATAGCATAGTTGAAGACTGCGGCGATTATATGGATGATTCGTTTGATAAATTTCTATCTCCCGAAGAATCTAATTTAATTAAGTAATTAAAAGAGAGATTATAATAATGCGACAAGAAGTAAAAAATAAAAAAGTTTGTAAGTTCACTGAAAATAAGGTCTTGTATATCGATTACAAAGACGTTAAAATGCTTCAGAGATACATTACAGAGCAGGGTAAAGTAATACCTAAAAGAATTACCGGCACAAGCGCTAAATATCAGAGAGAGTTAGCTACGGCTATCAAAAGAGCTAGATATATGGCCTTATTGCCGTTTGTTTCAGACACTGTAAGATAAAATAACGGAGATTAAATGAAAGTTATATTAAGACAAAACATCGAAAGCCTTGGTAAGGTTGGAGATGTTGTCGAGGTTAAACCAGGCTATGGTAATAATTATTTAATACCTCGTCAATTTGCTTACATTGCTTTAGCGGGAAGCGTAAAAGCTCTTGAAGAGGAAAAGAAGAACCTTGGCAAAAAGATTCAGAAAGAACTGCAGGGAGCTGAAAAGCTGGCCGCAGAACTTGAAAAAGTTTCTATTTCTATTCCTGTTCAGGTTGGAGAAGAGGATAAAATTTTCGGCTCCGTTACTACTCAGATGATAGGCGACGCTCTTATTGAAAAAGGTTTTGACCTTGATAAGAGAAAAGTTGAAATTGAAGAACCAATCAAATCTTTAGGTATTTACAGCGTGGGTATTAAAGTACATCCAAGCGTAACTGCTAAAATTAAAGTTTGGGTTGTTAGAGAGTAGAAAAAGAACTCAAAAGTATATGTATAAAAAAAAAGGAAAACCATTGGTTTTCCTTTTTTTATGCTTAAATTTTATTAGAGGTCGCTTGTAAGCTTAGATAGAACAGCTTTCTATCTAACTTTAATTTGCTTTAAATGCACTAATCTTGCAATTTCAGAAGTTCCGTTCTTTGCAATTGTTTTAATTGCATTTGTAGAAAGCTTCAAAGAAACAAAACTATTTAGTTCCTGAACCCAAATTCTTTTCTTTTGTAAATTCGGCAGAAAGCGTCTTCTCGTTCTGTTATTTGCATGCGATACGTTATTCCCCGTAATAGGACCTTTGCCGGTTAATTGACATCTTCTTGACATTTAATTCTCCCGAGTAACTTTATTAATTTATAGTATAGTAATATAATAAAAAATAATAATATTTAAAAGAAAATTTTCGATTTATTCCTGACTTATCGTAAATACGATTTTATCTAAGAATAAAATTACATAAAACTGAATAATATTTTAACAGTTCAATCAAAATTTTGTAGAAGACATAACTTAAGCGACAAATCTTGAGCGCTCATTAGCGAAAGTATGTTCATATTTAGCAAAAATACGCATATATTTAAAACATGAAAATATTACTTAAAATACTTATTCACGCGATATTTTGGCTCGTTTTTTTATTATTTAACTATGTTTTTAACAGCGCAAATATTTTCCCAGATTCGTCTTCAACCCAAAACACAATACCGCTTTACTCAGCTAAAATAGTTTGGGCTGTTTTCACATTTTATCTTTTTTACTGGTTAATTATCCGAATTTTTGAAAAACGGCGTTTTATTAAATATCTTGCTATCTCTGTATTTTTGAGCGTAATAATTACAATATCTTTTTTAATTGTTCTCAACTTCACATTTATTAGCGTTAATGCTTCTGATTATAAGTTAGCTGTTCTGGCTATGATAGGTACTTTTATTATCGCACAATGCGGAAGTCTTGTGAAAGGATTTGAGAGCTGGTTTTCAAATATGCAGCTGCGAGTTGAGCTTGAAAACCTTAATCTTCGAAACGAATTAGAATTGCTCAAAGCGCAAATTAATCCGCATTTTTTGTTCAACACTTTAAATAACATAGATAGTCTTATATTTAAATCTCCGGATAAAGCATCGAAAGCGCTGATTACTCTTTCGGAAATGCTTCGGTATATGACTTATGATACTAAACAGGATTTTGTACGGCTTGAAAAAGAAATAGATTATATCCAAAGCTACATACTTTTACAAAAGATGCGCTTTAAGGACCAGGGTTATGTGTCATTTGAGTATAATGATAAGTGCAAGGAGGTTGAGATTGCGCCCGTTTTATTACTGGTCTTTATTGAGAACTCGTTTAAATATTCATTTAAAATTGATAAATTGCCTGTTATAGATATAAAACTATTTTGTACTGATAACGAGCTTAGTTTTTATTGCAAAAACTATTTTAACCCGGGAAACGCTTTGCATGAAAGAACTGGCGGCGTAGGATTGGCGAATGTTAAACGCAGATTAGAGATTTTATATCCTAACAGGCATATTTTGACCATATCCTCTGAAAACAGTACTTTTATTGTAGACTTAAAAATTAAATTACTATGATACTTTCGTGCGTAATTATAGAAGACGAGCCTTTGGCGGCAGATAAGCTTGAAGGTTTTATAAGTCAGACCCCTTTTCTTAAACTATCCGCATCCTTTGATAACGCGCTTGACGGGCTTGCCTTTATTAATGGAGCTCAGGTTGATATTTTATTCCTGGATATTCAAATGGAAAAGCTTACCGGTCTGCAATTGCTTGAATCGCTTACTAAAAAGCCGTATGTTATAATAACAAGCGCTTATTCTGAATACGCAATAAAAGGATTCGATTTACAGGTTTCTGATTATTTATTAAAACCTTACTCTTTTGAGCGTTTCCTGACTGCTGTAAATAAAATATATGACGATATTATACTAAAAAAAAGCAATGACAATCCCGGGCATATTTTTATTAAAACTGAATACAGAATTGAAAATATTGCAATAGACGAAATACTTTACATTGAAGGGATGCAGAGCTATTTACAAGTGGCGTTGCCTGATAAGAAAATTATTACTAAACAAAGTTTTAAATCTCTTATTACGCAGCTTCCGCAGGGGAAGTTTATTCAGGTACATAAATCGTGGGTTGTCGCCGTCTCAAAAATAGAATCAATAGAACGAAGCAGAATAAAAATTGCAAATAAACTCATTCCAATTGGAGATACTTTTAAAAACGCTTTTTATTCAGCTATTAATAACTGCTCGACAAAATAAAAACATTCTTCTCTTTGTTTTTAGAATAAAAATCCCCCTCATTTATATTATTTATTAAGCATTTTTCATACTCATAAATAGCCGTTGGTATCCAAAATTTGCCTGTTTGTCGACTTTATTTGTGCTGCTAAAACAGATATATGATATTTGTTTTAGAAATTGACAAAAACAATACCCCCAACAAATAAGGAATAATATGAAAATTACAAATGGTAAAATCATTAGTTCTATAGCCGTTATTCATACGGCGTTTACTCTATCGCCAATTGCGTATATTAAACAATTTGAAAATTTTTCCAGCCTTTACTTTTTCAGAATAAACGTGTGGATTTCGGGAACAGCTTTCCAAAGCCGCCAAATGAATTACGAAAATTTCGCCGCTTTTTGGTGTTTCTACTTTGGTCTTTTAATGTTCCCATTAGGGATCCTTTTAGATTCTATTGAAAAAACGCAGGCAGGGATACCAAAACAATTCATATGGTCATATTTTATTTTTATAATTATTGGCATTTACATGATACCTGTTTCCGGAATGACCGTATTCATGCTGCCTCATGCTATTTATATGATAATAAAAAGCAGAAAGAATGCCTGAAGTATTACGCATTCCAGTAAGGGAAAGAATTTTACAGTATAAAAAACCTTGTAAGCATTATCTTACAAGGTTTTTTAATTAGCAGGGATGCTATTAACGTGATCTTTTAATCGCGATTGTAAATAGCTTCCTTTTGAGCGAACTTTTTCGCTTTTAAATAGTTGCTTACTAACATATAAATAGCGTGCGGCAGCATAATAAATGTCATGCCTGAATTTGGAACCATGTAACAGCCTATAAGCACAACTATCAAATACGATATTGTGAAATATTGAGGCAGGCTCCTGTTGTCTTTTTCAATTGAATGAACCAGCAAACCTAATGGAATAATTAATATGCCAAAATAGAAAAACCAAAATGCTGCAAAATTTTCGAAATTGGTTTTTCCGGCTACTGCGGGTAGTTCATTTAGTCCTCCGCTTATTTTGAAGAAAAATGTGTTCCAAAAATTTGCAAATTGTCTTCCGCACCCATCAGAAGAAACAACCAGTTTTGTATGCAATATTCCAATTGCAATAAGAGCTATTCCGTTTGTAATTTGTTTTAATATTTTCATTGTATTTCAAATAAGATAATTAATAAATATTTAGATTCAGATATAATATTGCATTACATCTTCTACAAATATTCGCATTCGGCGGTACGATTACAAATAAAGTAAACCAATAGCCTTTTCCCGTCAATGAATTGGCGCGAAGTAGTTATGAAATTTTGCAGTTATGAAAGGAGTCTGGCAAGTCTGGCTTAGAAAAAGTAAAAAAAAGCGGCCGCGCCAGACATAAGGCAAATAAAACGGGGAAAACATGACTTTTCGGATTCGTGAAAAAAGCTATAACAAAAAATGTCAATAAAATGCGGAAATACAGTTATAAAACTACATATTTAAAAAATATTTTTTCTTGCGATAATAATTATGTGCGTGTCAAAATTAAAAAAAAAATTATGCAATATGTGTTAAATTATTGTACAGCTATAAACCGGGCGCTTGTATAGTATAGTCTCCAAATTAACTTGACAAAAAGAAAATCAATGTTAACTTAATGAGTAGATGTTTTTAATATTATATATTTAGACAGGCATAAGGGCGCAATGCATCTCACAAAGCATAATTATTCAAATCAAATCTAAGGAGATAATATATGGAATTCTATGAACTTCATCCGGAAACTCCGCAATTAAGATATATCAACAAAGCTGTGGAAGTCTTAAAAGACGGAGGCGTTATTATTTATCCAACTGATACTGTTTACGGAATTGGATGCGATATTTTTAATAAGGAGGCGTTGGACAGGATATTCAGAATTAAGAATGATTCTATTTCTAAGTTTTTAAGTTTTGTTTGTTCTGATTTGAAAGATATTGCAAAATATGCAAAAGTTTCAGACTATGCGTATCGCACAATGAAAAGCCTGCTGCCGGGGCCTTATACTTTTATTCTTCCCGCGGCTAAAATAATTCCAAAAAAATTATGGAGCAAACGCCACACTGTTGGTATACGCGTTCCTGATAATGAAATTGCAGTAACCTTAGTAAGAGAGCTGGGCAATCCAATTATCAGCACAAGCGTTACAAACAGGAAGGGGGAAGTTCTGTACGATCTTGCGGATATTCAATCTGTATTTAATTCGCAGGTAGATTTGATGCTTTCAAGCGGAGAAATTGCCGGCAAGCTTTCGAGCGTAGTGGATTTAAGCGAAGAAGTTCCAGAAGTCATCCGGGAGGGAGCCGGAGACGTAAGTATTTTTCAATAAAAAAAAGCGGGCGTCTTTGACGCCCGCTTTTTCATTTCAACTAATAAATTAATTTTCTTTTCTGTATGTAAAATTAGCCGAAGCCTGAGCGATTGGAGTGAGTATAATTTCGTTTATATTTACATGAGCAGGGCGCGTAGCACAGTAAATAATAGCGTCGGCAACGTCGTCGGCTGAAAGAGGAATTAGTCCCTTATAAACCTTATTTGCGCGGCTTTCGTCTCCATGGAAACGAACTTTGCTAAAATTTGTTTCAACCATCCCGGGGTCTACTGAAGTAACTTTTATATTTTTATCAAGCAGGTCTATACGGAAGCTTTCAGAAAGGGCTTTAACGCCAAACTTAGTGGCGCAATAAACGTTTCCCGCAGGGTATACGTCGTGTCCGGCTGTTGAGCCAAGATTTATGATATGACCGCTTTTGCGAGGAACCATAAATTGCAGGGCTTCATACGTTACATAAAGAAGTCCTTTTAGATTTGTATCAATCATTTCTTCCCAGTCTTTGCTCTTTCCGGAATCTATTTTATCCAATCCGCGCGATAAACCGGCGTTATTAATAAGAACGTCAATTTTTTGCCATTCAACCGGGAGCGCCGCAAATACTTTCTGAACGGCGCTTTTTTTTCTGACGTCTAATTCAGCGCAGTAAACTTTAATTTTATATTTTTCAGTAAGCTCTTTTGATAGTTCCTTCAAAATAGGGAGCCGACGCGCAAGTAAAATAAGATTAGCTTTTTCTTTTGCAAAATGTTTTGCGCAGGCTGCGCCAATTCCGGAGGTCGCTCCGGTAATGACGACTATTTTGTTTTTCAATCCTTTCATTTCAATCCTTATATTCAGTTATCTTTCAATCCAGCTGGTTCGTTTTGTAGAAAAATCCGGAGAAATTACTTCAAACGGATATGCTTTTACAAATGCATTTTCCCAATCGGTTACGGAGTTTTTTGTCTGCCAGCTATTATCGCTTATTAAATTAGTTATTTTATCGCCGCATTTAATTTCGGAAATTAAATTAAATCCCGCGCTGCCGTTGCTGTTAAATGTTTCTACTTCTACTTCGATTGTATTAGCGCCTTTTACAAGATACCTGGCAACGTCAATAAATTTTATTCTTTTATACTCGGTCACAAGCGAAAGAGATTTCCTTACAAAAACTTCGTCCACAAATTTCCCGTTTATTGTAAGTCTTGCATGAGTGTCTCCCAATAGTTGCAGCATCGCGCTTGAAGGAGCTTCGTCAAGTTCAAATTCCTTTTTGAAAGTCGCCTGAGTAGCAGTTACTGTCGTATCATTTTTAACAGGGGAGTATATCCACTTGCTGCTAATTAAAGGCTTAACAAGATGTTCGTTTCTATTAACCTGTCCCTTTATTTCGTCGAAATACGCTATCAGACGGTCAAACTTGTTCTCAATCAGATTGAGGTTGTCCTGTTTGTAATATTTAAGCCAGAGAGTCTTATACTCGTTTTTAAGAGACTTTAAGTCCGATATATTTTTATCAATCAATGCAGGCAGTTGATCGTTTGCAAGGTCATAGCCATACATTTTATATTGCAAAGCAAGCTGAGTTTCAAGTTTCGTTTTATACCAAAGATCTAACTTCACCAGAAATTTCAATAGTTCAAAATGGTCTTTATTCTTTTTTACTAAAGGCTCCACCTGCTCAATATTTTTAGATATGCCGGGCATCGTATACTCAATCCAGCTAATTCTTCCGGTTGCGGCCATTTGGTTTTCCCAATACATAGGCGCTCTGAAAGGAAGCAACGGATGACGCCAGATAGAGTGCCACATAGCCTGGTTCAAAGGATTTGCAAAGCTTTCATAAAGCTGTGGAATTCTGCCGTCGTCAATTCCAAAGAAATCATAAAAATAATTTTGAGCAAAATTGCCTGCGTCGCTGCCTTCAAAATTCCATGCGCATTGAGCCGACCACGCATAATCAAAAAGTATAAACTCTTTTATTGTCTCAGAACCATAGTCGCCCCAGTTAGAGTTGATTGCTCCCGTCGCTCCATTTTTTAATCCTGATTTTATAATGGACTTTATATTTGGCAGAGCGTTTTGATTAGTTGGGAATGTGGTCAGATAATTCCATGAAGCCGGAGATACATAATAATTAAATCCGTATTTTTTAAAAGTTTTTGTCGAAGGGAAATCTGCTTCAGGTTGATAATGCCAATCGACGATTGTAATATCCTTTGGTAAAAGCTCTAATATTTCAGGATGAGAAAGAATTATGTCGCCGTACATCATAACTTTTTTATTGTACTTTTTACAAATGTCATAAACTTTTTGATAATGCGCGGCGTGAACTTTTGCAATATTGGACTGGTCTACTAAATATTTACTGCGTCCGCGTCCAACGTCGTAGCTTTCGTCTGCGCCCATATTAAAGTATTCAGAAGGGAACAATTCAAAAACTTCTTTCAGCATATTTTCGAGGAAAACATAAGTAGAGTCTGATGAAACGTTTAATGAAGCTGCGCCCTTAAACTCTGCATACTTAATAAATTCTTCTTGCGAAAGTATATTTTCATAATGCCCTAACGTTTGGAAGACGGGGATAATTTCTACAAAATAATTTTTAGCGTACGCTACAAGCTCTTTAATTTCAGCTTTAGTTAACGCGCCTCTGTTTACTCCAATTGTCGGATAAACGTCAAACTGAACCATATCTTCTAAATAAGGCATGTAGACGTTCATTTTATAACGGGAGATATGTCTTATTATTTTTTTAAAATTATCAATCGTAGGAACCTGTCCTCTGCTTATATCGTCTGAAATGCCTCTAACCTTCAAATCAGGATAGTCGATTATTTCAAGCCCGGCAAGTTCGTTATCTTTACTTTTTTCAAGAAGCTGAATAAGGCTCATAGCGCCGTCAAACACGCCTCTGGCAGTAGCGGCAACTATGTTGATTTCATTTTTCTTTATGACAAGAGAATAAGCGTCGTCGTTGTTTTTAGCCGTAGGGACGTTAAACTTTCCGTCAATTATCAGATTAACGCCTTTTGAAGGAGCGTCAGATTTTTTTGTTGACGAATTTGTTTTAAGAAAGTCGTTTAGCGTCTGGCTTATCAAACCGGCTGTAAAATCGAGTTCGTCATTTTTAGAACCGACTATATTAATTTTAATATTTTCTTTTACAAGAAATTTTTCCTGTAAAAATTTAACTGACTGCGGTTTTGGAACAATTGGAGTTTCTATGCTTTGACCGTATGTGTTTGAAAATAATAAAACAAGCGCAAAGAGACAGATATATTTTGTCATAAAGCTATAATGATAATTAGTGAGTAAAAGAGAACCTGGTTTAATTATGTTTTTATTTATAATTCACAAACTGAGTCGGAAAATCCAGATCTGCATTTTTAATTAAGTTCTGAATTTCCTGCAAGTCGTCAATTTTTGCGCTCTGAACCCTTACCTGTTCGTCCTGAATTTGCGCCGAGACTTTTAGTTTTGAGTCTTTAACCAACGAAGTTATTTTCTTAGCATTTTCCTTGCCAATACCGCTTTGCAGTTCTATTTTTTGCCTTAGCCTGCCATTAGAGGCGGCGTCGGGTTCGCCGTATTTTAAAGACTTAATAGAAATGCCGCGTTTGATAAATTTGCTTTGCAAAATATCAATACTCTGTTTACGCGAGTAATCGTCTTTAGTATTTATAAGGATTTGTTTTTCTTTTTTGTTTAGTTCAATTGTCGTAAGAGAATCTTTCAGGTCGTATCTCTGCTGAATTTCTTTAATCGCCTGGTTTACTGCGTTATCAGCTTCCTGAAAATCGATCTCCGATACTATGTCAAATGAGTGATTTGCCGCCATTTAATTTATTCCTTTCTTAATAAAAATAAAATCTTTTATAAAAGTTCAAGAACGTTAGTGTTTTCCATAACTTCTTTTTTTACAATCTTCTGTTTTCCGCCTTTAGGCGAAGGAGCTTCCATAGACATGTTGAACTCTACTCTCGATTTTGTTTTTGATTTCTGAACGACTCCTTTAGAGACGTTAAAATATATTTTCCCTTCGCCTGAAGTAATAGGTTTTTTAATATCGTACTGCACTCCTTTTTCGCTAACTTTTTCTTTTCCCTGAGATGCGGCAGTAAGGCTTGCGTCTATTACTGCAATTTTATCGTTGTTATAAAGCTCAAGGCTGTGGACTTTAAAGTTATTAGAAGTTTGCACCATGTACGATAGAAACCTTGTAGCAGGCTGTTTGTTCTGCCATGTCGTATCTTTTGCAACGTTATTATCAGGCAGTTTTCTAAACAACTGTACAAGAATCGGTTTTAATCCGCCTTCAATAATTTTTTGTTTAAGCATGCTTTTTTCTTCAGACGAGATTTTTTGAGCCGCGTTATTTCCGGCAAGCTCAAGTATTTTATTTACAATTTTATCAACTCTAAAAACGTCGGATACTTCTCCTGTTTTGGTAATAGTAACGCTGAAAGGGTTGTTAATTAACGATTCAAACTGAGCGAACTGAGCTTTATTTGCAGCGTCTTTATTGTTGCTCGACTGGTATTTAACTTTTTTGCCATTTGCTTCTGCCGTCATATCAATTGAAGAAACATTTACTGATAATTCAGTGGAGCCGTCTTTATCTATATCTTTAGCCGTAAGATCAAGCAAATAGACTACCTGCTGTTTTACCTGCTGATTGACCGATGTATCGGCGTGAATGTTTTGAATGTCGGATGAAATTGTGGTTAGCCTGAAAGAATATTTTTTATCTTTTGCTAAGTTATATCTAAGTAAAAATCCCTGATTAGGGTTGTCAATTGGTTTTGTTTTCATATCCGAAGTGTCAAAAGCTGCGCCTGGTTTTGCTGCTGCAACTGGTTTATCGACTTTTTTATTACATCCGGTTATTACAAGTAGAGCAAATAAAAATACGGCTATTTTTTTCATTTAGTATCCTGCTTAATAAAGTAAGTATTTTTTTCTTATTGTAAGAAATTGGTTTAATTCTGTTTCCCACGATTTTATAATATCGTCTGCCGGAACATTTGTAGAAATTTTAGTTCTGATTGATTCGTCGCCGGTAAGTTTATCAAAAAAGTTAGTCATTACTAATTCTTTTGGATAAAGCTTATGCAAAGCTGAAACAAGTCTGATTCCGAATTTAACTGATTCAAATTTGCTTTTATTGGCAATGTGAATCTGAATTCCATTACAAACCTGATTTTTAAATTTAGGGTTTGTAACTTTTCCCGGTATATCAATTGGAGAAAAAACGATTGAAGATAATCTTACTCCACTAATATTTTGGGCTTCAAGCTCTTTAATTAAATCGCTCGAAACAATAAAAGGGGCGCCGATATTTAGGAAAGGCTCTAATGTTCCTCTTCCTTCGGTTACGTTAGTTCCTTCAATAAGGCATGTGCCGGGATATGCTATTTCCGTTTCTACGTTTGGAATATTAGGCGATGGGCTTATCCATGGCAAAGGATATTGATCCATATATTTAGTTCTATCCCAATTCTCCAATTTAATAACTGTTAAATCGGGTTTTAAGCTATCGCCCAGATAACCTTCGCCAATAAATAAATTGGCTAATTCGCCCACAGTCATGCCATGCGCAATTGGAATAGGAGCAATGCCGACAAACGAAGAAAGCTTTTCTTTTCTGATAGGTCCATCTACATAAATTCCGCCAATAGGATTAGGCCTGTCTAAAACTATTACCGGTATATTATTCCGCGCGCCAGCTTTAAGAACGTGGAACAGAGTAGAAATATATGTGTAAAATCTTGCGCCTATATCCTGAATATCAAAAACAAGGACGTCGACGTCTTTAAGCATTTCTTTTGTCGGTTCAACATTTTTGCCGTAGAGAGAAAAAGTTTTAATTTTTGTTTTTGCGTCAATTCCGCTTTCAACTTTTTCTCCGGCTGGAGCGTCGCCTCTGATGCCATGTTCGGGTCCGAAAAGAGCGGTTATTTTGACGCCGGCAATTTTTACTAATGAGTCTACAAGATGAACTCTGTTGGAAAGAATTGCGGTGTGGTTGGTTACAAGTCCTATCCTTTTCCCTTTTATTAAGTTCAAATCTTTAGAGATTAAAACATCCGCCCCTACAACCAACCGCCCGTTCGAGGTCTGGGCGGTTAGCTGATGGGAAGTAAACAAAAATAAAAAGGATAAAAGAACGATTGATAAACGAGAGAATATTCTTTTATTCAAATTAATTACTCCAATTAAGTATGAAGTTCAACTGTACAGGAGCAAGCCTAATTAGTCTGCGTAGTTTTCTAATAGTTCTTTTCTCGAAAAAAAGTGAGCTATTTCGATAGCCGCGTTTTCATCGGAGTCAGAACCGTGAACTGCGTTTTCAGCTTTGCTGCCGGCGTATAGTTTACGGATTGTGCCTTCTGCCGCTTGTGCAGGATCGGTCGCGCCTATAAGTTTTCTGTAATCTTCAACAGCGTTGTCTTTTTCCAGAACTATAGGGATGCACGGACCGGAAGTCATAAACTCGACTAATTCGCCAAAGAACGGCCGTTCTTTATGAACTTCGTAAAAACCGCCGGCTGAGTCTTTCGTCAGCCGGACCATTTTTAATCCTTTAATTTTAAAACCAGCTTCGGTAATCTTAGTTATAATATTACCTGCAAGGTTTTTTTTAACAGCGTCAGGTTTAATTATTGCTAATGTCCTGCTCACTATTTACTCCTTTTTGCAACCGGAGCTGTTTTTTTAGCTACAACTTTTTTAGCTGCCGCTTTAGGAGCTACAGCTTTTTTAACTACTGCTTTTTTAGCAGGAGCCGCTTTAGCTACAACTTTCTTAACTGCCGCTTTAGGAGCTACAGCTTTTTTAACTACTGCTTTTTTAGCAGGAGCTGCTTTAGCTACGACTTTTTTTACAGCTGCTTTAGGAGCTACAGCTTTTTTAACTACTGCTTTTTTAGCAGGAGCCGCTTTAGCTACAACTTTTTTAACTGCTGTTTTTTTAACTGGAGCCGCTTTAGCGACTACTTTTTTTTCTGCTGCTTTTTTTACTGCCACGTTTTTACCTATTGTTTTTGATGATGATATTGTTGTTTTAGAATAAAATTCTTTAAGAGCCGCTTTCATAGTAGAGCCTATTTCCGCAGGGCTTTCGGCTACTTTGATTCCGGCTTTTTTCATAGCTGTCATTTTTTCAATTGCTGTGCCTTTACCGCCGGAGATAATAGCTCCCGCGTGTCCCATTCTGCGTCCCGGAGGGGCTGTTCTGCCTGCAATAAAACCTACGACTGGTTTTGTGCCAAATTTTTTAAGGTAAGCTGCGGCTTCTTCTTCCGCGCTTCCGCCAATTTCCCCGATCATTACTATGCCTTCTGTGCCGGGGTCTTCGTTAAACAATTTTATTATACTTAGGAACTTTGAGCCTATGATTGGATCTCCTCCAATGCCAACGCAGGAAGACTGACCAATATTTAAATCGGTTAATTGTTTTACGGCTTCATAAGTTAATGTTCCGCTTCTGGAAACAACGCCGACCTTGCCTGCTTTGTGAATGAATCCCGGCATGATTCCAACCTTTGCTTTCCCTGGAGATATTACGCCCGGGCAGTTAGGTCCAATTAAAATCACGTCTTTGTTTTTTATCGAGTTGTAAACTTTCAGCATATCGGCAGTAGGAATGCCTTCTGTGATGCAGATGATTACTTTGATGCCTGCGTTAGCGGACTCAAGAATAGCGTCTGCGGCGAATGCCGGAGGAACAAAAATTACTGAAGTATTTGCTTTCTCTTTTTTTACGGCTTCCTCTACTGTATTGAAAATAGGGATTTTTGTATCTTCAAAAAATGATCCCCCTTTCCCTGGAGTTACTCCTGCGGCTACTACTGTGCCGTATTCAATCATTTGTTTTGTATGGAAAGAACCTTCGCTTCCAGTGATACCTTGCACGACTAAGCGAGTTTTTTTATCAACCAAAATACTCATTGTTTTTTTCCTTAGTTAATAATATTATTTATTTACATCCTAAAGTTAAGAATATTTTTCCGATTAATAAATTAGATTTATTATTTTTTAGTTTGGTCTACTTTTTACCCTTCAACGCCGAAAATAAAATGCGTATTTAACGGCGCCGTATTAATCTTCCTCATATGCATTTCAACCCCTGGCAGAGCGGCTTACGGCGTTCCGTATTACCATGATTACCGCTATAAAATTTACTGCCGCATTTAAATTATTTAACCCTTACTTTTTTAAAATAATTATTTGGGATGCGACGTTTTGCAGAAAAAACTACCGCGCAAATATGAGATTAGTTAAATAATAAAAAATAAAGCTATCGCTATGATAAAATTTATACAAGGGTTCGCGGTTGTTTTTAGCGGCTCGGCTGAAGCTAATAAAGGCAGTCCAGCTGCGTAAATAAAAAAAGTATGATGAAGAAAATGGAATTGTTAGCGCTCTGTTCGCCTCGCGCAACCCGGTCGACGCTTAACCAGCGGGCTATGGCCGGGGCGTAGTATCAAGCCCCAAAGTAGCAACAGTTAAAACTATTTTCGCCGTCCAACTCCGGCTTATTACAACTTTTACAAATAGTTAGTACTCATAAATATTTAACGTAAATTTTTTAGCATTCACTTCAAAAAAGACTATCCGGTCTTTTGTATAATCAAAACTACGGCCTGTAATATTATACCCATAGTCTATTTTTTTCTTTGTTTCATAACAACCATATTGCGTGCCTAAATAATAACAGGAGTCCTTTTCTATGACTTTATACAATTTGCCTCCTGTTGAATGAAAAATATGGTCATCTACTTTTTTTTCCAAGTCATACCCATATGTTTTAATTGAGTCTGTAATTATTTCGCTATTTTTATAAACTTTCATAGTGCGAATAGTCTCATTATCATAATAAGCAAACTCAAGCGAATCATTATCGCTATATAAAATTGTTGACTGTGCAATTCCATAATTGGGAGTAGTTTTTTTTGTTATTAACTGTAAATCAGCGTTAAAGACTAATATCGTTTTATCGCTTGTTATTGCATAAATTTTACCGTTCAGGTATGCTATATCAGATATGCTTTGATCCAAGGGCAGCTTAACCTTTGATCCGGTTTTTAACTCTCCGGTCTTTATATTTATTTTTTTTATACTGTTTTCAAACTCATCGCCTATATAAACGTCATCCCCTACTATAGTAATTCCATTTGCAGAAGTGACTTCGCCTGTTTCACATTCGTCATACTTAAATGTTTTCCCCATTTTAAACTCATATTTCTTTTCCGATTTTATTTTACGCGCTTTTTGAATACAGGTGTCTATTTTATTTTCTGGTATTTTTATTTGTCCCCAAACATAGCTGCTGCATGTTATTATAATAATCGCAAAAATAATCCCTGGTAAACGTTTCATTTTTATTCCCTTTTAAATTTCTAAAACAGTAATTAAATACAACGGGTCAATTCTCTAAAATATGTAAGTATTTGTTCTTTCATTTTCCCTTTATATTACAGGCTATGGCCGGGTTGCTCTTATCATAAACGCCATTCAATAGTACTGAAAACCCCGCTCCCATTTTGGAGTATATCAATAAGTTTGAGAACTGTTATCGCAACTACCTTTCCCGCTAAAGATAATCCGCCAATACTAAAGTTTTACTCCCATAAAATACGCGCCATGAGAAGATGGAGTAAGAACGGCTGCATTTATTTGTTTGAAACTTAATAATATTGCCGCCATTAACAAAAATAATTTTTATATGTTGTATTGTTCTTCTCCCTTAATGGAGTTTAGTTAGACCCTGCTCGCTTTGTTCAGTATAGTTGCCAAACACAACAATTTTGTTGAAACAGCCGCGGTTAAATATTAAGCAAAAAAAATGATATTGGTTAATGAGAAAATTATTCGTATTTTTGCTATAGAGTAATTATTTATTTAAGCATGCTTTTTAGTAGGTAAAATAAATTTGTGATTTTTAGCGCTGTGTGTAGAAAGTATTATGAGGATGTAAGGGGCGATAGTTGCGTTTTTTAATGCTTACCATAATTAAAATCCCAGGCTCATACTAATATTTGACAACTGGCGGAACCATATTATTGACCGCATTGTTGAATCATTTCGAGGCATTTTAGCGCCGTACAGTTAAAAAGCTGAAAATAGAGATTCGCCCAGAAATAGCGCTATTTGATCGTGATATAGATCATAGGCTATGAAATAAGAAATTGCGATATTGAGATGCGTAATTTACAGTAAAATAATAGATTATAGGATAGCAATTGATGTTTGGATTTGTGAAGGCTGATAAATCAGAGAAAGAAAAAAGAAGTCTTGGCGGTGAAATTTTCCGTGAAAAGCAGAGAAATATGAGGATATTCTGGATAATATCCGGGACAGTAGTTTTTATCGTGTTTAATGTAATTTTATATCTTATTTCAAAGTATTAACTCTTTTAGGACGCAGGGGTCTGTCGTATCTTCTTCCATGTTCACGAGTACCCGTTATTTATCAATTGAAAAGGAATCTTTTTAATCATATATTTGAATTAAAATGATCGGGAAATATGAAGAATAACTGTGTGTATATAGAGACTTATGGCTGTCAGATGAATCTGGCGGATACCGAAATTGTGATAGGGATTTTAAAAAGTAACGGATATGATATAACAGAAAAAGCTGAATGCGCTGATGTTATTCTACTAAATACCTGCAGCGTTAGAGAAAACGCCGAACAAAGAATATATGGCAGAATTGGAAACCTTAAAACATTAAAAGCGGATAAGCCGCATTTAATACTTGGCGTTCTTGGCTGTATGGCTGAAAGACTGCGGCACGAACTTGTTGAAGATAAAAAAGTAGTGGATCTTGTAGTAGGACCAGACGAATATAGGAACCTCCCCAGTTATATCGACGTAGCTTTTGCAGGCGAAAAAGGAATTGGCGTAAAGCTTTCCAGAACAGAAACGTATGACGATATTATGCCTTACAGAGAAGACGGCTTGCAGGCTTTTATTTCCGTTATGCGCGGATGCGATAAATTTTGCACATATTGCGTAGTTCCATTTACCCGCGGAAGGGAACGAAGCCGCGCATTAGACTCCATAATAAACGAGATTAAAGAGCTTTCCAATAGAGGGTTCAAAGAAATTACTTTGCTTGGGCAAAACGTTAATTCTTATCTTGATGGCGGAACCGATTTTGCAGACCTTTTATCTGCGGCGGCGATGGTCGATAGAACAATGAGAATCAGATTTTCTACTTCGCATCCTCAGGATATTTCCGATAAGCTATTATATACAATTGCATCTCATCCCAATCTTTGCAACTACATTCATCTTCCGGTTCAATCCGGTTCTAATAGAATTTTGGAACTGATGAACAGAACTTATACGGTTGAACATTATCTGGGCTTGATAGATAAGGCTCGTAAAATAATACCTAATGTCTCTTTCTCAACTGATATAATTTCCGGCTTCCCAACCGAAACCGAGGAAGAACACCAGATGACGCTTGAAATTATGAAAAAGGTTAGATACGACGGAGCTTACATGTTTAAGTATTCTCCGCGCGAAGGAACCAAAGCCTATAAAATGGACGACGATGTTGCCGAAGAAACTAAAACAAGAAGATTGCAGGAAATTATTGATCTTCAACAAACAATTTCGTTAGAAATTAACCAGTCGATGATTGGCAAAGAGGAAGTAATTTTAATTGAAGGGCGCAGCAAAAAGTCGAACGAGTTTTTTGCCGGCAGAGCCGATTCTAATAAATTTGTAATTGTTCCAGTGACGGAAGGCGTAAGCGAAGGCGACTACTTAAGAGTAAAAATAAACCGTGGAACGTCGGGCACTTTGTTTGCTGATTTTATTGAAAAAGTAAATCCGCGCAGCGATAATTTAGCGCTGACGGCTTAAACATATAATAAAATAATTTTAATAGTATGAAGCTTAGCTTCTTAAATATTGCCGTAACCGTTGTTTTTATTTCCTGCGTTGCATTTCCGCAGGAAAGAGAAGTTGAAAACTGTCTGAAAAAAATTGAACAGGGGAAGTCTGACAGCGCAAAAATAGTCCTGAAAGGTCTGCTTAAAAAATATCCCGATTCTCCTTCTGCGCTTTTTTTAGACGGGGTATTAACCACAGATGGTAAAGACGCTTTAACAAAGTATTTATTGCTTGTGGATAAATATCCGGACTCAAAGTATGCAGACGCCGCTTTATTCCGCATTTATTCTTATTATTATGCGTTGGGGCTGTACTCAAATGCAGATAGATATCTTCAAAAACTAAAAACTTCATATCCGGAATCCCGTTATATAAAAACTGCCGATCCGAATTTTCAAAATAAATCAGATATTCCTTCAAAAAATATTTTTACGCATACAATTCAGGCCGGAGCGTTTATAGATAAAGATAACGCTATAAGCCTTTGCGCAGAGCTTGACGAACTCGGTTACGAAACAAATATGAAAGAAAGGTCGTTAGGCGGAACGTCGCTTTATGTAATTTACGTCGGTAAGTTCCAGAGCGAAGCCGAAGCTGAAGAAGTTCTTGCGAAGATAAATAAAGACTATAAGCTCGAAGGGCGTGTTGTGGCTCTTAAAAATTAATCTCTGAGAAAAAAAACAGATGGAAATAGTTTTTGCAGGCACAGGTTCCGGAAAAGTAAATCTGAAACGTTCTCACTCGTCAATTATGATTAAATACGGAAAGACGAGGCTTTTAGTAGACGCGGGGGACGGGGTTTCGCGCGCGTTAATCAAATCTAAAATTAAACCTGTTCAGCTTGACGCTATTTTTATTACGCACGCTCATTCGGACCATTTTAACGGGCTGCCGACGCTTATTACACAAATGAAAATGGCTAAACGGAAAAAGCCGCTTAGTATATTGCTAAATGAAACTCTTGTAAAAGCGTTAGAACTTTTCTTAAAACAAAGTTACATCTTTCAGGAAAAATTAGATTTTGAAATTAAGATTGTTCCTCTTAAAAATAATGAAAAATATTCAGTAAGCTCTTCATTTGAATTTATCACAAAACAAAATTCGCATCTTAATAAATACTCTGAATTTGCAAAAGCCGGAGACCTGAGTTTATCTTCAAACAGCGTTTTATTTTTTATTGAAGACAAAAAAGTTTTTTACACAGGCGACCTGGGCGGAAAAGACGATCTGTATTTATTTAAGGATGAAAAAATAGACTATCTAATATGCGAAACTACTCATATCATGCAGGATGATATTTTTGAATATCTTAGTTTTGCAAAACCAAAGGCTGTATATATGACGCATATTGACGATAAATTGATAAAAGACGGATGTTTTACAAAACTTGCAGAAAAAGAAAATGTTTTTTTTGCCTCAGATAAAATGAAATTAATAATATAGATTATATTTGAGCGGTTTTTTAGTTAAATTTGAGTTTATATATTTATAATTCTGATGACAATAGAAGAGTTTCAAAATAAGTTTGGCATAATTGGCAAGTCCAAAGAGATTAAAGATCTGATAGATATAATGATGCAGGTGGCCATGTCAGATATTTCCGTGTTATTGTTTGGCGAAAGCGGAACAGGCAAGGATGTTTTTGCGCGGGCAATACATGGTTTTAGCTCCCGGTCAGAAAAACAATTAGTAAGCGTAAACTGCGGCGCAATACCGGAAGGGATACTTGAAAGCGAATTGTTTGGACATAAAAAAGGTTCGTTTACAGGCGCTACAGAAACAAGAAAAGGCTATTTTGAAATTGCTGACGGCGGAACGCTATTTTTAGATGAAATTGCCGAAATGCCATTAACTACTCAGGTTAAATTATTGCGGGTGCTTGAAACTAAAGAGTTTATGAAAGTGGGCGCCGAAACTGTTACTCATATTGATACCCGTATTATTGCCGCTACAAATAAAAATCTCGAATCTGAAGTCGATAAAAAACATTTCAGAGCAGACCTTTATTTCCGTCTTAAAGCCGTATCGCTAAATATTCCTCCGTTAAGAAAAAGGAAGGAAGATATTGTTGAATTGGCAAACCATTTCATTCAGCTCTACAGCGAAAGGAATAACATAGCAAAACCAGTTATTACGCCCGAAGCCGAATTATTGTTGCAAACTTATCCATGGCCTGGCAATATAAGAGAATTGAAAAACGCCATTGAAACCGCAATAGCTCTTAATAAAGACGGAATACTAAACGAAAGTTCGTTTGAGTTTATGACAAAAGGAGAAGCGGAAGATAATTATATGCGGAATCTGCCGGTATTTGTAAAAAAAACCACCGAAGAAGTTGATAGAGAGATGATTTTGCGCGCGTTAATAGAGATAAAAAAAGATTTAATAGAATTAAAAGAGCTTGTTTATAATAACAATAACAATGGAAAAGACGAAAAAAATATAGACGTAAACATAGACGACATAGCGCCAATAAGCGAGGTGGAAAAAGAAGCGATTAAAAAAGCTCTAAGATATACAAAAGATAATAAAAAACAGGCCGCCCGTTTGCTAAAAATGAACGAAAGAACGCTGTATCGTAAACTAAAAGAGTATGAAATTGGATGAAAAATGAAAGCGTAAAATACTTGTTTATCTTGCTAATCTTAGTTAATTTAGCAGGGTGTTGTTCTTATTCATTTACAGGCGCGTCGGTTCCGGAACATCTAAAGACGATTGCGATACCTATAGCGGATGATAGAAGCGGATCTGCGGAGCCGATGAATCAGCTGCTAACGAATAAACTTATAAAAAAGTTTACTGACGACAACACGCTTAGGATTACAGATAAAAGCTCGGCAAATTCTGTATTGGAATGCACAATAATTTCGTATAATGACGCTCCGTCGGTTGTTACTGGCGGCGAAAATGTAACGAAGAGAAAAATTTCAATTACTGTGCGGGTTGTGTATAGAGATTTAGTTAAAAGAAAAACGATATTTGAAAAGAATTTTTCCGATTCTGGCGATTACGCCACATCGGGAGATACAAAGGCAACTGGTATCGGGACTGCATTGGATAATATAAGTGAAAATATCCTGCTTGATACAGTGTCTGGATGGTAAAAAAAATAAAAGGATCAAAATAAAATGGATGAGATAGTTCTTATCGCATACTTCATTTCCCTCTTTATACTGTTTGTGTTCGGGTTACATGGTTTTACTATGTTGTTTTACTATAGAAAAACCAAAGACGTAAAAAATGTGCCTCTTAATCCTCTAAAAGAAGAAGGTAATGTAACAATTCAGCTTCCCCTTTATAACGAATTATATGTTGTCGAAAGACTAATCGATTACGTTTGCGCAATCGATTACCCAAAAGATAAATTAGAAATACAAGTGCTTGACGATTCTACAGACGAAACCTCGCAGATTGCGGCAAAAAAAATTGATGAAAAGAAAAAAGAAGGTTTTGATATAGTTCATATCAGAAGAGGCACAAGAGAAGGTTTTAAAGCCGGCGCTCTTAAAGCAGGTTTGGCAATTGCAAAAGGCGAATATGTTGCAATTTTTGACGCCGATTTTGCTCCTAAAAAAGATTTTCTTAAAAAGACTCTTCCTTTCTTTGGCGACACTAAAGTTGGAATGGTTCAAACAAGATGGGAACATCTGAACGGCGATTACTCGCTTTTAACTAAAGCTCAGGCTCTTGCTTTAGACGGTCACTTTGTTATTGAACAAAATGTGCGTAACAAAGCCGGGTTCTTTATTCAGTTTAACGGCACTGGCGGCATCTGGAGAAAAAGCTGCATAGTAGACGCAGGCAACTGGCATGCGGATACTTTAACTGAAGATATGGACTTGAGCTACAGAGCTCAGCTTAACGGATGGAGATTCGTTTTCTTAAAAGAAGAAACTTCTCCTGCAGAGCTTCCTTCAGAAATTAACGCTTTAAAATCGCAGCAGTTCAGATGGACTAAAGGCGCAATTGAAACTTCTAAAAAAATTCTTCCTCTCGTATGGAAGTCAAAGGTTCCGTTCAGAGTAAAGATGCAGGCTACTTATCATCTTACATGCAACTTAGCGTATCCGTTTATTTTGTTAGCCGCAATTCTTAGCGTCCCATTGGTATTTATTAAAAACAGCGGACCGCACGAACTTTACTTTGCCGTATCTTCGGTATTTATTTTAGCTTTTATAAGCACGTTCCTTTTTTATCTCTACGCTCAAAAAGATATAAGAACAGACTGGAGAAAGAAGATAGTTTTATATCCTCTTTTTATGGCTGGAAGCATGGGCTTTGCAGTTAATAACTCAAGAGCGGTTATTGAAGGCTTATTGAATAGAAAAAGCGAGTTTGTCAGAACTCCTAAGTTTAAAGTAGTAGATAATAAAGATTCATGGAGTAATAAAAAATACGTCAATAGAAAAATTGAATTATCTGTAATAGTCGAATTGATTATGGCTGTTTACTGCTTTGTCGGCGTAGTAGCTTCAATTTATTTTCTTGAACTGGCTTCTTTGCCATTTCAGTTATTGTTTTGCGTAGGCTTTTCAATCGTATCTATATCTTCGTTAAAACAAGCTTATTCAAAAAAATAGAGAATATTTAGTTGAACAAATCATCAACAGATATTTTAAATGAAAAGGTTGAATTAATCTATGAGTACGATAATAAATCTCCGCTATTTGTACATACTGCAAATAACGAGATTGAACGAAACAACTTAAATAGAGCTATAGAAATATTAAATCATGGTATTGAGCTTTACCCGGGCTATGCGGCAGCATATATTACCCTGGGTAAAGCTTTTTTATTAAAAGGAGAGTATGACGCTGCAGAAAAATTTCTGCAGGAAGGCAGTATGCTGCTCCACTCGCCTAAGACCTATGATTTTTATAAAAAGGAAATGGAAACAATAAAAAAACAGCGTTTCCCATTCCAGAATACAGGCGCGCAAAGTTTTCTAAATGACGATGCAGCTTACGACTCTCCAGAAGAGGAGAATATTGAAGAAGAGTTTAAGCTGGCAGACTGGAAAATAAAACCGTTTGACGGCGATACTAAAACCGATATTGACGACAGGCTTGAAGAAGTAGCGAAAAATTTATCAAACGCAAAAATGCCCAGCCCTTCTGAAAAAGAAGTAAAGGGGCATACAGAAGAGAAAAAAGTAAAAGAAAAAATCATCCCTTCAGAAACGCTCGCTAAAATCTATATTTCGCAGGGGGAATACAAAGAAGCTATAGAGATATATAAAAGTCTGATTGCCGTAGAACCGGCAAAAAAAGATTATTATGCTTCTAAGATTAAAGAAATAAACGAACAGATAGACCCAGGTAATTTCTAACTTAAATGAATTTTGACCCGGAATCCCAAAAACTCACTCCCGATTTTTTTCAGGATAATGTGATTAAAGTAGCAAAATCTTTGCTGGGTAAAATTTTTGTCAAGCGGGATGAAAATACTTTGCTTGCCGGGAAAATTGTTGAAGTTGAAGCTTATGACGGAGTAGATGACGAAGCATGTCACTGCTATAGAGGGATGACCGAGCGGAATAAAGTAATGTTTATGCCGGGAGGCAGGCTTTACGTTTATTTTACCTATGGCGCGCATTTTTGCTGCAACGTAGTTACAGGCAAAGAAGGGTTCGGCGCCGCGGTTTTACTAAGAGGTATTGAACCGGTAGAGGGCTCTGATATAATGGCTTATAACCGTTATGGCGTTAAAGATATTGATAAAAAGAAGACGATCAATTTAACAAACGGTCCGGGTAAAATTTGCCGCGCATTTGGCATTGATAGAGCGCATAACGGCATTGACTTAACCGGGAATAAAATCTATATTCTTAATTCTGCTTTGGCGGAAGAAAAAGATATTTTGGTATCTGAAAGGATAGGGATCAAAAAATCTGTAGAACTGCCCTGGCGGTTTTATTTAAATAATAACTTTGTTTCAAAAAAATGATAACTCCAGAAAATGTGCTGATTGTAAGAACTGACAGGATAGGCGACGTAGTATTAACGCTCCCTATGGCTAAAGTTTTAAAAGAAAAATACCCCTCGTGTAAAATCTCTTTTTTGTTGAGGGAATATACTGCTCCGCTTGCGGAAAACAATAGATATGTAGACGATGTTATTTCATCAAATAAAAAAAACGGAATTTTCTTTTTATTTGAGAATTACAAAACTCTTAAAAATAAAAAATACGACGTGTGTTTTATTGTGTCTCCGTCATTTAGCATAGCTTTACTTTTTTTGCTTTTAGGAATAAAAACCCGCGTTGGAACAGGGTATCGCTGGTACTCGTTTTTGTTTAATAAAAAAGTTTATGTTCACCGGAAATATGGCGAAAAAAACGAACTGGAGTATAATTTAGACCTGCTTAAGCAGTGGGGAATAAAAGATACGGTTGAAAAGTCTCCTTCTTCGTTTGGAATACAGCCGGATAGCGACGCGTTGCAAAAAGTAAAAGAGGTTTTGCGCTCGGAAGGAATTAATCTTACGCGCCCTTTGATTATTGCGCATCCTGGAAGCGGCGGCAGCGCTATTGATCTTCCAGTGGATAAGTTCAGGGAATTAATTGCTTTAGTAGCTAAAGAGCTAAACGCCGACGTTATCTTAACCGGTTCAAAAGGCGAAATAGAATTATGCGCCAGCGTTGTGGGAACTTCGGACGCTAAAAACTTTGCCGGTAAATTTGAACTGAAAGAGCTGATAGCTCTTATAAGTTTATGCGGTTTGTTTATTGCAAATTCCACAGGCCCGCTGCATATAGCGGCAGCTTTAGGAAAGCATGTAATTGGGTTTTATCCAAAAATTCTTGCGGCTTCTCAAAACAGATGGGGGCCGTATACCGATAAAAAAAATATTTTTATTCCAGTTGTAGAATGTCAAAACTGCACCAGAAAACAATGCGAAGAGACAAACTGCATGGAAAGCATTGATGTTTTAAATGTCTTTATTAGTATCGGAAAAATTTATAACTTACTTGTAAAAATCGGAGAAAATAATGTTTAAGCGCTTATCCTCTGTATTATTAGTCATTTTAGTAATATTAATTTCTTCAACGGCATACAGCGGCGACGAATTTAGAAAATTAGATAATAAAGCTTTTAAAGCGGGCGAAAGACTTACTTTTGACGTTAAGTACGGATTTGTTACTGCCGGAGTTGCAGTGATGAGCATACCGAGAATTAAAAAAATGTCTAACAGAGATTCGTACAATATTGTTTTTGAAGTAAACTCAGTTCCAAATTTTGACTGGGTATATAAGGTAAGAGACAGGTATGAAACTTATATGGACGTTCAGGGTTTGTTTCCTTGGAGATTTGAACAGCATGTAAGAGAAGGGAAATACACGCGTGATTTTTCAGCTTTTTTTGACCAGAGACGCCATAAGGCAAAAACAAGCGACGGCGAATATAATGTGCCAAAATATGTTAACGATATTGTTTCGGCATTCTATATAACTCGCACTTTCGATTATTCAAAAATGAAACGCGGCGAAAAAATACATCTGCAGAATTTCTTTAAGGATAAAGTCTACGATCTTGACGTAGAATATCACGGTAAAGAAACAATAAAAGTTGGAGCCGGAACGTTCGATTGTATAATAATAGAACCTCTTGTTTTAGAGGGCGGGTTATTTAAGAGCGAAGGGAATATTCTTATCTGGCTTACAAACGATAATCTGAAAATACCAATTAAAGTAAAAACAAAAGTTGTAGTCGGCGCAATTGACGCAGAATTAACAAAGTACGAAGGATTAAACGGTCCAATAAGAGCTAAAAAATAATTATAGCTCTCCTGATTTTTTATATAAATAATAACAGCAAAGATATATTCGGTTTATGGAAGAGCTAAATAATAAAGGACAAGAAGAAAAACTCCCTGAAGGAAATCCGCCGGAAAATATTCCGCCAGAAAACGTCCCGCCGGAAGGAAATTTGCACGGAATAAAACCGCGCATCTCTCCCATAGCCGCGGCATTTATAGGACTGATAGGCGGGTTTTTGCTATATCAGATTGTCGGGGGTTTGCTGACTCTTGTAATTTTCAATTTCGATTTAAAAAACGCTTCCATAAACGCAATGCGTTTGATGACTATGGGCGGACAGATTCTTTTTATACTTTTACCTGCTTTGATTCTTACAAAATATATTTATGAAGACGTTTCTACTGTATTAAGAATAAAACTGCCAAACATAAAAGAAATTTTGCTTTTTGTCGCAGGAATAATAATTCTATCGTTTTTGCTGCAGAATTATTTGTATATTCAGAACTATTATATAAATGAGTTTTCAAAATATAATCAGACGATTAAAGCGTTAAAAACCTCGCTTGATTCGTTGAATGATCTTGTTGAAAAAACTTATGGAGATTTACTAGCAGTTCATAATCCTCTGGATTTAGTTCTCGTAATAGCTGTGGTTTCGATAGTCCCGGCTATTTGCGAGGAGACGATGTTCAGGGGATTTATTCAAAGAAGTTTTGAATTTAAATTAAGCCCATTTTTAAGCGCGTTTATTACCGCTGTATTTTTTGGGCTATACCATTTTAATCCGTACGGACTTATCCCGCTTATAGGTCTTGGTTTCTTTTTTGGATATGCCGGATATAAAAGCGGGTCGATACTGGTTCCAATGTTTCTGCATTTCCTGAATAATTTAAGCGCGGTAATCCTTTATTTAGTTTTTGGGAATGACGAATTGATAAGTTCAACGGTAGTTCCGCAGATTGATATAAGAATTCCGCTTTTTGGGTTACTTGCTTTTGCTTTGCTATTTGTCGGGTATATAAATATAGTTAAGAACTATTATAAAAAAATAAAAACAACGTAGGAGAAGATCGATATGGCTTATTGTCCAAATTGTAAATCGGAATATGTTGAAGGCGTTACAAAATGCGCCGACTGCGGGGCTGATCTGACAGCAGAACTTAAGGAAGATGATGAACAAAACGTAGAAGGAATGGAAATCGTTTTTTCCTGCAGCCAGCTGTATGAAGCAGAAATGGTAAAAGCAAATCTTGAAGGCGCCGGCATAGAGGCGTTTATCTTATCGCAGGACGACAGCAATTTCCCAAGTCAGGGCGACCTATCCGTAGTAAAAATTTTAGTTAAAGCTTCAGACGTTAAGGAAGCTTTAGAATTTATAGAAAGCGCTAATAACTCAAACACAGATATTGATGAGGATTTGGCTTCGTGAAGAAAAGCAACACTGCCGTAAGGATTATAGTTTCGGTTATCGCCATACCGTTAATAATAGGCGCATGTTTGTTGGGTAAGTATTACTTTTTGTCGTTCATCTCAATAATAGGATTGATATCTTATCATGAACTTGCGGAGATGACAAAAAATAAGCATGTCAGCCCAATCCGTTCAATAGGGTATGTTTCTATATTGGCTCTTACGGTAAATTCGTATCTGCGCTTTATAGATAACTACGAACTTACGCTTATTATTGCGCTTTGCGTTACGCTTGTCGAGCTGTTCAGGAATAGAGGCTCGGCTATTTATAACATTGGCGCAACCTTTATTGGCATTTTTTATATAGGTTTATTCCTTAGCAGCGTTGTAGCAATTAGAGAATTTTATGCGCAATATGAATCCTTTTATCAGCGCGGCGCGTATCTGATAATTTCAGTTATGGTTTCTATCTGGATATGCGACTCAGCCGCTTTTTTTGGAGGAAGCGCGCTTGGCAGGCATAAGCTCTTTAAGCGCGTCAGTCCCAATAAAAGCTGGGAAGGCGCAGTATTTGGTTTTATTGCCGCAATCGGTTCAATGATATTAGCAAGAGCTACTGTGCTGGATTTTTTATCCGTTAACGACGCTGTTTTTATTGGCGTTATTGTGGGCTCTGTAGGCCAACTTGGAGATTTAGTAGAGTCTTTAATTAAACGTGACGCCGGAGTAAAAGACTCGTCAAATTTAATTCCCGGGCATGGCGGCGTGTTTGACCGCTTTGATTCGCTTATTGTATCGGCTCCGGTTGTGTTTTTATACCTGAAGTATTTTGTGAAAATTTAATAAGAATATAAGCTGGCTGATGAATACAAAAGAAAGAGTTCATGTTTTAACATTAGGCTGTTCAAAAAACGTAGTCGATTCGGAACGGTTGATGAAGCAGATTTCTGCAAATAATTTTAAATTAACCGACGATCCTAATAACGCTGATACGCTGATAATTAATACGTGCGGATTTATTGAAGCCGCAAAGCAGGAATCGATTAACACTATTCTTGACGCGGTTGAGATGAAGAAAAAAGGCGGGTTAAAAAAAATTATTGTTTCAGGATGCCTTTCTGAAAGATATAAAAAAGAACTGATTAACGACATACCAGAAGTAGACGTTTACTTTGGGACGGAAAATTACGAAGGCATTGTTAACGAATTAGGCGGCGAACTTAAAAAAGAGCTGCTTGGCGAACGTATTATAACTACGCCGAGTCATACCGCTTATCTTAAAATTTCTGAAGGCTGCGACAACCCATGTTCTTTTTGCTCCATCCCTCTTATACGCGGCGCGCATAAATCAAAAACTATTGAAGAGTTAGTTAGCGAAGCCGAATTTCTTGCGCGTAATAATACAAAAGAGCTTGTTATTATTGGACAGGATACTACCGATTATGGAAAAGATATTTATGGAAAAAGAGTCCTTGCCGATTTGCTTAACCGCTTGAGCCGTATTGACGGAATAGAGTGGATAAGACTGATGTACGCCTATCCTTCTCATTTCCCTGACGACCTTATTGACGTTATTGCAAATAATCCTAAAGTCTGCAAATATATTGATATGCCGCTTCAGCATATTTCTGACGACGTATTGAAATCAATGAGGCGGGGTATAACTGCGCGTAGAACCAAAGAACTGATTAATAAACTGCGCGAACGTATTCCAGGTCTTGTTTTGCGCACTACTTTAATTACCGGCTATCCTAACGAAACCGAAAAAGACTTTGAGGAGCTGTGCGATTTTATAAAAGAGTTTAAGTTTGAGCGGCTTGGCGTTTTTACTTTCTCGGTAGAAGAAAGGACTTCAAGTTTTATTTTGGGCGATCCGGTTTCTGAGGAAACAAAGGAAAGCAGAAAAGCTGCGTTGATGAATATTCAGAAGGATATTTCAGCCGGAACAAATTCTAATTTGATAGATACGACAGTTAAAGTTTTGGTTGATAGAATTGAAGGCGAGTATTATATTGGAAGAACGTACAGGGACGCTCCTGAAGTTGACGGCGAAGTTTTAATTGCCCTGAAAGACGGCGAAGCTGAAATAGGCAGTTTTACCGACGCGGTTGTTTATGATTATGACGAATACGATCTTTATGCCAAATTCTCATGATACAAAGGAAAGAAAATATGAAAATATTTTTTTTGGTTTTATTCATATATAGTTCGGCCTGTTTTGCTCAGGTAGAAACTCTGGGTACAAAAAGCGCGAGGTTGCAGCAGCCTAGTTTTTATCATGATATTCTAAATTTTGCATCTACAGACACTTCCCAAACCCGCGTAGATGTTTTTGTTCAGGTTCCATATCCTGAAATTAAATTTGTAAAAACGGATACTGGTTTTATAGCTAACTACACGGTAACAGTTTCAATATTTGACGAAAAAAAAGAAAAACTTGCGCTGGAAAAACTCTGGTCTGCAAAAGTTGAAGCCTCAGATTATACGCAAACTGTTTTAAGGAATAATTACGACTTAAGTCTTAAGTCGTTTAATCTTAAGCCGGATAAATATTTTTTCAGAGTGGCCGTTGAAGATAACGAATCAAAAAAAATATATCTCGCCGAAAATAGCTTCATTGTCAGGAATCTCAATAAAAAAAGCGCTTTGAGCGATTTCATTATTGTTTCAAGTCAGTCGTCAGTCGCAGGCGCTAATAAAATAACTCCAAACATTTCGCGCAACGTAGCTACTCAAAAAAACGGGCTTCCGTTGTTTTATGAGCTGTACTCCGATTCAACTTTGAACGAGCAGATTAATTACGTAATATTAAATAAAAATAAAGATACTGTTTTTAGCGCTAACGAAAAGCGAAGCGTTAAAAAGGGAAGAAACCAGATATTTTATACAATAAAAGCCGAAGCTTTGCCAATGGGCGAATATACTGTTTATGTTTCGGTAAAAAATGAAAAAGGGGAAACGCTTGATAATGTAGGCAAAAATTTTGTATCGCAATGGACTGGAGTTCCAACCAATATTAAAGACCTTGATAAGGCAATTGAGCAGTTAATATATATTGCAAAAGGCTCTGAGTTGAAATATATTAAAGAGGGGAAGGATAATACGGAAAAAGCTAAAAGGTTCATGGAGTTTTGGAAGAAGAAAGACCCAAGCCCGGCTACTGAAGAAAATGAATTGTTTAACGAATATTATGGCCGTATAGCTTTTGCTAACGAGAAATTTACAAGATATACTGAAGGCTGGAGAACTGACATGGGAATGGTTTATATTATTTTAGGCCCTCCGACAAATGTAGACCGACACCCGTTTGACTATAACTCTAAGCCCTATGAAATATGGCAGTATTATGAGTTAAGCAAACAATATATATTTGTAGATTATAACGGTTTTGGAGATTACCGTTTAATAACTCCATTAACAGACACTGATTATAGATTTAGAAACTAAATAAGAAAATTTAAAATGGTTTTAACAGTAACATTAAATCCTTTACTTGAAAGAAGAATGAGTTTTTCTGAAATTGTTCTTGGAAAGGAAAACAGAAATGGGAAAGAAATATTAAAAGTAGGCGGTAAAGGAATAAACGTAAGCCGCCAGCTAAACCGCCTTGGCGTCGATACCGTCGCGTTTACTATACTCGGCGGCGAGAACGGGAAAATAATAAAAGAATTATTATTCAAAGAAAATATTAAAAATACTTCAGTCAGAACTAAATTAGAAACAAGAGAAAGTTTTATAATTAAAGACGATAAAACCAGAGCTATTACTTCATACTTTGGCGAAAATAAAATATTAGAAACAGAAGAAGTTGAAGAGTTCAAACAAAAATTAGAAAAGATAATTCAAAATTGCGAGATTGTAGTATTTTCCGGCAGTTCGCCATGTCCTGCGGCTGATTCAATTTTCCCTTATGGAATTGAGCTTGCAAAAAAGCACGATAAAATATCTGTCTGCGATACTTACGGCTCGGCATTAGCCGCGTGTATTGAAAAAGGTCCCACTGTAATACATAACAACGTTGAAGAAATTGAAAACTCTTTAGGTAAAAAACTTGCTTCGGAAAAGGAAATTACGGACTTCCTAAAATATTTATATTCAAAAGGCGTAAAGCAATCTTTTATTACTAATGGAGCTAAACAAACTTACGCTTCAAATTTTGATTTTCATTACCAGATAACCGGAGACGAATTAAAAGACGTTTGCGACTCTACCGGCAGCGGCGACGCTTTTACTTCCGGTATTGTTTATGGGCTCGAAAATGATCTTACATTTAAGGAGACTGTTGTTCTGGCCGCAAAACTTGGCGCGGCTAACGCAAAGAGCTTTGAGGCGTGTAATATAGCTCAGGAGGAATTGGACGGTTTTGCCTATAATGCAAAAGTTTTAGAAATTGGCAAAAAAATGAAAATACTTGATGTTACTCCGACTTAAATACCCCCTCATATTTTTACTTATTGCTTTCTCTTTCCCGATATTTCCACAGACAATATCGAAAATTGAAATAGAAGGGAATAAAATATTTACGGAAAGCGTTTACTCCGAGTGGTATGCTTCGGCTCAGAATAAAAAATATTACGCGGGAATAGAAGACAGCCTGAAATCGGCAATAGCGTTTAACCTTGGAACTAAAGGTTATTATAACGCTTCCTTTGCAGTTAAAAAAAAAGAAATTGATTCAACTAAGATCGTTTTGTTAATCTCGGTTAACGAAGGAACGCCAACTTATATAAAAAAAATACATCTGCTGAATTTTGATTCGACCGATTATAACGAAACTTATCCATATTTTAGCTTCTTGGAAGGGGAGATATTCTATTCGCAGGAATTGGAAAATACTATAGTAAAGCTGTTAACTAAATACGAAAATTCCGGTTTCCCGTTCGCTAAAATTCAGCTTAAGTCTCTTTACTTTTCAACTGATTCGGCCGTAAATAAACATTATGTAGACGTAAATATCGGTCTAAATAAAGAAATTGAAAGCAGGTTTGATAAAGTTGAGATAAGAGGGAATAAGAATACAAAGGATTACGTAATTCTTCGGGCAATTGATATTTCCAAAGGAGAAAAATATTCGCAGTTGCGGATAAAAGAAATTCCGGAAAAACTTAGCAAACTTAAATTTTTTGACCCGGTAGCTTTGCCTACTTATTATATCAATTCAAAAAAAGAAGGCGTCCTCTTAATTGAAGTAAAAGAAAAAGAGACAAATAGTTTTGACGGCGTTATCGGCTATGTGCCGGCAAGCAATAATCAGGATGGTTATTTAACTGGCATTGTAAATCTTGGTTTTAAGAATCTTCTTGGAACGGGGCGTTCGGCTTCTGTACGGTGGCAGAAAATAGACCGGCTTTCACAAGAAATGGAGTTGAAATATTTAGAGCCGTGGCTGATAAATTTTCCTGTGAATCTAAATTTCGATTTCTACCAAAAGAAACAGGATTCAACTTACGTTCAAAGGAAATATGATTTTTCTTTAGAGTATCTGACAACAGACGAGCTGTCGGCCTCGCTGATTTTTGGTTTGGAAAGCGTGATACCTACAGACAACGGCAGTTCAACTTTCAGCGTGTATAATTCAAGCTCAATCTCTTCCGGTCTCAGTCTTAAAATAGATACCCGTAACGATCCATATGCGCCGCAAAAAGGGTTGTTGTTTTTGAATACGTATACATACAGCAGAAAAAAAATAAACGGTCCGGCAGAATTTATGACTGCCGATCTAGTGCGCAATGTGATTTTGCAAAGGATAAAAATTGATTTTGCATATTTCTTAAGAATATTTGATAAGCAAATATTAGCTTTGGGAATTCATGGCAGAGAGCTTCAGGGCAAGTCGTTTGAAGTGAGCGATCTATATCTTTTAGGCGGAACCAATACTTTGCGCGGGTATAGCGAAAACCAGTTTATGGGTTCGCGTATTTTGTGGTCTAACCTAGAATACCGTTTTTTACTTGCAGAGCGTTCGTTTGCTTTCTTGTTTTTTGATACCGGGTACTACTTCCGTAAAGCAGAGCCTGATAAAAGTATCTTAGAATACTCCGGCGAAAAAATTGGATACGGCTTCGGTTTGAATATAGAAACAAGCTTAGGCGTTATGACTGTTAGTTTTGGTCTTGCAAAGGGGGATACTTTTAGTCAGGGCAAAATACATTTTGGATTGGTTAATGATTTCTAAAACGTTTAGTTTCGTTTGAATAAATGATAAATCTAAAGACTAAAATTAAGTCGGCTGTTTTAATTACGCGCCCGGTAAATGTTTTAATAACATTCATTTCTGTATTAATTGCGGGATATATTTGCAAAACTCAATATCTTCAAATATCTGTGTTGATTTTAGCCGCAATATCAGCGGCTTTGATTAATTCGGCTGGAAATATTATTAACGATATTTACGATATAGAAGTTGATAAAGTAAATAATAAAAACCGCGTTTTATCAAACGGAGCGCTGAGCGTAATCGCGGCTAAAGCTCTTTATGCAGTATTTAATATTGTCGCTCTGGCTCTTGCCTTGTACTGCGGTTATATTTTATTTGTTTTAGCCTTTGTAACGGCAATTGTTTTATTTATCTATTCCTTCTGGTTAAAAAAAATCCCTTTGAGCGGAAATATTACCGTAGCTTTTTTTACAGGGTTAGCCTTTATTTATGGGGGCGTAGCTGCTGGAGGCGTATACAACGCAATTGTCCCCGCGACGTTTGCTTTTCTAATTAACTTAGCGCGGGAAGTTATAAAGGACATGGAGGATATTACGGGTGATATTTCTGGCAGGTTCCAGACTTTTCCGGTTAAATATGGTTTTGCAGCTTCTAAAAAATTAGTTAGGGCTGTAATATCAGTTACCATTGCTTTGCCGTTTGCCCTGCTGTTTTTGACTCATTACAAATTAGTCTTTTTTATAATAACAATACTGATAATTAATCCCATATTTGTTTTTGTTCTAAAGTCTTTGTTTATTGACGATTCAAAAAATAATTTAAAAAAACTAAGCATGCTGCTTAAGCTAAATATGGTTCTTGGATTGGCGGCGGTGTTTTTTGGCGTATGAAAAATTTTGATAATTCATTCTTAAACGACCGGATAGCGATTATTGCGGGAACCGATGAAGCCGGACGCGGGCCTCTTGCCGGGCCGGTAGTGGCTGCCGCTGTAATCTTTGCCTCAGACGTAATTATTGAAGGCGTAAACGACTCCAAAAAATTATCGGCTAAAACGAGAGAGAAACTTTTCCCTGAAATTAAAAACAGGGCTTTAACATACGGATATGATGTTATTTCGCCGGAAGAAATAGACGAAATAAATATATTACAGGCTTCGTTAAAGGCTATGAAGAATTCGGTAAATAAGCTAACGCTCGTCCCCGATTTGATATTGGTCGACGGCAATAAAGTTTTTGCGCATCCTTCTGATGTTTTATCTATAGTCAAAGGAGATTCAAAATCCTTTGCAATTGCCGCGGCTTCAATTATTGCAAAAGTGACAAGAGACGCTATAATGGAAAAATTATCCGCCGAGTATCCGGTTTATAACTGGGCTCAAAATAAAGGGTATCCTACTAAGGAGCACATTCAGGCGGTAAAAAAATACGGAATTACTCCTTATCATCGAAAGACATTTTTAAGAAAAATTCTTCAGGGTGGGCAGTATGAGCTTGGATACTAAAAAAGTAGGAGATAAAGGGGAACAGATTGCGTCGGAATATCTTGAAAAACACGGATTTGAAATTATTGAGCGCAATATCCGGTTTGGCCGGATGGGCGAAATTGATTTAATTGCTAAAGACGGCGGCGTAACGGTTTTTGTGGAAGTAAAAACCAGAAAAAACCTTAACTATGGCGAGCCGGAATATGCAATTACAAAAAGTAAAATGAATCAAATAAAAAAGCTGGCAAATGCTTATCTTTACGAGAAGAAAATTTCAGAAATTGACTGCCGTTTTGACGTGGTGACAATTTTATATGATGAAAACGGTAAAAAGAAACTTAACCATATTGCAAATGCATTTTGATAAAAATATTTTAGGCTAAAATTTGAGCGATAAAAAACAAACAGTAAGCGGAAAAAGGTTTGGCGAGTTTTTCTCAAACATTGGCGGTCTTACTAATTTTTCGATGATGTTTTTTAAAAATTTCCTTATTCCCCCATACGATTTTAAGGAAATAAAAAAACACATGGACGAGCTTGGCGTAAAAACGCTCCCCATCGTTAGCATTACCGGAATAATAATAGGCTTTGTGCTCGCTTTGCAGAGCCTTCCTGTTATGGTGAGGTTTGGAGCCGAAGCGTTTCTGCCTGCCACGGTAGCTATTTCGGTTTGCAGAGAACTGGGGCCTGTCATTACGGCTCTTATATTTGCCGGGCGAGTTAGCTCCGGCATAGGCGCGGAATTAGGCTCTATGCGCGTAACGGAACAAATAGACGCTATGGAAGTTTCGGCTATTAACCCGTTCAGATATTTAGTCGTTACAAGAATTATTGCCTGTACGCTTATACTGCCGCTGTTAACGGTCTTCGTAGATTTTTTAGCGCTGCTTGGCGCTTATGTGGCTTTGATGCTAAGCCAGAACCTTACATTTGAGTATTACATGGGTTCTGTTTTCAGCTCTCTTACATTTGTAGACGTTATGCCGGGGCTACTTAAAACATTTGTTTTCGGGTTTATAGTCGGCGTGGTTGGCTCATATAAAGGCTATACTGCCGATAAAGGAACTGAAGGAGTGGGGAAGGCGTCTACGACTTCCGTAGTGCTTTCTTCTTTATTAATTTTACTTTTTGATATGGTTCTTGTAAAGGTTACGGTGTGGTTATGGCCGGTTTAAAAGTTGAAATGAAAAATATCCGGAAATCTTTTGAAGATTTCAAAGTGCTTGACGGAGTTACGCTTCATGCGGATTGCGGCGAAAACTTAGTCATCTTTGGCAAAAGCGGCACTGGTAAAAGCGTTTTATTAAAGTGCCTGGTTCGTCTTTTAGATGTGGACGGAGGCGAAATTTACGTCGGCGGCGTCGATACGCTTTCGCTTAATCTTAAGGAGCTGAATGAATTGCGTAAAGATTTGGGCTTTCTGTTTCAGGGAGCCGCTTTGTACGATTCGATGTCTGTGCGAGAAAATCTGGAATTTCCGTTAATAAGAAATTTTAAGTTTTCGCAAAAAGAAGTTGACGAAAAAGTTTTTAAAGCTTTGGAGCGGGTTTCTCTTTCTGAAGCTTTAGATAAAATGCCCTCGGAATTATCGGGCGGTATGCGTAAAAGAATAGGACTTGCCCGTTCTATAATTACCGAACCAAAGCTGATGCTTTATGACGAACCGACTACCGGGCTTGATCCTATTACTGCAAAAGAAATAAGCAAGCTTATTATAGATTTGCAGACAGAACTAAAAATGACCTCGATAGTCGTCACTCACGATTTGCTATGCGCAAAAATTATTGCAGATCGCGCGGTTATGTTAAAAGACGGGGGAATTATTTTTGAAGGGAACCTTGAAGATATGACTTCTTCTAACGATCCGTTCCTGAAAAACTTTTTTAATTAGTAAGTGCAATTGAATCTATTTGGAGTGTTAAATGAGTTATAAAATGAGCACAGTGAGGTTAGGCATTTTTATATTTATTGGAACGTTGATTCTGGTAATTGGAATATTTATGCTGGGCAATAAAGAATCGATGTTCAAGTCTACATTTACTGTAAAAACATATTTTATGAACGTTGAAGGGCTTAGAACCGGAGCTTCGGTTCGCCTTAGCGGTATTGACGTGGGCAGCGTAAAGGATATCAGGATTGTTGGAGACGCTTCCGGCAAAGTTGAGGTTACTCTGCGCCTGATACATGAAATTCATAAATTTGTAAGAACCGATTCTAAAGCCTCTATAGAAACTGAAGGCTTAGTTGGAAATAAAATTTTAGTCCTTCAGGTCGGCAGCAGCTCAGCTCCCGAAGTGCAGGAAGGCGGATATATTTTGGCAAAAGAATCAATTGGTTTTGCGGCTATTATAGAAGAAACCCAGGGCACGCTTCAATATACAAAAGCAATGACGAAAGATCTTTCTGAGATTATTTACAAAGTTAATAACGGCGAGGGTTCCGTTGGTAAATTAATTAATAACGACGATTTATATAACAATACAAACAGGCTTATTAATAGCGCTGATAAAAGCCTTGGAGCTATTACAAACAAAATGGACGAACTTGCCGGCATAATAAATTCGTTAGGCAACGGAGTACAGTCTGTAATTGGCAATGTTGATAAAGCGGTAGCCGATGTTGACGGCGTTATAAAAGATATAAGAAGCGGAAAGGGGCTTTTGGGCTCGATGATTAGCGAAAAAAGCGGATATGACACTTCTGTTGTGGCTATACTTAATAATGTAGTTAAAATATCCGAAGAAACTAAAAAAGGCGCGTCCCGCTTTGCCGAAAATATGGAAGCTTTGAAACATAACTGGCTGTTTAAAAATTATTTTGAACAACGAGGATATTGGGAAAAATCGGAGTATGAAGGCGAATTAGACGCAAAGATTAACGAATTAAAAGAAAGAAACGCAGTTCTTGATAAAAAAATTGAAACTCTGAAAAAATTAGAAGATAAATACGAAAAAAAATAAAACGGCGCTAATTCTAAATTAATTGCCCATGGACTTACATGCGGCTTAATTTTTTAGGCAGTTTTTTAATTTGACTGTATTTACGTTTAGAAAATAATATTAAAAAGTTATATATTGATATAATGATTTTAAAATTTAATATAGCGGTAAAAACAATTGCGCTTTTAAGCATAATCATAGTCGTTTCGGCTATGCAGCTTAACGCGCAGTTTATTAAGGACAACTACGAGGTTGGGCTAAGCGGCAGTTTAGGCTCTTTAAGCGAAAGCAGCTCTTCTAATTACAGCGGCAATTATTCAACGAACAATTTTACTTTTCTGACTCTTTTTGCCGATTATTATTTTCTAGACGGAATTTCGGTTGAGCCTGAATTGGGAATATTTGCTATAGATAATAATTCTCCCGCGCAGTTTTTTATTGCAAATATTTGCTACACAAAAATGAGAAGAAATTCTCCTTTCGCTTTTTTTGTTAAACTGGGCTATGGAATTTCTAATTCTATAATTCTTTCTTCAACAAGCAAATCTCTTATTGAAGGAAAGGATAATTTTGATACGCGAATAGTTAACGTTGGAATGGGAGTAAAGTATATACTAAATTCCCAAATTGCGCTAAGAGGAGAATGCAATTACAAATTTCAGAAAAGAGCCGTAACTTATGTGCCGCTGACTGGAAAATCGTTTACTTATGACGATAAGTATGAAACATTCTCGCTTGCCTTTGGCGCGTCGTATTTATTCTGATATTTTTTTCAATGAAATATCAGGCTCCGGTTTTTACCTTAAAAATTAAAGTTTAATGCCAAAAGTATCAGTAATTATTTCAATTTATAATAAAATTGAGTATCTAAAATTTGTTCTTGCGGGATTTGAACGTCAGACAGAACAGGATTTTGAAATTATCCTTGCCGATGACGGTTCAAACGAGCAAAGCGTTAATGAAATAGAAAAAATTCTAAAGAATTATTCCTTTTGCATAAGCCATATCTGGCATGAAGATAAAGGTTTTAGGAAAAATAAAATTCTGAACAAAGCAATTACCGCTTCGCAAGGCGCATATCTGATATTTGTTGACGGAGACTGCGTTCCTCACAGAGAATTTGTGGCTGAGCATTTTAATAATAACAGAAAAAATTTATGCCTTACCGGCAGAAGAATTAATTTTTCTGAGAAGATGACACGCCTGTTTACAGAAGACGGAATAAGAAACGGATATCTTGAGAACCATTATCTCCGCTTTGTTTATGACGGTTTGTTTGGAAATTCTGTAGACGTAGAAAAAGGACTGTACATAAAAAATAAGTTTTTACGAAAACAACTAAATAAAAAACGCAGAGGCGTTGTAGGGTGCAATTTTTCACTGTATAAAGAGGATATATTAAGAATTAACGGATTTGACGAACGCTACGAAGCGGCTTCTGTTGGAGAAGACAGCGACGTAGAATACAGGTTGCGTCTTATTGGCGTCGAAATTAGTTCGTTAAATTATATGGCAATACAATATCATCTTTATCACAAACTTCAGGACCGACCGCTTAAAAATTTAAGGCTGTTTGAAGAAATTAAGCGTCAAAACCTTTCTTTCACCCCTTACGGGATAGTCAGATAGACTTAATTTTTAAAAAAATTACATTGTGCAATCTCAAATATGTTGCTTATGTAATATTAAGACTTTATATTTGTAGTTAAATTATTGATTAATCCTAAATTAATAAGGCATTATATGCTAGATATCTTAGATATTAAGATTTTGAACATTATTCAGGAACGGGGAAGAACAAAAAGAAGCGAATTAGCGGAAGCTGTAGACATGTCTATTCCTTCGGTAAGCGAAAGGCTTCATAAGTTGGAAGAAAAAGGGGTAATTATGGGTTACTATGCAAAGGTCGATAGAAAGGCTTTTGCGTTAGATATTATGGCATTTATATTTGTCGTAATTGAATCGTCTAAACATTACAAAGCCTTTAAGGCTAAAGTGGATAAAACGCCTCAAATACTTGAGTGTCATTCTGTATTAGGGGAAGGTTCTCACATAATGAAAGCGGTTGTTAAAAATACGGAAGCTTTGGAAAGATTACTTAGCGATATACAATCCTGGCCGGGAGTAAGCGGCACAAAAACAAGTTTTGTACTATCGACTTTAAAAGAAACGACAAAATTGGAAATCGAAAAACTATAAACAAAAAGGAGTTCTAAAATGGCAAAAGACCTCACGCCCATCGATCAAATATTAAAATATGTTCAACAAAATAAAATTCAATTTGTTGATTTAAAATTTATGGATATGCCAGGACAGTGGCAGCACTTCACAGTTCCGGTTTCGCAGCTTAGCGCTAATTCATTTGTAGACGGTTACGGATTTGACGGCTCTTCTATCCGCGGATGGAAAGCTATTAACGAAAGCGATATGTTAATTATTCCTGATCCTTCTACTTTATGGCTGGATCCTTTTACAGCTTATCCTACTATCAGCTTAACTTGCGACGTTTACGAACCTGCTACTAAAGAAAAATATTCACGCTGCCCAAGAAGCATCGCTCAGAAAGCTGAAAAATATTTAATTTCTACTGGCATTGCAGATACATGCTATTTTGGCCCTGAAGCTGAATTTTTCGTTTTTGACGACGTAAGATTTGACTCTCAGCCAAACAGCAGTTTCTTCTTTGTAGATTCTGAAGAAGGAAAGTGGAATAGCGGCAGAGACGAAGGTCCAAACTTAGGTTATAAACCAAGATATAAAGAAGGTTATTTCCCAGTTGCTCCAACAGATTCATTAATGGATTTAAGAAGCGAAATGGTTCTTAATCTTCAGGAAGCAGGCCTTATAGTTGAAGCTCAGCATCACGAAGTAGCTAGCGGCGGTCAGTGCGAAATCGATTTAAGATATCAGTCTTTAATCAAAGCAGCCGACGGTTTATTGATGTTCAAATACATCGTAAAAAACACAGCTAAAAAGAATAACCGCACAGTAACTTTTATGCCTAAGCCAATCTTTGGCGATAACGGCAGCGGTATGCACGTTCACTCAAGTCTTTGGAAAAAAGGCAAACCATTATTCTTTGGCGACGGCTATGCTAACTTAAGCGAAATGGCTCTCTATTATATTGGCGGTCTTTTAAAACACGCTCCTTCTTTATTGGCGTTGACTAATCCTACAACTAACTCTTATAAGAGATTAGTTCCTGGATTTGAGGCTCCTGTAAACTTAGCTTATTCACAGAGAAACAGAAGCGCATCTATCAGAATCCCAATGTACTCAAACAGCCCTAAAGCTAAGAGAGTTGAGTTCAGATGTCCAGACGCAGCATGTAACCCTTACTTAGCGTTTACTGCAATTATGATGGCTGGTCTAGACGGAATTCAGAACAGAATCGATCCAGGCGACGCTTTAGATAAAGATATCTATGATTTAGCTCCTGAAGAATTGAAGAATGTTCCTTCAACTCCAGGCAGCCTTGGCGAAGCTCTAAAAGCTCTTGAAAACGATCACGAATATCTCCTTAAAGGCGACGTGTTCACAGAAGATATGGTTGAAACATGGATTAATTATAAAGTTGAAAAAGAAATTAAACCAATGGCTCTTCAACCTCATCCATACGAATATTCTCTTTATTATGATGTTTAGTAGTTAAACAAATCTATACTTAAAAGGCTGCCTCCTCCATAGGGCAGCTTTTTTGGTTTTAAAAGAAATCTAATGTGAAATAAAACCGTATTTGTCTATATCGTCATTCCGAACGAAGTCTTCGGAGTGAGGAATCTCAATGCCTGTGTTTATAGATTAGCCTCAAACTGTATGAAAAAAAACTTAGCGTAATTTATTGATGATAATAAAACCGATTTTTGGTAAGTTAAATAAGATGTTTTTATTTTGTCACAAAACTCAAATAGTTTCAAACAGAAATAAGAATGGAGATTATTGGACAGTGAAAAGTTAAACAATGAGTTCACTTATTCTGGAAATTTTGGCGATTAAAAAGGTTGCTATTCTTCTACAGGATGATGTACGTAAATATTACAAGTAATTAATAATTTACGAGTAATTAAAAATAAAGGAAATGTAGTTGGAAAACATATTAGCAGTACTTGCTTTAATATCTACAATTATTGGAATAACTTGCAACACTCGGAATGAAAAGCGCATAACGGCGTTTGGGTGGGTTATTGTAGCTGTCGCATCTTCAATATTTATTTTAACATTGATACAGAATATCCATCATAAACAAGAAGAAACTCAAAGAAAAAAAATAGTCTATGTTAAAATTCTTCGCTCAATTCACAGTATGGCAGAACCATGGGCATTTCTTCTTGCTGATATTGATTTAAAAACAGGGTCTACAATACTAAACCAAGAGATTAAGAATTTTGCAAATGTTACAGAAGAAAAGCTTGCCTCAAGTGAAATAACAAATATTTACAATGAGTTGCCAAAATTATTAGAACAGCAATCTTTTTTTGATTATTATAAAGTAAATGACAAGATTAGTATTTTAGGGAAGACAAGTCCAGAATTACAGCAATTATTTCTAAGTACCTTCAAACCTGGGGTTACCGATTTGAGCTCAATATTAAACATTTATCATAGTGATCTTGATGCTTCAATAATTCAATCAATAGAAGATCTCCGTGGTGACTGGCTTGTTAAAAGGATTGATTATTTATACGAAGCTCCTCCAGAATCCAAGCTTGTAGCATTTCTGCATTTGCGCGATACGATGCAACATACAAATGGGAATTCAGTATTTATTGATTTTATTCGAAAGGTTCAAAATCTAAATATGAAAGTATGCGAAGAGCTTGAGACATACAACTAATTACATTATTTAGCCGTGGAGTGTTTTGAGCATTGTTACTATAGTAATTGTTTCTCATATTATATACGGTGGAGGAGAATGGAATCTAAATAATTGATATTTTATAGATATAAATCGTGTCGCCTCATAATAAAAGGTAACTTTGAGAGAAAGAATAATTTAGTATAAATAATATAGAAGCTTCAAGAATATATATTTAAATTACGCAACATTGAGATTTGATCTACAAAACTTATGAAAATATTAATAGCAAGAATATAAAATGAATAACGAAAATTTAAAAAATGAACAAGACGCCGCAAAGGTTGTTACGCCAACGCCTAAACCTGCGCCAGCTCCTAAACCGGCTCCGCTACAGAAACCGACTCCGCCGCCAAGTTTTGGACGAAGAGAGTTTGATATACCACATAGAACTCCGCCGCCTTCAAGAAATAAGGGTTAAGGCGTATACTGTAACATGGGATAATGAAGCAGATTTCGCTCCGGAATTTCTGTTTGATTTGGGTAAACAACAAATGCAAAAACCTGTAGCAAGGCTTATGTTTAGACTTAAACGCTAACTGGCGCTTAACCACTTCGCACAAAACAAGCGGCAAATTTACTGCTGACATTAAAACTATTTTTCTTTAAATTAAACTATTCTTAAATAACCTCTTATATTTTTACAAGGGGACGAACGATAGGGTATGAATTGTTTGTATGTAGAAAATAATCAAGCGAAGAAATTATCAGGATATAACGTCGTTCAAATTGTTTTGAATTTATTTACGTAATAAAAAATTAAACGGATAAAATATTATGAAAAAACTATTTGTATTGTTAATTGTTTCCATTGCTTTACAAGGCTGCGCCGTATATGATTGGTTCTCTACGCCAACTGCAAGTAAATCGTTGAATAAGGATAACTTTAGCTGGGTCTCTGATACTACCGATAAAGTGGCTTATCATTTTTACAAGGGCTCTTATTCCAAGGAAGAAATGCAGGCGGTTAAAAATTATATGCAGAAATCCATTCAAAGAACGCTTAGTTTAATTAACCAGAAAGAATATCCTGCGACAATAGACTTTTTTGTAACGCCGTCAAAAGACAAAATACAGGAATTAACAGACCGTACCGGCAATGCGTTTGCATATCAAAAGGACAATATCATTTATGCAGTAATAGCCAAAGACGGCAAAATCAACGGATCGCGCCAGTTTAATTATACTATTGTCGGTAATCTTTGGGGAACAAGCGATGTTTGGCTTGAAAAAGGTTTTGCCATTTTCTCCGATGATAATTGGCACGGGTATAAAATTCATGAGTTAAATAAATATCTTTTAGACAAGAACAAATTGTTAAGCATAAGCGATCTGTTTAACAAGTTCAAATCAAATCCTACAGCATTTGCCTATCCTCAGGCAGGAAGTTTAGTAAAATATCTGTATGAAAAATACGGCATAGAAAAATTTAAAACGCTTTGGCAAAAAGGAAGCGGCTCTATAGAAAAGATATATGGCAAAAGTTTAGCGGAGATAGAAAAAGAATGGAAGAACGAAATTAAAAAGTACGACGCGCAGGGAATTGATTATTTAATGTAGAGCAAATTGTTTCGGTTAAAAAATTACTGAATAAATATCTAAGCGGATAAAATATAATGAAAAAACTTTTTGTCTTTTTAATTATTTCTTGTACTCTGCAAGGATGCGCCGTATATGATTGGATTTATACGCCTACTGTAAATAAATCTTTGAATAAGCAGAATTTTAGTTGGGTCTCAGATACTGTAGAAGGAATTGCATATCATTTTGACAAAGGCTCCTATAAACAGGAAGATATGCATGAAATAAAAGATGTAACAAAAAGATCAATTAGTAAAATACTTGTATTAACTGATGAAAAAGAATATCCGGAAACAATAGATTATTTTATCGTTCCAACAAGAGAGAGAATGAAAGAATTAACCGGGTTTACAATTAATGCGTTTGCATACCCCAGATTAAATGTAGTATATGCAATTATAGGCTCTAAAATAAGGGCTATTGGCGGTCATGAGTTTAATCATACAATAACCGCTAACATATGGGGAAACGCTGAAAGCTGGCTTAGCGAGGGATTTGCCGTTTATTCGGACGATGGTTGGAACGGTTATTCTCTTTATGAACTAAATAACTATTTACTTGGCAAAAACAAACTGCTAAGCTTGGAAGAACTTATTGATAAATTTCACTCGCATTCAGTGATGGTAACGTATCCTCAGTCAGGCGGCATAGTAAAATATCTGTATGAAAAATACGGCATAGAAAAATTTAAAACGCTTTGGCAAAAAGGCAGCGGTTCTATAGAAAAGATATATGGTAAAAGGTTAACAGAGATAGAAAAAGAATGGAAAGAAGAAATAAAAAAACATGATCTAAAAGGAATTAATTATTAATTGTAATTCCTAAAAATTATGCTAGGCGTAAAATGACGTCGCTAAAATAATTGTTATTAAAACATTATTAGGAAGAAATGAAAAAAATATTTTTACTTGTTGTAGTTTTGCTGCCATACTGTTTTGCGTCGTCTGGTCCCGGCGATAAAATTATACTTAAAGCTGAGTATCTTCCAAATTCTGTTTATACAATTGCATCTGAATCTAATTCTGAAATCGAAGTGAGTTTTATAGCGTCTTATGAAATGCTAAATAAGTTAAAAGAAAGCGGGATAAAAAACCCATCATCTATAATTTCTCATCAGACGACGATGAATAGCGTTATAACTGGCAAATTAAATAAAGACGGCGTATTCCCAATCGAAACAGAAATAAAAAACATGGTTCAGGAAAATATAATTAACGGAGTCAGAAATGAAACTGGCAAAGCTAATCCGCTAATAGGATTAAAAATAAACGGAGACTATTCTAAAGAAAAAATATTTACGAATATCAACATTAGCGGCGGCGGCATAAATGATGAGTTAAAAAAAAACTTACGAGTGTTTCTGGAAAATCTTATGAAAAATATAAAATATCCAGATACGCCAATAGCAATAGGGCAAAGTTTTAGCCAAATAACTCCTATGAGCATTCCAATAGACAAAGGTCTTGCAATTGATCTAAATTTACTTGGCAATTATACTTTAAAAAAAATTGAATCTGATAAAGCATATTTTGTTGTGCTAAACGAACTGCAGATAAAACAAAATAATAAGAGTTATACTGTATCAGGAAGCGGCGGCGGAAAAGGAGAGTTAATTCAGGATATAAAAAATAACTGCGCATTTAGTTTTAATTCAAACTTGACAATGTCGTTTGAACTTAAAAATGATGCAATTACAATTATAATGAAGCAATCGACCAAAAATTCGTCTAAAACTTCTATACGCCCTGCAGCGCAATAATTTAATTTTTAGATAAAAAGGAATCATGAAAAAATATTTATCATCAAGCAAATATATTGATTGTGAACATCCGCATATTACAGCTCTGGCAAGCGAATTATCGAACGGAATAAATGACGAAATAGAAATTGCAAAAAAATGTTTTGAATGGGTAAGGGATGAAATTAAACACAGCGTAGACTATAAAATGAATCCTGTAACCTGCAAAGCGTCTGACGTTCTTAAATACAAAACGGGTTATTGTTATGCCAAAAGTCATTTGCTTGCAGCTTTGCTAAGAGCAAATAATATTCCTGCTGGTCTATGCTATCAGCGTTTAATTCTTGCTGAGGAAGACGGACCATATTGCTTGCATGGCCTGAACGCAGTCTATCTAAAAAAATACGGCTGGTATCGAATTGACGCAAGAGGAAACAAAAAAGGGATAGATGCTCAGTTTTGTCCTCCGGTTGAACGGCTTGCATTTTCTACTTTTGGCAACTATGAAGCGGACTTGCCTGAAATATGGAGCGAGCCTTTGCGTGTAATAATTGAGGCTCTAACGAATTATAATGACTATGCGGTTTTGTATGAAAATTTGCCCGATATTGAATTAATAAAAACTTAATTATGTAAGGATAAAGATGAGTTTATCATTTGTCTTAGCTGCAATAATTTTCCCGGTTTCAGAAATTATGCTGGCCCTAATGAAACGGGCAAAAAAAGAAAGCGCCAAAGCTGAAGACCATGGTACGATGAAATTACTTTGGCTTGTAATTGTTTTCGCCATATTCCTGGCTGTTTCAGGCAGGCAGGCCGCTCAGTTTCGTGCGCCCATTCCTCAATATTGGAGCAGCGCAATATCTGTAGCTCTAATCATTATCGGTTTAGTTATTCGGTGGTCTGCCGTTATAACCCTGGGCAGAATGTTTACTTCAAATATTGCAATACAGAACGATCATAAATTAGTGAACAACGGGCTTTATAAATACATTTGCCATCCTTCGTATGCAGGCTTATTATTGGAATTTACAGGACTAGGTTTCTTTTTTGCCGATTGGATTAGTTTGATAGCTTTAGTAAGCCCTATTACAATAGCTCTAATCATCAGAATGAAAAGCGAAGAACAAGTTTTAATAAAAGCTTTAGGCGAGTCTTATATAAAATATATTTCTGAAACAAAACGGCTGATACCATTTGTATGGTAAAACGAGTTTTTAAGTTAAAAAACAAAACTTATAAAATCATAGTAAATTAATTAAAAATATCTGAATATTAAGGTTACCATATAGGATAATAAAAATAATCAGGGAGGGGTTGTGAAGCAGGTTAGTACAGTTCTAAAAATACATATCATATTTATTTTTTGCGTGCTATTTTCTGTTTCTTCTTGCAGCGTTCTTTTAGCGCAGGATTTTGAAAAGGATAAAATCAGTTACATATCGTGGGAAGAGCAAAGCTGGAAAACTGGCGGTTCAAGCGAAAAATTAGAAGTAACCAAAGATGGATATAATTATTACAGCTGTAAATACCCAAAGGCTTTGCCTGATTACGATGAAGCAAAATTAACTAAAGTCGGGTGGGAAATAAGAAATGATATTGAATCAGGTAGGGAGTATATTTATCTTTTTATTCTTAGTTCAGAAGAAACGAAAATAATATTTAACGAATTGCTTGACGCCGGAATAACAAAATTGAATCCGATTGAAGCTAATTATTGCGATGGAGGCGGAGTAGTAATAGGATTAAAATCCGGCTATATCAGCATTGAAAAAACTATTGCTTATTTAGCATATAAAGAGGACTCAGAAGAATATAAGATATTTAAAAAATGTAAAAGCATCGTAAACATTGAACGATTTAGAAAAATGTTTTGTAAACCGTTAAGTAAATAATACTATAATATTTTAGAATATTGCAGCAACGTATTGCGAAGATAAAAAATCTACAATTATTAAAGTAAATTCTTTAGAAAAAGGAGCGCAAAATGCGATACTTACAGTTTATTTTGATTACATATTTCCTGTTTATAGTCGGCTCCGAAAGATTAACCGCTCAATGGGAATATACTAATGGACCGTCTTCTGTCGGTTATGTTAATTGTCTGACCGTTAAAGATTCAAACATATTGGTCGGTACTGACGAGGGGATTTATCTGTCTACGAATAACGGCTCCAATTGGGCCAAAAGTAATAACGGATTAACTCGCAAGGACGTAAATGTGATTGCCATTAGCGGTAATAATATCTTTGCCGGAACTGGAAGCGGAATATTCTTATCTACTAATAATGGCGCTAAATGGACTAAAATTAATTGCAGCTTAAATAAATCTGTCATTAATACAATAGTTATTAATGACACAAATATTTTTGTCGTATCTAATTATGGGATGTTCCTTTCAACTAATAATTGTCTGAACTGGAAAGAAATTAATATAGGATTGAAGAATACTATAATCAGAACAATTGCTATTAATGGCGCAAATATATTTGCCGGATCATTTAATGGGATATATCATTCTACTAATAACGGAGCGAGCTGGAATTCTGTTTTTAATGATTTGCCTAAAAATACAATTGTTAACGTACTTCTTGCTAATGGAGATTCTTTATTTGTTGGGACTTTCAACGGCGTATTTCTTTCTACCAATAATGGCGGAAACTGGACAAAGCTGTATGGGCTAAGAGAAACTACAGAAGTTGAATGCATAGCTATTTGGAGGTCAAACATTGTTATAGGGTCTGATACGAGAGCGGGAATTTATCGATTAAATTATTACGGAACCAACTGGATCCGGGATCGCTGGGACGTGCCGGGTATGGCGGTTCGCGCTCTTGCCGCCAATAATAAATATCTCTTTGCAGGAGCTAAAAACGAAGTCTGGAGAAATCCTAAATAAGAGAGAGTATTCATTGTATGTTTTTTACTGAAAATTTCTGCGCGTTTTATTATATTGTTTACACAACAATATTAATTATTAGAAATTTTTTATATATGCAACCAACGCCTTTGCGAGAAGTTATTTAAGTACAGTTTATTTTGTAAGTAAATGCTTTTTTAATAAGGAATCATTATAAAACATAAATAGTATAAATTAATGAAAAAACTAAAACTGATTATCGTTATGTCAATAGTGTCAATGCTTATGGGGAATCTATCCCTTGCTCAGGACTGGGCGAACTTAAACCGCTTTAAGGAAGATAACATAAAACTTGGCGCTCCAAAATCCGGCGAGAATAGAATTGTGTTTATGGGAAATTCTATCACAGAAGGCTGGATTAATCTGCATCGCGAATTTTTTACCGGCAGACCTTATATTAACCGCGGTATTAGCGGGCAGACAACCCCTCAGATGCTTATCAGATTCAAACAAGACGTAGTTAATCTTAAACCTGCCGTAGTAGTAATCTTAGCCGGAACAAACGATATTGCAGGCAATACGGGACCTTCTACGCTTGAAATGATTTTTGATAATATTTCCTCAATGGCCGAGATTGCAAAAGCTAACGGAATAAAAGTCATTCTCTCTTCTATTTTGCCTGCGTATGATTATCCATGGAAACCCGGATTAGAACCTGCTGAAAAGATTTTTACTTTGAATAAAATGATTAAAGAGTATGCAGATAAAAACGGACATGGCTATCTTGACTATTTTACGTCTATGGCGGACGCGCGCAAAGGAATGAAGGCTGAATATACCAACGACGGAGTTCATCCCACAGCGGCCGGATATGCGGTTATGGAGCCTCTTGTAGAGGACGCAATAGCTAAAGCTTTAGCGCAAAAATAAAAATGACGTCAACGCGCCTGCATTTTGTAAGCGCGTTGACGTAAATATTTTTATATAAAAACACTCATTGCAAATCTATCCTTTTAGGAATCCGGTTATTATGATAAATAATAAATTATTTCTGACTTTATCTCTATTATCGCTTTTCATTTTCAACTGCTTTCTATTCGCTCAGGAAAAATCTTCTATATGTTTTACGTTTGACGACGGAAATCCTAAGGGAATTTTAAATTATAGCTCACAGCAATGGAATCAAATGATTCTGGATTGTTTGAAAAAAAATAATTTACAGGCAATGCTAAATGTTTATGGCAAAAAATTAGATAACCCTGAGGGAAAGAAAATTATAGAAAGCTGGGATAACGCAGGTCATATTATTGCTAACCATACATATAACCACATAGATTTCAACAGCAAAAGCGTAAGCTTTGACGTTTATAAGGCTGATATTCTGCGTTGCGACTTGCTGATTAGCGGTTATAAAAATTATCAAAAATATTTTAGAGCTCCTTTTCTTAAATATGGCGATACTAAAGAAAAAAGAGATTCTTTGGTAGAGTTTCTTAAGCAGATAAATTATAAAAACGGTTACGTAACTATAGACGCATCCGACTGGTTTTATAATTCGCGGCTTATTGAATTCATGAAGAAAAATCCCGGTAAAAGCATAGAGCCTTATAAAAAAGTTTACATTGAACATTTATTAGACAGGGCGAAATTTTATGATACGCTGGCTTTTAAGCTGTTTGGAAGAAAAATAAAACATAGTATTTTATTACATCACAATTTAACGTCGGCGTTATTCCTTGGAGATTTGATTGAAGCAATTAAAAGTGAAGGCTGGCAGGTAATTAACGCAAGCGACGCGTTAACCGACGAGGTTTATCAAAAGAATCAAAATATTGTACCGGCAGGCGAAAGTATAATATGGGGGCTGGCAAAAGAAACTGGCAGGTATGATGATATATTAAGATATCCCGGCGAAGATAGCCAGTATGAAGAAAAAAAACTTGATGATTTGGGGCTGTAAAAATCAAGAGTTAAGGTTGTTATCATCAATCCTTATTTAGACTGAGAACATGCAGGGGCGTTATTGTAGGAATTTTAGTATTGTCCGGCAGTTACCACAAAGATTTCAATTGCCGGACAGTTCGTCTGCTGAGTATATACTAAAATCCAGTTCTATTGGGTTCCCTCAATTTTAATCTAAATCCACAATATTCAACAATTATTTCTGACATTTCGATTATAAGAGAGTAAACTTTTTTTACTCTATAGCCCTTCCAAGGTTGGCTTTGCCAAATTAATTTACACAAAATAAGTCCGCTAAATTTTTAAAACTGGTTTACGATAATATGCTATAACGAAAATAATTTTAAGATAATTAAATTCGCTCCTTTGGTAAGATTTCTACGCTGTCAATACTGTATTGGGCAAAAGGGAAGAATATTTACAGTAACAGATAAAATAAATATATGCTATTTAATTCGTTTAGTTTTCTGGTATTTTTTATACTGGTAACAACGGCATACTATCTACTTCCGCATAATAAGAGATGGATTTTGCTTTTAATAAGCAGCTGTTTCTTTTACATGACCTTTGTGCCAATTTATATTTTAATTTTAGGATTTACAATAATTGTCGATTTTTTCTCCGGCATTTATATTGAAAAATCCGAAGGGAAGAGACGCAGGCTGTTTCTTATACTAAGTTTAATGGCTAACGTAGGCGTTCTTGCCGTTTTTAAGTATTATAATTTTATAAACGAAAATTTGTCGTTTCTATTACAGAGCTTTGGTTTTTCTAACCCAGTTCCGTATTTGTCTATTCTGCTTCCTATAGGTCTTTCGTTTCATACATTCCAGGCTATGAGCTATACTATTGAAATATACCGCGGCAATCAAAAAGCCGAAAGACATTTTGGCATTTATTCATTGTATGTTATGTTTTATCCGCAGCTTGTTGCAGGCCCAATTGAAAGGCCTCAGAACCTGCTTCATCAATTTCGCGAAGAGCATCAGTTTGATTATAGAAGAGTCACCGACGGATTAAAATTAATGGCGTGGGGCTTATTTAAAAAAGTCGTTATAGCCGATAGACTTTCTATGATTGTAGATAATGTATATGACAGTCCTTACGATCATCATGGATTAAGCCTGATTATTGCTACTATCTTTTTTTCATTTCAGATTTATTGCGATTTTTCCGGTTATGCCGATATAGCAATTGGCGCCGCAAGAGTCATGGGCTTTGATCTGATGACAAATTTTAACCGGCCATATCATGCAACGTCTATTGCCGATTTCTGGAGACGTTGGCACATTTCGTTATCCACATGGCTTTCGGACTATATATTCAAGCCGCTACAAACGAATTTAAGATATTACAAATTAGCAGGCAATATCCTTGCTATACTTGTTACATTTTTACTAAGCGGTTTATGGCATGGAGCTAATTGGAATTATGTTATCTGGGGCGCGTTGCATGGAACATATTTAGTATTCAGTTTAATAACAAAAGACGCGCGGCGTAAGGTTTCAGAATTTTTCTATTTAGAAAAATTTCCAATGCTAAAAAAGGGGATACAGGTTTTTTCAACATTTTCTCTTGTAACGTTTGCATGGATATTTTTTAGAGCCAAATCGCTTGCGGTTGGCTTGTATGTAGTTAAAAGTTCTATTATGGGATTGCCGCAGGATGTTCACAATCTAACGCATAATCTGCCGTTGAATCTGAACTTTGGCGTAATGGGAGTTGATTTGTTTGTAGCTATCTTTTCAATTATCGGTATGGAGACGATGCATATCATTCAGAATAAATATTGCATAAGCAGCTGGCTGCATTCAAAACCGGCTTATTTCCGTTGGGGCATTTATTATACAGTTATTCTGACTATAGTATTTTTTGGAATTAGTCAAAACAAACAATTTATTTATTTTCAATTTTAATAATTATGAAAAGCGAAATAAAAATATTTTTTGAAAAATCATTAGCGTTGGCTATTTCAAGTCTAGTTATAGCGGCTATTGTGGTTTATTATCAATACAAAGTTGTGGGCGCGGCTTCATTCCATGTAAATGCAAAAAAAAATGTGCTTGTACTGGGCGATTCGCATACAGAATGCGCATTAAACGATTCTGTGCTTACTAATTATCTTAACATATCGCAAAGCGCGGAGCCATATTTTTACAGCTTCCTAAAGCTTAAGAAATTTGTAAATGAAAATTCGCAGATAGATACAGTTCTTCTTGGCTTTAATTTTATGAGCTTAACCAAAGACTTTGAACGCCGAACATTGAGCAATGAATTTATTTACAGCAGGGCGCAAAAATATTTTCCGTTTTTTGAATTAAGCGACTTCGTAGATCTTTTAATTAGCAAACCGTCGTTTTTTATCTCAATATTAAACCAAAGTTTTTTTGCCCGGTTAATTCTTCACAAACAAAAAACCAAGCTGTCTTTTTCCGATTTGGAATTAGGCGGTTACCTGAGTTTACTTAAGTATAAATTGTGTGAAGATATTGACAGGTCTAAAGTAAATATAAAATCAAAAAATATAACCGAACAATCAGACCGTCAAATTGAGTATCTGACTAAGATAATTTCGTTTTGCAAAGAGAGAAATATTAAAATACTATTGTTTAATACGCCAATTTATTCTGAAGCAAAACAATTCTGCGACGTAAAAGCTTATTATAAATACTATCACGAACGTTTAAATGATATTCCTCTTTTAGATTATTCGTCAGATAACCTGCCTGCAGGCTGTTACGGAGATATTGAGCATCTAAATTCCATAGGAGCTAAAATATTCTCTGAAAAATTAAAACTACAAGGGCTGAAAACAGGAGCGCATGAAAATATTGAAGAGTTTCAAGCTTCAAAACCTAATCATCCTGATTTTGCAAAACAATATGCTCAAACTGCGCAATTAAAAACAACGGCTGCAAGTTTATAAATAATATTAATCTCAAGCTAAAAAAAAGACTAACTATTTTTTTAATTTAATTCCTTAAATTTCCTATCGCAAAAAGAATCATATGTCTATGCGATCTTTATTTATTATCGTTCTGTGAAAATAACTACGCAGGCGTTGTAAAAAATAGCTGCGCCGATATTCGGAATAGCTATTTAATTGCTATAAGTAAAGCAGTATTGTTTAATGTTTGCCGTATTGAAAAGGAGCGGAAATTTGGAGTTTATTTTAGCAGACGAACTAAAGAAGAAATTCAAAGTCAGAAGTCATTTTTATAATATGATAATTGGGGAAAATTCTTTTCAGTGCAGAAACTATCTTGAAATTAGCGCTAATAGAAATACCTGCAAAGCGGCTGAACCCGCTGACGCAGTAGTGATAATGATGAATCCCGGTTCTTCAAGACCTGATGAAGAAGGATACGAAATAAGCAGTTATAAAGCCGCCGGGATGATTGGCGATAATTGGGAGGGGAAAGACGTTAATACCCGGCCTGATAATGCGCAATATCAGATTATGAGATTGATGCTTAAAATGAATTGGGAATTTGTTCGCGTACTTAATCTTTCTGATTTCAGATGCGGCAGCAGTAAAGAATTTCAAAAACTATATGAACAATTCTCATTTGGTTCCGGAGAAATTCCTCATAGCATATTTCATCCTCAAAGAGAAACAGAGCTCAGGAAATATTTGAAACTAAATCCTGGCGCGCCAGTAATTTTGGCCTGGGGCTCTGAATCTTTCTTACTTCCTATAGCTAAACAAGCGCTGTCTTTTTTAGAAAATTTTCCTACTGTTGGGGTAAATAACGGTTTGCCGGAATTCTGTTATAGATATCCGAGTCCTTATATAAAGGAAGCTAAGCTTTTATGGTTAAAATGTATAGCCGGGGAAATAAAAGAACTATCAAAAAAAACGCCCTTGAAGCTCTCTAAATAGAGTTGATTCAAGAGCGTACAAAATTCCATTCAAAAATTTTATTTGAGTAAACTTAGTTTTT
>DBTY01000055.1 GCA_002307295.1 Ignavibacteriales bacterium UBA1304
AGGAGGGGGAAAAATTATTGAGTCTCTTCTTAAAAAGGAGGGGACAAATTTTAAATAAGATTCGTAGCAGCGGACTTTCAGTCTGTTGCATAATATAGGTTTTTAGCCGCGGGCTTTTCGCTTTGATAAACTCAGCGTACAAGTCTGCGGCTTTTTTATACCATTACTTACAGACAAAGTATAAAAAAAGCTCAGACCCGTTTACTAAAGTAAAAAGCCTGAGCTATAAAATTCAGAATATATAAAATTATTTATTGGAACTTAAATGAACTTTTGCCCAGATGCTAAGCTGAGCTTGAGCTTTTTCAGAATCAGCGCCGCCAGGTCTTCCGCCCCCCATGCCGCGTCCGCCGCCATTACCAGCCATACCGCCTCCTCCTCCCATGCCGCCGCCATTGCCGCCCATACCGCCGCCGCCGTTATCAGAGCCTTCCTGCCCCCCTTCTTCGCCGCCGCCGCCGGGTTTGCCTTTTTTCATTGACTTAGCAGACATCGCGCCTGTCTCAATACCAACGCTTATAACTTTTCCGGTATCGGAGCCAATAGCATAAGCTATATCGCCTTTTATTTTAATAGGGACTTTCAGTTCATAAAGAAATTTATCTTTATCCATGCCAATTCTTACTTCAATGCCTTTATTTTCAACAAACTGAATTCGGGACTCCGGTTTGCCTCCAGCGCCCATAATTTCAAATTCGTTAAAGCCTCTCATCATATTCTCTTCCATGCCGCCTCTTTCGCCCATTCCTTTAGGAGGCTCCTGATTTTCGCTCATTTGAGGCATCTCCTGCGGTTGAGAATCTGACATTCCAATCGGAAAATGAATTCCAAAATTCTTCTCGTCCGAACCGGTTCTATCAAGCCATACAGTAAAACCGTTCATCATAATTTTTCTTGCAAGAGTTTTATCTGAAGAAACTATGCCGATATAAATATTGTCGTTATCATTATAAATATTAATAGAAGCGTTAGCGTCTTTTAGAAATACGCCCCCCTCCCATTCAGTATTTTTTCCATCTATTATAATATTTTGGGTTCGCCATTTGCTGTTTAGCTGGATACTCTTACATCCGAATACGGTAAAAGCAATTACTGCGGAAAAGCAAACAAGACAGATTTTGTGGTAGGTCGTATTTATCATGTTTATTTCACTTATAAAATTTTCAAATACTTTTTTACTAAAGACTTAGACAAATTAAAGGCATTTTTATTCCATATACAATGAAAATATTTATATATATTTCTCTATTAATAACGGAATGAACAGCCGCTTGCCTGTGTCTAATCACCAAAGATAAAATGATAATCAAATATTAATAAGCTAATTGTAAGAGGTTTTGTGAGAACGGACGCGATAAATATACTTGACAGCCAGAACAGCGGAATATCCGCTTCAGCCATGAAAAACTTAATTAATTACACTGCAAATCAAATTGACGTGAACGAATTGTGGCAGTTAATTATTAGCAGAGCAGATATGAACGCTAAAGGTAAAAAGCAGATGCTCGCTTATGGACAGAGAATAAAAGAAGCCGCCATATCGGATAAATACTTTAATTTGAACGAACTTGTTGAAACAGCTCCTGTAGAATTAGACGAATATATCCAGAAACACAATCTGGATTTAGAAAATATAATCAAACAAATTGTAGTTCATATAAACTTGTTAAGAGCAAAATCATATCCTTTAAACAGCGCTGAATCGGCAAATAAGAAAATTGATAATTTTATTTCCTCCATTTTTGGGCATTCGACGGATGAACTAACCGTATAGAGTTTCCCTTCGCAAAGAGGGAAAGAGAGAAAAAATGCAAATACTCTCCTATGAACAGGACCTATATTCTTTTTAGAGTATGCGTCCTGTTTTTTTTATTCGCGACTAAATTTCAAAAAAAAATAGCAGAATATTATTCCGCTATAAACTTACCTAATTAGATGATCCGTCCTATGGTTTTTTACCCGCAGGCATTCCCTGCTCATCATGCGGATGGTTTCCATCAGGAGGCCTCATACCTTCCGGCGGTCTTGCGCCGTCAGGCGGATGTCCCGGAGGGAATTTTTTCATTCTGTTAAATTCTTCCTTAAACCGCTTCATTTGTTCATCATTCAGTACTGTTTTCAATTCAAGCGCCATAGAGTCAATTTGGGCGCTTATCAGGGGTAAAGTAGATATAGAAATTTTTTCCATTTTCACATGGTATTTCAGTATAATTGAGTCAACTGTAGCCTTTTGTTCATCGGTTGGTTTAATAACGTCATTAAAATGATTTATAAAACCATTTGGTTCCCTGACGGAACGAATCATTTCAAATCGCTTTTTCAGCAGTATTTCGCTTACTTCAAATCCTATAGCTATTCCAATTACAAGAGTGAGAATTATTACAAACATAGATTTAACTGATGGTTTCATCATATCTGCGTCCAGATTAAATTAAAAGTTGGGTCGAATGCGACTTCTATAGGAGATTTACTTTTCCCAAGCGCATTTTCAATTGAAAGATTGTTTCCCTTGTTCAGGTTATAAAAAACCAGGAGAACGAGAACAATTGTTGCAGTAAAAGCTACTTTAGCGAACGAATGTACAAGCTGTTCAGACATGCCCGGAATGCTGCTGTTTTTTGTAGACGCTTCGTTTATTTTTTTCAAAACTATTTCTTCAAAAAATGGATTAATTCCATACGAAGCGCTATCTGCCGCAAGTTCTCTAATTCTACTCGTTTGACTATAAAGTTCTCTAAGCTCGTCAGAGCTTTCCAATTCTTTATTTAGTGATTCTGATTCTTCTTTTGAAAGTTCGGAATCGAAACTTTTATATAATAAGAGCTCTATTTTTTTATTTTTCATATTGCTAAAATAAATATTCTTTTAAATATATTCTAAGATTACTTTGCGCTCTGGCTAATCTCGAAAGCACTGTGCCGCTTGGGAGGTTAAGTATTTTGGCTGTTTCTTCAGTTGAATACCCGTCAATAAGGCGCAAAACAAGAACGGAGCGATATTTGGGACTAAGCTTTGCAATCGATTTATGCACAATCTCTTTTTCGTCGCTATCGTCTCTTATACTAGTATCGGCAAATTCTATTCCGTCCTCTAATATTTTATCAAAAGACAAAAACCTTTTAATTTTCCGCCTTCTAATCTCATTCAGCGACAGATTAATAGCTATACGTATCAGGTAAGTGCTTAATGAAGAATCGCCTCTGAAATTATTCAGCGCATTATAGAATCTGATAAATACTTCCTGACCAATATCCTGGGCTTCGTCGCACTTGCCTAACATTCCATAAATCGTTGAACTGACTTTTTTCTTATAGCGACGAACAATTTCCGCAAAAGCGGATTGATCGCCATTTTTAGCCTTTTCAATCAATTCGGAATCAGTGATTTCTTTTACTCCGGGAATACTTATCAAATAAAATCCATTACTTTGGTTCTCTATAACGGTTTGACACTTAGAAAGACGATTTTATTCCCTAAAATTAAAATATTTATTATGGAATAATTTAGAAATCGCATGTGTCTAATGAGCATAAACAAATAAAAATAATTAAGGTAATATAAATGAAAAAAACTTTGTTGATCCTTTTTATGTCTTTCTTGCCAATACTCTGCATCTGGTCTCAAGAGCCGGGCGGTCCTCCTCCTCCACAAGGCGGTCCTGGAGGCGGAATGCAGAATAACCTGAAAGAGCTTAAAGAAAAACTCAGTCTTACTCCGCAACAAGAAGCGACTATAGACTCTTTATTCAAAGACACTCAGAAGAAAATGGAAGCGTTACAGGATAATGAAGAAGAAAACCAAATCCTTCGTTTTAAAGCGATGAGAGCTCAAATGAAAGAGACTGATAAGAAAATTGAAAGTATTTTAGACGATAAGCAATTAGAGATTTATAAAAACCTTATTAAAGAACGCGGTAAACGGCGTGGCGGCGGCGATCAAGGCGCTCCTCCGCCTCCTCCGGATGATGAAGGTTTTTAATTAGAGTTTCCTCCTTATAGTAATAGCTAAAGAAGAGATGGCAAATATCCTCGTTTTTGTCGTCTCTTCTTATTTTTTTGTCATTTAACTCCTTCCATAAACTTAAGCAGATCTTTCTTTTCAAACGGCTTGGGAATATAATGAGTGCAGCCCTGTTCAAGTAGTTTTTCTTTATCCCCTTCCATTGCATATGCAGTCATAGCGACAATTGGAACCGCGGCATAATACGGATTTTTCTTAATTTCTTCAATCGCTTCAATCCCGGTCATTCCCTTGCCAAGATTTATATCCATAAGAATAACCGAATATTTTTTTTCATTCGCTTTTTTAATTGCATCGGCTCCGTTTGAAACGCAATCGACCGCATAGTGATTTTTTAGAAAGTCGCTTATTACAGTCAGATTAACAAAATCGTCATCTACAAGAAGAAGACTTTTTTTCATATCTGGAATGGCAGGAACGGCATAATTTTCTGATGGAGTCTCAAGCTGTTCAAAATAAGCGGATAATTCATTATTTATTAGCGGAATTTTAAACGTTATAGTCGTTCCTTTTCCTGTTTCGCTTTCCAAAGAAACATCTCCGCTAATCTTGTTAATTATCTTTTTAGTAATAGTTAAACCAAGCCCTGTTCCTTCGTAATGCCTCCCCCAGCCTTCGCTCACCTGCCTGAATTCATCCCAAATGTTCTGCTGATCTTTTTGTGAAATGCCTATACCTGTATCTATAATTTTTATAATCACATTTTTAACGCTTCCTTCCTCTTCCATCTTTACAGCGACAGTGATACCCCCAGCTTCAGTAAATTTAACCGCATTATTAAGAATGTTATTAAGCGCTTTTCTGAACATTCTTTCGTCAGAAACTATTCTAAGATAAGGAACCTGAAACTCAGTCTTTATAAATAAATCTTTCTCTACGGCAGCTTTAAGGAACAGTTCAACTGAATCTTTTACTACGTTAATTAGCTCAAAAGAAGCCATATTTATTTTAAGGCTTTCCGATTCTAAACTCGATAAATCAAGAATCGTACTTAACGTTTCCATCAACCGCGAAGCGCTTGAATGAATAATTCTTCCCATTTTTTTAACCCATGGATCTTCGCTATCGTTTAGCATAAAGCCTGAAATCCCAAGTATTCCCACCATAGGGGTACGAAGCTCATGACTCATATTTGAAAGGAAAGACGTCTTCAAACGGTTTATCTCTTCGGCTTTTTCCTTTGCAATTACAAGCTCTTTATTAGTCCTTTCAAGATCCAGCATCTTTTTTTCCAATTTACGAATAAGGGTCTGACTGTAATCTTTATAGTAAATTTTCTCGTCATGTATAATTTCGTTTTGTTCTACTGGAGGGATATTTATTTTTTCCCCTTTCTCATATTCTTCTAACACTTCGCTTATTGTTTTAAGAAGGACTTCCGGCTCGCTTGGTTTGATTAAAAATCTATCAGCTCCAAGCTGCAACGCAAATTTTTTATCGGAATCGTCAGTATAAGTAGCCGTATAAAACAAGAACGGAATTTTTTTTAGTTTATCGTCTTCTTTACATTTTCTGCAAAGATTGAACCCATCCATTACCGGCATCAGAATATCAGAGATGATTAGATCAATTTTGTTCTCTTTCAAAACTTCTAACGCCTCAACTCCGTTTCCGGCTTCAACGGATTCAAGTCCATGAGATTTTGTTAGCACATTTAAATAATATAAGTTTTCATCATTATCGTCAACTAAAAGAACTTTTTTCAACGAACGCCTCCTTTGGCTTCAGGCAAGAATTTAGTTATTTGCGAGATAAATGTTTCAGGATTAATAGGCTTTTCAATATAACCGGCGCATCCGGCTGCAAAAGCCTGTTCTCTATCCCCCATCATAGCATACGACGTAACGGCTACAATGTTTATATTTTTAAGTTCCGGGTTTGCCCGTATTTCCTTAGCTACAGTATAACCGTCCATTCCCGGCAGTTGAATATCCAAAAGAATAAGGTCGGGTTTTATTTTTGAAGCATACTCAACCCCTGTAGGGCCGTCTTTTGCCTGGACTACTTCAAACCCGCTGTTCTCTAATAAAAAAGTAACAAGATATAGGTTTTGGTCGTTATCTTCAATTATGAGTATTTTTGTTTTCATATAACATTCCTCGGATTTATTGGAAGAGTAAACGAAAATTTGCTTCCTTTTCCAAATTCGCTTTCAACCTTAATTTGCCCCCCCATTTTTTCCAACAGACGTTTACAAATAGAAAGCCCTAATCCAGTCCCTTCAAATTTCCTTGTAGTGCCTGTATCAAGCTGCTGAAATGGATTAAATAATTTTTGAATATTTTTTTCTTCAATTCCTATTCCTGTATCAGTAACAGTAATTAATAAATAACCGTCTCGGTTTATAGTTTCAACCCTTACAAATCCTTCCATAGTAAATTTAATTGCATTATTAATTATATTTATTAATATCTGTTCAAAACGTCTTGCATCGCTTGTAATGTGGTTTACTTCAGGAGCGATAAAAGATTCCAAAAGTATGTTTTTACTATCTGCAATTGGTTGTAATACATGTATTACTTTTTCTACCGAGTCCCTGGCGTTAAATGTAACAGACGAAATCTCAAGCTGTCCAGATTCGATTTTTGAAATATCGAGTATATCGTTAATAAGCGCAAGCAAATGAGTCGCGCTGTTTTTAACAAAGCCAAGTTGTTTTTTCTGTTCAATATTTAATTCGCCAGCCAGTCCCTTTAGCATTATTCCAGTAAAACCGATTATTGAATTTAACGGCGTGCGTAATTCGTGCGACATACTGGCCAAAAATATAGATTTTAATCTGTCTGATTCTTCCGCCCGTTCTTTAGCAATCAGAAGCTCTTCAGTTCTTATTTCTACTAACGCTTCAAGGTTCTCTCTATATTGCGATAATTCCGCCTCCGACGCTTTTCGTTCTGAAATATCTTCAACAAATCCCTCTAAATAAAGTATTTTCCCTTCTTCATCTTTCACAGCGCGCGCATACAAATTAGTAATAATCTTTCTTCCGTCAACCGCTTTAAATTGAATTTCAGTGCGCACAAACTTATCAGTTTTAGCTATAGCCTCTAATATTGCAATTCTTTCATTCGGGTAAATGTAAAGTTGATTTTTAATATCTGGCATTGAAGCTATCATACTATCAGGGGCTGAATATCCCACCATATCGGATAAAGTTTTGTTTATTCCTAAAAAATGCCCATCAACTGAAGACTGGAAAATACCGATAGGAGCATTTTCATATAAGTTCCGGAATTTTTCTTCAGACCTTCGGATTTCTTCTTCAGCTTTTTTTCTTTCTGTAATGTCGCTATCTATGCCAAGCACAAGATTTCTCGAGCCAATCATAATCATACACATTGAAGTTTCTATAGGAAAAACGGTTCCGTCCTTTCGTCTATGTTCGCTTTCAATAGTAAGCACGCCCTTGCTTTTTATCTTTTCCAAATCAGTTTTTGAAACATCTGTAGTTTCGAGAGGAGTTTTTATTTTTTCAGGATGCAGTATATTTATGCTTTGACCTATCAGTTCTTCCCTGCTATATCCGTTCATAATACATGCTGAATCGTTACAATCTACAATAGTCAGAGTATCCGGATCAGTAAGAATAATTCCGTTGGGATTATTATTGAATAGAGTTCTAAATCGCTTTTCGCTTTCTTCAAGAGCTTTTTCGGCAGATACTTTGTCTGTAATATCTACAGCCACCCCAATTATTGCAGTTTCCTCAGAAATATAATCGATAAACGGAATTTTTGTCGTCTGTAATATTCTTAGTCTTCCAGTAGAATCGGTAAATTTAGTATCAGGCGTAAATGACGCTTTCCCGCTTTGAATTACCATTAAGTCTTCAGAAAAAATTTTCTCCGCTTCTATTTTATTGCTATGAATATCTCGTTGTTTTTTTGAAATTATATCGTTTACTTCCATTCCATAAAAATTAGCCAAAGCTTTATTTGCAAACAGGAATTCTCCTTTTTTATTCCTTGCAAAAATCATATGCGGAACAATATCCATTACCTGATGAAGACGGGTTTCGCTTACGTTCCGTTCGTTAATAGCGGCGGAAAGAAACATAATAGTTACCGATACAATGCCAAAATATACTCCGAGCGACATCAAGCCTTCGTTAATTGATATGCCTGCAAAAGGCCCCTGCCCAAGCGTAGAATTATATATGGCAATAGCCGCAACAATAAGTATAGAAGCCGTTGCGCCGCGCTGATTAAATCGGAAAGCTGCCCAGATTAAAAATGGAAATATTAGATATGGCAAGCCATGCTGACTGCTAAATATTCGAGCGGCAATAAAAACTAAAAGGAAAATAAATACGACCATCTCAACTATTTTTTTATAGTCGGCAGATTCTTTTGCAATACGTTTTTTCCCCCAGCTAAGTAAAAACGGAGCTATCAGTCCCCCGCTTAAAGCGTCGCCTATATACCAGGCCAACCACACAGAAAAATAATCTTTCCACTGAATTGAACCTGAAATTCCAAGTACTGCAACTCCGTTGCATGCGCTTATTAATGGGCAGATCAAAACTGCGGTTACTATTGCAGTTATATCTTTTTGCCGTTCTAATAAATTCAAACGGCCGCTGACTTTCCTGAAAATATAAACTCCGGCTAACGCTTCGGCGGTATTGCCTGTGGCAATGCCTAAAGATACAAATAGAGAAGGATCGGTAAAATAATTCGCAAGAAAAGCCCCCAGAAAAACCCCAGGCCAGTATTTATAACCTAAAAATAACAAAGCCGCTAACATAATACCCGTTGGAGGCCATATTATAGTAGTCTGTTTTTGCACAACAGCATAACTTAATCCAAACCGCGCTGAAAAGAAATAAACCGCGGCTAAAATTAATACAACCGAAATATATCTTAATTGTTTTTGCCTCATAAAATAACGGACCTGTCCCTCGCTTATTTTAATTCGTTATTCCTATAAGAATATAGAAAGTAATTTTTTAATACTCAACATAAATAAAACAAATTAAAGTATTCGGATTGGATTAAAAGCAGCATATAACTATAAAAAGCAGGCAAGTTAATTTCGAATTTAAAGCTGATTAGTGTGGTGAAAAATCAAGTAAAGTATATTAGGTTATTGTGTGCTCTGATTATTTACTTTATTTTACTGTAGATGTATTTTCTTTGCTGGCACTATATTAAAATCTTATTTGTTATATTCTTTTAAAATTCTATTTATGCACTTGGATAAAGATTTTTTAATATCATATTCCCAAATTCGAATAACACGCCAACCTGATTTTTTCAACTCTTTAGTAACAAATTTATCTCTTTGCTGATTGCGATCTATTTTGTTTGTCCAATATTCAATATTTGTTTTAGGAGCAATAAATCTCGTTGGATGTTTATGCCAAAAATCTGAGTCAATAAAAACAGCAATTTTCTTTCTTCTAAACACAATATCTGGTTTCCCAACTATATTTTTAGCATAAGTTGAGAAATATATCTTGGCTTTTTTTAATTCACTCATGATGGCTATTTCAGGTTTAGTTCCTTTTGAGCGAATATTGCGCATATTTTTTGTCCGTTGTTCCAGAGTTAGATTATCCATTAATGCACAGAAAAATCCATATAATAATTCTCATCGTCGATTTTGTAGAAAGATACATCAGTTCTTCCATAATTGAGTAAGCTCTCTTTTTTGATAAAAGCCCCGTTTGGTAATCCTAACCTGTTCCGAAAATACTCACCAAGCAAACTATTGTTATGCGGCGTTTCAATAGCCGCCCCCATAGAATTTTTTTGCGCTCTTGTACATATAAGAGTTTTATTATCATCAGTTAAAATAGTAAAATGAGTTGATTTAATAGGGAAAAAATCACTTTTATATATCTTAGGTGAAAGTTGAATATAAGCTTGATTAGGCTCTCTTTTATCACGTTGTCCCCAATTTAATCCACCTTTATTATGAATATTTCCAATTCTGTCCAATAAAGATACAGTAACATTTTCCAAGGAAGTAAAATTCGGCTGAAACATCGGTATCGTTTCTGAACCTAAAGGTTCATGAAATTCCTTCGGTTTTCTTTGATATGCTCTATCGTTAAAAATTTGTATTAGATTTTCAGAATCTGGATGATTACAGTAAATAGAGTCAGAATCCATGCTTTCAAAATAGCTTAGTGCTTCAGTATTATTACATTCAGATAAGGTTTCTTTTTGTATTTTTTCATTAAAGGCCGTTTGTGTATAATTTGCTGAGCCAAGAAAACTAAAACGCGGTTCATTACCTTGCAACCAGATATAAACCTTTGAATGAACTGGTGGATTAGACGTCCGATAACTGCATTGAAATTTTTCTTCAAAATTATTTACGATTTGTTTGAATCCATTATGATTGCTGACAGAAATACCTTCTGTTGAACTCATGCCAATAATTAGCTTAATTTCAATATCTGTTTTCCCGATATTAGTTAATTCCCTTAAATGATGAAACGCCATGGCTGATGTTGCATATCCTGAAATAATTAAAAGCTTATTGCAACCGCTTATTGCTGGTTCCATAAGAATGCGATTAAAAAGGTTATTTATAATCATTGAATACCACAAGCTAATTGGGGATAAATATTTTTTTCTTTTTCGAAAATAGAATATTGTTCTTTGCTGGAAGAAATATTATACAGCTCTTGATGTTGGAAATTTACTAAAGGCGGAATATTGCAATCTATAGAATCATATTCTATCTTTGCAAAACTTTTTAGTAAAGCTTCAAAAATAATTTTTGCACCCATTGGCGGTACCGCCATACCGATTTGTTTCCTAACGCTTTCTTTTGATCCACAAAACTCAAAACTATCTGGAAAAGTTTGCAATCTCGCTCTTTCTCGATTTGTTAACGCTCTATTTTCCTTCCAGTGATAAACATGAGTTCCACCACCACCACTACCTGTTATTGTATAAGAAGGTTTCTCGGGTTCTAGTCGTTTATATATTTGACTAATTTTCGCTCCTTTTACATTTAATTGTAGTTCTTCAGGCAAATTAGCTGTAAAAGCATTTTCACCGGGCTTTATAAATTTGAGCCTTTTTATTACTTGTTCCGATTGCTTAGTCAATTCATTATTTGGCGCATTGCTGAGAATGGGTGGGTTTTCTATCGCATTTCGAGCGCTTATGTCTACATTTTTATAAGGTTCTGCAGAAGGAACTCTGTATACTATGTCTAAATCTTTTCGAATTCCAATGATAATAATTCTCTGTCGTGTTTGGGGAACTCCATAATTATTAAATTTATATAAATGAGGATAAACTGAATAGCCAGTATCAAATAAATCTTGCAAAATAGTACTGAAAGTTTTTCCTTCATTTGAGTTGCGTAATCCGCCTACATTTTCAGCTAAAAACCATTTAGGTTGAAAGATTTTCAATGCTTTTACACCCAAAGAATATAAAGGACCATAGACGCCGTCTATTCCTTTTTGTTCGCCGACTACGCTAAAATCATTGCAAGGGAATCCAAATGCAAGAGCATCAATTTCTGATATGTTTTTAAGAATATCGAAATCTAATTTTCTTATGTCTTTATGTATAACTGACTTTGGATTATCTGAACAAATATTATTCTTATATGTATTACAGGAATCTTTATCATAATCTGTTGACCAGACATGTTCGATTTCAAAAACATCATTTGCCGTATATACTTTAGCAAGCTTTGCTGCCAATCCAAGTCCGCCTGGGCCACAAAACAATTCGCCAAGTCTAAATATCATATTAACCTATCTTTTTATTTTAGCCCAAATATAGTTCTTTATTTTATATTTTAAAATATAAATAAAATGGACAATTAATTACGATTAGACGTATTTTTTTGGGGAGGGAGCATGATGGATATAGCAAATTAAACTTTTCCTATTTTGTATATTCATTTCCTAAATCTTTATATATGCTTGTATCTTGATGTTATTCCAGCTAATACCAAGTAAGTATTGCCTCAATATTTATATCCTGTAATTATGTCAGCTTCCCAAGCTGAATGTCGTCGTCAGCCAAAAACCTTGATTTAACTTCAAAAAAGCTCCGCATTTTGGGCGGAGCTCTTAAGAAAATTTACGATATACAAAAAATGTTACTTCGCTAAAATCATTTTTCTGCTTTGCGAGTAGCTTCCGGCGTCAAGTCTGTAAAAATATACTCCGCTTGATAATTTACCCGCGTCAAACTTTACTGTATGACTTCCGGCTTCCATATATCCGTTAACAAGAGTCATAACTTCCTGCCCAAGCATATTAAATACTTTTAAACTGACTTCAGAATTCTTTGGCAGCTGATAATTGATAGTCGTAGTTGGATTAAACGGGTTCGGGTAATTTTGCGCTAACGCATAAGAACGGACTAAATTATCAGTATTTTTAGTTACGGCGGTAATTTCAGATAGCGAACGTTTCCAAACGCCGCCGCCAAACGCGCCTGCGTATAAATTAGCCCCGCTTACATATAACGACGTAACGTCGTAATTCTGAATTCCTTCATTTATTGCCGTCCAGTTTTTACCTCCGTCGGATGAATGATAGACGCCAAGCCCTACAGCTGAAACAAAAACGTCCGTTCCATAAAAAGCCAGATCATTAATTGTAGCTCCGCTAAAACCTGCGGAATACCAGTTTGCGCCTTTATCAGACGAGGCGAAAAGTCCATTTGCAGTTCCGGCAAATAAATAAACGCCGTTATAATTCAATAATAAAACCACGTCGCCAGAAAATCCTGCGGAAACCCACGACGAACCATTATCAGTAGAATGATAAACTCCTCCTGAAGAAACGCCTGCAAAAACGTCGTTTCCATAAGCCGATAACAACCATACGCCCAAATCAGGCAAACCGGTGTTAGTCTGACTCCATGAAGCGCCTTTATCTGTTGAACGATAAACGCCAGAACTAAATGAGCCGGCAAACACTGAAGAACTATTTGAGGCTAATGTAAGAATCAAAGTATCGGTAATTCCATTTTTTAGCAGATTCCAGGATGTCCCTTTATCAGTTGAACGGAAAACGCCCTTGCCCCATGTAGCGGCGTAAATGTACCCATCTTGCGCTTTAAAGTCTTGAATAGGGCTTTCTTTTAAACCGATATTTGACTCATTCCAACCTGTTCCGCTGTTAGAAGAGAAAAACACATTATAATCGTCAGCGGCATATATTACGGAACTATCAGCGCACAAAGTTTTTATACCGGAGCTAATCAGTCCTGTTTTAGCTTCAGACCATTTCAAAGCGCTATTATCAAAACGGTATACCCCGTTATATGTTCCGGCAAGCAGCGACGAGCCTGAATATATAAAAGAAGCGACATCATAATTAAGAAGACCAGTATTAATTTTCGCCCAACTGTTTCCGTCGTCAGTAGAATAATATGTTCCGTCTCCAGAAGTTGCCGCATAGATAGCGCCGTTGTTTACATATAGAGCTTCAACAATTTTGGCTGACAAATTAGATTGCTGCCATGTTGAGCCGCTATCGGCAGAAACATAAAGCCCTTCGCCGGTAGTCCCCACAAATAGTTTTGAGTTCTTAATAGCAATCGTTTTTAATTCCTTAGAGCTAATAGATTCTCCAAAAGAAGTCCAATTATCTCCTTTGTTATCGGAGTAATATATTCCGCTTGCTCCGGTAACGCCGTATAAACGGGAACCATCAGCAATAAACGATACAAAAATAGAATCGCTCAATCCATTATTTATTATTGTCCAGTTTTCTCCGTTATCGGTTGAACGAATAATGCCGTTATCCTGAGTAGATGCAAAAATTATACTGTCGCACTCAGTCATGGACCAAACATACGAACCAGAAATGCCGTTATTTACAGACGTCCAACTTGAACCGTTATTGCTTGAACGATAAATTCCGTTTTCAGAACCCGCAAAAACATAGCTTCCGTTTGTTGCAAACGCTTCTATATAATAATCGCCCAAACCATTATTAACGGCAGCCCAGCTATTGCCTCCGTCTGTAGAACGGAATACTCCGCCGCCATAAGTAGCGGCATATAGATACGCCCCGTTTGTAATAAAACTATTTATTTCTCCCCCTTCAGGGCCTGCGGTTTGTTTCCATTGAGCGGATGTAAATGCATTTATAAAAAAAACAAGAACGACAGTTAACAGTAAGTAACGGAAATAATTCATAATAGGATCCAACCATTTTTAAATTTAGTAGTAAAATATAAAATTAAGCCCTGTATATTACAAATTCTCTTAATAATAAAAGATTATTTCCACTTTTAACGTCGCGGTTTTTCTTTTTCTTATAGTAAGATTATGGTATATAAATTAATTTTCTATTTGGATACAACTTTTTTTTATTCTTCGAGTCTAATTAAGCAAAAGTAGACATAAATTTATAAAAGAGCGATGGATGATACGATTTTACATTGTTTTGGCGTTTTTTACTCTGAATTCGTTTGTATTTGGAGGCGGCGTTACAAATATGCAAAAAAATATGAATGCTATTAAGGTTAATAAAACAGATATTATATTTGACGGAAAACTTACTGAAAAGGCATGGGAGGCTGAGCCAGTAAGCGGATTTATTCAGTCCGACCCTGACGAAGGAGCTCCTTCTACAGAAAAAACGGCTGTCTGGATAGCCTATGACGAAGACAACCTTTACGTTGCGGCGCGGATGTTCGATTCTAAACCAGATTCAATTGATAAAAGCCTGGCAAGAAAGGATAGCTGGTTTGATTCAGACTGGTTCTTTTTCTATATAGACCCGCACAAAGATAAAAAAACCGGATATTATTTTAAAGTTAACGCAGGCGGATCAACCGGCGACGGCGTTTTGTATAACGATAGCTGGGATAGCGATTCGTGGGATGGTATTTGGGAAGCCAAAACTAATGTTGATAAAAACGGCTGGACTGTTGAAATGCGCATCCCTTTTTCTCAATTCCGTTTTAACGCCGCCGATAGCATGGTTTGGGGAGTTAATTTTTCTCGTAGGATAAAGAGAACAAATGAAAAATCGTTCCTTGTTATGACTCCTAAAAAAGAGAGCGGATTTGTTTCAAGATTTGTTTTGTTAGACGGACTGAATGGAATAAAACCAAAACAGCGCATTGAATTTATTCCTTATCTTGTTCAAAAAGCCCAGTTTCTTAAACACGACGCTAACGATCCTTTTTATAAATCTTCGCAATACAGAACCCTTCCCGGAGCTGATATTAAAATTGGAATAGGCAGCAATTTAAACTTAGACGCTACAATTAATCCCGATTTTGGGCAGGTTGAAGTCGATCCGGCAGTTGTAAATCTTTCGGCATTTGAATCTTATTTTGATGAAAAAAGACCTTTCTTTATTGAAGGTTCGGATATTTTTTCATTTGGATTTGGCGGTTCTTCAAGCTATAGCTCGTTTAATTTCGGCATCCCTGAACTTCTTTATACCCGCAGAATCGGAAGAACTCCGCAAGGAGACGTTTCGTCTTACGACTATATTGACATCCCTGGCGAAACTAAAATTATCGGCGCGGCAAAATTGACTGGAAAGCTAGACACTGTTACTTCTATCGGAGCGCTTAGCGCAGTTACCGAAAGAACTTTCGCCACGCTTGATTATAACGGCGTTAGAACAAAAGAAGTAGTTGAACCGCTTACTCACTATGGAGTTCTTAGAGCAAGAAGAGAATTTAATAACGGCGCGCAGGCTCTTGGTTTTATGCTCACCGGCGTCAACCGCGATCTTAGCGATAGCAGCTCTAAAGCGCAATTTTCTAACTCCGCTTACGATCTTGGCATTGACGGTTGGACTTTTCTTGACGCCGATCAGGAATATGTTGTTACCGGCGCTTTTGCAGGCTCTTATGTGAAAGGCTCTAAAGAGTATTTGCAAACGCTACAGGAAAAGCCTTACCGTTATTATCAGCGCCCAGACGCCACTTACATTACGATTGATTCTTCCAGGACTTCCCTTGCAGGCGCTTATGGCAGACTTATGCTAAATAAACAAAAAGGCAATTTTTACATTAATTCTGCAATAGGATTTGTTTCGCCGGGTTTTGAAAATAACGACATCGGCTATCAGTTTATGGCCGATAGAATTAATGGACATTTGCTTACAGGATACTCATGGTACGATCCGGATAAAATTTTTAGGTCTAAAAGTATTTTTGGCGCTTATGCCCGTACGACAGATTTTGAAGGGAATACTCTTTCTAGCTTTTTGTGGTATTCTTCAAGTTTTCAGTTTTTAAATTACTACGGATTTAATTTAGGCGCCAGTTACAGCTTTGAGACTCTTAACAAAACTTTAACCCGCGGGGGTCCTCTTACAATCTCTCCGGCTTCTTATTCAATTAATTTAAGCGCATACTCCGATAGTCGCGATAAGCTTAGCGTAAACCCATATTGTTATTACTCCAACGACGCTACTAATAGTAATGATTTTAGCTTAGGCGTTTCGTTTGTCTGGAGACCAAACCCCCAGATATACGTTAGCTTTGAACCGCATTTTGAACATCAAATTTACAAGCGTCAATGGATTGATAATTTTTCTGACGATTTAGCAGCCGCCACTTATAAAACGCGTTATGTTTTTGCAGACCTTGAGCAAAAAACTTTTGACGCCGGGATTAGAATGAATATGACGTTTACTCCCGCTTTAAGCTTTCAGGTATATTTGCAGCCGCTAATTTCCGTCGGCTCGTATACAAACTACAAAGAGCTTGCAAAACCTCATACGCTTAATTTTGCTTTATACAAAAATACCGGCGCAAATATTTCGTACGATAAAGACGCTAATAAGTACACGATCGATCCGGACGGCGCAGGCTCCGCTTCGTCTTTTACATTTGACAGGCCTGATTTTAATTACAAGTCTTTACGCGGCACAGCCGTCCTGCGCTGGGAAGCCCGCCCCGGTTCTGTTCTCTTTCTTGTGTGGACTCACGAACAGACGGACGATAATGACGCCGGCAATTTAGAATTTGGAAGAGACTTCAGACACTTAATTCAGAGTCAGGGAAATAATATTTTTCTGATTAAGTATTCTTATTGGTTTCATGTTTAGTAAACTTTATTAATGCCCCTTCAATGCGCCGCGCCATTGAAGGGCGGGCTTGATATTGCCTTAAAACATACTCGCGCTTATTGTAACAACATTAAGGCGTTCCATTCTATTCAATCAGTTTATTAACTAAAAATTTTATAGTTTTGCTCATTAATACAAATATATTTATTTTCATATAATAAAATTTTGTAAAATTTTCTTTTTATGATATTTCAAGGCGGTAAAATGGACAAAACTGATTTCAAGTACCGGTGGTTTGTGTTTGGGGATATAAACGGTTTCTTTGGTCTGATGTTCGATAATGTATCGGTTCTATCGTATCTAGCAGGGATACTTATTTTTGCTTTTAATTATCCGGCCGATATTGTGTATGGCAAAATGCTCCCCGGGACGGCTCTCGGCGTTCTGTTTGGAGATATTGTTTATACAATTATGGCGTTCAGGTTAGCTAAAAAGAAAGGAAGTTCGTCAGTAACGGCAATGCCTCTTGGACTAGACACTCCCTCTACTTTGGGAATTGCGCTTACAGTTTTAGGGCCCGCGTTTATATACCTCAAAGGAACGGGAATGAATCCCCGCGACGCCGCTATGATGACCTGGTATATTGGCATGGCGACAATGGTGCTAATAGGAATTATTAAAATTGTATTTTCATTTATCGGCGAATGGGTTCGGAAAGTTGTTCCACAGGCAGGATTGCTTGGAAGTCTTGCGGGTCTTGGTCTTGCTCTAATTGGTTTTGTTCCGTTAGTTGATATTTTCGGTTTGCCTGTAATTGGCATACTGGCGCTTGGAATAATTCTTTATACTTTAGTCGCAAAAATTAAACTGCCATTTAAAATTCCCGGAGTATTTGGCGCAATTGCAATTGGAACTGCGCTATACTATATATTAGCGCCAATGGGAATATTGGGCGTATCCTACGCTCCGCCCGCTATGAATTTCAACCCTGGTTTTCCATTGCCTACATTAGGCTTTGTTCACGGTTTTGCTGAAGCTCTTAGATACCTGCCAATTGCGTTTCCGTTTGCAATACTTACTGTAGTCGGCGGGATCAACGTTACTGAAAGCGCAAGAGTTGCCGGAGACGATTATAAAACTAGAGATATACTTTTAACCGAAGCCTTTTCGACTCTTATTGCAGGATTATTCGGCGGCGTAGCTCAAACTACCCCTTACATCGGTCAGCCTGCTTACAAAGACATGGGAAGCAGAGCCGGATATACTTTATTAACCGGTTTATTCATCGGGCTTGGAGGCATTTTAGGATACATCTCATTCATTGTAGAATTAATCCCGCGCGCAGTATTAGCCCCTATATTGGTCTTCGTAGGCCTTGATATTATATCGCAGGCATATAAAGTATGCCCCAAACGGCATTTTCCTGCAATTTCAATTGCGTTCTTCCCAATGGTGGCAAGACTGCTTCAGATAAAATTCAGCAATACGGAAACCGTTACGGCGGACACATTTAATAAACTAATGAATACGCCAGGCAAAACCCTGCCGGAAATGTTAGTTATCGTCGCTTTAGGAAACGGTTTTATTTTAACCGCTATGCTTTGGGGCGCTTTTGTTGCGACTATGATAGACCGGCAGCTAAAAAAATCAGCGGTCTTTTTTCTCATTTGCGCAGTGTTAACTTTCTTTGGAATAATTCATTCCGTTATCCCGGACGGAAGCATGTATCTGCCCTGGACGCTCCCCTGGAATATGCAGCAAATTCCTTACCAGGTTGGAGCCGCTTATTTAATTTTATCGGTTATGATGTTCTTATTCTCTTACACTAAAGAAAGCAAAGAAGCGTTTGTGGAAGATTAAATAAAGAGTTTTTTTAGTTCAAAAAGGACAAAAGCCTTTGCGCAATTAACTGCGCAAAGGCTTTTCTGCAAAACATAGAAGCAAAATTGCCTCTCACTTTTTACTACTTTATAAACTTGTTAATTTGTGTTATATTTAAATTTATTAATTAACCTAAGAAAAAATACATGCAGTCCGTTAATAATTTATATAATCGTTTGCAAAAAGCGCTTGGCTTAGAAGAAGCCGGTTTGCCGGTTTCTTATGTCAAACTTTACAAAAATGACGACGTCATTCCAAGCGAAGTTTTTGATTATCATCCGGATGAAGTGACATTAACTTCCTGCCAGGCTGCCAGACAAGCCTCGCTTGGAGACGCTGTTTGCCTGACTCGTAATAATATTGGCTGTATAGCGGCGGCAATTAGTTTTGGTCTTGTTGACCAGAACGACGACAAGCCCTTTGAACGCCCCCGCGTATATACCGAATTAATGCGCAATCAATCGAAGCAGAAGGATAAGTTTATCCCCCCTTCCCCTCGTGATTTTACTGAAGGGCTCGTATATGCCTGTAAAGAATCCGGCCATCAGGAATTTTGTCTTTTCGGCGAAAAAGACAGCGGCAGATTCAAGGATTTAGCTTCTGCAAAACAAGCCGTAAGCGAGATGATAGCTATCCAGCCCGCAACAATGAAAGCTGTATTTTTCTTTTCCACCACTTTTGACGCTATCGATATAATTCCAGACGTAATAGTTTTTAATATCCGTCCGGTTGAACTTATGCGGTTTGTTCAGGCTTATCAGTTCATTACCGGCAAAAGAGTTTTGGCTAATATGGGAGGTTTGCGCTCGGTTAATTCCGATCTTATAGTCCGCCCCTATCTTACTCAGGAGCTAAACATATCCGCCTACTGCCTCGGCTCGCGTATTATTGCAAGCTACGAAGCTAACCGGCTTGGTCTTGGCATCCCTTATAAACTCTTTGAAGAAATTGTTATAGGCATGGAAAAATCGAAAACAGGTTATCCGTTTAATTTATATCCCGGCGCAATTAGTTAAATTTATACGACAGAGAAATGAATAACTACGTAAAGACTATAGTCAATCAGATGTCCCGCCGTACCGATACGGTAATAACGCCGCGGCATGACCAAATTCTTGAATTTGCTTACGATTATTATGTCACAAATAAAGTCGGTCCTCTTTTCCACGTGCTTAAAAAAAGAATCGGCGTAACAAAAGAAGAACTTAATAAGCTCTTCCCAAACGGACTGCTATCAGTATATACATGGGTTGGCATCCCTATTCAATCCGGCAGCGAGCCCCCCTGCAAACCGCTTGCTAAAATTAATGTGGATAAATTTAAAGAAGTTTATTTTGATTACAACGCCACCACTTTTGTGCGCGATGAAGTAAAAAAAGTTTTAGTCGATTATTACAACGGCAAATACGGCTATGGCAACCCGAGCAGCAGCACTGCCATTGGCGAAAAAGCGTACGAACAGCTATTTGCGGCGCGCAGAAATATTGCCGCTACTCTTAACGTACATCCAAACGAGATTTTTTTTACCGGATGCGGAAGCGAATCGAACAACTTAGCTATTAAAGGAATCGCTTTTAATCATTTGGAGAAAAAAGGGCATATTATTACTACCAAGATTGAACATTCATCCGTTCTGCAAACTATGGAATGGCTTGAATCAATCGGCTTTGAGGTTACTTATCTTGACGTAGACAGCGAAGGGCTTATTTCCGTCGATGAACTGAAAAAGGCGATTAAAAGCAATACTATACTAATTGCAGTAATGTACGCGAATAATGAAATTGGCATAATCAATCCCATCCACGAAATTGGCGAAATTGCAGCTCATTATAAAATCCCATTTCTTTCAGACGCTATTCAGGCTTACGGCAAGCTTCCTATTTCTCCTAAGAAATCGGGTATATCAATGCTTTCGTTTTCAGGCCACAAAATATATGCGCCAAAAGGGATTGGAGCTATTTTCGTTGACGAGAAAACCAAGCTCACTCCTTTAATTCACGGAGGCGGGCAGGAATCCGGTTTGCGCGCAGGGACTGAAAACGTTGCCTTTATTATGGCTCTAAGCAAAGCCGCCGAACTGATGCATGAAGAAATGTTCTCTGAAACTAAAAGGCTTACAGATTTCCGTAATGAATTTTTAAAGCGCCTTGCCAAAGTTGTGCCGGATTATAAACTAAACGGTTCGCTTACAAAAAGGCTTTATAATAATCTCAATATCGGATTCCCTGGAGTTGACGGCGGAGCCATTCAGTTGAGTCTTAATAATATTGGCGTTTATGCGTCGTCGCAATCGGCGTGCAGTTCCGGCAGTAAAGAAACCTCCCATGTTATAAAAGCTTTAGGCGTCGACGGCGATAAGTATGGCGTGATGAGATTAAGTTTTGGTTTAAAAAGCAAAGAGGAAGATTTGAATTATTTCTTTAAATATCTGCCTGAAATTTTAAAACAATTACGCGAAAACGAAAAATAAGCTTTTTCAATTGTTTGTTTTATTTTTTTAAGCGCCAGCGCCTCCGGCGCTTAAAATATTTATCCTAATTTACGTATCCGGCTTTTATTTACATATTTTTCTTTTTCATATCAAAAACGCCTTTTATTATTGGCTTATTGTTTTGCATGCATAATAAACCTAATTTTAACCATTAAGAATTTATTAGCTAACTTTTTTGGGATTTTATGAATTTTCAGTTTACAACAACAAAAAGTAAAATAATTCGCGATTATATTGCTATTGCTATTGGAGCCGCTATAATGGGGCTTGGGATAGGCGTGTTTTTGGTTGACGCCCATGTTGTGCCGGGCGGAGTAAGCGGTCTTTCTATGACTATCTCTTATCTTACTAATGGTAAATTTCCCGTCGGCGTTACTATGTGGGTGCTTAACCTGCCGCTTTATTTATGGGGCATTAAAGAACTTGGCAAACGATTTGGAACAAGAACTTTTTTCGGTTTTACGTTAAATTCTTTTTTTATCGATTTTTTTAGAGGCGATATTCCGGGCTTGCGCTTTATACGGCTTCAGGATAATCAGGCTATTCTCGATTTGCTGCATCACGATTTTTTATTTCTTATTCTTATTGGCGCTACTCTGCTTGGTCTTGGTCTTGGAATTGTTTTTAAATTCAAAGGCACTACTGCCGGCTCCGATATTGTTGCCGCAATTATGCACAAAAAATTTGGGACTAAACCGGGTCAGGCTATAATGATGATTGACTTTTTTATTATTTCATTAGCCGGAATTGTAATTTTTACAAAAAACCTTTCTCCAGATAGACCCGCTCTTTCGCTTACTTTATATGCATTGTTTCTTCTTTTTGTTTCAAGCAAAATTGTGGATGTTGTTATCGACGGATTTGATTACGCGCGCATGGCGTATATTATTTCCGATAAATCGGACGAGATTGCATCTGCAATCATTAACGATATGAGTCGCGGAGTAACCGCTTTAAAAGCGCGGGGAGTTTATTTAAACGTCGACCGGGAAGTCCTTATGGCAGTTGTGCCGCTAAAAGAACTGACAATTTTAACGGAAATGGTAAAGCAAATAGACAAAGACGCTTTTATCATAATTGGCGACGTGCACGAAGTCCTTGGCGAAGGCTTCCGACGAAGAATTTAGATTTATAAGCAAATTAGCTCTGCCTTTTTTTTCCTCCCCTTGACCGAAGGGGAGGATTTAGGAGAGGTCTTTAAGATAACCTGCAAGGTTCCAACCCTTGCAGGTTTTTTTACGCTTTTATATCCGCATTTCATACTCTGGTCAACAAAATTACTCGGCGGTCACGGTCGAACCGTGACCGAACTGGCGCTGCCAGATTTATGCGCTAAAGATGGCTCTCATTCACTATTTTTATTCCGTCAGGATACAAACCCTGACGACCCAGACTATTCACTCCATCGCCATATCCGTAAAAAATATTACGGTATTTGTAGAGACGCAAAATTTTGCGTCTCTACAGCGCACAAAAAAATAATTTAAAATATCGGTAAAATTACTGAAGCGAAAAGGAAAATAATTGTTTATGTTAATAAACATATTTTAACAACCTCTATTATTTGTTGAGCAGACAAATAACGCGGCAAAAATTGTTAGAAGGGATGCCAATTTTTTAAATATGGAGCAGCATAAATGAAAAGAGCTTTAACGTTGATGGTATTTTTAACAGCGCTTTCGTATTCATACGCTCAACAAAATATGATTGATGATGGAAGAATTAAGGACATTATGAAAAATAATGCTACTCATCAAAAAAGGTTATTGGAAATGATTGACTTATTTCAAGAGTATGATGATAGTTTATCTGCTGTGAATAATGCAAATATAAAAAAGATTGAAACTGCAGGAGCGACATTAGAGCTCAGTGAGAAAATTATTTTATTCGCAAGCGAAACGAAAATCCTATCTGTTATGGATATGAATCTTTCATATATATTGGATTTAACTCAAACTGTATTTTCCTTATGTGAATTATCCGAAATAATCAGTAGCGGAAATACGGCGCAAAATAAATATTTACTAAGCTTAAATAACCACATAAAAGACCTTTGGAGCGAACTGGATAATAAAAATAAATGGATAGAAAGCATTGAGGAACATTATTCTGAATTAAAGGATCAAAGAGCATTGACTATTGTAAAAAGCACAAGAGGGCTAATTAAAGAGATGAGAACATATTATTCGTTAATCCAAAAATTATAACCCACGTTTTTTAAGTTTCGTAGCTGCGGACTTTTAGTCTGCAGCTTAAAACAAAATAAATAAATTCCGCAGACTGAAAGTCCGCGGCTACGAACCGTTTATATTTCTACTCCCCTTGCCCGTTCCTACGTCGCGCGTAAGGATGGAAGGGACGGTAATAACGGGATGTTTACGCGAAGCGTTATAAGCGGCTTGCCGCATTTTTTTTACAACAACTAACGCTGCTTCATATGCGTCGTCATAAGAAGAGCCTTTTGCTATTAGCTCTCGCTCTTTTAATTCGGACGCTATTGAAAACTCCGTTTCTTCGCAGGAGATTTGCGCATCTATCCATATTTCGTTAGCAGGAATGAACTTATACGCAAGATCGTTTCCGCTCAATCCGAAATCAGGAAAAATACTCCGCCTCACTTCAGAGCCGTTCACAATCCAGATTGATATTCCCCCGCGTAAGCCGATGTTTTGCAAATAAATATTTCTCAATGCAATGGAATCCGGCAGCGAGGCGATTTCCTTAACGCCGTCGCAATCAACAGGAGCTACAAGCCGGAGCGATTTTTCATGCGCGCGCGATTCTCCATTATCTTTATTTCTCATTTTTAATTCAATCATTAACGAAGAATCATGCGCCTGGGCATAGCTCATTCCTTTAGTAGCCATAAGATTAAATTCGTTAAGTTCATGCGCCAGAGTATATTCGTATTCCTCCGCCGAAATTGCATTGTCTATCCATATTTCATGTTTAGGCACAAAGGGATACCTTTCAGGATTGCCGCCGTATAAAAATTCGTCGAACAAATCGCGGCGGATAATTAATCCGTCGACTATCCAAATTTTTGTTTTTCCATTTCCCCCCACAGGCGCACGGTAAACGTTTGCTACTGCTTGTTTCTTCTTATTAAGATTAGAGCCTCCCCGCCCGCCCGCAAAAGAATCGGCCGGAAGCAAAAGTAAAATTATTATCAGCGCCGATAAAGCGTAAGTTCGTTTTATCATCAAAAATTGTCCATATTTTTATACGGAATTTAATACAATGTAATTTAAGATTACTCATATTAATTTTACTCTTTTTCAAGCGGAGGCATTATCATAACGACCTTTTCTTTTTCGGCTTCTTTTTCTTTAGGTTTTTCGGAATAGCCAAATTTATTTGTCATCATCATTTTATACACGCCAAAATGAAAATCTTTAGCGCGCGGCTTCATTCCTTTTTTCTCCCAATACTGTTCGCACAAAACGTCCGCCACCTCTTTTGCCTCGGCGAACTCCGGATATTTTTTAACCCACTCATACAAAGTACTGCGGCTTACTTTTATTTCCGCTGCAAAGGTCGTCCATATATGCCCCTTTGCGCCGTATTCAATCAGCGCGCTACAGAACTCCGGCTTGTATTTTGTATAAAAATTTTTCTTCCTGATCATAGCAAAAACCTTATTTAACGGGGGCAAAATAAACGATAAAAGCTCAAATAACATCGACATATTAAGACGATTTTTAATCGCGGCGCTTATGTAAAACCTGGACTTTGTTTATTATTCTTAGTTTTGCGCTCTATCTCTGAATTCTGTTAATAAGCGGCGCAAAAAGCATCTAAGATTTTTACGTTTCATAATAAGCTATAACTTGTTATTTTTGTGGTTTCGATTTATATCAAGAAATAGGATACTAATAAAAAATAATGGGTTTAATATCAGGAATTAAAAGAGCAAAAAGTATAATTGTAGGCGGAGCGCGCGATCCCCAGGATAAACGGGTATTTCACAATCTGTCGTTAATAGCTTTTTTAGCTTGGGTTGGTTTAGGCTCCGATGGTTTATCTTCCTCTTGTTACGGTCCAGAAGAAGCGTTTCTTGCGCTTCACGGGCATACATATTTAGCAATCTTTGTAGCCTTGGGGACGGCTGTTACAATCTTTATCATTTCACATAGTTACTCTCAAATAATTGAACTCTTCCCTACAGGCGGCGGCGGTTATTTAGTAGGCAGCAAATTACTTTCACCCAAAGTTGGTATGATCTCCGGATGCGCGCTTTTAATAGATTATGTTATGACGGTTACGCTTTCGGTCGCAAGCGGCGCGGACGCTATTTTTAGTTTCCTTCCCCCGGTCTTTTATCCATACAGGCTTTACTTTGCAATCTTCGGCGTTATTCTTCTTACAATTTTAAATATGCGGGGAATAAAAGAGGCAGTAATACCGCTTGTTCCTATATTCCTTACTTTTGTGGCTACTCATCTTTTTGCAATCCTCTACACTTTAGTTACTCATTCCATGAAGTTTGGCGAAGTTTACCACGCCACAGGAATAGAAATAAACCGCTCCTATAACGAGCTTGGGTTATTTGGAATGCTTATAATAATTCTTAAAGCATACAGTATGGGAGCCGGAACGTTTACAGGAATTGAAGCCGTTAGTAACGGTTTGCCAATTTTACGCGATCCTAAAGTTAAAACCGCTCATAAAACGATGAATTATATTGCAATCTCTTTAACTGTTACCGTTACGGGTATTATACTTGCATATCTGCTTTATAAAGTATCGCCGGAACCGGGCAAAACACTGAATGCAGTATTTTTTGAAAGAATGACGCAAAACTGGGGCGCCGGATTTGGCACTGGTTTTATGCTTATTACTCTTATATCCGAAGCAGTCCTGCTTTTTATAGCCGCGCAAACAGGCTTTCTTGACGGGCCCAGAGTGCTTTCTAACATGGCGCTGGACAGGTGGTTCCCTACCCGCTTTGCTATGCTTAGCGACAGGCTAGTAACGCAAAACGGAATACTGCTTATGGGCGGAGCCGCTTTAATAATGATGATTATTGCCAAAGGCTCGGTTAAATTTTTAATTGTGCTTTATAGTATTAACGTATTTGTCACTTTTAGTCTTTCTCAATTGGGCATGGTAAGGCACTGGTGGAAAGGCCGTAAAACCGAAAAAGGCTGGCTAAAGAAAATGATAATTAACGGAGTAGGTCTTACGTGTACCACGTTTATCCTTATTTCGGTAGTAGTTATTAAATTTGGCGAAGGCGGCTGGATTACAATTTTTATTACAGGCTCTTTGGTTTTACTTGCTCTTTATATTAAACGGCATTATGACAGAACTTTTGTTCTGCTAAAAAAATTAGACGTTATTGTCGATTCCGTTGAAGCTTCTATTTACAATATAGAAGAAAACAACCACGAAGGCGACACAAAAGAACCTGAATTTGACCCAAGAGGCAAAACCGCGGCTATATTGGTTAACGGCTTCAACGCTCTTGGTCTGCACACATTAATGAGCGTATTAAGAATATTCAGCGGAACATATAAAAACTTTGTTTTTATCTCCGTCGGCAGTATAGACGCCGGAAATTTCAAGGGGCTTTCGGAAGTAGAAAATCTTACTACTCATATTCAGGAAGACACAAACAGATATGTTTCATATATGAAAGCGCACGGCTTCTATGCAGAAGCGCATACGTCAATTGGAATTGACGTGGTTGATGAAATTATGAAGCTCGTCCCCGATATTGAAAATAAATTTTCGAATACGGTTTACTTTGGCGGTCAGTTGGTTTTCCCTGAAGAAACTATCATTTCTAAAATTCTTCATAACTATATTGTTTTTACAGCCCAGAGAAAGTTTTATACTCAGGGACTTCCATTTGTAATTTTACCAATAAGAGTGTAGACTATTTTTCCAGAAGAAACATATCGTTTTATGTACGCCGCCTTGCAGGAAGCTGAAAACGCCTTTGAAGAAGGAGAAGTTCCTGTAGGCGCGGTTGTAGTTCATAAAAACAAAATAATCGGGCGCGGTTATAATCAGGTTGAAAGGCTTAAAGACGCTTCTGCTCATGCAGAAATGATTGCTATTACCGCCGCTTCAAACAATTTAAACAGCTGGCGCTTAAACGATTGCAGCTTATTTGTAACGCTTGAGCCCTGCCTTATGTGCACAGGCGCAATCATTGCTTCACGCATCCCGGAATTATACTTCGGCTCGTTCGACCCTAAATTTGGCGCGTGCGGCTCGCTTTATAATATTGTGGAGGAAGGCAAATATAATCATACAGTTAAAACATACTCCGGATTAATGTCAGACGAAAGCAGCCGTTTGTTAAAAGAATTTTTCAGCAAAAAGAGAAAGAAAACAAACAATTAAATTATTTTTTATTTTCTAAGACATTTTTCGTAAAGATGAATTTAAAATAATTTAATTTGATTTTTTTTAACAGCCTCCCCGCTTTTTCAACGTCGTCTTCCAGAACCATTAAAATCGCTTCGTCAACAGGCCGAATTGACCTCATCAGATCGCCTGTAATAAAATAACGCACGCCGTTTGAATCAAGTACGCCTTTTATTTGGGCAATATCCGTTAAGCTGTTGGTTCTAAGCATTTCTATGAACTCTTTATCCGCATCGCCTTTATTAACAGGCTCTTCAATTAGCTTATCTACCAAATCAACGGCGCAATCGGCGCATTTTGTAAAACCCGGCATATATTCAGCTTTGCAAATTGGACAAAACATCTTTGCTCCTAAATATTAAATAGTTCTATTATTAAATTATTTTAAGAGAACCATTTTTTTTGTTTCCATAAAGCTTTCCGTGCGAAGCCTGTAAATGTAAACGCCGGAAGACCTTTTATCGGCGTTAAACTTTACGGCATATTGCCCCGCAGGTTCTTCCTTATTTACTAATGTCATAATTTCATTGCCAAGAATATCAAATATTTTCAACGATACATTTTGTCTTTTTGTTAATGAATACGAAATGCTTGTAGAAGGATTAAAGGGATTAGGATAATTCTGTTTTAAATAAAAATCTTTTAACTGCCCTGTCGGTTTTACCGACGTAACTAAATTTGGATTAGCCGCTTCCAAACCGAGCAGCAAAAATGCGCAGGGCGCGTTCCAGTTAATCGCTATTTCGTTGGTAGAATAACTGCAAACGGCGTCCATATAAGAAAGCGCAGGGAGCGACGAAACATAACCGCTGCATTTATCTTCCTGCCCCGGATTAACTCCTCCGGCTAATAATCCTGGAACCGGCTCTGTAACGCCGTCTGATTCCGATACCCTGTGATGCGGATGCATAACTTTTTTTGAACCGAACCCTGTAAGAAAACAATACCCTGGACCATTTCTGCCAAGCAGATAATCGGCATTAGCTAACGCCGCGTTATAATACTTTTGGTCTTTCCGCAGGTTATAGGCGGCTAATAAAATCATTCCCTGATTTGCAGCAGTACTGTTGCTCCCCCATGTAAAATCGCCGGAAGAAACTCCCATTGCGGTATGGAACGCCGAATTCTCTCTTGATGCAGCTAAGCTATTCGCAAGAGTAAGCAGTCTTGCAAAAAGAGCCGAAGTATCTACAACAGCAGTAAGATTATTTTTATTTGCTGCAAGCGATATAAAGCCAAGCGTATTTACGCCGCCCCAATACGGGACGTCAAGCGATGTCGGGAGCGAAGCGAGCCTGCCTTGTATGTAACTATCGTCTTTGGTTGTAATGTAGAGTTCTATGCCCGCCCAGTTAAACTCGTCAATAACATAACCATCTCCATACTCGCCCGTAGCTATTTGCGGAGAGTACTGGCTGTTTAAAGTAGTTTGGTTATAAAAGACTGCCATATTCTTACCAGCCCATTGCCAGGCGGCTTTTGCGGCGCTTAAGCACTGATCTGCAAGGCCTGGGAACTGCGAGGAATACGGTTTATAAATTCTTGCCGCCATCGCCATAACAGCCGCAAAATCTAACGTAGCCGCGGTAGATTTTTGCACTACATAACGCGTAGTTACTGCGGCCGAAGGCATTATGAATCCGTCAAAATTTGCGTTGGTAAGTTTATGGTACACTCCTCCGTCATTCGGATCCTGCATTGCCAGCATCCATTGAAGATTCCACATAGCCTCGTTCAGAACATCCGGAACGCCGTTTCCGCTTTCCGGTATATTAAGCGATACTGTATCAAGAAATTTTGAATATTGTTCATACATTGAAAATATAGTAAACATACTGATGCCGGAGTTGACAATATACTTATTATAATCGCCGGCGTCATACCAGCCTTTTGGAGCTTTAATTACAGTGTTTGCAGGGCGTAGCGCTGTGGCCGCCGAGGGATGCACAAGAACTATAGTATCCGGATGCCCAGCTTTACGCGCCCATTGATATGCATATTGAGAAAGCAGCGCTTCTGAAGCGCGCTGATAATAGTACCCCTTCATTGCGGCTTTACCCGGCGCAAGAAATGGCCTGTCGAGAATATCAAACGTATAACTTGTTAAATCCGGCGGGACTTTAATTGCGTATTTCCCAGGCAAATCAACTCCGCTAAAATTGGCAATCTTCACTGTTTCGTTAGAGTATGACCAAAGTTTTGCGTCTGAGAGAGTCCCAGTAAAAACCGTATCTCCGGAATAAGCGGTTACAACATAAAACTTGTTTGCAGTAGTATTGGCAACGACGGCTTCTTTAAGCCCTGCCGTTGAAAACGCAACCTGATTCAACCTGATTGAAGCGCTAGCGGTTTGCGCATAACTGCATAGTTGGATTGATAAAAGAAGAAATGCTATTATATTCATCAATAATGATTTCATTCGCGCAGTCCTTTTTTTTAATATATAATATAGCTTATATAAATCAAAAAGACATTATTGAAATATCTGAACAATTTAATTAGGGAGGAAGAGTTAGCTAAAAAAGCAGAGTCTTCAAGATTTAGTCATTCGCTTTATTTTAATCGTCTAATCTTAGCCTTAATAATATAGTCCAAGCGTTTGAACCTTGAAGACCCCAGGAGTAAAATTTGCCATTTTTTTTGGCTCTATAATAGACTAACTTTATTTATGATAAATAAGTTCCATTTAGGACGTTTTTGTTGACAGAATATAGGACAGACCAGAGAACATCCCCCAAAACAAGTTGAATAGAATACAAGGATCAAAATATATGTATGTTTTAAGCCCTCTAACATCATAATAAGCCCTTGTTCACAAATTCCCTCTTCTTCTTTTCTATAAGCTATTATTTTTTTATATTTAGATTCAAATTTTTATAGAATAAAATGAACTCAAAATACGAAGTCGTAATCGGGCTTGAAGTTCACGCCCAACTATTAACAGAAACAAAAGCTTTTTGCGGATGCTCTACAAAGTTTGGAAATCCGCCAAACTCAAACGTATGCCCTGTGTGCTTAGGCCAGCCGGGCGTTCTGCCTGTGCTGAATAAAAAAGTGATTGAGTATACCATGCTTATGGGCTTTGCGACAAACTGCAAAATTAAAGAAAGATCAGTTTTTGCAAGAAAAAATTATTTCTACCCCGATATGCCGAAAGGTTATCAGATTACACAGTATGAAGAGCCTATTTGCGAGCACGGGTATATTGATATTGAGTTTAAAGACGGCTCTAAAAAAAGATTAGGCATTACAAGAATACATATTGAAGAAGACGCGGGCAAATCTATCCACGACCAGGCTTATGAAACGCTTGTAGACGTCAACAGATGCGGCGTTCCTTTAATGGAAATTGTTAGCGAACCTGATATGAGATCGCCTGAAGAAGCGGTTTTGTATCTAACAAAAATAAAACAGTTTGTGCAGTATCTTGGCATTTGCGACGGCAATATGGAAGAAGGCTCTTTGAGGTGCGACGCTAATATCTCTATCCGCTTAAAGGGCGAGACCAAATTGGGCACTAAGACCGAAATTAAGAACATGAACTCTTTCAAAAATGTAGAGAAAGCTCTTCAGTACGAAATTGAAAGACAAATTGATCTAATTGAAGACGGAGTTAAGATAGTTCAGGAAACTCTGCTTTGGGACGCTGATTTAAACATGTCGGCTCCAATGCGCAGTAAAGAAGAAGCACACGATTACCGCTACTTCCCTGAACCGGATTTAATGCCGGTTATTGTAAGCGAAAGCTGGAAGGCCGAGGCTAAGAAAAAAATGCCTGAATTGCCTGATCTGCGCCGTGAAAGATTTATAACTGAATTTTCTTTGCCAAAATATGACGCGGATATTTTAACGCAATCCAAACCTGTGGCCGATTATTTTGAGGAAGTGATTAAATATACTAAAGAGTATAAAACTGCCAGCAACTGGGTAATGGGCGACGTGCTAAAGACTCTTAACGAACTGAAAATTGATATAACCGAATTTTCAATTTCAGCCGAAAACCTCGGCAAGCTTATTAACCTGATTGGCAATGGCACAATTAGCGGTAAAATTGCAAAAGAAGTTTTCCCGGATATGCTGGAAGGCAATAAAGACCCTGAAATCGTAATCAAAGAGAAAAACCTCGTTCAGATTTCTGATACTTCCGCTATAGAAAAAATTATTGACGAAATACTTAAGGCGAACGAAAAAGAAGTTAACGAGTATCTGGAAGGAAAAGAAAAAGTATTCGGTTTCTTTGTTGGTAAAACCATGCGCGAAACTAAGGGGAAGGCTAATCCTAAGATAGTAAATGATATACTTAGGAGTAAATTGGACGGATTAAAATAAAGTTGATGTAATTATTCAAGGAGAATAAATTGTCTTTTAAAGAAGGATTAAAGAGATTCGTTGGAATAAAGACCGAAGAAGATTTAAAAAAAGAAAAAACTACAAAAGAAAAAGCTAAAGAATTTGTCGAATCGCTTTTATTTGCGGCAATTGCTGCATTTTTTATAATAACTTTTGTCGTACAAAATACGCGCATACCTACAGGCTCGATGGAAGGGACAATTCTTGTCGGTGATTTTGTGCTTGTAAATAAATTTATTTACGGCTCTACTTCGCCAAGATATATTCCTTTTACCGAAATTCAGCTGCCATTTTTCAGACTGCCGTCTATAAGAGAACCGCGTCCAAAAGATATTGTAGTTTTTGAATACCCTGGCGATAAAGACGAATTATACGCAGGAGAAAGCAAACGTTCCGGCTCGATGGAAAGAGGCACTAACTACGTTAAACGCCTTATTGGCATGCCCGGCGACGTTATTCAGGTAAAAGATAAAGTTGTATTTGTAAATGGAAAAGAATTTTTCAGACCGCCGTATATACAGTATCTTGCTCCTATTCCCCGTCCGGCCTCATATACAAACCCGATGATCTTCCCTTCCGATAAACCCTGGAACGAAGATAATTACGGTCCGCTTAGAGTGCCTAAAAAAGGAGACGTTATTCCTCTGAATTTATCTAACGTTGAAGAATGGAGAATTATTATCGATAGAGAATACGGCAAACATGTAGTAGACGTTAACGCAACAGGCGTCACTATAGAAGGCAAAGCTGTTACTTCCTACACGATGAAAAAAGATTATTACTTTATGATGGGCGATAACAGAGACGACAGTATGGACAGCCGCTTCTGGGGCTTCGTATCGCGCGATATAATTGTCGGCCAGGCTTTTATTACATTATTCTCGTGGGATAGAGACATTCCTTTTACAGAGTTTGTTAAGCTAATCGGTTCAATCAGACCCGATAGAGTCTTGAGACTGCTGAATTAATATTTATTAATTCGCTCTCCCCTTTTTCAACCCGGATTTTATAATATAACTTCCGGGTTTTTTATTTTCATTTTTTTATTCGCAGAACATACATTCGGTCTGTTCTTTTGCGCAGCAAAACATTTACAATAAAATAGTATTCGTCATCCTGAGCGGCAGTCGAAGGATGACGTTATTAATGAAATATGTTTCATTTTTTATTATATAATGTTTTTGTAGATTTATAATTTAGTTTATTCGAACTTAACAATTGCGTGAAAGAGTAATAAATAAATATAATACGGGGCACAAAATGGGTGAAGATAATAAAAATTCAAGCGAGCTGATAAACGAAATATTTTTGCAGAATTATTCTAAATTATTTTTTATTCCCAATAATGAATTAAAGGAATTTGAATCTTATGAATTATTTAAAGAATTTATAAAAAAAGAGCTGTCAATATGGGAGAAATTCAATGCTATACCTTGCATTCAAAGGAATGCAAATAATTATCGTAGTACACAAGCCCTATGTAATATGTTAAATGAACAGACTAATCAACAAAATATTAATGGTTTGTTTAATCAAATGAAAAACACTACTAATAAATTGTTTAACTCTGATTCAGAATTTGGTCAATTTATTATTAGATTAGCAGACAAAAATCCAAGTCAAGCTGAAGCTGCCTATTCTACTATAATAGGAAATGAACTCCAACTTGCATATGTAAATGATCAGCAGTATTTCTTAGGTTTACTTGAAGGTCTTTTCTATCTAAAAAAGGATGAAATAAAACTTGATAACTACTCTTCTTTAAGGCTTGATAAATTTGCCGCAGAACACTCGCAGGCAATCGAGAAAATTTCAAATGATTATTCAACTTTGGAAAACAAATACACACTTGAGATAGAAAAACAAAAAAATGAGTATGACAATGAGAAAAATAAAGTAAAAGAGGATCATGAAACAAATAATAAAACTTTCGCCTACTTTTTAACTAACAGCAAGAATAACATTAGCATTCTTGAAAAAACCTATAAAGATTTGCTTGCTATAAAAGAGCCAACTACTCATTGGAATGAATTAAAGAACAAGTATGAAAATGAAGGCAATAAATGGAAATTATATTCAATAATAATTTCAACCGTTTTTATTGTAATTATGTGCATACTATTATATAATTTGCCAAATTGGGACGAAAAAAAATTTGAATTAGTACATTTCCAAGGCTTAATAATTTTCAGCGTGATTGTTTCAGTATTTTCGTATTTAATTCATCTCTTTGTAAAACTTTCCACAAGCGCATTTCATCTTTCGCGCGATGCCGAAGAAAGAAGACAGTTAACATATATATACTTATCTTTGCTAAAAGAAGGTAAAATTGATCCTAAAGAAAGAGAAATAGTTCTACAGTCGCTTTTTTGCAGGGCGGATACAGGGTTGCTTAAAAATGATAATAGTCCTACATTATCAGCAATAGGAAATATGTTTAAGAATAACATAAACAAATAAAATTATTTTTTGTCTCAGAATTCCAAAAGTGTCACAACTGTAAATAAAATCGCATTGCCATATTGTTTACTAAAGCAATGTTCTTCCCTTTCGTAAAACAGACATTCGGTCTGTTCTTTTGCGCAGCAAAAACATTTTTGTATTAGGCTAAAGCTAAAATTGTATGCGTTTCGATTTTAAACTTGTTCTTCATGCTCTAACAGCCATTTTTTACGCCATACTCCGCCGCCGTAACCATGCAGATTTCCGTCAGAGCCGATAACCCTGTGACACGGAATAATTATTCCCAGACAGTTTTTCCCGTTTGCATTCCCAACCGCGCGCACTGCGTTTGGCTTATCTAAACGCCTGGCCATTTCTGCATAAGACCATTTTTCCCCAGCCGGAATTGTTCGTAATAAACTCCATACCGAAAGCTCAAAAGCAGAACCCTTAGGTATAACAGGGACAGAGAACTTAGTCCTGCCATTATCAAAATAATCTATTAATTCTTTTTTTATTTGTTCTAGATGCCGGTTATTTCCGGGAACAATAATACTATGAGTCCATTTCCGTAATTTCAGGATTTCATTTTCCAGTCCTCTTCTATCTGTAAACTCAAGCAAGTACAAGCCTTCTTCCCCGGCAATTGCAATCATTGCGCCTAAAGGCGTCTCTATCCATGCAGCCAAAAGACATTCTACCTGTCCGGTTTTACTTGGCGCAGTTCCAAATAATTGCTTATAGGCTTTCCAGAATCCGCTTGCAGATTCAAAACCGTTATTAATCTGACTGCCTATAACTGTTTCGCCCTGCCGCATTTCATGAAAGGCTAAACCAAGTCTTCTCGATCTGCTATAAGCCTGAAACGTCATTCCATAGTAACGCTTAAACTGACGCCGAGCAGTAGAAGGCTCTACCCCCATTCTAAGCAATTCAGAATTTGTTATTTTGTAATTTGGAGATTTTTCTACTACTTCGCATAAACGTTTAATTAAATTAGGAGCCGCTGCGGCCGCATCGAGCGGACGACATCTTTTGCATGCGTTGAAGCCTGCAAGCAAAGCTTGTTCTGCAGAACCAAAATATTCAATATTTTCTTTTTTAGGTTTTCTTGCCGTACAGGTCGGACGACAAAATATCTGCGTAGTTTTTACTCCAACCCAAAATACGCCTTCGTATTGCGTATCTCTGTTCATAAAAGCGTTATACATAATTTTTTTTGAAGGGAGATTTTTCATAAAAATCCTTTTTATTTCAATTTATTTGAGGATAAATATAAAAACTAAATTCCCGTATTGCATTCATTTTTGAGGCGCTGAATTTTTTAACCGCATAATTATTCGTTTTTCCCAGACCAGTCAGTATGGAAAAATTCGCCGCGGGGTTTATCAATTCTTTCGTAAGTATGCGCGCCAAAATAATCGCGCTGCGCCTGCAAAAGATTTGCCGGAAGCCTTTCAGTTCTAAAGCCGTCGTAATAACTAAGCGCGGAAGAAATAGCGGGAGTCCAAATTCCGTTTAACGCCGAGGCAGCCGCTACGCGCCGCCACAAGGTCTGTAAGCCCTCAATTTTTTCATTAAAGAATGGAGCTAATAATAAGTTTGAAAGCGAAGGATTATCATCATATGCTTCTTTTATTTTATTTAAAAATTCAGAACGGATAATACAGCCGCCACGCCAGATAGAAGCGATAGAGCCAAAATTTAAATTCCATTTATATTCTACAGAAGCGGCGCTCATATGAGCAAACCCCTGAGCGTACGCAATAATTTTTGAAGCGTATAACGCCCGCCGAACATCATCAATAAAGGCAGTTTTATCCCCTTCAAATTTAGGCTCTGGTCCACGTAAAATTTTTGACGCTTCAACTCTCTCATTTTTCATAGCGGAAAGAAATCGGCCGTAAACGGCCTCGCTAATTAAAGTAAGTGGAACGCTTAAATCAAGAGCCGCAGCTGCAGCCCATTTGCCTGTGCCTTTTTGTCCAGCTGTATCGAGTATTTTATCAGTTAAATATTCCCCGTCATCATCTTTTACGGCAAGGATATAGCTTGTAATTTCTATAAGATAGCTGTTCAGTTCCCCTTTATTCCATTCGGCAAATGTTGCGCTCATTTCGTCGGCAGACATTTTAAGCAGATCGCGCATAATCAGATACGCCTCAGAAATTAATTGCATATCGCCATACTCAATGCCGTTGTGCGACATTTTAACAAAATGCCCCGCGCCATTTTCGCCTATCCAGTCGCAACAAGACAAACCGTCGTCAGTTTTAGCGGCTATTTTTTTTAATATAGGTTCAACAAGCGGCCATGCGGCTTTGGAGCCGCCCGCCATTATAGACGCTCCTTTTAACGCGCCCTCCCCGCCTCCCGATACTCCCGCGCCAATAAACAGAAGTCCCTTTTCTTCCAAATATTTATTCCGTCTTATAGTATCATGAAAATTAGAATTGCCTCCGTCAATAATTACGTCTCCTTTTGCAAGCAAAGGGATCAATGTTTCAATAACGTCGTCTACAGGTTTTCCGGCTTTTATCATAAGCATGATCTTACGCGGCGGTTTAAGGGCGGCAATAAATTCTTCAATTGAATGAGCAATAATGATATTTTTCCCGTTTCCCAGTCCGTTTGCAAATCGCTTAATTTCTTCATTAGACCAGCTATAGACAGCCGCAGTTAAGCCGTTGCGTTCCATATTCAGAGCGAGGTTTCCGCCCATAACGGCAAGCCCAATTAATCCTACATCAGCTTGTTTATTCATATAATTTTTATCGGAGTTTATTCCGCCAGATTAAAGCCCAGCTCGGTTAATGTATTGTTTACTTCTTCGTTTCCGTCAATAGTCTTAACTTCATAATAAGTAAACTCTCTTCTTATTGGATAGGCGCCTCTTTGCGCTTCAAATGTAGCGATAGAATTACGTAAAATTTCATCGTCGCGCATTACGTCATATGAGGCAACAATTGCTTCTTCAACAATTTCAGAATTTGTTTTCCCTTTGCAATCAAGAGTGATCATTTTTTTATTATCCGGCGCAGGTATTTCCGACGGCTGCCAATCTGGAGCGACGCCTAAATTGAAATATCTGCTAACGCCCCGCACACAGGCGGCTGTTCCGTTTGCCTTTCCGTCAGACGAATATCCTGCTATATGCGGAGTAGCTATATCTGCAAACTCTAAAAGCCCATCATCTATCTCTGGTTCGTTTTCCCAAACGTCAAGCGCGCATGCGCTGACAATGCCGCTTTTAAGCGCATTTTTCAATGAGCTTGTTTCTATAACTGGTCCGCGCGATGAATTTAATAATATCTTGCTGCCGTTAAATTTCCCAAAGAAAGCTTCGTCTGCCATATGATATGTTTTATTAACGCCTTCTTTATTTAGCGGAACGTGAAAAGTAATTATATCGCTTAAAGAAACAAGTTCGTCAAGACTTGTAAATCCATTCTCCCCCTTGTTCCTTGCGCGCGGCGGATCGTTTAGCAGCGTCTTCATACCAAGCAGCTTAGCCGTTCTTGCGACCTTGCTTCCAACATTCCCAACGCCTACTATTCCAAGAGTTTTATCCTTTAAATCAAATTTTTTCTTCCTCGCAAGAGTAATTAGAGCCGAAGCGACATACTGCATTACAGAAGCTGAATTGCATCCTACTGCATTCATCCATTTTATTCCGTTTGCGTTGCAATATGCTGCGTCAATATGATCGTAACCAATTGTAGCCGTAGCGATAAACTTAACGGCAGAGCCTTCTAATAATTGGGAGTTGCACTTTGTACGCGTCCTTATTATTAAAGCGTCTTTATCTTTAACTACAGCTTTTGATATATCAAAAGGGGCATAATAATAAACTTCAGCATATGGTTCCAACGCGCCCTGTAGCATTGGTATTTTATTATCGACTGCAATTTTTATCTTATTTTTCATTTATGTCTTTATATTAAATTTCGTTTCTGATTTTTAAATATCGCCGCGTATTACGCGCGCTTATCCTGCTATTATTTGCGCCGCTTTTTCTAAGCCTTCTTTAAATTTATTAATTGATTCTTCCCTGCTGCTAAAAAGTTTGCCAAGCTCTATTACCTTAACATCATAGTTCAGTTTTTTCAAAATGTTTTTATCCGCTGAACCCGCAATAAGAACGATATTTTTCTTTTGAAGTATAGCTTCATTCAAAACTATCCCTGTAGCCTTGTTAAACATGCTTTGCCTATCAAAATTTCCTTCGCCTGTTAAAACAAGATCAGCTTTTTTAATCTTTTCTTTAAGCTTGAGTTCCTTCATAATAAAATCAGTTGAAGTTTTAATTTTAGTATTGGCAAGTAAAGAAAGCCCAACGCCGAGCGCGCCGCCGGCGCCAATTTTTTCATCTTTTAAATTAAGACCAAAATCTTTATTAAGAATATTTAAAATATTTTTCACTCCGCTTTCAAGACAGGCAAGTTCGTTTTTTTTAACTCCCTTTTGCTCTGCAAAAAGATACGTAGTGCCGTTTTTACCGATTGGATTAATCAAGACGTCCAATACCAGCTCTATGCTCATGTTTAAACGGGAAGGGAGAATAATTCTTTTCACTCTGCTAAAATTGCCTGGTATAACATCAAGACTTCCGCCTTGCGCGTCAATAAATTTTAATCCAAAAACAGCGCACGCTCCAAGTCCCAGATCGCTTGTGCCTGTGCCGCCAATGCCAATTGTAATTTTCTTTACTGAAAAATCATTTTTGTTTTTTTGTTTATAAATTTTTTCAAGCAAAACGCCTGATGGTTTAGAATTGTATTGCAATGGATTTCTGAATTCAGGCGGAATGTTTTTTATTCCTATTGCGTCTGAAACTTCAATATAAACTGATTTATCTTTTTGAGAATATCCCACTGGAACAAATTTATCGCCGGAGTTATAAACGCATGGCGTTTTAAAGCGTTTTAATTCAAGGTCAAAAACATTTTTGCATACCTGCAGAAACCCGTCTCCGCCGTCGGATAGAGGCAGAAGATCAATCTCATAGCGATGAAATTTTTTAAGATGCCAGTTCAATATTTTTGCAACTTCAACCGAATTGGCGCATTCCTTAAAACTATTTGGCGCAATTAATATTTTCAACGCTCCCTTATATCTGTTTATGATAAAAACACTGTTATACTGACTTCAAATATACAAAAAGAAACGTATTCTTGTTTTTACTTTATATTTTACGGCTTTGGAAATTGTTTTTATAATTAATTGTTCTTCCATTATTATTTTTATAGTATTTTTTTATAAATGTAAAGTCAAAAACGATCAGAGAAACATTAAAAAATTTTAATATTACATTAAGGTTATCTTAATACAGTTTAGTTAAGTTAGAGACAGTTAATTTAACAATTAATTAATAATTAACTGATAACAATAATATTTATAAGGAAATAAAAACTATGAAAAAATTAATTTTAACTTCAGCAGTTGCAGTTGCTATTTTATTCGGTAGCGTTAATCTTTCAGCTCAGGACGCAAAAGACGCAAAGAAAGTAGAAAAACCAAAAACAGAAAAGACTGTTAAAGCTGATAAGAAAGCTGACAAAGCAGAAAAAGCTGATAAAACAGAAAAAACTGAAAAGAAAGCTGACAAGAAAGTAAAGAAAGCTAAAAAAGCAGCTAAAGCAGCTAAAGCTGAAAAGAAAGCTGACGCAGCAGCAACACCTGCAGCAAAATAATTAAACCTTCTTTTGAAGTAAAAGGAGAGCTTTTACTCTCCTTTTTTTTTACCCCTCTCCTATTTATATAATTCCATATTAGCTTAAAATAAATTAAAAACCGAAACTATGTTTATCGGAATTAAAACCTGCTTTGCATAAAAAAAGGGCTCTTGCCCTAACAGCAAAAGCCCTTGTAAAGAGAAAATTCTCTTTTTACTTCATAAGCAGCATCTTTTTAGTAACGATATTAGAGCCGGATTGAAGTCTATAAATATAAGTTCCGCTTGCAAGTTTAGACGCGTTGAAATCATAACTATGAGTTCCAGCGCTTACATTCTGTTTATTAAGCAAAACTGCAACTTCCTGACCAAGAACATTATAAATTCTCAAGTCTACAACTGATTCGGCAGGTAAGCCAAATTTAATTGTAGTAGAAGGGTTAAACGGATTTGGATAATTTTGTTCTACGTAAAATTCACGCGGAATAACATTACTCTTCACATCAGTAATGTTTCCTTTAACAAAAGTAATGTTAAAAGTATCAATGCTGGAAGTTGTTTCTGTTTCCGAGCCTTTTGCTTTTACAGTCCATTTAAGGCTAAGCGTGTCATGAACTCCCAACCATGCCAAAATCTGCTTTCCAGTAATAGAGAAAGTAGTATCGCTTAAAGCAGAAGAAGAAAATCCAATAAAGTTAGCAGCTTTGACGATATTAAATTGATAAGTAATTGCATCGCCGTTTAGATCAATAGATTTATTCCAGACCGCTGAAAACGTTTGTCCGGCAGAATCAACTTTAATTACTGAATTGTTTGCAGGAGTTTTGATATTGAAATACTTAGATGGCGGAAGAGCAATTTTTTGTTCTATATCAGCATAAGCGTTTGGAGTAATCTGGTATCCAGTGTTATAAGGAGCTGTTGTCGCATACTGAGTCGCAACTCCAGTTACGTTAATAGGATATACAGGCTCAACCTGTCCGTCAATATCGGTATCCTGATCAATTCTTAAAGTAATTGACTTATAGCCATCCCATATTGTCATGTTAGCGTCGGCCTTAGCGGCAGGCCAAGCAACAGACGACGCTGTTTTTGCAACGCCGTTAATTTTTATAAGCATGCTTTCATAATATTCAGGATTTTTAAGATATGTTTCTATATCCATAGATATAGGCGTAACCGTGTTTGAAGAATCGATTACTTTCACGTCTCTTTGTAAACTGTCTATTACAATTTGAGTTGTTCCGTTATACTGTGCAAGAACTCCTCTAGCGCTAAGTCTATATCCTATTTTGTAAACAGGACCGCCGCCAGTTACAGAAGCTTTTGTAATTACAATACCGCCGGTAGCATCCTGAATAGAATAGCTGAATCTATTAGCAGAAGCTACAAAATTAACTGAATTTACAACGCCGACTACTGTAACAGTATCGCCTACTCTATCTGGCACATTGTCGTTATTGGCGTCAATTTTAACCTTCGCAATATCTTCTGAAGAAAATACCTGAATTGTATTTAGGCTTGCAGTAGTATATGAATTTCTGCCAAACGGAGGCGCAATAATGGCAGTTTCTTCGTTTGAGTTTTCAAAATAAACTACGTTGCCTACTGCGTCTACCGCAATATCCGATCTTGATTGAGTTAAGTTGTTTTGAGGATCAACATAAGCAATTCCCTGATCTCTTGTAGTAGTAAGGTTCTTTACATAATAGATATTCTGTTTAGCAGTATCGCCGGAAGCGCGACGCGCAATTGTAAAATATAGAATATCTTTTTCAGGAGTAGAACCAAAATAATAACTTGCTGTATTACCGCGGCCTACATTAAGAGTCGAGGTCCATAACGTATCTTTCATATGCAGAGTAGTTCCGGTATAGTTAAATGCAGCTATTCCGGGACGAATATTTACATTATCGCCTTTGCCAAAATAAGTGGCATATAATTTATTATCCCGTCCAAAAACAACATCCCAGAAAACTATGGAAGTGTCGCCCTGCAATACAGTACTTTTTGAACCGAAATAAGCAGCGTTAGCGCCAAGTTCAAACCCAAATACTTTGGAATCTGTCAAAGCCGCATTTGCAGCTACTACGGCAATAAATTTGCCTCCGTTATTTTCTCTTATTCCAAGTCCATTAAGGTTCCATCCTGAATATCCGCCTGTATCTACAAGAGTAACGTTAAGAGAGTCTGTGCTATAACGTAGAATCTGCGAGTTATCTCTGCCGATAACATAAACAAATCCTTCATTATCAGCTTCAGAAGAATATCTTGCATTAGCGCCGCCAAGAGCAAGCCCAGTAGTAGTCAATTTTGCGGCTCCTTTAACGTCGCCCCACATTGTTCCGTCAGCTGAATGACGGGCAACGCCGGTTGCATATTCGTCGCCGCTGCTTGCAGCATAAATAAATCCAAAATTTTTCAACGCTGGATTTTTTATTGTAGTTACGCCCCTTGTAGAAATTGGAGGATTAGCGTCAAAAATCAGCGTATACTGCGAGTAACCGCTGTTAGCCGCAGTAACTGTAACGTTAAAAACGCCCGAAGTTACCGTGCTGCCGGATGTAGTCGTACCGTCCCAAACTACAACAGTATCGCCCGCTACATAATTTAGACCGATAATTTTTTTTACTATAGTAGAGCCGGAAGAAATTGCAATCGTAACAGTATCGGCTTTATCGCTCAGTACAAACCGGATTGCAGCTCCGGTTCCGTCATTAAATTTTCCATCAAACAGAGCGCTGCTGTTCGGCTGAGTAATTCTTATATTATGCGCAAAAACATCCGCTCGAATATCTTTTACGCACAATAACGTAATTGCAGCTACAAAGAACACTGAAAATAGTCTAACGATTTTCATCATACCTCCACAAGAATGATTATTTCAAAACAATCATTTTCTTAGAATACTGATTGTTTTTAGTTTTTAGTGTATAGAAATAAGCGCCCGAAGCTAACCGGGACGCATCTAAAGTAACTTTATAAGTCCCATTTTGAAAAACTCTATTCTTTATTACTTCAGTAACCAACTCTCCTGTTACCGAATATATTGCCAAACTTATTTCCGATTCGCTCTTTACTGAAAACTCTATAGTAGTAGACGGATTAAAAGGATTAGGATAATTTTGTAATAAACTAAAATCAGACGGGGTTTTAGTATTTGTTTTTATTACGCTTGTGATTGTAACAGGCACTGTAGGAAGCGTTCCGTTATATGTCCATTTATCCACCGCCCAGCCATAATATGACTGCGAATAAATATTAAAATTCTGGTCATAATCAACATTGTAAACTGAAGTATACCCGGAAGCGTTTCCCGGAGTAGTTCCGTTACCTCCCCTCGTTTGGTAACTTCCGGTCTTATCGTAGTTCCATTGCGCAACGTCAATTGTATCTAGTATTGCGCCAGTATTCGGGTTAATTTCAAATATTTTCCCGTACTCATATCCAACGCCTCCCTTAAAATCCATCGCCGCAGTCATAAACAAAATATTTTTCTGATTCATATATTTCAACCCCCAGGGGCCTGGCGTTAAAATTGAATTATCCGAAGCAACTTTTGTATCTGTCAACGTGAAATTAAATCCGGAATAAAGCGAATAACCCGTAGAAGGACTTCCTGTATAACAGTATATCTTTTTATTTGTGTAATTTGAGGCATATATTAAGGTGCCCTTCGTATTAACAGTCACGCCTCTTATTTCTCCAGGATCAGGCAGAGTAATTGTATATACTGGCGGCGTATCAGACAAAATTCCCCAGTTGCCGTCCTCCTGAATACTTTTGTATATTAGAATCTGTCCCTTAGTTACAGAATCTCCCGGCTGCGTAACATATACGCGGCCTGAAAAGTCAACGTCAATGCCCCATAGCCCTGTAGCTTTTGTAGTCATTCTATATCCTGTAGACACAATTGAATCTTGCGTCATTTTAAAAACCAAAATATTTCTATCCGCGTCGTTGTTAGCCACATAAATCAACGAATCCGGAGTCGCCGCAATATCGTATGCTTCAAGCATAGAAACAAAATCAAATCCATTTACCCAAGACATTTCATAACCCGCAGGAGCATATGCATAATACCCCATCCTTCCTTTTGCAGAATCTGCGTTTGAATAACCGACTAAATAGCTTGTAGAGTTAGTTCCTCTTCTTGCTAAGGCCACAAATATATTCTCGCTTATCGTAGCGACTGAAATAGTATTATAGCCTATCGAATTGGGCTCATCATCCCATGTAGAGTAATCACATTTCCAATGCGCCCCAAAAGATTGAGCGTTTATATTTTGCGTAACAACAGAAATTAGGAGAATATTGAAGATAAATAAACTAGCGAACTTCATCTTGGCCTCCATTTTTTTAAGAATTTTAAAAGGAATTCTCGAAATATACAAATGTCGTCCTAAATGTCAAGAACACTTCCGGCTTTTCGCCTTACTTTTTTAGGAATTCTTATGTTTTTAAGTTAATTAATTACGTTTTCCGGTAATCAATCCTTATTTTCGCTAATTTATTCCGTCATTTCTCTTGCTGCCTAATAACAGTTCTCCCATAATTGCAAGATCGCTTCAATAGCAAATTTACCTTTTAAAAACGCTTATTCTTTTAGTTATGCAGGTCAAGCGTAATAGCAATGATAACTTATTTATTTCCGAAATATAAAGCAAGCGGTTCTTATTGTAAAAGAATTCTTATTATTAAAAAGTTAAATCGCTTTTGTCGTTTTTATGTATTTTTATGCAAATGAGCCTTTTTATTTATAGATAGCTTATTTGTCCTTTGTCGTTCTTATCTGCGCAACTATATTGCCTGCGTTAATTCAATAATTAAAACTTTTTTTGGGGGAAGTAAAAGTCCACTTAGAACTACGGTTATAAAGCCGTTAATTTATTTTATCTTCTTCCTATAGTTATTACCGCTTCATTATTATTGTATCCGGCTGCAATTATAAAATTATTTTTTATCTTTATGCAGTAAAATTCGCCGTTCTCAAGTCCGACTAAATTATGATAACTCTGCCAGTTTTTCCCGTTATAATGCAATAATTCTCCATACGATCCGCAAGCTGCAATATCGTTTAACGCCTGACCGTCTATTGAACGTAAAGTATACTTTGTTATGTCGTTTTTTGTAAACAACGTTGAATTGTCAGAAAATGAATTATTTTTTTCATATAAAAAACAACCTACAGTATAACTTTTACTGCCTGGTTTAAACCATATTCCATTTATATAGAAAGGAATTCCCTCAACAGAAACATTTGTCGCTGTATTGTCATTAATACTTAAAATCATTTTATCAAATGGATAATCCGTATTTGAACCTACTGCATAAATTTCCAGATTATTTTGCTCATTCATACATCCCTTAATATCACGCAGCGATAAAGTAGTTCCAGATTCTATTTCCTGCATGTTGCTGCCTGTATAATGATAAATCATTCCATAATCGCCGACGCAATAAATATTATTCTCATTTGTCCCCCACATTTTGTTTACCTGAGATAAACATGATCCGCTCGGATCAAAAAAAGCTTTTGAGCTTAATGAGTCCCCATTCCACTGTACAAGATTTTCAGGACTTGCAAACCAGACGTTATTATTGGAAAATGCCAATACTGTTCTAATAGGAAAATATTCAGGGTAATTCCAATAATCTCTGAATAGTATTTTTTTTAATTCCCACTTAGAGCCATTCCAGTGAATTGCATTATACATATTTGGGGTTTGTCCTGTGGAATCGTTCATGTATATTTGCCCGACAGCCCAAATATCGTTTTCGGTTATAACTGCAATGTCATAAATTGCGCTATTATTATTTTGGCCAAACTTCCATGTTTGCCATGTAAATTCATCGCTCGTTAAGCCAAGAGTAGCGGCGGTTACCGGAAGACTTATTCCAGTAGTTTGAGCCCCAACCATTTTAAATGCTTGGTAGCTATATGTTTTTCCCGGAGTAAGGTCTTTATCGCATATAACACTATCTTTACACGGTTGCGGAATATTTAATATTTCTTTCCCATCCCGTTTGATTAATATAGTCGTATTATCAGTTGAGCCAGTTATTTTTAACCATAACTCAACGCTTGCCGCATCGTTTACTTTAATCCAATTATCTCCTTCTGTTTTTTTTGCCGGTTCGGTCAGTTCAGTTGAGCTGCAGGAGTTAAAAGCAAATAGAAATATAATTGCAGTTGATATAAGAATTATTTTTTGTAACATTTTTCACCGAAGATTTCGTTCATAAAACTCGCCCTGTTATATTTTCCCGCTTTTTAAAAAATAGCTGCTATAAAAAAAGGTATATTGTAAAGCCTTCCCTGAATTTCATAAAAAAACATTGAACCTTAAACAAAAGAAATAAGGTTTATATTAATCACGTTAATATGTCAATAAACAGAAGCTTTGCTTTTGTAAATTCCAAATCCGTTTGTTCCAGCCCAAATATATCCATTTTTATCTAGTAGAAGGCAGCGGAATACTGAAAGTTTTTCTAAGCCATTGTTTTTTTCTTCCCAATTTGCGCAGGAATCGTTTGATGAAAACATTCCTCCGTTGGCAAATGTAGAGTATATCTTGTTTTTCTTATCAACAACTACATTAGTAAAGCTCGAATTTATAGTCGATAAAGTTTTCCAGGTTCGCCCTTTATCAGTAGACGAATATAAATTATAATCGCCGCCGGCATATATATTGCCAAAACTATCTTCAGCTAATGAATATATTATTTGATGCGTTACATTTTCATTTTCTACCCAGTTTTCTCCCTTATCAGTAGAAGTATAGATTGCATTTAAAGATGAGTTTGCCCCCGCAATAATTTCTCCTGTTGAACAAACCAATAAAGACCAGATATTTTTTATAAACATCCCTTTATCTAATTTCTTCCAACTATTACCGCGGTCGTCTGAACGGGAAACCCCCGCTTCGGAACCCACATATATTTTGCCGTCATTATCAGTAGTAATACAGCGGGCAAAAGTTCCTATTTCAGTCGTCTCAGTTTTATATGTAATTTCTTTGCTTTTCCACGTAGCCCCATAATCAAACGAAAATACGATAGTAGAAAAACTTGTAAGGATGTATATTTCATCTTTGGGTCCTAAAGCTATAGATCCCTGCGTAACCGCCGAGATTAAAATGTTCCAGCTTTTACCATTATCGGTTGAACGATATATATACAGGTTCTGTCGCTTTTTCTGATTTGCAGCCTTGAATAAAGACACATAATAACAGAATACTAAAGAAATATTTCATAACTTCCCCACTTTGCATTTTGATTAATATAATAGGCTTACTTTAATCAAATATCCGCATAATCAGAATGAATATCAATACTTAATTTGTGGGTTTTGTTAACGATAACATAATTATGCCGTTCAATTTATATTCCTTAATTTGCGTGCTGATTTTGAACATATTGGGAACTATTTTTATATGATTTTTGCGCCGGTTAACGGTTACTACAAAAACATTTTGAAACTGTCTCTTCCGGCAATTGCCGGGTTATCTACCCAGATGATCCTTTCGTTAGTGGATACTGCAATGGTAGGCAGATTAGAAAACGCCGATTATGCGCTTGCAGCTATGGGGCTTGGCGTAATTGCCACCTGGGCTTTGGTAAGTTTTTTTTCAAGCCTTGCCACTGGAACTCACGTTCTTATTGCGCGCAAGTTCGGCTCAAAAGATTATACCGGATGCGGAACGGTACTAAATAATTCGCTTATGGTGTGCCTTGTAATTGGGATTTTTGTAGCGGCTTTTGCTTTGACGCTTGCGCATCCGTTTGCGCAGTTTTTTGCCGCCGATAAAACCGTTGGATTTTATGCCGGAGAGTTTATTTTTTACCGCTTTTTAGGTCTGCCTTTTTTCCTGTTAACGGTTTCGTATAGGGGTTTCTTTTTTGGGATCGGTAAAACAAAAGTTTTCATGTTTTCGGCAATCGTGGTTAACATTTTAAATATTATATTTAATTACTTTTTGATATTTGGCTCTTTTGGCGCGCCTAAAATGGGGCTGGCCGGCTCTGGCATGGGCTCTTCGCTTGCTACAGTATGCGACTGTTTGTTTTATTTTACAATTTCAACTCTGCCTTCTTACAGACATAAATTCAACTACTTCAAAAAAATTAAAATCGATTTTTCTATAATAAAAGAAATTTATAAAATTTCCCTGCCTGTTTCATTTCAAAATGTATTTATTCTTATCGGCTTTTTGGCTTTTATCTCCATTTCGGGACTCATTGGCATCAAAGAGCAAGCCGCATCGCAAGGAATATTCAGCGCGCTATTTATGTCGCTGCTCCCCTGTTTTGGATTTGGAATTGCAGTGCAGACTTTAGTAGGCAACAGCATTGGCGCGAGTAAGAAAAAACTTGCAATGATTTATGGTTTTGAAACTGCTAAAATAGCGACCTACTATACATTTCTGCTCGGCTTGGTTTTTATGATATTCCCTGAACTTATATTAGGCATAATAACAACAGATCAGTCAATTATTCAGGTAGCCAAAAACGGATTAAGAATAGCCGGATTTGCGCAGATTTTTTATGCATGCGGGGTAGTCCTTTCAAACGGTTTGCAATCTGCCGGAAATACTATGTATGTAATGTTTGCAGAAGTAATTACAAATTTGTTTATATTTGTCCCATTAGCTTATTTATTTGGCAAAGTTTTGCATTTGGGACTTACTGGAGCATGGGCGGCTTTACCGGTTTACATACTTTCGTACACAACTTCAATCTATATTAAGTTCAGATACGGAAAGTGGAAATCGGAAAAAGGCAAAAATTAATCAATATTTTCCTTGACATTATTTTAATATAAAAATATATTTAACCTCGTGAAAAAAATATACATCTACATATTATCATTATTTATAATTTCTTCGGTTTTCGCTGGAGCGAAGTTAAACTCTATCACAGCTAAAAGCGAAAATGGAGACATTAAAATCGAGTGGTACACTTCCGAAGAAACCAATGTGAAAAACTTTGTAGTTGAAAGACAAACCTCGCAGGGAACTTGGGTTGAAATTCAGACGGTTAATCCTACAGGTAATAATTCATATTATTATTGCTTAGATAATTCGGCTTATAAAGGGGAAGATATGGTTTTTATTTACAGATTAAGAATAGTAGATAACGACGGCAAAAATACTTATTCCGGAACTGTAGCTGTTTCGCATAGCGTTTCCGGCGTAAAAAGAACCTGGGGCAGCATAAAAGCTATGTTCCGTTGATTTATTTTTTTAATGTTTTTTAATCGAAAATCCTACTCTTCATTTTTTATCCAATCAAACAAGATATGTGCTCTATCGCTTCTTTTATCTGTAGCTCTATTATTACAAAGTTGCAGCCCTATTAAAAGAGTTGTTTCCCCCGGCGGCAGCCGCGAAAAATTAACGCAAAAAACTATACGGGTTATTTTAGATACAATCTCCGGCGAACAAAGCTTACAGTTCAAAATTGACGTTATCCTTAAAACAAACGCTGGCGCGGCATTTCATATTAAACAAAATTCAGACGTTACTATTGTAAACTCAAACGGGCAAATTTCTATTTCGGCCGAGGGAAGGAATTACAGCGGAACTGCTTTTTCTTTCGCCCCTTCTTCCGATGAAAACCATATGGACTATAAAGGGAAGCGTTACAAGGGCGAGCTTAAAGTAATGGCCGACGCCAATAAAATTTATATTGTTAACGTTATTGGAATTGAAGACTATCTGAAAGGAGTCCTGCCTCTTGAAATGGGGAACATTTCCGGCAAAGAAAATTTTGAAGCTTTAAAAGCTTTCTCAATCATTGCAAGAAATTATTCCGTAATGAAGCTTGATCAGCGGCAATCTTTATTTGACGTATACCCAGATACGCGCGACCAAGTTTATGGAGGTTTTTTAGCAGAAAGAGACGTGCCAAGCAGAGCGGTTGATGAAACCAGAGGCCTGCTGCTAACTTACAGTCACGCAGTTGCTAAAGTTTTTTATTTTTCTTCCTGCGGAGGCGTTACCGAAGACGTCGGCAATGTGTTTAGCGAAAAAAACATACCTTATCTTGTTTCTGTGAAAGATAACGAACCCGCTAATTGCAGCATCTCCCCCGGCTTCAGCTGGATAGAAAAATATACTGGTAAAAAAATTGTAGAACGGTTATTTGAAAGCAGGCTTATTACAAATAAAGATTATGCCTGCAAAGAGCTTGAGATAAAAAGCAGATTTAATTCCGGCCGAGTTAACGAACTTGATATTAAACTTACTTCAAACGATGGAGAAGAAAAAGACGTTAAGATATACGGCAATAATATTCGTTCTATTATAAAACAAAGCGGCGGCAAAGGGATACTTAAAAGCGCGATGTTTGATATTCAGACAAGAAAAACCGGGGACGATATTGAAATTATAATTAAAGGAAAAGGAAACGGACACGGAGTTGGCTTATGCCAATGGGGAGCAATTGCAATGTCGCGCAAAGGCGCCGATTTTACAAAAATATTGTCGTTTTACTTTCCAGGAACAAAAATAGAGAGGATTGATGATAGACCCTAAATATAAAATTGTGCTGGCTTCAAAATCGCCAAGAAGAGCAAAGTTACTAAAACAAATAAATTTAAATTTTAAAGTGATTTCAGCTGAAATAGATGAAATAGTTAAAAAAGACGAGAAACCTTCCGACGTAGTTAAACGATTAGCCTCTGAAAAATTAGACGCCGTAAAACCAAAAGTTAAGGAAGGAATAATAGTTTCGGCCGATACAATTGTAGTATTGGATAATAAAATAATAGGCAAACCGAAAAACGAAAAAGACGCAGAAAAGATACTTAAGAGCTTAAGCGGCAGAACTCACTTTGTTTATACCGGTTTTTCTATATTGAATCTGTATAACGAAAAACGAATTACCCGCGTAGAAAAAACTGCCGTCACGTTTAGAGAATTAAATACCGCCGAAATAAAAGATTACATAAAAACCGGAAGCCCAATGGATAAAGCGGGAGCATATGGAATTCAGGATGATTTTGGCGCAGTTTTCGTAAAAAAAATCAGCGGATGTTATTATAATGTAGTAGGTTTACCTCTTATGAATTTTTATAAATCATTAACAGGAATAATATAGTTTGTTACAAAAATTAAAGAAGAAGATTTTTATATCGCTGGCAATTGCAGGTTTGTTATATCTTTCGTTTACTATTTATGCCGATTATCAGCAGGTCGCAAAGGCTTTCAGCAAATTTAACTGGCTTCTATTCCCTCTCCTGCTTTGTCTTTCGTTTATGAACTATTTTTCGCGCTTTCTTAAATGGGATTATTATTTGGCTCTGCTTAATATAAAAGTAAAAAAGATAGATTCATTTTCTATATTTATGTCCGGTCTTATAATGAGCGTAACTCCTGGTAAAATGGGAGAGCTGCTTAAGGCATATCTTGTAAAACAGACAAACGACACCTCAATAAGCAAAACAGCGCCCATAATTTTTGCTGAAAGAATAACCGACTTTATTTCTCTTGTGGTAATTGGTCTTGCAGGCGCTTACGCCTACGATTTTGGCCGCAGTATAGTTTTAGGAGTGGGAATATTTTTCATTTTGGTGGTAGCTCTTATAAGCAACCGTAAAATTGCAGTTGCGTTTATAAAACAATTAGAAAAAATAAAGTTCCTTAAAAAATACACAGCCGCAATTTATAATCTTTACGAAAGCTCATATTTGCTTTTAAGACCCGTTCCATTAGTCAAAATGTCATTATTAAGTTTCGTCCCCTGGTTATTTGAATGTTTTGGATATTACATAATACTAATTAACTTAGGGGTGGAAGTTTCTTTTTTATGGGCTTCATTTAGCTATTGTTTTGCAACAATAGTCGGAGCTCTTTCCATGCTGCCTGGCGGTTTAGGCGTAACCGAGGGCTCTTTGACGTACTTATTAGTCAGAAAGCATTATCCTAAGGACTTAGCCGTGGCTTCCACATTTATCATCAGAGTGGTTACGTTGTGGTTTGCAGTATTAGTAGGAGTAATAAGTATTTCATTTTATCAGAAAAGATTTGGCAAAATCAACGAAGAGGCGTTAGAATTATAAACCTTTTCCTTGATTTTAAAATAGTCTCTTATTATCTTAAATTCATAATTAAAATGTAACTGGGAGGTTTTATGTCACGTGAAAATAATTTAAGCAAAGGTTTGTTAATAGGGTTTTTAACAGGCGGAATAGTTGGAGCTGCAGTCGCATTATTGTATGCGCCCAAAAGCGGCAAAGAATTAAGAAGCGATATCAAAACAAAAGCGGACGAATATCTTTCTGACGCTGAAAAACATTTGGAAACAGCTAAAGAAAAAGCAATTGATATCGTTAATGACGGAAAGACAAAAGGCGAGCTTTTGATTTCTGACGCAAAAGTAAGAGCCGACGAACTTTTAAAAGACGCAGAAAAAATATTTGGCCAGGCTAAACAAAAAACGACCGAGATAGTTTCTTCATCAAAAGAAAGTATTGTTGAAGAAGGAACAAGATTAAAGTCAGCTTTGAAAGCCGGAGTAGACGCCTATAAAGAATCTAAAAATTCATAATAAAGATGCAAACAGCAATAAACATAGTATACACGATACTTCTTTTATCGGCTTCTCTTTTGTGTATTTTTTCAATTATCTATTTGAATAGAATAACAAAATCTGTTTTTAGAATTGAAGAAAACCTGAAGAGGATGATTAATCAACTCAGCCCCTTAATCGAATCGTCTAACCAGTTGGTCGACAGAATCAATGACATTTCTTCGGATGTTGAAAAACAAGTAAACAGCATAAGAAGAATAATTGATGAAGTAAAAGAAAGGATCAACAGCGTTTTGTCCTTGGAAAAGAGAGTCCAGGACGGGATTGAAGCTCCGATAAGCGGATTGTTAGGTAATCTTACAGCCGTAGTTAAAGGAGTGACAATGTTTTGGAAAAAATATCGGAATAAAGAATAAAGCGTAGTCTTAATTAATATTTCAATCCCTAAAACGTGGAGGCGTCATTTTGAAAGAATTCAATTCGGAAAGCATCCGAAATATTGCGTTTATAGGACACGGAGGAAGCGGTAAAACCTCTTTCTCCGAGGTCCTTCTTCATACTGCCGGCGAAATTAACAGAATCGGCTCAATTTCTGAAGGCACTACTACTTCGGATTATTCTCCCAACGAAATCGAAAAACAAATCTCTATCACACTTTCCGCCCTGCACCTCGAATGGAACAACACCAAGGTAAATATAATTGACACTCCTGGATTTGCCGATTTTTCAGGCGAAGTTAAAGGCGCATTAAAAATTGCCGATACTGCTGTTTTGGTTATTAAAGCCGTTGAAGGCGTTGAAGTGGGCTCGGAAATTACATATGGTTTTGCTGAAGAACGGGACATCCCTACAGCCATCATTATCAACAAAATTGATAATGAATACTCAAAGTTTAGCGAGGTTTTTGAATCTGCCAAAGAACGAATTTCGCCTTCGGCAGTCGTTGTAACCTTCCCGGCAAAAGAAGGTATAAACGCAAACACTATTATCGACGTAGTCAAAATGAAGGCTTATCAATACGGCGCAGCAGGCTCCAAAACTGTTACTGAAATTGATATCCCCGCCGATCTGCTTCCTGACGCTGAAGAGTACAGAACTCAGCTTACTGAAAAGGTAGCAGAGTTAAACGAAGACTTAATGAACAAATATTTTGAAGAAGGAGCGCTTTCCGAGGAAGAACTGAAAAACGGGTTGAAAGCGTCCATCCTTAACAAAAACATTGTTCCTGTATTTGCCGTTTCATCATTAAAAGGAATTGGCGGCAATAACTTTTTAGATTTTGTAGTCGACTACTTCCCTTCCCCCAAAGACGTCGGAGCCGTTGAAGCTGTTTATAAAGATAAAGACGGTAAAGTTGGCGTTCAGCCCAATCCAACCGGAGAACCGGTTATTTTTGTTTTTAAGACTATCTCCGAACAGCATGTGGGCGAGCTTTCTTTATTCAAAGTTTATTCCGGAAACGTAGCCTCCGGTCTTGATTTAGTCAATCAGAATAACGGCAAGACCGAACGTCTTAGCCAGTTATCTATCCTTAACGGACGCAACAGAAAAGACATCACAAAAGTTTATGCCGGCGATATTGCCGCAGTTGTAAAGTTAAAGGATACTCATACAAACAATACGCTTACTTCTAAAAATTTGCCTGTTATTATTCCTCCTGTAATTTATCCGGGGCCAATAATCAGCGGCGCAATTATAGCTAAAGCTAAAGGCGACGAAGATAAAATAGCTACCGGCTTGCATACTCTGCATGAAGAAGATTTAACTTTCAGCGTAAAATTTGACCCTGAAATAGCTCAGACAATAATTTCTGGACAGGGCGAATTACAATTAAGTTTAGCAATTAAAAGATTGAAAGACCGTTACGGCGTTGAAGTGGATTTGGAAGAACCCAAAGTCCCTATGCGCGAAACTATCAAAGGAACCTGCGCAAGCGCAGAATACAAACATAAAAAACAATCCGGCGGCAGAGGCCAGTTTGGGCACGTTGTGTTTAAGGTTGAGCCTGTGCAAAGAGGCAAAGGATTTGAGTTTGCAAACGCTATTGTAGGCGGAGTTGTTCCGGGCAGATTTGTTCCCGCAATTGAAAAAGGAGTCGTAGAAACGATGGCCAAAGGCGTGCTTGCAGGCTACCCGGTAGTCGACGTAAAAGTTACGCTCTTCTTCGGTTCGTTTCACCCGGTAGATTCCGACGATATGTCATTTAAAATTGCCGCTTCCCAGGGCTTTAAGAAAGGCTTCCTTGATGCAAAACCAGTTTTGCTTGAGCCTATTTATGAAGTGGTCATTACCGTCCCCGAAGAAAATATGGGCGACGTAATGGGCGATATTTCGAGCCGCAGAGGTAAAATTCTTGGTATGGACGCTCAGGGTAAATATCAGGTTATTAAAGCTAATATCCCTTTAGCGGAATTATACAAGTATTCCTCTACTTTAAGAAGTTTAACTCAGGGACGCGGAAATCATTCAAAGAAGTTCGCTTTTTATGATGAAGTTCCTAAAGAAGTTGAAACTAAAATAGTTGAAGAATATAAGAAACTAAGAGAAGAAGGTTTATAAGAATAGTATTTTAATATTATCAGTATATTATTTCTTATAAATAGAATTTATTTTTTATAGAGACTGTATTAATTTACAGTCTCTTTTTTGTGAAATTATTATTTGAATCATGAGGCATTATGGAAAAAATGTGGTCCCCCTGGCGTTCGCAATATATCGACTCGTTGAACGACAAAGACAAAACAGACGCTTGCGTTTTCTGCGAAAAGCAAAAGAAAGATTGCGATATTCCCGAAAGTCTGCTTATAGCAAAAAACAAACTAACATTTACAATATTAAATCTATACCCGTACAACAACGGGCACTTAATGGTTATCCCATACAGACACACGAGCGATTTCCTGTCGCTTACGACTGAAGAAAATTCTGAAATATTGTTAGAGTTGCAAAAAGCCAAAAGAATACTCGACGAAGTTTATCATCCTGAAGGGTTTAACATTGGCGCAAATTTAGGCAAAGTGGGCGGAGCAGGAATATTCGAGCACTTACATTTCCACATAGTTCCCCGCTGGAACGGCGACACCAATTTTATGCCCGTCTTAGGCGAAGTTAAAATTTTATCGCAGGATTTGCTCGACTCCCAGAAGCGGCTCAGAGCGGCATATTTACAATTGTTCGGCTCCTCCGAAAAATAATTTTTTTCTTGTGGGCTCTGGCGCCCCCGCCTGCGCTTTGTATTTTTTCTGTAGAGCCGCAAAATTTTGCGGCTCTACATTTTAAATTTTACGACAAAACATTTTTTTAACTTGACATTACAGCAAATAGATATTAGGTTTGCTTTACGATTATGAAAAAATTAACTGAAACATATTATCCAAGCCTTACAACAGCCTTTTATTTTTGGTGGTTTAGTCGGATAAATACGTCTCAGTGAATTTGATGATACATTTTAATTTTTAAAAAGCCCTTCTCAGTTCACTGAGAGGGGTTTTTTGTTTTATACACTAATTATTTTTTACGATCATGGATTTTAATAAATTTAAAGAATTATCTGAGACTTTCAATCTCATCCCGGTTTACGAAGTCATCACCGCCGACCTGCTTACTCCGGCGCTTGCCTATCTTAAAATAAGGGAAAAGAATAAGCAAAGCTTTTTACTGGAATCGGTAGAAGGCCCTGCAAATATTGCAAGGTATTCGTTCATTGGAATAAATCCTGAAAAAATTATTTCCAATAAAGGAATGAACTTCACCGAAACTACCGGCTCGTCGACTAAAGAAACAAACGAAAGCATTTTCGATTATATAAAAAAAGAAATTAACCGTTATAAACAGCCGCGTCTTGAGGAACTCCCTGATTTTACCGGCGGACTTGTAGGTTATATCGGTTACGAAAATATTGCTCTCATTGAAAAATCAATAAAATTTACGACGCAAAGCTTTAACAATAAGGATTCAATACTTGGCATTTATAAAAACATTTTAGCTTTTGACCACTACAAACGCCAGATTATTTTAATTGCAAATGTAGAGATCATCCCTGGTAAAAGCCTTGAAGAATCATATGCGCAGGCGAAAGAAGAAATTAAAGGATTAAAGATCCGGTTACAAAAACCAGTCGAATATTCTTCGAATTTCAAACTACAGCAGAACATTAATCAGGATTTTGACCGTGAAGAATATTACAAAGCCGTAGAAGCAAGCAAACAGAATATTCTTGAAGGAGATATTTTTCAGCTTGTTCTTTCCAAGAGATTTTCTTCAACATTTACCGGAGACGTATTTAACGTTTACAGAGCGCTTAGAAACATTAATCCTTCCCCTTACATGTACTTTTTAGAATTTGGAAATAACTTTCAGGTAATTGGAGCTTCGCCGGAAGATCTTGTAAAAGTAAAAAACCGAGTAGCGCAAACGCTGCCAATTGCAGGCACCAGAAGACGCGGCAAAACAAAAGAAGAAGACGCAGCGCTTGAAGAAACGCTTGTAAACGACCCAAAAGAAATTGCCGAGCATACTATGCTTGTAGACCTTGGCCGTAACGATTTAGGCCGCGTTTGTAAATATGGCACAGTTGAACTTAAAGAAAAAATGCAGGTTCACAGATACTCTCACGTAATGCATATGGTTTCAAGAGTTGAAGGAATTCTTGCCGACGATAAAGACGCTATCGACGCGCTAAAATCGTGCTTCCCTGCCGGAACAGTCTCCGGAGCCCCTAAAATAAGGGCTATGCAGCTTATCAACAACTATGAAAAGGAAGAAAGAAACGTATATGCAGGCGCCGCGGGATACTTCGATTTTTCGGGCAACCTTGATATGTGTATTGCAATCAGGACTCTCTTTGCCAAAGACGGCACAATATACTGGCAGTCCGGCGGAGGTTTAGTGGCGGATAGTATTCCGGAATTGGAAGCTAAAGAAGTTATTAATAAATCGGCGGCTATGTTTAACGCTTTGAAACGCGCGGAGGTTATAGATGAAAATTTTAGCGATTGATAATTACGATTCGTTTACATACAACTTAGTGCAGCTTATTGGCGGCTTTGGATGCGAATTATATATTAAACGTAATGACGAAATTACCCTGGAAGAAATAAAAAAACTTAACCCGGATAAAATATTAATTTCTCCGGGACCCGGCAAACCTGAAAGCGCCGGGATGTCCTTGACTGTTATAAAGGAATTCGGAAAAACCATTCCTACGCTTGGCGTATGCCTTGGGCATCAGTCAATCGGTATTGTATTCGGCAGCGAAGTAATAAAAGCTCCATATCTTATGCATGGTAAAATTTCTTCCATATTCCACGACGGCAAAACAATTTTCAGCGGTATACCGCAGGGCTTTGAAGCTACCCGGTACCATTCGCTGATAATAAAAAGAGAAACTCTTTCCAGCGAGCTTGAAATATCAGCCGAAACAAAAGACGGAATTATTATGGGCGTCCGGCATAAACAATATCCTATCGAAGGGATTCAGTTTCATCCTGAATCATTCCTTACCATTGAAGGTAAAAACTTAATTAAAAACTGGTTAACAAAATAAACATCATGATAAAAGAGACATTAGAAAACTTAATCGATAAAAAAGACCTTTCATTAGAACAGTCTTACAGCGTTATGAATGAGATAATGACCGGAAAAGTAAACACATCGCATTTAGCCGGATTGTTAATAGCACTTAAATCTAAAGGCGAAACTTCTATAGAGATAGCCGGATTTGCTAAGGCAATGAGAGATAACGGAATAAAACTAAACAATTCTTTTAGCGACGCAATTGACGTCTGCGGAACCGGAGGCGACTATTCAGGCACGTTCAATATTTCTACCGCCACTTCTTTTGTAACCGCCGCAAACGGAATTAAAGTAGCCAAACACGGTAACCGCTCTATTTCCAGCAGCAGCGGCAGCGCGGATGTTTTGCAAGAACTCGGCGTAAATATTAATATGAAAAAAGAAGAAGCGGAAAACGCTCTTAATAAAATTGGTATCGCTTTTTTATTCGCGCCTAATTATCACCCTGCAATGAAGTACGCGGCTCCGGTCAGGAAAGAATTGGGCGTCAAAACAGTCTTTAATATACTCGGCCCTTTAACTAACCCCGCTCAGGTAAAAAGACAAATGACCGGAACATATAACAAAAAGACTGCCGAAATAATGGCTCAATCGGCTTTGCACTTAGACTATGACAAGGTCTGTATTTTATGCTCAGAAAATAAATACGACGAAATTTTACTAAATGGCAAGACTGATATATTTGAGTACAGTAAAGACAAAGGAGTGATTAACTTTTCAGTTTCTAACGAAACATTCTTTTACCCTAAAGTTGAACTAAAAGATATTAAAGGCGACACCGCAAAACATAACGCTGAAATAATTACAAAACTATTTACTGAAAAAAATAAAGACGGTCATTTTTATGTCGTTGCGGCAAACGCGGCTTTTGCGTTATACTGTGCAGATTTTTCTAAAAATTTAGACGAGTGCCGTAAAGCCGCAGAAGACGCTATACTTAGCGGAAGAGCTTATAGTAAATTAGAAGAATTAAGAAACTTAAACTAAACAAAATTATAATATGAATATTCTTGAACAAATTGTTGAAACAAAAAAAGAAGAAGTTATCGCTCTTAAAAGAGATTTCACTCTTAGCGCGTTTAAGGATTCTGAATTTTTCGACAAACAGACTTTGGATTTTGCCGCTTCTATTTCGCAAAAAGGAAAACTGAATGTTATAGCCGAAATAAAAAAAGCAAGCCCTTCAAAAGGGTTAATAAGACCGGACTTTAACCATCTTAAAATTGCGGATATCTATTTTGAAAATGACGCGCAGGCAATTTCGATACTGACAGATAAAAATTATTTTCAGGGAAGTCTTAATTATCTTAAAGACATTGCAAAAATAAAATCGGCTCCGCTTTTAAGAAAAGAATTTATCATTGACGAGTACCAGGTCTTTGAATCCAAATCTGCCGGAGCGGACGCTATACTTTTGATTTCTGAAATCCTTTCAGCAGCGCAGATAAAAGAGCTTACATTGGCCGCAAAAGAATTAGGCCTGCACGTTCTATTGGAATTGCACTCTATAGAGCAGATTAAAAAAATAGATTTTTCTCTGAATAATATAATTGGCGTAAACAACCGGAACCTTGAAGACTTTTCCGTAAATCTTGAAACCACAAAAACTGTGGCCGGATTATTAAGCGAAGCTAATATTTGCGTTTCGGAAAGCGGAATTAGCTCTAAAGAAGACGTCGATTTTATAAAAGAAACGAAAGCGAAAGCAATTTTGATCGGCGAATACTTTATGCGCGATAAAGATATAAAAGCGAAATTTGTTGAACTAAACGAATGGCTGCATCGTGAAAATTAAAATCTGCGGTATAACAAATATTGAAGACGCGCTTTTGTGCCAGGAGCTTGGCTCCGACGCGCTGGGATTCATTTTTTACAAAAACAGCAAACGATATATAAAGCCTGATGATGCTGCTGATATTATCAGCGCGCTCTCCCCTTTTACTTTTAAGGTCGGAGTGTTTGTAAACGAACCGATAGAAAACGTCCGGCTAATATTTGAAACTGCAAAATTAAATTTAGTTCAGCTGCATGGCAATGAAGATTACAACTATATAAAAGCGTTGAATCTGCCTGTAATAAAAAGCATAAGAGTTAAGCCCGATTTTGATTATGCTAAACTTGACGAATATCCCGGAACTAATTTTCTGTTTGATAATTACTCGCACGATTTATTCGGCGGAACAGGCGAAGCGTTTAACTGGAATTCTATTCCGGCAAATATCAGGAACAAAATAATTTTAGCCGGAGGCATTTCGGCGGATAACATTGAAAAAGTAATTAAAATAATTAACCCATTGGCTGTAGATATTTCATCTTCCATTGAAAGCAGTCCGGGTAAAAAAGATATAACCAAAACAAAAGAGTTTTTTTCAGTATTAAATAAAAACAGGAGGTAGAAAATGTTAGTAGTAATGGACTTGTCCGCTTCCCAAAAAGAAGTAGATAGCGTTATAAATAAAATTGAAAACAATAATTGTAAATCGCATATTATTTACGGAAACCAAAAAATTGCAATTGGCGTTACAGGCCAGACGCAAAAACTTTCTGAAGACGATTTCCTGACTATGGACGCTGTAATAGACGTTATGCGCGTTTCTAAGAAATACAAATTAGTCAGCCGCGAAATGAAAGACGAAGATACCGTAATTGACGTTAAAGGAAATCTTATTGGCTCTGACGAATTATTAATTATTGCCGGTCCCTGTTCCGTTGAAAGCAGGCAGCAGGTGTTTGATATTGCAGGCGAACTAAAAGAAATGGGAATTAAGTTTTTCCGCGCAGGCGCTTATAAACCGCGCACAAGCCCGTATGCTTTTCAGGGACTTAAAGAAAAAGGTCTTGAATATCTTGCCGACGTAAAAAAAGAATTAGGCATGATTATAGTCACCGAAGCTAAAGACTCAAACAATTTAGAGCAGCTTGCCGAAGTATCAGATATAATTCAGATTGGCGCAAGAAATATGCAGAACTTCAGTTTGTTAGAGGAAGTTGGCCGGTTAAAAAATCCTATTCTCTTAAAAAGAGGTTTAGCCGCTTCTATTGAAGACTTGTTAATGAGCGCCGAATATATTTTATCAGAAGGAAATTATAACGTAATCCTTTGCGAAAGAGGAATAAGAACTTTTGAGACGATGACTCGTAATACGTTGGATTTAAACGCTATCCCGGTTGTTAAACAACAGTCGCACCTCCCTATTATCGTTGATCCTTCGCACGGCATAGGCATATGGGATAAAGTTCCTCCAATGGCTATGGCAGGCATTGCCTGCGGCGCAGACGGAATCGTTGTTGAAGTGCATAACAAACCAGATCAGGCTCTGTCTGACGGCGCGCAGTCTTTAACTCCTAAACATTTCAAAGAACTCCTCCAAAAAATTCAGGAGCTTGCCCCAGTAGTAAATAAAAAAGTAACCCTGGAATGCGCAGTATGACAGAATATAATTTACCCGATAATAACGGAAGATACGGAAAATTTGGCGGCAAATATGTTCCAGAGACTTTAATTACGCCGCTTGAAGAATTAGAAAAAGTATACTTGGAAGCTAAAAGCGACCCTGAATTTATTAAAGAGCTTAACGCTTTAAACAAGGAATATACAGGACGCCCTACGCCGTTAACTTTTGCAGAGCGTTTAACAAAACATTACGGCAAAGGAAAAATTTATCTTAAACGCGAAGACCTTTGCCATACTGGCGCACATAAAATAAACAACGCCCTTGGGCAAATTTTACTTGCTAAACGTTTAGGCAAAAAAAGAATAATTGCCGAAACCGGAGCAGGTCAGCATGGCGTAGCGACTGCTACAGTATGCGCTAAATTTGGCCTTGAGTGCCATGTGTATATGGGCGAAGTAGATATTGAACGGCAAAAGCCAAACGTGTTTAGAATGCGGCTGCTTGGCGCGGAAGTTATTCCGGTTTCTTCCGGAAGCAAAACGCTTAAGGACGCCACTAATGAAGCCATAAGGGACTGGGTGGCTAACGTTGGAAATACTCATTACATAATCGGTTCTGTTATGGGACCTCATCCATATCCTATGCTCGTAAGAGATTTTCAGTCAATAATAGGGATTGAAACAAAAGCCCAAATATTAGAAGCCGAAGGACGGCTGCCTGATTACGCCATCGCCTGCGTAGGCGGCGGCAGCAACGCTATGGGCATGTTCTATCCTTTTTTGAACGACAGCGTAAAAAAGATTGGGGTTGAAGCCGCCGGGCTTGGACTTGATACCGACAAAAACTGCGCTACTCTTACTCTCGGTCAGGAAGGCATTTTTCAGGGAATGAAAACTTATTTGTTGCAGGATGAATTTGGTCAAGTGTTGGAAGTCTATTCAATTTCCGCAGGATTGGATTATCCGGGCGTCGGCCCTGAACATAGCTACCTTAAGGATTCTCAGCAGGTAAAATATGTTTCAATAGACGACAAGCAGGCTTTAGCGGCTACGGCTCTTTTATCCAAACTTGAAGGAATTATTCCGGCTTTGGAATCAGCCCACGCTATAGCTTATTTGGAAAGCTTAGCTCCAACTACGACCAAAGACGATATAATCATCGTTAACGTAAGCGGACGCGGAGATAAAGACCTGCAAACAATTATGAATAACCTGGGATAAATATATTATGGCAAACATTTCAAATTATATTGATAAAATAAATTCAAAAGGAGAAAAAGCCTTATCGGTATTTTTAACTTCCGGTTTCCCTCAAAAAGAGAACTTCGTAGATCTGGCGTGTTCTGTTTTTGACGCCGGAGCTGATATACTCGAAATAGGCTTCCCTTTTAGCGATCCGCTTGCTGACGGACCTGTAATTCAGAATTCCTCGCATTTAGCTATTCAAAATGGAATCAACTTAAAAACCACGCTTGAATATGCGGAGAAAATAAAAGCGAAAAATGACAAGCCTATTATACTTATGGGTTACGCAAATCCCATTCTTAAATATGGAATTAAGAAATTTGCGCAAGACGCAATTAGCGCCGGCGTCGACGGAATTATTATCCCCGATATTCCAATAAACGAGTATGAAGAGTTTTACGATAGTTCTTTTGATCCGCTTGATATAATTCTTTTAATTACTCCAACTACAAACGGCAAAAGGATTACCGAAATAGACAATATAAGCCGCGGCTTTGTTTATTGCGTTAGCGTTAGCGGCACAACCGGAGTTCGTAATTTTGCGCAAAACGCTAACAACGACTTTCTTGCAAACGCATATTCTTTAATCAAGAAAAATAAGACAATGATAGGCTTTGGCATTTCCACACCCGAAGACGTAAAAAAGTTTTCCCCTTATTGCGACGGCGTAATTGTAGGAAGCGCGGTAATAAAAACTTTATTTGAAGAACAAAAAAATTACGCAAACACGCTTAAGCTAATTTCATCCCTTAAACAGGCCTGCAAAAGCGCGTAACGCTTTTCATACATTCACTTTTATAGCGGGGTTATTTTCTGCCCCGCTATAAAATAACAATCACTGATCCAGAACCGCCGCTTCTAATATTTTTTGCCTTCATAATTAGTTTTCAGCTTATAATTCGGCAAATTTTTGCCTAAAAACAAATCGTTAAAATCATCCTGAAAAAATTGATTATCTTTAGCAAAACACTTAACTTTCTTATTATATTTTAAAAGATTTTACGATGGAGCTAAGCCGATGAAAGTTAAACCATTCACAAACGAACCGATATTTGATTATACCAAAACGACTATTAATACTAAGCAGCACCTTGCAATTAAAAGTACCAGAAAAAAACTTGGAAAGACATACGAAATTAAAATTGGCGGCAAAAAAATAAAAAGCAAAACTAAATTTGCTTCATACAATCCATCTAATAAAAATGAAGTAATAGCCCGTTTTTATAAGGGCACGGAAGATTTAGTAGATAAAGCCGTTGAAGCTGCGGCTAAAACTTTTGAGACATGGAAATACGCGCCGGCAGAAAAAAAAGCCGGGATACTTTTTAAAGCTGCCGCTATAATGCGCGAAAAAAGATTTGATATTAATTCGTATTTGGTTTTAGAAGCCGGAAAGAATTTTACCGAAGCTGACGCCGACACCGCTGAAGCTATTGATTTTCTTGAATACTACGGCAGAGAAATTTTAAAATATTCAGGCAAGCAGCCTATTACTCCGCTTAAAGGCGAAAACAACGAACTCGTTTACATCCCGTTGGGCGTAGGCGCAATAATTCCGCCATGGAATTTCCCATTCGCTATATTAGCTGGAATGGCTACGGCCGCAATTGTTTCAGGCAATACGGTTGTGTTAAAACCTTCAAGCGACACTCCTATGATGGGCGAAATATTCTATCAGATTATGGATAAAGCAGGTTTGCCTTCTGGCGTCCTTAATTTGCTTCCTGGCTCCGGAAAGGAAGTCGGAGATAAATTAGTATCTCATCCTAAAATAAGATTCATTTCTTTCACAGGCTCAATGGAAGTTGGAATTCATATTAATGAATTAGCCGCAAAAGTCCAGCCTGGGCAAATATGGCTTAAACGCGTAGTTGCAGAAATGGGGGGCAAAGACAGCATTATTGTAGATAGCGAAGCGAACATAGACGAAGCCGTAAAAGGCGTTGTAGCTTCTACTTTCGGTTTTCAGGGACAAAAATGTTCCGCATGTTCCAGAGCTATTGTCGATCAAAAAATTTATAAAGAATTCGTAAGCAAACTAAAAGAAGAAACAGAAAAATTCAGAGTTGGACCGGCTGATGAAAATCACGCAATTGGTCCAGTAATTAATCAGGCGGCAGAAAAAAATATTCTCAATTACATTGAAATAGGCAAAAAAGAAGGGAAACTTTTATGCGGCGGCGAAAAAGCCGACGGTAAAGGATATTACATAAAACCTACAATATTTACAGATGTAAAACCTTTGGCAAGAATTTCGCAGGAAGAAATTTTCGGCCCTGTTTTATCAGTAATAAAATCGAGAAATTTTGAAGACGGTTTGAAAATAGCAAATAACACAAAATTTGGATTAACAGGTTCGGTATACACAAATAACAAAGAAAAAATTGAAAAGGCCAAAAAGACCTTGATGATTGGAAACCTTTACTTTAATCGGAAATGTACCGGCGCTTTTGTTGGAGCTCACCCATTTGGCGGCTTTAACATGTCTGGCACAGATTCCAAGACAGGCGGCAAAGACTATCTTTTATTATTCCTACAAGCTAAGACGATCAGTGAAAAAGTTAAAAAATAAATTCTAATCAATTATTGAGAGAATCTTAATGAAAATTCATGAATATCAAGCTAAGGAAATCCTGAGGAACTACAAAGTTCCTGTTCCAAAAGGCAAAGTTGCATTTTCCCCTGAAGAAGCTGTTGAAATTGCAAAAAATGATCTCGGAGGCAGCGTTTGGGTTGTCAAAGCCCAGATTCATGCCGGCGGTAGAGGCAAAGGGGGCGGAGTTAAAGTTTCAAAAAGTTTGGATGAAGTGTATCAAAACGCTAAGAGTATTCTCGGAATGACTTTGATTACTCATCAGACAGGTCCTGAAGGTAAGCTTGTTAAACGTATTTTGGTTGAAGAAGGGATGAACATAGAGAAAGAACTCTATGTAGGCATCACCCTAGACCGCGCTAGTTCAAAGAACGTTATTATGGTTTCTACTGAAGGCGGCATGGAGATTGAAAAGGTTGCCGCTGAATCTCCTGAAAAAATTATAAAAGAAACCATCGAACCCGAAGTAGGCATTCAGGCTTACCAGGCAAGAAAATTAGCCTTCGCTTTGGGACTTTCCGGAATTCAACAGAAAAATGCTGTTAAATTTTTAACCGCTTTGTATAATGCTTACGAAAAAACAGACGCTTCTCTTGCAGAAATTAATCCGCTTGTAATTACACAAGAAGGCGACGTAATTGCTTTAGACGCAAAAATGAACTTTGACGACAACGCTCTTTTCCGTCATCCTGATATTTTAGCTTTTCGCGATCTTGACGAAGAAGATCCTCTTGAAATTGAAGCTTCAAAATTCAATCTTAACTATATAAAGCTTGACGGCAACGTCGGCTGTATGGTTAACGGAGCCGGTCTAGCAATGGCTACTATGGATATTATTAAATTAGCCGGAGGCGAACCCGCTAACTTTTTAGACGTCGGCGGCACGGCAAATAAAGAAACTGTAGCTAATGGATTTAAAATTATCCTAAGCGATCCGAATGTAAAAGCTATTTTAATTAATATATTCGGCGGAATTGTCAGATGCGACCGGGTAGCTCAGGGCGTTATTGACGCAGCAAAGGACATTAACGTTACTATACCTATTGTTGTGCGCCTTGAAGGCACTAATGCAAAAGAAGCTAAAGCTCTACTTGAAAGCTCCGGTCTTAACTTTGAAGTCGCTGTTAATTTAAAAGAAGCGGCTGAAAAAGTTACCAGCGTTTTAAGGGGATAAAAAACATTTCATTCAGCAGGGATATAGGGCTTTGCTCCTATTCCCTGCTTTTTTCTAATTTTCATTTAGTCAATTTAAAAAAATTTAATACCTTAGAATCAACTTGATTTTCTTTATTAATAGTAATAGATTTTTTTATTGATATTATAATTATTTGGAGACCCTGATGCCATTTTTTGATTCTGAAGATAACGAGAATCAGGAATCGTATAGCGACCGATGGGAATTGATTAACGACATTAAACGCTGCAACGAAATTGTTGAAAGCGGCAATGTTATTGGCAACGTAGAATTCTTAGAAGAAACAGCCGGTATTTTGCTTGAGGAAGAACTATATCATGAAGCGCTTATTATATTAAACGCGCTGATAGACGCGACTCCTTATAATTCAGATTATTGGTTTCAAAAAGGAACCGCTCATAGCCTGCTTGACGAATACAAAGAAGCGTTATTCAGCTTAGATAAATCTTTAGCTCTAAATCCTTTTGACGCCGAAGCTTTAGCCGAAAAAGCCGGAGTTCTTGAGAACTTAAAACAGTTTGACGAAGCTGAATCGGTTTTTAATAAGGCTATAGAAATAGCCCCAATGGACGAGAATATATTTTTTAATTTTGGATTATTTTACGAAAGATTAGACAGATATGCCGAAGCTATCAGAATATTTGAAAGCGTATTAGAATTTAAACCCGATTTTTCGGAAGCTTTTTTTGAGTTAGGCAGCTGTTACGACCAGATAAATCAGTTAGACAAAGCTCTAGAAATAAATGATAAATTTATTGAGTTTGCGCCTTATAACGCAGGAGCTTATTATAACAGAGCAATAGTTTTAGGCAAACTCAACCGATTGGAAGATGCCATTGACAGTTACGACCTTGCAATTGCGTTAAAAGAAGATTTTTCAAGCGCATGGTTCAATAAAGGAAATTTATTAGCCGATATTGGCAAACTTGAAGAAGCCATAAAATGCTTCAAAGAAACAATAAGAATTGAACGTTATGACGACGCTTCTTATTTTAATATTGCAAATATTTATGAAGAAATGGGTAATTTCCAGTTTGCAATTAAATACTACACTGAAGCTATTAAGCTTAACGAATACTATTATGAGGCTTTTTTATCGCGCGGCGTTTGTTATGAGTCTTTAGGCAGCTACGATCTGTCATTAAAGGATTATAATAAAGCCGTCTCCATTTCATCCGATAGCGTTGAAGGATGGCTCGCAAAAGCCGAAATTGAATATACTATCGGCGAACAGAAAAAATCCATTTTAAGCTACAAAGAAGCTATAAGGTTAGACCCGTCAAACTATGACGTTTGGTACAATTTGGCTGAAATATACATGGAAACCGGAGATTTGCAATCCGGAATAACCGCATATAATGAATGCATAAAGCTAAATCCCAAAGACGCTCAATCATATTACGGCAAAGCAAAAGTTAATTTTATGCTTAGCAAAACATCCGAAGCGGTTGAGTGTTTGAAATCGGCATTCAGTCTTGATCCAAGCATTAAGAGCGAATTTGCAAAAGAATACCCTGAAATTAAATCATCTAAAATGTTCAAAAAATTACTTGGCGAAAGTTAAAACTGTTTATGAAAAATTCATTCCACTTAAATACAAAAATTATCGGTTTATTAGGGCATCCTATTAAACATACTTATTCCCCTTTTATTCAGAATATTGCGGCGGATTTAAAGAATTTAGATTATATCTATCTCCCCTTTGACGTGCCGTCTTCAAATCTGAAGAATGCATTAAAAGGAATGATTGCGCTTGGAATAAAAGGTTTTAACGTTACAATTCCGCATAAAGAAAATATTCTTCAGTATATGAATAATGTTTCTGAAGAAGCAAGCATTATTGGCTCTGTTAACACTATTGTAAACGATATGGGAAAACTTAACGGATACAATACGGACGTAAACGGAATTTTAGAAACGCTTTCTCCTTATAAAGAAGAAATTTATGGAAACGACGTTAGCATTGTAGGCGCAGGCGGCGCCGCCAGAGCAATGATTTATACTTTAGTAAGACATTTCAAACCAAAGAATATTTTTCTTATTAACAGAACAGAACAAAGAGCTGAAACTTTAAGAAAATATTTCTATGAAAAAATGCGATATGAAGGCTTTAAAACCTTTGAGCTCTTCCCTCCTGAATTAGTCGATATTTTTAGAGATTCCAAACTGATTGTAAACGCAACTTCGATTGGAATGTACCCTGACGTTGACGATGCAATTACGACTCTGGAAGATTCCTTCTGCGAAGGACAAATAGTATTTGACGTGGTTTACAATCCGCCTCAAACAAAACTGCTAAAAATTGCCGCTTCTAAGGGCGCTACTACTATCGACGGATTAAAAATGTTGATTTATCAGGGAGCAAAATCATTTGAACTCTGGACTGGCGAAGAAATGCCTATAGAACAAATCAACAAAGCGTTAAAGCTTTACTTAGCAAATTAATTTTAGTTTTAAAATTATTCCCTTATGTAAAGTCGGCTTTTAAAGCTTTTTTACAGAAAGGCCTATTTTTAAGCGGGGTAGTTTCGCAAAATCTTTCCTATAGTTTTATTAATTAAAGGAAGGATTTGCACAACCTGTTGCGCATTTTGAAAGAAACGGATATTGATAGCTCTCTTATTCCCTTCCAGAATATATTTAAACTCTTCATTGCTATCCAGTCCCTTAATATGAAAATTTAGCAAACAGAATTCTCGGAAGCCGGAAATATTTTTAATTTTAAGACCGGCTATATTGTTTCGGTTTCATCCCAATATGTTCTTTAAAGACTTTTGAAAAATGGCTTAAGTTGATAAAGCCTAATTGATAGCCTACATCTGAAACAGATAGCTTTTCCTCTTTCAATAAACGGGCGGCGTCTTTCATCCTGAATTCCTGATAATAACTGAAAATGCTGTCGCCAAAAATTTGTTTGAATAAACGTTTCAGTTTGGATGGACTCATATTGGCTCCGACAGCCAAATCTTTAATAACTGGCGGAGTTTCGAGATGTTCAAGCATTTGCTCTTTTACTTTGTAAATGGTTTGTATATCATGAATGTTTAAAGAATAAAGATGTTTTTCCTCCCGCTTTTCCAATTCCATTAGTAGTCTGCAAATCAGTTCTTCCGCCTTTATCCTCAGAAAAAAAAGCTCAAAAGCTTCGCCAACCGCTTCAGTTAGAATTTCATCCACAATTTTTTGTAGAGAAGGATAAATAATTTGCTCGAACAGTAAAGGCTGCGTATTCTGTAAAAGACTTTGCAAAATTGGCGATTTTTCTGACAAGTCAAATAGTCCGTTCAAATAATCGACATCAACTTCTATATTAATGGTAGCAGTATTTGTGTGAATTGAAATAAGGTCATCGGTATTCACACTGCTGGTTGCGACCAAAACTGAAGGCACTTCCCTTACATGCTGTTCTGTTATTACTGTTTTTGTCTTAGAAAAAATGTTTTGAAACTTAAAAAGTATCATGCTCATAGGAACATCTATATCAGGATTTTCAACAACTAAATCTTCATTTAATTCGTAATTAAGAATCAGCATCCGGATATGCTCATTAAAAATAAACCCGGCGCAATATCCATCGCCAAATTTTTCAGGAATTTCTAATCTTCTATTTTTTATTTCCGTTCCCAGTAAAAGAGCAAGCTTTTTTAGGACGTTCGGCGTTGTTTGCCGCTTATCGTTCTGGACTAACATTTAGTTTCATATTGTAATTGTAATATCTGTCCCCTTTGAAGTCGATATATCCTTCGCCAAGTTGACAGAAACCTAAACGGGAATAAAATATTACATTTTCAGGCAGCTGCGTTGTTAGTCCCAATAAATTGCAGCTGGGATTTGAAGAGATGAGTTCCTCAATAGCCTGTTTTATAGCATACGAGCCTATTCCTTTACCTCTGTATTCTTTTTGGATGACAACCATAGACAAATAATAATATTCCGAAGATTTTATTGATTTAGCAAGCGTTAATTTATTACAGTTATCTAAACTAATCATCCGAATAAATGTTTTTATTCCAAATTTTGAAATAAAAGCAGGTATTCCAATTTTCAAATAAATAAAAACTCCAGTCTTTACGCCTTGTGGCGGTATTAGAGTAAAGGTCCCTATTATTTTCCCGGTGTCTTTTTCCTTCATAACACGCGTTAATATCTGTTTGTGATTATTGAGAATAAGACTTGTTTTGAACAACCACAATAAACCTTCTCGCTGTTGATTTTTCTTTTTAAAAATGATAGAATATGCCGGATTTGTTTCAAACGCATCTGTTAGGATACCGGCAACCTCGTTAATTTCTGAATTCTGTATTTTCTGGATTAAAATATTTTTCATATCTGAGTTATATTTTGATTTTTAGCTCTTTGTATTTTATTAAATGTCATTTGCGACTATTTTCCGGACAAATAGAGCTATTATATCTCTAAAATACACAATAAATTTGCTCTATCAAAAATAAACTACAAATCTTCTCTGAAGAAATTAAGGAGCTATAATAAATGAAAAACACAAAGCATTTAAATGTCAACGAGATGAATTTTTATCAATTATTCAAACAAATATCACCGGAAGAGATATACGATAATGTATTTACGCTGGGAAGCAAAGATTTTTTTGCTATTACTGCAGGCAAGGAAGATCATTATAATTCCATGATAGGCAGCGGAGGCGGTTTGGGGATCCTTTTAAAGAAACCCACAACTTGGTGCATTCTTCAAACAACCCGTTATACGCTTGAATTGATTAAAAAGGAGCAAACATATACTATGTCTTACTTCCCTGATGAATATAAAAAGCAAATGCTTTATTTAGGAAGTAAATCAGGACGAGATAGTAAGAAAATGGAAGAAGTTGAATTAACAAGCGTCCAAACTCATTCTGGCGGTATGTCTTTCAAAGAAGCCAGACTAATTATTGAATGTAAATTAACTCAAATTACGACCCCCGCCCCAGATGATTTTTATGCACAGGAAGCGAAAGAATACGTAAAAGAAGCTTACAAAGACGTAAAAGAATATCGTAAATATGTATTTGGAGAAATCGCTCATGTTTGGGTAAAGAAATAAGAATAAGCCCAAATAGACAAAAGGAATGAATAATTCAGGTAATAATTTTTCACCGTTTATTTGAGTTTTCTTTTTCCATTTCCTTTAAGGCAAGCATCATTATTTGAGCGCATGCTTCAGTATCAGAAGCGGCGTTATGATGGTCTAAAGGGATATTAAAATGCTCGCACACCAGGTTTAATTTTGTGGGATAAATATTCCATATTTTACGCGATATTTTAACCGTGCATTGAAAAGGAATGTCGGGATATTCAATTCCGTATTCAGCGCAGGAAGCGCGTAGGACTCCTTCGTCAAAAGAAGAATTATGAGCGACTAAGAAGTCGGCTCCATCAAACATAGGCTTTATAAGCGGCCACAGTTCGCCAAACGTAGGGCTGTCCTTAACATCCGACCAGGTTATACCGTGAATATCAGTAAACACAAACCAGCTTGTCGGCGGCTTTATCAGATGCGTCTGCTTTTCAGTAATAATATTATTTTCTACCCTGACTAAACCAATAGCGCAGGCGCTGTTTTTGCTATAATTTGCAGTTTCAAAATCAATCGCTAAAAAAGTCATTTCAGTCCTTCACGTTTACGAATCGGATTTAGGCAGAGTAAAAATAAATTTGGAACCGACTCCTTCAACGCTTTCGACCCATATTTTACCGCCATGCTTATCAATTAATTCCTTGCAAAGAATAAGACCCAATCCGGTTCCTTTTTCTTTTGCAGTGCCAGTAGTAGTATGCTGAACGTCAATTCGGAAAATCTTCCAAATATCCGATTCTTTTATGCCTATACCGTTATCGGAAACAGTTACTTCTACAAAATTTCCGTCATCGCGGCTTGATATTTCAACCGTCCCCCCTAATCTTGTAAACTTCAACGCGTTTGAAACAAGATTTTGCAGAACAGAGTGAATCATGTTGCTATCCACGCAAACCATTGTTCCTATGGGCGTATTTCCTACTAGCGAAATATTTTTATTAACCGCGTTATTATTTAGGAGTTCAATAGTATATTTTACTTCGTCAGATAGGTCTATCATTTTAGGAGTAAACTCCATTTTCCCGGTTTGAATTCTCGACCATTCAAGAAGATTCTCTATAAGGTTATACACATTCTTTGCAGTCACGTAAATATTATATATATATCCTTTCAGCATTTCGGGCGAAAGCTCTTCAAAATCATCAACAAGAATTTTTGTAAAACCAAGCAAACCGTTAAAAGGGCTCTTTAGATCGTGCGCCACTATAGAAAAGAACTTATCCTTAGAGGCATTCATTTCTTTCAGTACATTTTCAGACTCTACAAGATACCTGTTAAGCGTATCGAGCTCAATTGCGCGGTCTTCAAGCAAATGTTTACTCTCTCTAAGTTCGGAATTAAACTGGCGCATATCTTCTTCTGTCTGTTTCTTCTCTATAGCCAGCGCTATCTGTTCAGAAACAAAAACTAAAATTTGTTTTTCTTTTTCGCAAAAAGTCTTTTCATTTTCATAATCCTGAACCACAATTGCGCCAATGCACTTATTCCCAATTCGCAAAGGAACGCCAAGCCATATCTTAGAAGGATTGCCGATTAATTCAATTTCCCCTTGTGTTTTCAGTTTCAGATTAAACTCTTCGTTAACTAAAATATCCTGCCCTGATCTTATTACGTATTCCGTTAATCCTCTACTCAACGCTCTTGGTTGAGGAGGCTGTTCATATTTGTCTACCCAATATGGGAATGCAAGAAGCTCTGTTTTATCATCGTAGATCGCAATATAGAAATTATCAGCCGGCATTAAGTCTTTAATAATTGTATGTATCTTTATATATAATGCCTGAACATTTTCAGACATATTCACAGCTTCTGAAATTTGATATAAACACTGCTGAATTTTTTCTGATTGAATTCTTTCGGAAATATCGCGCGAAGTTCCAACTATTCCAACCGCATTCCCATCATTATCAAAGATAGGCACTTTTGTAGCAGAGACCCATTTGTTATTTCCATCTTTTTGTTCAATTAATTCTAATTTATCAACAATAGGAATACCTGTTCGCAGCATCTTTTGTTCATCGTCATAAGCCGCTAAAGCCTGATAATGAGGGAAGAAATCAAAATCTGTTTTCCCAATAGCGTCTTCAGGAGAACCAACGCCAAGCGTATCGGCCTGAGCTTGGTTTATCCTTGTAAAACGGCTGTTTACGTCCTTAAAATAGATTGTATCGGGCATAAATTGCATAAGGTTATGCAAAAGGTCCTGTTCGTATTTTATTGTATCTTCGGCTTTTTTACGTTCAGTAATATTTCGAACAATGCACATTACTAATATTTTCCCGTTTACATCGTTTAGTTTAATCTGTATTTCAACGGGAACTAAAACGCCTTCTTTTTGACGGTGTACAGATTCGAATACTACGCTGCCGTTATCATACAATGATTTTAATTTTTCATCTAATACTTCAATTTCTTTTGGTACTGTAACCTGTCTGATATTCAGTTTTAGGATTTCATTTCTTTTAAAACCATAATCTTTTAATGCAGAATTATTAGCGTAAAGAATACTGCCGTCCATATCAAGAATAAAGATTGAATCGGAAGCCGAGTCAAGCAGTTTTGCTCTAATTGCAAGAGATTCTTCAATCCTTTTGCGAGTAGTAATATCGTCAATAATCACAAGTTGTGAATCTTTATTTTCATATTTTACAAAATTGCCTCGTACATGAATATCAATCCGTTCCCCATTTTTCTTGTAAGCCTGAAGTTCGTAAAAAGAAGATTTTCCGTTTTCTGTTCTGTATTTTACATTTTCATAGACAATATTGCGGTCTTCTTCTGCAACCAAGTCAATAAATTTTTTCCCTATCATTTCCTCTTTAGTATAGCCAAATATATCATAAGCGGCTTCATTAGAAAAAAGGATTACTCCGTCATTATAAATAATAATAGCGTCAGGAACTGTAGAAACCAAAAGCCTATATTTTTCTTCATTCTCCAAAAGAGCCAGTTCATATTCTTTCCTTTGGGTTATCTCTCTACTGCAAAGCACGCCTCCAATCGACTCCCCATTTTCGTTAAACAAGAGATTGCCTTTCGATTCTATCCAAATATAATGTCCGTCTTTATGCTTTATTTTAGTTTCGATAGCCGAATGAGTATGAGACTTTTGGGCTTGAGAAATGCATTCATTAACCGACGCTAAAAAATCAGGATGAATAAGTTCCAAAACTGAGCGCCCCAACAATTCTTCAACTTCATAACCAAGAATATTTTTATACGAAGGACTAACATACTCGTAAATAAGACCTTTCTTTACATGGCAAACCATATCAAGCATATAATCTGTTATAATTCTTAGTTTGTTCTCGCTTTCCTTAAGAGCTGTTTGAGCCCGCTCCAGTTCATGTTCTATATTTATCTGACTAATAACTTTTTCTACTACAGAAGGAAGCATCTCAATAAAACTAGAATCCTTATAAAGAAAATCTTTTGCTCCAAGCCGCATCATATCAACAGCCACTCGTTCATCTTCCCGCCCGGTCATAATTATAAACGGAATTTTATATCCGTCATTTGTAAGTTGCATAACAACTTCACGCCCAGTAGTAGCTCCGAGGAAATAGTCTAGAAGAAGCAAAGAGGGACGATTTGCCCCAATATGCGAAACTAATTCTTCATAGGTTAAAGTAATGCTAATATTTAGCCCAGATTCTTCAAGCTTTCTTTTAATTAGTTCTGCGATTCCTTCGTCATCGTCCAAAATAACGACATCGCAAATTTGTTTTTTTCCTTCTGTCAATTTAATTATCCGTAATATTCAAAAAAGATAATGTTATAAAGCTATAAAAATAGCATACTATGTCATCCGTCATGTTTTTGCATTTCAGGAATTTGTATTACAAGCAAAAATAAACCAAGTTGAATTATCGCATTCATAAATTTTTCATATTCAATTGGTTTTGAAATGTAACTATTGCAACCGAGATCATGGCAATTTTCAATTTCTTTAGGGTCGTCAGTTGTTGTAACCATAAATACTGGCATTTTCTTAAGCTCTTTTTCTTTTTTAATAACCCGGAGGACCTCTATACCGTCAACTTTAGGCATTCGTATATCAAGCAGTAAAAGATAAGATTCGCTATTGGCAATATGAGGGCCTGAACCTCTTTTCAATAAAAAGTCGAGCGTTTCTTCTCCATTGTGAAAGTGAATTATATTATTAACTAACCCGGCTTTGCGAAGATTTCTTATAATAAGAGCGGCATGCCCCTCGTCATCTTCAGCAATAAGTATATTTACATTTTCATTCATGTTCGGCCTGTTTTACTGATAAAGAAAAACTAAATCTACTTCCCAAACTGCTCTCCGACTCAACCCAAAGCGAACCATTATGTTTGTCAATAATTTTTTTTACAAGCGCAAGCCCTATGCCTTCGCCAGGTGAATTTAGATCAAGACGTTTGAACAGATCAAATATTTGATTATGAAATTTTTCAGGGATTCCTTTTCCATTATCTTCCACGGTATAAACAGCAAGTCCGTTTTTTATTATCCCCGATATAGTTATTTTCCCTTTCCTTTTGTTTTCTCTGTATTTCAGAGCATTATCAATAAGATTAGAAAAGACCTGATTAATGAGCAGCTCGTCGCCAAAACAATTTGGCAGCGCGCTAAAAGTAACTTCAACGCCTAAGCTTGCTATCTGGTATTCAAAAGTTTTAATTACTTCAGAAATTAATTCATTCATATTAATAAGCTTTGAATTTAAAGCGGTTCGGCCAAGTCTTGAAAATTTTAGCAGCCCTGAAATCAAAGCGTCCATTTTTTTTGTGCTTCCAAAAATAAATTTAAAAGCTTCGGGCATTTCTTTATTAATAATCGTTTCTGTTTTTTTCCTTATAGATTCCAGACCATTTTCACTAAGTATTTCGTTCCGCAATTCGTCAAAACCTTCATTTAGAACTTTTGTAAAACCCTGAATATTAACAAGAGGCGAACGGAGATCGTGAGAAGAAACGTAGACTATTTGTTCAAGTTCGTTATTTTTTTCTATAAGTTCTGCATTAAGAGCTTTGATTTTTTCTTCATTTTTAGTTATTGAAGTTATTAACCGCGCCTGCTGTAGGTTGTTAAGCGCAAGAACCGAAATCTGATTTGCTATAATAAAAAGAGCGTCGGCTATAGCCTGAAACCTTTCTTTTGACATTTTAGGAACTTTATCAAACTCTTTTTTAAATTCCACTTCGTCTACTTCAATTTGCCGGGCATACTCAAGCGTCAAATCTTTATTTACATCTTCCAAAACCACCTGACCAACTAGCCAGTTTGCAATATGATAATTGCCAATAGTAATATTAGCCGCGCCATCTATTAATCCCCCGCTTAAACAGGTTTGAAAAACCGGACCATCAACCCCGGCATTGCCTATTATTATATCAGATTTCCGGCAATTTGCCCCTCCTTTGGGGGACTTCCTAATAATGTTTGTACAAAGGTCACAAAAATTGCTTGGCTTTGTTATCGGATTGCCTTCCGTATCTGTAATCAAAGCGGCGGTTCCTGTAGCGCTCGCAAATGCATCCTGGATTTTCTGTATTTCATCAATATTAAACAGATCTTCAAACCGTACGTTTGAGATATCGTCAATAGGACTTGTCAGTCTAATAATTTTTTCTTTTAGAGCAAGTTCCAATTGTTTGCGATGAGTAATATCTTCAAATATAGCGGCAAATTTCTCTTTATGCTTAGAGTATACAGAGACCCTGAAATACTTGGATAAAGAAGCGAAATATATTTCAAAACTAACTGGAACTCCAGTCTCTGAAACCTTTGAATATACCTCTAAGTTTGGAGAAATATAGCCAAAAACTGCAGAAAAAGTTTTACCAATAACATCAGTACGGTTAATTTTAAAAATTTTTTCAAATGCGGGATTTATCTGACGGATGACATAGTCAACCGGGAAACCTGAGTTATCATAAACCAGGTCGTGAAATGCAACTCCTTCATTCATAGTATCAAAGAGAGTAGAATACTCTTTGCCTTGAGTTTCATTAAGAACTAAACTTTCTTTAAGAGACTGATTTTCTTTTTTGAGCGAATCAATTTCTCTTAAGAGACATTCGTTTTCATTCATAATTTTTATAATTATTTACTACAGTTAAATAAGAATTTTCTAATTAAAAAGAAAGCTTAGTTTTAGGTAAAGATACAATAAACTTAGACCCTTTCCCTTTTTCGCTTCGGCAGGTTATTTTGCCTTTATGCATTTCAACAAAATCTTTACATAACGTTAAACCAAGTCCGCTCCCTTTTTCGTTTGACGTGCCGACGGTAGATTTATAAACGCCAATATTAAAAATATTTTTTAGCTTTTCTTTTTCAATTCCAACTCCGTTATCTTCAACAGTTAGATCTACAAACGAGTCAGTTTCTTTAATGGTTAGTTTAACTTTTCCTCCCGGGGGCGTAAATTTTATTGAGTTTGACGTTAAATTCAGTAAAATGGAATGTATCATATTGCCGTCGGCTAATAGTACGACGTCTTTTTTTATGTTATTAACCAAAGATATGTTTTTCTTTTCGGCGCTGCTTTTTAACAAGCTGACGATATCCGCGGCTGCAATTTTTAAATTAATCTTATGTGGCAGAAACTGCATTGTGCCAACCTGAATTCTTGACCAGTCAAGCAGGTTATTTAGAAGTTTAAACAGGTTATTAGCCGCTCTGTTAATTTCTTTTGCAAATTTCTTTATATCTTCTTCTTTAAGATCGTCAATACCGTTTGCAAGAAATTCAGAAAATCCTATAAGACCATTGAATGGAGATCGTAAATCGTGGGCAATGATAGAAAAGAATTTATCTTTGCTTTCATTCAGTTCTTTTAGTCTTTTTTCAGAGTCTGAAAGCTGTTCGTTTAAACTATCTAACTGAATAATTTTATTTTCAAGCTCAATTTTTTTCTGCTTAAGTTTTTCATTAAATCTCCCCAGTTTTAATTCAGCCGTTTTCCTTTCAGTAATATCGCGAATATAAACTATTAGGAATTTATGTTCATCGCCCGAAAATATTTTAGCGTTAATTTCAGCGGGGAAAAGCGAGCCGTCTTTACGCTTGTTTATCCATTCCGGCGACTTAACGTCTTCTCTAAACTCGTCAGGTAAAAATTGTAATAGCGAATAATCTCCCCCGGTTGGAGTAAGATCAGCAAAGCAAAGCTTAAGCATTTGTTTTTGCGAATAGCCAAATATTTTGCAAGCGGCAGCATTGCAGCCAATTATTGCGCCATCCAAAGAAGCAGTAATAATAGCGTCAGCTGAAAGCTCAACTACTCCCTTAAATTTTTCATCGCTTTCAGAAAATGAAATTACTGTATTTATTTTCTGCGCTTTATTTTTGCTTTTCTTGTCTTCTTTTGTTTTTTTACTCGGTTCCCCGGATAATTTTGCCCTTTTCCGGTCGGTAACATTCATTAGTTAATAATCCTATTTCTACATTGCTATAAAATAATAAAAATTTTAAAAAGAATTCGGCTTTTTTTATTTTATTATTAAGAGAATTTGTTGTAATATATAAAAGTTTAAAAGATTTCTGCGCAAAAACTGTTACTATTTGACAGCGCCCCGACAATATGACATAACAACACAAAGGAATGTATATGCTATCAAGCCTTAAAAATGAGGGTATTGAAGTTAACCTTATAGAATTCCTGATGCGAAAGCTGCCCTACTCAATTTTTATAAAAGATACTAATTCCGTTTATGTGATAGGCAACGAACAATTTGCTAAAGAATTAGGGATTTCTTCTAGAAACATTGCTGGTAAAACAGATTTCGATTTCCACGAACGAAGCGACGCCGAACGCTACAGAACAATAGATAAACGCATTATGGAGCTCAACGCTTCCGAGGAAATTGAAGAAAAAATAACGCTGCAAGGCGAAGATAAATATTTCAGAATATTAAAAACCCCTCTTACAGACGAAAGTAAAAACGTAGTAGGCATACTTGGAATTAGGTGGGAAATTACAGAGCAGAAATTTCAGAAATTTCGTTTGGAAAAACTAAACCGGCTTTACCGTTTTATTAGCGGAATAAATCAAACCATAATTAAAGCGCAGGATAACAAAGAGCTTTTTGATGAAGTCTGCCGAATATCGATTGAAATAGGCGGGTTCAGTTTTGCATGGATAGGTTTTTTAGACGATAAAACAAATAGAATGAAGCCGCTTGCCCATTACGGAAACGAAAACGGTTATCTGAAATTTATTCTGTCTCAAACGCCCGACAACAATAACCGCTTAAGACAAATTGCGCTCGATCTTCGTAAAGAAAAATATTTTGTCAGCAACGATATCCAGCAGGATTTTCACAACTCGCCCGAAGCTCTTGAAGCCTTGAATAGAGGCTTTAACTCAGTAGCCGCTTTTGCAATTATAATTAACGGCGTAATGACCGGACAGTATAATTTGTATTCGACAGAAATTGGTTTTTTTGACGAAGAAGAGATAAAGCTTCTTCTCGAAATAACATCCGACATTTCATTTAATATTTTAGCAACAGTGAATAAAAACAAAAAAAACGCCGCAGAAGATAAAATAAGAAAGTCCGAAACCAAATTCAGAACCGTTTGGGAACATTCATTTGACGCCATGAGGCTATCGGATAAAGAAGGTAGAATTGTCGCAGTAAATGACGCCTTCTGCCGGCTTGTAAAAAAGAATAAAGACGAACTTGAAGGACAATTAATCAACTCTATTTACTGGAAAAAAGAAGACTTAAGTTTTGAAGCATACCCAAAAGATTTTAATTCGCGGAATATAAGTTCTAATTTAGAAATGGAAATCACGCTTTGGAATAGAAAAAGAATACAGGTTGAATTATCTAATTCGTTTATAGAATTAGAGAAAGAAACTTACCTGTTCAGTATTTTCCGCGATATAACTGAACGTAAAAAAGCCGAAGAAGAAATTTTAGTCGCTAAAGACAAAGCTGAAGAATCAAGCCGGCTTAAAACTTCCCTGCTTGGCAATATGAGCCATGAACTTCGAACGCCGTTAACCGGGATACTTGGGTTTACGCAAATATTAATTGACGAAATTGAAGATCCTTACTTAAACAAAATGGTTCAAAAGATTAAACTTTCCGGACAGCGGCTTATGTCCACGCTTAACTCAGTCTTAAGTCTTTCTGAACTTGAAACCGGAATGTCTGAGCTAAGTGTTTCTGAAACTAAAGTAAATACTTACATCAGCTATATTACGCGGCCATATGTTCAGATTGCGCAGGAAAAACATTTGAATTTTGTAGTTGAATATTGGAAAGACGATCTTTCTGTTTTAGTCGACGAAAAATTATTTAACCAGATACTTTCTAACCTTATTGATAATGCGATTAAGTATACTGAAAAAGGAGGAGTTCTAATAGGGATAAAGCCTGAAACCAGAGACGAACAGGCGTTTGTTAATATTTCAATTATGGATACAGGCATAGGAATTAACGAAAATCTTCATGAATTTGTTTTTGATGAGTTTAGGCAAGCCAGCGAAGGAGTTAATAGAAATTTTGAAGGCAATGGACTTGGACTTACTCTTGCGCGAAAAATGGCCAGATTAATGGGGGGCGATATTGAAATGCAAAGTCAATCCGCCAAAGGATCTATTTTTACTATCAGACTGCCACAGTATTTAGAAGAAAATGCAATGGACAATATGCAGTCTGCCAATATCTTTAGCGAAGACGTCCATTTACACCCTAAAACCGTTCAAACTATTAAGAGGAAACCTCACGTCCTAATAGTTGAAGATAATGCTATAAACGTTGAAGTATTAGAAATGTTTTTAAGCGGTCTCTGTATTACAACGCATAGCAAAAACGGCGAGCAGGCTATAAAATGCGCTTCTGAACAAAGATTTGACGCTATTATTATGGATATTAATCTTGGTATTGGTTTAAATGGAATAGAAACTACAAAACACCTGCGCAAAATAAACGGCTATGAAAATACGCCTGTAGTAGCAATAACAGGTTATGCCATGTCGAGCGATAGAGACCAAATTCTCTCCGAGGGACTCGACTACTATTTAGCAAAACCGATTGATAAATGCGAATTAGTAGAACTAATGGGGACTATACTTCAATAGCAAACCATTTACTTATATCAACAATCTGACGTTCTGATTGATATGCAATCAATCAGAACGCAATCCGTTTTATCCACACTTTTATAAGATTTCAAAAAAAAGTCCATCATGAAATATTATTTCAAGAAAATAAAAAAAATATTTTCTTGAAATAACTTACCAATATTTTTATTGCCAGGTTAATTTAGCGCATAAAAAAAAGACTATGAAAATTGATTCTTTATGGTCGCCGCAATCGGGTCCGCAAACATATTTTCTTAAATCGAGCGCTTACGAAGTTCTCTTTGGCGGAGCTAAAGGAGGCGGTAAAAGCGAGGTCCTTCTTTTTGCGGCGCTCCGTTTTGCAGATAACCCAGCATATAAGGCTCTTATATTGCGTAGGACATTCCCAAAACTTTTGGAATTGATTGAACGCAGCAAGCGCTTTTCTCAACTTGGAGCCATATATAATATCCAGGGGAAAATGTGGCGCTTCCCTAGCGGCGCCTTAATAAGATTTGGACATTGCGAAAACCCCGGCGATGAAATTAACTATCAGGGACAGGAATACCAGTATATCGGTTTTGATCAGCTTGAGGAATTTACAGAAACCATGTATAATATTATAAAAGCTCAAGGCCGATCCAGCGCGGGGATACCTGTGTTTATCCGTTCTACGGCAAACCCAGGAGGCATAGGCTCGCTATTTATTAAACAAAGATTTATTGAAGGAAAAGAACCAAATAAAAAGTACTATCGCGCTTTTACCGCCGTATCTCCAAATGACAAGTCTGACAAACAGGAAATTGTTCTAAGTTCAATTTTCATCCCTTCCACCATTTACGACAATAAGATACTTCTAAAGAACGATCCCTCGTACATTGCAAAGTTAATGGACCTGCCGGAAAAGTATCGTAAAATGTACCTCGATGGCGATTGGAACGTGGATAGCTCGCCAGATCAGCTCATTCAATACGACTGGTTAAAGCCTCATGCTTTTGCCGCTCCCATTAATCTGCATGCATTAAAGAATGAATTAGAAAGTAGTTTCCTTGGCGTTGACGTAGCGCGTTATGGCAACGACTCTACTGTTTTTTGTTTTATCCGAAACAACGTTCTGACAAAAATTGAGGAACATAAAAAAATCGATTTAGTAGCGACGACGAATTTAATTAGAGAAATCATCGAAGAGCGACGCGTCATTACGGAAAACATATCAATTGATACCGACGGTATAGGCGCAGGCGTTTATGATAATCTTAAATCTTATGGGTATAACGTCAACGCTGTTATTGGCGGTTCAAGACCGCTTGCAGTAGCGGCTAACAGTTATCAGTTTGCTAACCTGCGGTCGCAGCTTTACTGGAATCTGCGCGAACAAATAAGAAACGAACAGCTTAAGTTGCCGGATGACCCCGCTTTGTTTAGCGAATTGACTGCTATAAAATATAAAATCTCGCAAGATAGGATGATACAAATTGAATCGAAAGAAGAAATTAAAAAACGGATCGGCAAAAGCCCCGACCTTGCAGACTCGCTCTGCTATGCGCTTTCTGCGCCGCTATTTAAGGAAGTAAACAAAGTATCAGTAACAATTATTTAGGAGAATAACTAATGCAAGACAACAATGAAGATATAGTTAATGTAGAGATTATAAAATCAATCGATAGGATTGATTCTTCCAAAGGCGCGGTTCTTATTTCGTCAGAAGAAACTCCAGTCTCTGATAATATTTTTCCGCCGTATAACCCTGTTAATCTTTCGCAGTATTACCAGATGAATAGTTTTCACCAGCGATGCGTCCAGACAAAAGCGCTTGTAACTGCCGGACTTGGTTATGAATTTATCGCCGCAAATAATAACTCCGGCAAAACCCCTTCCATCTTATCAGGGGACGGAAATTCCGAGCTGGACATTTTAAACAAGTTTATTGAAGAAAACGAAAAAGCGTCCGGTGAAACTTTTACTGAATTGCTGATAAAATTCCAGACAGATTTTGAAGTATTTGGTTACTCCTTCCTCGAAGTTGTAAGAGACCTGAAAGGAAGATTTTCGCAACTGTACCATATTCCTGCAAAGCACGCTATCCTCCGCCGAAACGAAAACGGAAACATAGAACTTGTACAAAGCATAAATGATAAAACAAGAGTATTTGCTCCTGATGAATTTCTTGTTATAAAAAACTATAACCCAGATAACCGATATTACGGTTTGCCAGAATACATTTCCTCGTTGCCGGCAATACTTTTTGATAGAGAAATGATGGAATATAATATTTCAAGAATAAGAAATAACGCCATCCCCGATCTTATTATTTCTGTTTCCGGCTCGCAGCTTACGCAGGCGCAAAAAGACGTGATGAAAGATTTCTGGTCGAATAATTTCAAAGGTTCAAATAATTCCGGCAAAACGCTTCTTATAGAAACTACGGCGAAGGACTCGCAAATACAGGTCACCGAAATTAAATCGACTTACCGAGACGGAGCTTTTCGGCTTGCCAAAAGAGAATGCCGAGACGAAATCATAGCCTGCCATGGCGTGCCGCCTATACTTTTAGGAATTAAAACGTCCGGCAGTATTGGCAGCGGTAAAGATATAAGCGAACAGCTAAGAACATTCAAGGAAATAATAATAGAACCGCGTCAACGCAGAATTGAACAACTCTTGAATACCCTTTTCAAAACAGAGTTTAACATTCGCAATGTTCAATTCAGACTTAAAAATATTAACATATCAGAATTAGCAAACTATAAGGAGGGAGAATAACATGCATATAGATCTTTCAAATGAAAACGAAAATACTATAAGAGAGCTTTCAATAAAACTAAACTTGTCTTCGGCGTATATAGTTAACCTATTAGTAAAATCCGCTTGTTTTGAAATTTTTAATGACGAGGTAATTTTAAAATTTGGGAAAGACTTTATAGAAAAAATGAGGATAAACCTCAAACTGTCAGAATAGTTGTTTTAACCAAACAGGTTTAAAAATAGAAAAGGCGTCCCGGTTTGTCGGGGCGTCTTTTAAATCTTTAATAAATTTTGTTATCTGTTTTTTTTGATATATAAGAGCAGTTTGTTAAAGTCGCTTCTTTCTCCAACAGTAAGATCGTGTTCTGCTAAATCTGCGGCAATTGAAAGCCACTTAGTATTAAGACTGCGCACTGCAATTGCAATATCTTCAGCAAATTTCTTATCGTCTGCAAATACAATTTCAGAAAACTTAGCCGCGGCTTTTAGATTTACAATTGGAGGGATTCCATTAATATTTCCAACAGCTATTAATTTTTCGGCATGCTTAGGATACTGAACGCACAAATCAATTACGCAATTGCCGGCCTGCTTAATCATTTCAATTTTATTAAGGTTTTTCAGGTTCTGATCTGAAGCTATTTTTATCAATTCGTCAATACACTCTTCAGATCTTATTTGAGAACTTTGACCTTTCTCAAAGGCTCTGTTTATAGCGTTTTGAACCGCTTCTGTAAGCGCATTTTTTATTTTTCCGGCAATATCAGTTCCGCGGTTGCTTATATCTTTTGAAAGCTTTATTATTTCCTGATAATTCCCCGCTTTAACAAGCGCGTCAAGCTCATCTTCGCCAACGCCGCCTCTTCTATCCGCAGAGTCATTTTGTCCGGATTTTCCATATGGATCCGCCGAAGAAGAGCCTCCTGAAGTCTTTCGAATTGCGTTTATTATACTTAAAGTATATTCATCCTTAGTTGATATAGGTATATCGCTTAAAGTAAAAAGTTCAACAACTCTTTTAAAGTCGGATTTCTTAACCTTATAAGTGACTATCATTTTATCACTTAACTGCCCATAGGTAGGCGAACCAATTGTAAGAAACTGATTTTTATACTGAATTGATTTAACTGTTTTTAATAATTCTCCAAGACCTTTCTCGGTAGTAAGTATGCTAATTACTTCGTTATCCATCGCCTATCATAGTCTATTTAATAAAAAAAGGCATCTCCTTTTAATCATGTAAAGAAGGATGATACCTTATACTAAAGATAATTATAATTATTCAATAAAAAAGTAAAATTATACATTCTTTAGTATTTTCAACTTAATATCATGCAAATAAGCAAAAAAAAAACAAAAGAAGCAAAAGAGAGCAGTTTATAGTGTTTTATATCACAATAAAAAAGAAATGGATGAAATCGAGCGCATGGCTCAAATCCGCCAGGCAATATGTTAAATTTTCTGGAGCGTAAAAATAAAAGAGCTTCCAGCATTTAATTCGCTTTCAGCGTAAATTTCCCCTCCGTTAAGCTCCACCTGCTCTTTGCAAAGTAAAAGCCCAAGCCCGGTTCCTGTTTCTCTTTGAGTGCCAGAAGTTGAGAAATGAGCGTCAATTCTGAAGAGCTTTTCCAAATTCTCTTTTGACATCCCAATACCGGTATCAATAATCTTTATTTTCACAAATTCTTTCACTTCCGAAGACTCAACGTTAACGCTCCCCTCAGGTTTTGTGAATTTTATAGCATTTGATATCAGATTAAGCAAAATTGATTGAAGCATTCTTTGATCTGCATGCACATTCACATTGCTCTTAATACTATTTCGTATTACAATTTTTTTATTATCCGCATTTTCCTTAAGCGCAGAGAACGCCTTATTAACTTCGGTAAAAAGATCGAGCTTTTCAGGTATGCATTCGTATCTGTTTGTCTGGAGCCTCGCCCATTCAAGAAGGTCTTCAACAAGGCTATAAATACTTTTTGAGGATTTATATATAGAGGAAAGATAATGCCTTAACTCATCCGGTTTCATTCTATGAAACTCATTTAGAGCCGCGGCAGAAATGCCAAGCAATCCATGGAAAGGGTTTTTTAAATCGTGCGCAACAAGAGAAAAGAATTTATCTTTTCGGGCAATGCTGTCCTTAAGTTCATCTACAAGCGAAGCTAATTGTTTTTCGGCAGTTTCTCTTTCGGTAATATTTCTTATTATGCAAAAATATCCGGTTAGATCGTCAAACTTATTAATAACCGGCATTCCGTTTACTTCAATTGTCAATCTCCCTTTGTTTTTGCTTAATAACTCAATTCGCAAAAGCGAAAATTTCCCCCGCGTAGAAATTATTCTTTTGATTATTGTTTTTATTCTTTTAGATTCGTCCGTTTCAAGAAAGGAAAAAACATTTCTGCCAAGAACTTCAACAGGTTTATATCCCGTCAGCTCATTTACATAATTATTTACAAAATCAATTTTATTGTTCGCATTAACAAAAAGAATTAAATCGTTTGAATTTTCCCAAAAATCAGACAAATTAATAGGAGGGATGCCCCAAAGCGAGTTATTTGACATGAACATACCTTTGCTTAACAAGCTTTCAGTTTCCGGTTCTAAACTAACTTCAGAGATTACTCTATCATCAACAGTTTTCATTCGCCCGTTTGAAAATTGAAAAAATATGTTGTGTTGTATATAATGACTTGTGACTTATAGTTTCAAATTAAGCGCCATATTAAATAGTATAGATTGCCTGTTTTTTGTGCTTTTAGAGCAAATACAGCCCCAATTGGTAAATTTTTTTAAATTATAATTAAATTATTTAATCAATTTTCGTTTTTTTAGTTTATTTTTCTTTCTTCCTCTTCTCGCTTTTCAGAAATTTTACTTGTTTGTCAGGGATTTACGCTCCATTCAAATGCAGGACGCCAAAACTTTATCAGTTTATCATACCCGCAGCTTGCCACAGTTTGACCGTCATTATAAAAAATAGCTTGTTTTACTATATCATTATGACCGCTTAAGTTAAAATTTAAAGCTCCGTCGCTTATCCGCCATATTTTAACTGTTTTATCGAACGAACTACTTACTAACTGAGAACCGTCTGAACTAAAACTAACGCCGCTTATTGAAGAACTGTGCCCAGATAATTCATATATCTCGTTCCCTGTAGACGCATTTTTTAATTTTATCGAACCGTCGGCATATCCGCACGCTAAATACTGGCTGTTAGGGCTATAAGCAAGCGTAAGCGCAGAACTTACGCTATCGGCTATATCTTTTACAAAGCTCAAATTATGCGCGTCCCAGATTTTTATTTTATTCTCATCCGGAGCCGATCCGCTTGCTAGCATTTCCCCGTCAGAACTATAAGCCACAGCCGTAATTGCAGAAATATGACCGCTTAATGTTTTTATTAAAACGCCGTCGCTAACGCGCCAGATAATTAAATTTTTATCGTAGCTTCCGCTTATAAGATACTGACCGTCAGGACTAAAAGCGATAGAACTTACATTTGCCGTATGCCCCGTTAATGTGCGTATTAACGAACCGTCTGCGGCTCGCCAAATTTTAATTGTTTTATCTTCGCTACATGCAGCTACAAATAAATTATCAGGACTAAAAATAACTGAGTTAACATTTCCGGTAAACCCGGATAAAGTGCGCGCTACATCAAGTCCGTTCACGTTTCTAATAGTTATTATATTATCAGATCCGCCGCTGGCAATTAGTTTCCCGTCTGAACTAAACGCAATAGAGTTTACGACAGCCGAAGTATTAACCGAGTTAAATACCTGGTAACCTTTTGCGGCGGCAGAAATTTTAATCTGCTCAAGATATCCGGATATATTATTAGCAGTGCAAGCTGTTAATCTATACGAGTATGTATTTGATTTATCAAGCGAGGTATCTATAAAATTAGTAGCGCCGGAGAACACTTTTGCTATAATCTCAAAATTGCCGGTATTGGTTTTTCTTTCAACCTGCGTCCACTTATCAAACAGACAATTATCTTTCCAGTCCAGTCTTACAGAACCGGAGCCAAGGGACGTAACGGCTAAATTTGTAGGAGGCGCAATATTTATATTTACGCGAACGGGAACCGCATAAGCGCTTGAGTTGAATTTAGTAAAAGCTTTTAACCTAAAGTAATAATCTTTTGTAGTATAAAATATCCCTGTTATTTGAGCGGAAGAGGCGCCTCCGCTTATTGTTTTTACCGACGTATAATTTATTCCATCAGAGCTTTGTTCAAGATAAAAACCGCTTTCAGTATTGTTGTTATCCTTCCAGTTAAATTTTATTAGCGTATCAGAAATAACTTCCGCAGTCAATGCCGTAGGCGCGGCTAGACTATATTTTACAGAATCTATATTTGAATACGAGCTGTTCTGGGATGAAGTTTTTGCATATACCCTGAAATAATAAACTGAATCCGCTGAAAACGCTCCTGCGACAGACGCTATGGTATCGTTTGCTTTTGCCGATTTAACCAAAACAAATTGAGTATTTGCAGTTCTTTCTTCAATGGCATAGCCGCTTTCTATTGAGCTGTTATCTTTCCACCTAAGCGTTACAAGAGAGTCGGAAGTTAGCGTTGCCGAAAGATTAGAAGGCTGGAGCCTGTATACTGTTACAGTAATAACATTAGACGTAGCGGCATTGCCGTCAGCGTCATATGCCTTTGCATAAACAGAATGAGTTGTTCCATCCGCTACCGGTTGAGTATTCCACAAGTATTTAAACGGGGCGGCGTAAAGAGTCCGACCAGCATTAGTAGCATTATCAATATATATTTCAACTTTAGCGATACCTTTACTGTCAGAAGCCGAAGCGACAATTGAAACGCTGTCAACGGCATTGCTGTTATCTGTGGGGGACGTAATTGAGACTATTGGTTTTATAGAAGTATCTGTCGAGTCGATAGGATTATCGTCTTTACACCCGGTTAGCGCAAAAACCGAAATTATGATAAGGAAAAAATATTTCATATAATTATAGGACTTTCTGTAATATAGTATGATTAAACTAAACAAATATAGTACAGAAAATAACAAAAATCTCCAAGAATAAATTAATCGTAATTAATATGAATTGAGTAAAGTTTATATTTTGAATTTGGAACCTATATTAAACTAATGCAGTTAAACAAGATATGCCGCATGTCACATTTTATTGGCTGCGGCGATTTTAGAATTTTTTATTCCAAAATATTGTTTATCTTATATATTATTATTGAAATATTTTATTACAATATGGGATATTCATGGGAATCGACAAACAAACGGCTCTTTTAAGCGTGTTGACTGATAACAGAGATAGTTTTCTTGAATTTTTCAAAGCGAAGTACCCAGTTTTTAATAATTCAAATATTTTTTTTAGAGACTTTCAATTTTGTATCCAAAAATTTCTTGAAAAAAAGGACATAAAAGCAAGTTACAAAGAAGCTGAAGAATTAGCCGGACAATTTAGCGTATATCTGGAAGGTCAATCTGTTTTTACAAAAGTAAATAACATTGGCTGGAGACTTAATTATCCTGATTTTTCTGCGTCAGTTCCTTTCCCGAAGGCTAATTAAATTTTAAGTGTTTTCACTCAGGATTTTACTTCCTGAAGTCTCAACAAAAACAGCGAGGGCAAAATGGCTACCGAAAACGAAGCGAGTATGATAAACTTAACAGACAGAGCCGCATCTGAAATAAAAAAGATAAAAAACGAAAACAAAATTCCGCAGGAATTCGGTCTACGAGTTGGAGTTAAAGGCGGAGGATGTTCTGGTTTTTCTTACACTATAGGTTTTGAAAAAGAACCGCGGGAAGGAGACACCGTAATAGAACAAAAAGAAATAAAACTTTTTATAGACGGCAAGAGTCTGTTTTATCTAAACGGTATTGAGCTAGATTATAGCGGAGGTCTTGAAGGCAAGGGTTTTACTTTTAATAATCCGAATGCGGTTAAAACCTGCGGCTGCGGAAACTCTTTCGGCGTATAAATTTTCTTCCTTCCTCTTATCAACCTAAAAGAAATATTTTTCCCGGAACGCATATCAAAAATTTATTTCCTGCAATTTTTTATCAATTAGAGCAGGCTGGGAATTCTGCGCTTTAAGCGTATACCGCCTAATAATGCCGCATATGTCATTCCCGATAAACATATTTTAAAGCGGCTTAGGCTTGCCAATGTTGGCTGAACTTGTCGATGTTAGCTGAGACTACCGAAGCCATTTTTCTTCCCCCATTTGAAACTTTTTTTTATACGCCTGTGTTTTTATTATATTAACGAACAAATAGGATTCATTAAATATTATGAATCGGAAAAAATTTTTGTTATCATTAGGGTTGCTGCCTTTGGCTGGAACCGTAAATAGTTTTTCTAAAGGATTTGAACAAATAAATATAAACTTAAACAGGAGAAAAGTAGTTATGTCAAAATTTGAATTAGCCCCCTTGCCTTACGCTTATGACGCGTTAGAACCATATATAGATAAACAAACAATGGAAATCCATCATTCAAAACATCATCAGGCTTATGTAAATAACCTTAACGCAGCAGTTGCAGGAACCGACGCCGAAGGCAAAAGCTTAGAAGATATATTCGCTAACGTTTCAAAATATGCTCCGGCAATAAAAAATAACGGCGGCGGCGTTTGGAATCACAACTTTTTTTGGTCTATTTTAGCTCCTAAAGGCGAAGCTCCTAAAGGCGCTTTGGCAGAAGCTATTAACGCAAGCTTTGGCAGTTTTGAAGATTTTAAAAAGGCTTTTACAACAGCCGCTACTACGCGATTCGGTTCTGGATGGGCATGGCTTGTAGCTGTTAACGGCAAGCTTGTCATTACATCTACTCCAAACCAGGAAAACCCATTGATGGACGTTGCCGAGGTAAAAGGCTCCCCTATTTTAACTCTTGACGTATGGGAACATGCTTATTATTTGAAATATCAGAACAGAAGACCTGAATACATTGAAAACTGGTGGAACGTAATTAACTGGAATCACGTCGCAGAACTTTTAGCCAAAGCTAAATAAATTTGTGTTTTTTGTTCTCTTTTTATTAAATTAGCAGGCAGGCCTAATTAGCCGGTCTGCTTTTTTTTAGAAAAAAATAAAGATAACAATGAAGAGCGCTATTCCATTATTTCCTTTGGGGTTAGTAGTTTTCCCAAACTCCAGCTACCCGTTGCATATATTTGAGAACAAATATATCGCCATGATTAACCAATGCTTAAGCCTTAATTCAGGGTTTGGGATAGTATCGGTGATTAACGAAAAATTTTCCAAAATCGGTTCCTTTGTAAAAATTTCTAAAATCATCAAGGAAGATGAAAATGGCGAAATGGACATTATTGTCACAGGAGTAGAACGATTCAAAATTCTTTCCATTAACAAAACTGATTACGATTATTTTAGCGCCCGCGTTGAGGCTTACGACGACCAGTATACAAGCTTAGACGACGAGCTAATAGAAGAAATGATTTTTTCTTTTGAAAAGATAATAAGCAAACTGAAGTTTAAATTAGACGACGCATTTTGGAACAAATTAGAAGCCGTTAACTTAAAGTCTTTTAAATTGGCCGAAAAAGCAGGTCTCTCTCTTGTACAACAACAGGAATTACTTCTTCTTGATAATGAAAACACCCGGGCAGAATATCTTATAAGACATTTAAATAATTTATATACGCAGATTGAAGACGCCACTTCTACCGATAGAATAATTATGGGCGACGGATATATAAATTAAATATCTCCCCTCCGCATAGATTCACATCAGTTTAATAAAACAAAACCTGACGCATAAAAAACGCATCAGGTTTTATTGTTTTAAAATATTACATATTTATCTGGCAGAATATTTTTCCGTCAAGTGAATTCTATTCATAGCCCTTGCTAAAGCGGCTTCCGCGCGGGTAACGTCAATTTTATTCTTATCAGGATCGGAAAGACGTTTTTTAGCTCTTTCCAGCGCATTTTTTGCCCGGTCAATATCTATTTTTTCTATTTCTTCAATACTATCGGCAAGCACAAGAACTTTATTGTTCAGAACTTCTACCGTGCCTCCGCCAGTGGCGTAAAGAGTTTCAGAATCATTTTCGTTTACAATTTTTATTTTGCCAACTTCAAATGTCGCAATCATTGGAGCATGGTTGTACAATACCTGAAACTCCCCCAAAGTACCCGGAATAGTAACAGACTTTACCGGAGCAGAAAAAGTAATTTTTGCAGGAGCGACTATTTCTAAGTTAAAGAACTGCATATTACACGCTCATAGCTTTTGCTTTTTCTAACGCTTCTTCAATTGTGCCTACATACATAAACGCATTTTCAGGAACATCGTCATATAAACCGTCAAGTATTCCTTTAAAACCGCGGATTGTATCTTCAAGCTTTACATATTTGCCTTTGTAGCCAGTAAACTGTTCTGCAACATGGAAAGGCTGACTAAAGAATCTTTGAATTCTTCTTGCTCTTTTAACAATAGTTTTATCTTCGTCCGAAAGCTCGTCCATTCCAAGGATATTAATAATATCCTGTAAATCTTTTTGATTTTGCAGGACCTCTTTTACCTTAAGAGCTATATCATAATGTTCCTGACCAACTACGGCAGGTTCAAGTATGCGGGAAGTTGATTCAAGCGGATCAACAGCCGGGAAAATTCCAAGTTCAGAAATATTACGGCTTAATACCGTAGTAGCGTCAAGGTGAGAAAATGCAGTAGCCGGAGCCGGATCTGTTAAATCGTCGGCAGGCACATAAATAGCCTGTACCGAAGTAATAGAACCTTTATCCGTTGAAGTAATTCTTTCCTGCAAAGCTCCCATTTCTGAAGATAACGTAGGTTGATAACCTACTGCCGAAGGCATTCTTCCAAGCAATGCGCTTACTTCTGAGCCTGCCTGAGTAAAACGGAAAATGTTATCAATAAATAACAAAACGTCTTTGCCTTCTTCATCTCTAAAATATTCTGCAAGAGTAAGACCAGTAAGACCTACTCTTAATCTTGCTCCCGGCGGTTCGTTCATCTGTCCGAACACCAAAGCAAGTTTATCAATAACGCCGGATTCTTTCATTTCAAGCATAAGATCGTTGCCTTCGCGAGTTCTTTCTCCTACGCCTGCAAACACAGAATATCCGCCGTGATGTTGAGCGATATTATTAATAAGCTCCAAAATAACAACCGTTTTTCCAACGCCTGCGCCGCCGAATAAACCAGTTTTGCCTCCCTTTGAATACGGCTCTAAAAGGTCAATAACCTTTATGCCGGTTTCAAGCATTTCTTTGTTTGTAACTAAATTCTTAAACAACGGAGCTGCTCTATGGATAGGGTATTTCTTTGCAGTTTTAATGTCTCCCAGACCGTCAATTGGCTCGCCAATAACGTTCATCAAACGTCCAAGAGTTTCTGGACCTACAGGCACAGAAATAGGAGCCCCGGTATCAAACGCTTCCGTACCTCTTACCAAACCGTCAGTAGTATCCATTGCAACAGTTCTTACTCTATTTTCTCCAAGATGCTGTTGAACTTCAACAATAAGAGTTTCCTCTTTCCCTTCTGTATTAATGCGGGGAATTCTAACTGCATTATAAATTTTGGGTAGGCGTCCTTCTTCAAATTCAATATCAACTACAGGACCGATAACCTGAATAATTTTACCTTTAATTTCGCTCATTTTTATTCCTGAGAAAATTTATTATTATGATACAAAATTAGCAATTTGAACAGGATTAAACAACAACAATATTTTGCTCAAAAAAAACTTAGTTTTTCGAGTTCAAAGCCGAATTAATTATTCCAATCAACTCAGCCTTATCAAAAGGTTTTGATAAATAGTATTTAAATCCCTCAGCTATTAGTTTTTCTTTTTCGCCCGCCATTGCATAAGCCGTACAGGCAATAACAGGAGTGTTCGTATAAACCGGCATCTTTTTCATTTCTCGCATTACGTCAACGCCGCTACCTCCTTTCTTTAAATTTATATCGAGTATTACTAATGGATATGTATTATCTTTTAGTTTTTCCAAAGCTCCTTCAACATCTTTGGCAAATTCAATATCGGCCTGTTTTTCCAACCAAAGACGCACTATGTTATGAGTGACTATGTCGTCGTCCACAAATAGTATTCTCCCTTTTGTTTCAATTTGGAGACGTTTGCCAAAACTAGTCTCGTCTATAATTTCTTCGTCAGGATGTTCCAAATAGTTTTTTTCTGGAATAAATACAGTAAATTCTGAACCCTCTCCTATCTTGCTTGTCAATAATATTTTCCCGTTAAGAAGTTCTACATATTTTTTAACAATTGACAAACCTAAACCAGTCCCTTCAAACGAACGGCCGTACCCCTGACTTACCTGCTGAAACTCGTCAAATATATTATTCTGATTATTCTTTGGAATTCCTAAACCAGTATCTTTTATTTTAATCATCGCATATGATTTCCCGTCAACAATTTCAGGTTCAAGATATACTTTTATGCCCCCTCTTTCGGTATATTTTATAGCGTTATCAATCAAATTATTAAGAATTGAATCTATCATTTGCGCATCAGTATAGACCAATATATCCTTTCCCGATGAATAGAAATCAAGCGACAGTTCTTTATCCAAAGCCATCATATTAAAAAGAGATATATTATGTTTTACCGCTTCAGTAAGATTTATTTTTGCGTATCTAATTTCCTGTTTATTAGCTTCAACTTTTGAAAAGTTTAATATCATATTCAGAGTATTAAGAAGACGTTTCCCGGAACTAAAAATCATATTAGCCAGGTTCTTTTTATTTTCATCTTCAGCCATTTCGCTTAATACCTGGGCTATGCCAAGCATGCCGTGCAGCGGCGTACGAAGCTCATGGCTCATATTTGCAAAAAAGCTTGTCTTAAGTCTGTTCATTTCTTCAGCTTTTTCTTTAGCGCTTCTTAATTCATCTTCAACAAGCTTTCTTTCTGTTATATCGCGCGTATTAACTACTATGCCCATTATTCCAGGCGTATTAATAAAATTCATACCTACTGATTCAAGATAACAATAGCCTCCGCTTTTCTTTTTATGCCTGAATTGTACCGTTACAGGTTTCTCTGGATTTTTTACACAGTCGTCAATCGCTTCCAGTATTCTGGCTCTATCGTCCGGATGAACAACTGATTCTATTTTCTTTTTTCTTAATTCATCAGTTGAGTAGCCGGTAATACGCGCTGCAGATTCGCTGACAAAAAGCTGTGAGCCGGATTGGTCAATTATTACAATAACGTCGTTTGAATTCTGAATTAGCAGTCTTGATTTTTCTTCGCTATTCTTCAATTCAATATTTCTTTTGCTTACAAGCGCTTCCGCTTTTTCTCTCTGAAAAAGGACAGAAGAAAGATAAAGGGAAATTAATATTGTAAAACCAAAAGCCAGCAGCGGAAGGTAGAGATATTCTTTGTTGCTGTTGTTATAAATAAACGCTTCGTTTGGAGCGCACTTAATACTGTACTCGCGTCCGGCGAGTTCGAATTTTTTTATAAAACGATAATTAAAGCCTGCGGCAGGATTTAGGCTTCCAATTCTAGGTTTATGTTCGTACAGTATTTGCTCGTTAGATGGAGCGGCTAAATCAGAAAAGTAAGTGCAGATTCCTAATGGGTGAAATTTACTAATGGCTTCATTAATAATTTCTGCTGGTTTTAGCGTTCCCTGAATAAAACCTTCTAATTCGGCAGATATCAAGCTAAGCGAATCGGGTTCTTTATCCCCTTTATAAACTGGGATTACAACGTTAAATACGTAGTTTCCCTCTTTATCCGGTTTTATCAAAAAGCGATTGCCGCCAGATGGTTTTCCGCTTGAATATGCTTTGGCAATAGGGCTGCCGAATACTGGATTTGATAAATCTGCAGCAAAACCTAAAGCCGATTCATTTCCTTTTAGCGGTTCTAAATAATACACCGGGAAATATAAACTTTTATTCTCTGCGACTTTAGTCTGTCCGTTGCCGTTCACTTCAATAAAACGGAAATCATTGTAACCTTCTTTTTGGGCGGCGCTTTCATAATGAGCTCGTTTTTCTGAAGAGACTCGCGGCAGCCATTCTATTGCCTGAAAGCCCTTGTTCTGTAAGATGGGAGTTACAAACGCCTGGAATTCTTTTCTTGAAACAAAATCCGATCCGTAATAGAAACGTTTTATGCTGTTAAGTTCTCGCAGATAATCGTCAAAATGTTCTATTATTACGTTTGCTCTTTCCATAGAGGCGTTAGCAAATTTCTGCTCAAGATCGCGATCGTTTGTTTTTTTTAATTCCAGAAACAGGATAAGACTAATAGCAATACCGACCAACATAGTCAAAACAACCGGAGTCCAAGTCGTTTTTTTTATCATTTGATTTGTCCTAAAAGCCTAAAAATAACTCTTTTGTTTATCTCTTATTTTTCCCTAATAGCCCTGCAAGAGATTGTGTATTATTTTTCTGATATAAGATAGTAAAGGCTTTTTTATAAATCAAGTAGAAGAATTTTAAAAATAAGAAATACTGAGGGGGTAAAAACTAGTTAGCTGCGGTTTCTGAAACTAAAAGTTACAGCCAGGGCTTCAGCCCCAGCCGTAAAAAATCTGGCGCGTCTATCTTATAAATGCAGTGGCAGAGGGATTATTGCTAATGTTAATAGTTTTAATCTTTGAACCGAGAAAACCTAAATCGACATACGATTTGTTTTTTTCTCCGTTTACTTTGTAAACCATCTTGCCGCTATTGCCTGTCGTAAACCTGAAAATAACATTTTCTTTTTCGGTAAAGTATTTATTTAATAAATCCATCGCCTCAATATTTGCAATATTAAGATACACTTTATCGTCAAGGCGCATTGTTACTACAGACGAAAGAAGGTCTTCGATATCTGAAAGGTTTTTATTGCAAAAAGAATTTTCTATTCTTAAATGCGCAAATTCCATTTCCTGCGGATGATTGTCTTTGTTTGGATTGTAAGACGAATAAACTGCGTCGAATTTTGAACTTGAAGCATCCGACCCTGAATAAGCGCTCTGCGAATATACAAATGCCGAGCTAATAATTAAAACAAAAACGAAAAGACTTTTTTTCATAAGAACATCTCCTTTTAACTAAAAAACCAATATCTAAACCCCATAAAGGATTTTGTTAATTATTTATATTTATAACGTAATGATAAAATTTATTTTTGTCAACATGAATAAATTTAGACGCTTACTTCATCAGCATCAGTTTTTTTGTCGTTGTAAAGTTTTCAGCAGTGAGAGTATAAAAATATATTCCGCTCGCAAATCCATCTGCATTAAAATCAACAGCTGCTATTCCTCTTTTTGCTTCCCCGTTAAAAAGAGTTTTTACTTTTCTGCCGAGCGCGTCAAAAATCTCTAAGCGAACATGCTGATCTTTTGGGACTTCAAATCTTATTGTAGTTACCGGATTAAACGGGTTAGGATAATTCTGGAAAAGAGTATAATTAAACTTTACAATTTTGTTATCGTTAACAGAAACCGGAACAAAGAAGGAACCCGTTCCGCCATAATCGTTATATCTTTGTTTAAATTCCTGAAGATACAAATTTGCAATTTTAGCGTCCTTAACAATAAGCGTATTTTCGTCGTTATCGCTTTCAGCGGCAGACGACCAGTTATGAGAGCCTGTAATAACAGTCGGGTCGCTGTCAGAGTATGAGGCGTCAATAATAGCGTATTTATGATGCAGGGTCGTCATTGTGGACGCAGGTTTTAGCATGTCGGCAAAAGTAAGCAGGTTTGCATAATCGCTGCCAGTCGTATTATACTCATTAACTATCCCTTTAATATCGCTCACTCCGGCATTATGTCTGTTCAACACTGCCTGATAAATATCGTTTTTTGTAAATACATATTGAGCCATATATATGCTATGGCTGGCGGTATTAATAGCATTGATTATTTTACCTGTCGTTCCGTCAGAAGGGCTGAAATAAAGGCCTATTTCCCTTCCGCCTATTGTAAAATTATGGTTAGTATTATCTGTTTTATACATGCCAAATTTTGCCGCTACAGAATTAGGCTCGTCCGTGGAGCTTCCCCACATTTCTTCAAATTCTTTTGTATATGCAGCCGCAAGCGCAGGGTCTTTTATTTCAATTACGTTATTCTTCCAGCTAAGCTCCACAGAACTTACGTTCCATGAGCCTGTCCAGACCCATTCGTTCCCAGGTATAGTATCGCGCGCATCTATAATAATAAATTTGTTATGCATTATTCCCGTAAAACTTCCGCTATCGGCAGGCCGTTTGCTAATCTTTATTCCCGCGTCAATTAAACTTTGCATGCTGTTTTGAGTAGTTCTGCTATCGTAAACAATACGAACTTTTACGCCTCTGTTTTTTGCGCCAATAATAGAGCTTACAACGTCCGGCAAACCGATAAACGAGTATAAAGCCATATCAAGCGAATAACTTGCGCTGTTGATCCTTTCTACAAGCTTAGCGGAAAAATCCACGTTCCCTTTAGCGGCGTTGCCTGGCAAAGCGATAGAAGTATCTACAGGCAGATTGAAATAGACGTTTATTTTCCCAGTCGCCGTATCGTTATAGCCGGTAACAGCCTGATATACGGCGCTTTCGCTGGTTCCTGCCGTATTGGCAGAATACGCTTTGTAATAATAGGTTGTTAAAGGAAGAAGATTAGAAATTTTTACAATATGAATTGAAGTATCGTTATTGATAACTACAGAATCGAGCTCTAACGATGACGTAATACCATATTTAACTTTAGTATTTCCGTTTCTTGCAGTAGTATAATTTACTATAAATGAATTGGGTTCTAAGTTAGAAGCAAATACCGGACTTAAAATGTTCGGCCTGCCGTCGTCGACAATATCGGCAATAAACCTGGGTTGAAGCTGATAACCTGAATTATATGGCGCAGATGATTTATACTGCCCAAGAATTCCAATTATATCCACTTTACCGGTAGGGATAGAGGAACCAATTATGGATGTCACTCCTGCATTAATTCTTATTTGCCCCGTTCCTGAAGCGTCTGTAATAGTGTAATTTTTAGCTCCTGCAAAACTGCCTGAGCTGGAAATTGTAACGTTGTTTACCCTAATTAATTCCCCTTCAAGCTCTTCCAGCCCGTTCCATGTTTGGCTGTTAATCTCGCTTAAAGTGACTATAAGCGGCTCTACAGTTGCGCCCGAAGAATGCTTTACTAATTTTGAACCAGTTTTGCTAAAATCAAGCTCTTCAAGTCCGTTGTAATTAGTTACAGTAGCCGTAACTGTAACAGAATCCCCTATTTTAACCTGACTGCAAAAACTGCTGCCGTAAACCGCAACGCCTCCTGAAACGTCCTGAATTGAACCGGGACCCGCCGAAGCAAATTGAGTTGCAGAAGTAACAATTCCCGCTACAGTAACAATTTGCCCGTTTAAAGTTGGAACTCCTGTAGAATCGTTTGTTTTAACAGAAGAAATTGGAACAACGGTTTGAGCAAAAGCCGCGGCCGATATTACTAAACAAAAAAAAACGACCAGTCTTTTTATCATTTAATCTCCGTTGATAGAGAGAACCGTAAAATTTTATTTGCGCCTGCGTCTACCACATATATTGTTTTATCATAAAAAGCTATGCCGTAAGGACTTTTGAAAACTTTAGGTCCGCCGAAGGACTGCAATTCTTCCCCCTGAGAGTTAAATTTATAAATACTATCCTTGGCCGCGTCGGCAATAAATATATTATTATAATTATCTAAAGTCGATCCCTGAGGCTGAGTGAATTTGTTTACGGTCATAAAAGCGGATTCAGAAGCTGTAAGTTTACTTTCGTAAGCCGATTTTTCCGTTGTTTCAACAAATGTAAGCCATTGAGCTTTAAAATAATTGTTGCCAATAAGGGTGATAATAATATCGTTATTCTTTTTATTAAAAGAATGGATTGAACTTAATCCATACGCAGAAACCAAACCGGTTCCAATAGGATCTATATTTCCTATACGGCCTAAAAGCGTATCGCCTGTAGCTCCGCTGACTAATAAAGATTTTGGCGAAAAATAAAGGATTGAGTTATCCGGATCAATTGTGCTTGAATTACTTGGACCTTTTCTTGTAACATAGAAAGTATTATCGTAAAATGCGGTTACGCCAGTATACGTGCGGTCTGTATTATTCAGGTCGCTTGCTCTTGGCAAAAGTCTTGTTACCGGAGCGCTTTCTATATGATGCCCTGCCGAAACCATATCGTATTTATAAACCGCGCTAAAAGTTTTAGTTTCCCCAGTCGATAAAGTAGTATCAAACTGAGCGCAGACAATCAGGTTAAGTTTATAATCCTGAGCAATAGCTACAGGTTTTTTAACAGTTCGGGTTCCTAAAACTGTACCGGCAACGTTAAGCATTACAATTCTATTGTTATCAGTATCAGCCACATAAATAAATGGTTCGTTACCTACTATTATTGCCTGCGGATGGTTAAAGCCTTCCCAATCCGGACTAAGATGCACATAAACGGTATCGCCTGTTATATTGGTATCTCCCTTTAGACTTTCAATAGCGTCTAAATTCAGTTTATCGGCGCACCCGGCGGCATAAAGCGTAAACAAAAAACCAAATAAAATATAAATTTTCTTCATAAGATTTATAAGCCTAAAGTTATAGAAAAACGGTTGGCAGAACCTAATTTAGTAAAATTAGAATACGCGTAATCCATTGTAAAGTTAGCAATATTAATAGGTAATTTTACGCCAACTCCAAATGTATAATTCTGCTCATCCACGTTAAATTTGTATCCCCCCCTTGCAAAAAACATTTTATTCCACGAATACTCAGCTCCAAGCGAAACGTTTTCGCTATTGTCGTTAGGATGGTTAAGCTGAATAGACGTTGTAACCTTGTGCTGTTCATCCTCATACGGTTCAAATGCAAAACCGATTCTGAATATAGTTGGCGGAGAAAACGACTGCCATTCAGATTGTTTGCGCGAACCCCAAAGAACTACGTCGCCATCAGGAGCCATTTCGTTGCCAAAGTTTGAAACCACAACTGCAAAACGAGAAGTGCCAAGCCCGGTATAATAAAAAGTTCCTAAGTCTATCATAACCGAACGCATTTTAAGCTTATCAAGAGTTTCCTCCATATACCTTATAGTGCCGCCAAAACTGAATTTATCCGTCATCTTTCTTGCATAACTTAAAGAAATTGCCAGATCGCTGTAAGAGAAATATTCTCCAGTTCCGAATGGGGCAAATTCAGTTGTTACAGGCATATCGTCTGTGCGCAAAGAGGTAACCGACACTCCAAAGGAATTGTATTTATCGAGATGATAAACGGCGCCGAGGAAGTCGTGTTTAATATCTACGACCCAGTCATTGTGCGAAAAGAACACCTGATTGTCGTTAAATAAAACAAGACCGGCAGGGTTCCAGTATAAAGCCGACGCGTCGTCGTCTATGGCTACAAAAGCGTCGCCCATTGCCGTGGCTCTGCCGCCTACTCCAATTTTCAAAAATTGAGCCGTGGAAATACCCGCTCTCTGTCCGCCTAATACCGGGAAAAGCTGCGCTCTTATTTCAACAACCATTGTCAAAAGCAAAATTAAAAATGTTATTTTTTTCATATTTATTTTGGAAATAAAATTCTATGTTAAAAATTTATCGGTTAAAATTTAAGACTTACGCCTACTTTTATGTTCCTGACAGTTAAATACCTCGCCGGATTAAGAGGGTATGGCGAGATTGGGGATTGTAAATCAGGATACTTAGGATCGTTAGAACTGCTTTGCAAAGGATCGCCGTATTCGTAAGCTTTCCCGGTAACCGGATTTATTATAGCCGAATTTTTTGTGTCAAACAGGTTGTTTATTTCAACAAATACGGAAAATTTAAGTTTATTAATCTGAAAGTATTTTTCGAAATTCAAATCCACCCAAGTCCAGTCTTTTCCTATTTTGCTATATAAGTCTTTTCGTGAAGCTACATATTCAGGTCTGCCGTCTGAAAGATAATTGCCCGTAAAATAAGCCGGAGTATATCTCTTGCCTGATTCATAGAAGAATTTAACGTAAATATTATAGTCGTCAAGAATTCCGGGAGCAAAACCAAAAAGCGGCTGATCTTTTTCAACATAGAAATTTGTCGTTACAGAAGCAGTTATAGGCCTGTCCCACGACATATACTGGTCTTTAATCGATTCGTCAAGCTGCCCCTGAAGCACTAAAACTCCATCGTCGGCCGACGAACTTTTACCTGTGATAACCGCATAAGCTATGTTTGCAGCCCCGGTAAACCATTTATTAACTCTTTTCTTATATTCAAACTCAACGCCTCTGGAACGAGCATAATCCTGATTCACATAAGTAATAAAGCTTTGGGTTGAATAACGAGCCGAATTAATTAGCGCCGTTCTTGTGCTTACATAATCAAAAATATCTTTATAGTAAGCGGTTAACGTTAAAACGTCGTCGTCGCTAAACTGGGTTTTAAGCCCAAGCTCATAAGCTACGGTAGTTTCTGGATTTAAGTTCGGATTGCCAAACTTCTGAAACGACGATTGCGCGCTATAAGGATTCAGCTTTGCATAAACAAACTGCGGATTAGGCCATTTGCTAAAATGCCCATACGAAAAGAATAATACCTGATTATCCGATATAGGATGCGATATTCCAAGACGCGGACTAAGCCTTGCCTTAAAATGTCTTCCAAACCATTTGAATGTATCGTCGTTATACGCTTTTCTTGTAGCGTCTGGTATTGTAACTACATCCGGATTATTAATAGCGTCGTCCACATATTTACCAGGGAACCAATAGTCAAGGCGCATACCGAAGTTTAATATCATTCCGCTAAAGTTAACGTTATCCTGCGCATAAAACGCGCCCAAAGCAGGGTTCACTTTATAAATATCATTGTTCAAACCAAGAACTCCAACCCAGGGCTCGTAAATATCCACGACCTGCATTTCCTGAAACTTCATATCAAAACCGGCTTTGAACTTATTCTTTTCGTCAAAGAAACTTGTTATATCGCCGCGTAACGAATACTCTTCTACATAGTGGTCGTGCCAGGTTGTCGGGTTGCCAACGTCATAAAAACCGTCGCCCGGTATAACGCCGATAGTATCGTGAGATAAGTTATAATATTGAACCGGGAAATTTGTAAAATCTTTAGGCTCTGTATACTGGTTGTAATACTTGCCATTTGCATCAGCTCTAAGATGAGTAAAGAAGTAATTAAATTTCAACTCGTAAAATGTCTTTGGGTTTAACGTATGAGTTAACGTTAACGTATGAAACTTATTATTATGAGTATATGTGTTTGCATTATCAAGATTATTTTGGAACTGATACTGATAACCAGGGCTAGGCTCTACATATTCAAGATTTGATTGCAGCGACTGAGAATTCTGGTTAATATTTACAGACTGGTTAAACGAATATGCAATTTTAAATGTTGGCGAAACTTTATAAGTCAGCTTTGCTAATCCAAACCAGTTGTTCTCTTCACGAGGCGCAAATCTTGAGCCATAAAAAATTGAAGAATAAACCTGTTTTGCCGTAGCCTTGCTATAACCCTGCGTAATACCGTCAGTCAACCCGGCATAACCGCTCACAAAAAAAGTCATTTCGCCTGGAATTTTTATTCCAAGAGCCGGAAGCACGGTAGAAGTAATAATTTCCGGACCGCTAAGATTAGCTTCTGCAACGTCTGTGTTAAAAACATGCGGCGAACTCATGCTGCCGATTTTATCTGTTTTGTAAGAAGCCGAACCCGAATAACGAGAGCTTCCTTCGCGCGTCTTAACGTTAATAACGCCGGAAGTAGCTTGGCCATACTCAGCGTTAAAACCGCCAGTAATAACTTCAACTTCTTCAATTGAATTTGCGCTAAGCTCTAACCCAAATCCTGTTCCAGCCAGAGGATCCTGAACAGAAACGCCATCCAGTAAAAATGCATTTTCGTAAGAACGGCCGCCTCTTATATGGATTTCGTTATCATTTTTTACTACGCCTGCCTGTTGCGATACAAGATCGTTTACGTTTTCTACGCTCGCCATTTCTATGTCGTCCCGGTTAAGAGATTTTTTACTTTGAGTCTCTTCAACGTCGACCATAGGCTTATCCCCCACAATCACTACATCCTGCCCTAAAGTAAGAACGGATTCGTTCATTTTAAGTTCAATTTTTTTTGTCTGCCCTGCTTCTATTTTGTACCCTGTAAGCTGCGTTGTTTTGTAGCCAATTAAAGACAGCTCAACAGTGTAAGAACCGGGATTAATATTTTCTATCTTGAATTTTCCTTCTATATCCGAAGAAGCTCCGTGATAAGTGCCTTTCAAAATTATATTTACCCCAAACAACGGCTCGTTGGTGCGGGAATCTGTTACAACCCCCACTATCGTTCCCTTCCCCTGCGGAAAAAGAGCCTGGATAAAAAGTAGTAATGTAAGAATTAGTATTTTTTTTATCATTGGGTTACTCCAAATTCGCCGAAGAAAACTTTTTGGAAAAACGATTTTACGTTTGCGCTGCCGCCGTCAAGTCTGTTTAAAGGAAGCCCCATAAATACTAAATTGCCGCTTGCGCTTTTAAACCCGACAACAGGACTGCCGGTTGTTGCAAGCGTATATAAACTTGTTGCGGTTAATGAAGAACTGTTTATATTAAACGACCAGATAACAGCAACCGGGCTTGAACCGTTATCTCTTGTAAGATTATTATAGCCCAGCGCCGAAGCCTTGGCAGTTGCGTTTACCGCCGTATTAGGCAGCACAATAGAAATATAGCCGCTGCTCATTCCGTCAATTGGTAGAAAATCTGTTAATCCCGACTGATCAAAACTTCTTGCAAAAGTCATAGAAAATAAAATCTTTCCTCCAGCGTCGGTATAGGCTTTTGTTACAGTCTGCGCTGCGTCAAGGGTCGGGTTGTTATCTCCGGAATACCAAAATACATACTTGAATAATTTCATCGTCTCTGTTAACATTGGAGAGATATACTTTGGTAAAAGAGTTGGGGACGACGCGCCAGCCTTTGTCGATTTAATATCTAATACGTCGTACCTGCCTGCTAAATTGATTCCGTCAAGCATTTGCGAATAATAAGAAGCCGCGTTATCGGCAGTTCCATGATCGTCAATAACAAGAATGTCCCCTTTCGGTTTTTTAACATACCATGTTTTTGATTGATCTGGCATTTGCATAAGAGAGCTTTTTGCGTTAGCAATATCAACTGCGTACATATATAAAGTATTTTTAGCGTTCAGTTTTAGATTAGGCAGCTTTACTGCATAAGGTTCTTTTATTGAAGCACCTAAATAAACGTCGCACGAAACCACGTCGGAATTAAAAGGCGGTACTGCTTTTATTGTAATAAATCTTGTAGAACCGGGTATCGCAATTTTCTGAGAAGTATCGTTTAGAGCGATATATATATTCTGTATAGTCTCGTCTCCGTCAAGATCAGAAGCGTTCCATCCTAACGAAGCCACAGTAAACGTAGTATCCGGAAATTCTATCGTCTGCCCCGTTTTATCTTGTAAAAATACGATTTGCGGCGCCGTGTTAGACAAAGGGAGTTTAATCGAAGCCGGATTAGGGTCTATATTTCCAATATCAATAAAAGATTCTCCGGAAGACCAGACTCCGTTGTGATCTGAATCAGTAAAAGGCTCCGGGCCAAAATCTATTCCATTCACTGTATGATCTTTATCGTAAACGCCGTTCCCATGATTATCTACTCCGGCCACTTTAAAATTATATACGGTATCAGAACCGCTTATTGGGAAAGCTATTGTAGAATCATTGCTTGTGGTAAAAGTCCAGTGCGTTCCATCCCATGTAATGTAATATCCAATGACTAAGCCGTCAGGATCGTCCGCCCACCAGTGCAATTTTACTTTACTCTGCTGATTTGAAATTGTGCTATCCGGGTATAAAAACAGATGGGTTGTGGGAGCTTTGTTGGCTATAAGGCTGTTTACAAGATTATCCGTGCATGAATAAAATGCAATTGCGCCTACGATCGATAAAAGTAGTAAAATTTTTCTCATATACTATTTATAAATAAAATAATGACACTAAATATAATATTTTTTCTTTTTAATTAGTGTGAATTTAATGTTACTAATTAATAAATCCTAAAGAGCCGATATTTCCATAAAAATTATCGCGCTACTAATTATTCAGAATTTGCGTATAATTAACGATTATTTTTTTGTTCTTAAGGAGTAAAACTAAATCTGTATTACACGCAATATAACCAAAATCCGCTTTCAGAGTCAAACAAAAATATCGCTTCAATTCGCGCTTACTCTATAGCTATAAACATTGGAATCCTCCAGATTCCTTCTATTTGCTTTTAAAATAAACGAGGCGGGTTAAAACTCCCGCCTCTAAAAAGATTAAGTATTTTATAACAAATTCATTTTATGAAATTATTACTTCATCAAAATCATTTTTTTGCTTTCTACGAAATTGCCTGATTGCAGTCTATAGAAATATACTCCGCTTGAAAGATTCTTCATATCAAACTGTACGGAATAAGAGCCTGCATTTTTCTGCTCGTTAAGCAGCGTTCTTACTTCGCGTCCTAAAACGTCAAATACTTTAAGAGTAGTTGCTCCAGCGTTTGGAATGCTAAACTTAATTGTAGTTGTCGGATTGAACGGATTAGGATAATTCTGTAATAAAGCATAATTTTTAACAATACCGTTATTTACCTTAACATCTGTTGTAATCGGAGTATAGCCGACAAAGTCGTCCGCTTTTCTGGGAATCAATTTATATTCGCTGAATTCATAGAAGAATACGCCAATTAATTCTTTGAATTTATCTCCTTTTTTTACAGAAATATTTCCAGGAGTTTTTGTAACAAGAGTATCCCATGCATTATTATATAGATGGTTTCCTTCCTGTAATTCAACTCTGCTGCCAACATTACTGGTATCGGCAACCAGCATTTCGCCATAATTATAGTTGCCTGTAGCGGATGGGCCTGGATTTCCGTCAGCGTTTTCGCTTGTTACAGTGACGTCTTTATATTTTACAAGTACGCTTTCATACTGTTCTGCATTAACGTCGCCGTTAGTTAAATTAGCAATTCTTGTGCTTATAACCACAGGAGCAGGCAAGGCGTTATTTTTAGAATTTACAGTTACTGAAGAGATCGAATCCAAACGGGTTGTGCCGTTGCTTTCGTCAATTACGCCGGAAAGAGTAACGTTATCGCCTCTTACTAAATTGATAACCGATACGCCGTAAATCCAGATTCCGCTCCATGGACCAGAACCGTTCTGCATATGAACTCTTGAGCCTACTGTGTTGCCATCTCCCTGAACGTCGGAAGTATCAGCCATTACCACGCCTGAAATTGTTACATGGTATCCGTTATAAGCGCTATATCCGCTTCCAAACGGACTGTACTGAACATCCTGAATTTTAAGGTCTCTGTTTAATACTAAATAGAAATATTTTCCTTTTACAGTATCAATTGGGTTATTAGTAACTTTATTGTCGTTATCTACAGCTCTGATATAATAATCAACCAAAGCTGAATCGGCAGCTACGCCCGGAATAGTAGCAGTATAGACTGTTGTATCCGCAGCTGTTTTCGTCATTTGAAGCATATTAGAAGCTCCGCCGTTTACGTGATAATAAAGTTTAACGTCTTTTACAAAACCATCGAGATCTACAACTTTACTTGTTATCTGTACAGCCTGATTCGATTTAACTAAAGCGTTATCTCTCTTAATATTAGAAATAATAGGAGGAGTTGCGTTTATAAATAGATCTTCAGGATAAACAGGGCGGATAACAAACGTTCCGTCTGAATTCTGACCAATGATACCGCGTATGTATGTTATAGCCGAGCCGTCTACTGGCGGATCCCATGTTCTGGCGGCATAAGTTCTTTTTGTAAAAAAGCACGACTGACCGTGTACGACCAGCGTATTGCCAAACTGATCGGTAATAGAAAATGGATTTGCTACAGCCCCAGTATTACGGTTAGTTGAAATAACATTTTTAAATTCCACATAAACGCCTTCATATTTTTCAGCAAGCAAATTTGAAGCCGTCCCCTTTGCAAAATCGCTAATGTTTACTTCAATTGGGTCGCCTCTCTTTGTAGACGCGCCAACAAACTCAATTGGAACATTTGGCAAAAGGATTAATTCTGTAAAGTGACTGGAATATTCCGTAACTACGCCAGTAACTGTAACAATTTGATTAGTGTCTAAAAGATCGATATAAGTTGCAAGACTGCTCGCCGAGGTATCATTAACAAGGATATTAATTCCTCCCCATTCGCTAACGCCTGCAGTGTCTCTTAAATATGTCTGGTAGCGTGCGCCCGCCCACATAATAGGCGTTCTGTTTGTAGCCGGGTCTACAACTGTTCTCATTATCACCGTTCCTGTTACTCTTACCGTATCGCCAACGTATCTTGACGCATCCTTTCCGCCAGCTACTGAGCTATCCGGAACATATTGTATATCTCTAATTGAAACTGTCGGATATTTGGATTGCGCAAACGATGATGCAGCAAGAACCAATAGACAGAACAATGTAAGTTTTGCTTTCATATTTATATTCACTCCTTTTTATTTTACTACTAAAAACTTTCCTGTTTTGATTTTCCCGGTATTTGAGTCCTTTACCGTAAACAAATACAAGCCGGTCGCTATTGCCTGATCGTTATCTGTAATTAAGTCCCATGCATGTTCTCCCCCGGCCATTACCTGTTTGCCGTCAGACGAATAATTCTGGAACCATCTTAAATCTGAACCATTGCTTTGTTTATCATGATGTATCTTTTTAACTATATCTCCTGCAAGAGTATATATCGTAAGCTCGCACTCGGCAGGCAGATTGAAAAAATATATTTTCCGTAATCTTTCTGAACTGCCGTCCCAATACGCGTTTGCATAATATGGATTAGGATATACTCCTATGGCGGCGTCTGAATTTGCAGAAGCGGCCGGAGTTCCAGGAATTACTTTCTGATAATTTACCAATGCGCTCGATTCAAGACTTTCAAGATTGCTTGCCGGATCGCCTTTATCAAAAGCGGTAACGGCAAATACATATTGCCAGCCGTTTAGCAAATTATCAAATTCAAATTTATAATAATACTTGGTAGTATCGCCTGCAAAAGTAACAGGTTTATCCAATTTCACATAATTAAATCCGGTATTGTAACCAACTGAATTGCCGGCGCTGTCAAATTCTGCGGCAAGCGCTAGCGACGATGAAAGATCCTGTATCTGGTTTAATTCATATCCGGCGTTAGTTTTATAAATTCTGTATCCTTCAAAATCTTTTTTAGCGGAAATAGGGTCTATAGAACCTTCGGCTCTTCTATCCCAATAGACGGTAACTTTTTTGCTTTCAGGAATCACTTTAATTTTAGGAGCTAAAGGAGGAGCAGGCAATATATATCTTGTTATTACGCCGTTGCCGTCCAAATCTTCGCCTGGGTCTAAAATTCCGTTTCTGTTCCTGTCTTCGCCATAATAAGCTTTTAACGCCCACTCTGCGTTATTATACAAATTCTTCTTTTGTTCTTCCGTATCGTAGGAATCCGGCTCCGTTCCATATTTTTTTGCGCAGACAATTGCAAAAACTACGTTAATAGAATCCCCGGGCGCAATTTTATTTGTTGGGCCGTTTGTAATTGTAATTGATCTGTTTGACGGAGCTTTTAAATCGTTGGGATTTATTCCGTTTCCATACGTATTATATCCTCCAAAATATCCCTGCATTTTGCGATACCTGTCGACGTCGTTCATAGGCGTAAAAAAGTTCGGATCGCTTGTATTGGAATGCTGCCAGCTTGTAAAATGAGTTGTTGTGCCGGAAGTTGAAGAGCCAAGGTACTGTATGCCTATGTAGCTATCTGTAAAACCAACGTCTCCTCCCGCGTCAAATTCATAAGCCACTTTCAAAGAATCGCTGTAGCCGTCGCCCCCCTTATTATAGAAAGCTGTGCCTAAAGAAGTGGAAGAAATTTTTATGTTCCTGACTACTGCGTCCGTCCAAAGCCCTACATAAACGCTATCCAGATACTTGCCCGAAACATTTTTTATCCAATAATTCATTATTACAAAAAAGTTTGCAAAAGAGTAGTCCCATGCATAGCACTCCTGATGAATCGCCAACCCAAGCGGAGAGTGATCGACTATCTGCTGCGTGCCTGCATAAAGATTTGTATCTACATAATCCATTATATAATCCTGTTGCGAAACCGCATAAGGACTATAGAAACGGGAGTCCAAAGTAGAAGACCGCTGAGTAATAGTAGAGCCGGAATTATTAGTATATTCGCAGCCTCCTCCGCGCGTAGCCGAAGCGGCGTCCACTGCCCCGGTAGTGACATAAGGGCCGCTCAAACCTTTGCCAAGCGAATCGTTACTACTATAAGCGCCTACCCATAAACCGCCAAGGAATATATGTTCAATACCGCTGCCGATTGGGTACTCGCAAGAAGGAACAACTCCTGGATTTGTAAGACCGTTGCCATACCTTCCAAAGTTTGTAACAGATAAAGCAATATTGCCAATGCTGGTATAAACTGACTGGTCGTCGGTTACTTTATTGAGACGGTTAAGACTCTGAGCGTTTAAAGACGATACGCCCGTAAGCATTATAATTAGAAAAGTAAATAAATAATGTTTCATTTAGCGCTTCTTATAATGAATGAATTATTTTTATCTAAAATCGAACAGTAAAGCTAATAAATTAATTTGTATTTATCCAATATTGGCATGGTTATATTATTGTTAACAGAACCGAAATACCCGAGAAAAAGTATGTGAGCTAATTTTGGATTAGCTTTCAAAAGCTAATTTTTCGTAAAACCCAAATAGCGCAATTCCGGGTTTATAAAAAGAATCCGGAGGATTCAAATGTTTATAGCAATTGTTGGAAGAGAAAACCATACGACCCCGACCGGGGTCGCACAAAAACGTATTTAATACAGCTATATACATGAAATCCCTCCGGGATTTAAACCCAAATTAAACACAATAAAATATTCCTAATGCCAAGCGTGGTTTACGAAAAGAATCCTTCGGATTCTTTTTATAAACTGAATTACGTGTAAGGAAAACTCAACGCTAATAAAATGTTTAGATTTAATAATTATCAGATGAATGAGAAAAACCTTCCAATCGGCGCTATCAGCGCCGCGCATTGGAAGATTGGGATAAGTGAAGAAAACCAAGTCTTGCGTTAATTAAAACGCTTGACTATGCAATTTTTATAATTTATAATAAATATGCTATTAAATAAATTCGGCAAATGTTATTGCATATAGAGGGGAAATTTAATAATCCTCTGTCGTATTATTAAAAGGAAATTTGAAATGATTTGCAGAGCTCATAAATATTGCAGTTCCTGGCATACAGGCGTCTTTTTTGTCCCTTTGTTCATGCTCATTTTTACCGTTAGCGGATTATCAAAAAGTTATTTAGCTGATTCATCCGCAGTAAATAAAACTCCGAAAGAAACAAGAAATGGAATACGACTCCCTACCTTAGAAGATGATGTAGGAGGAGTAATAAGAAGAAATGAAACAATAGTTCAAGATCACAATTTGGCGTATAACTTTGTTGAAAAAATGCCAACATTTCCAGGCGGAGATAAAAATTTAAGGCGCTATATAGCAAAAAACACTCATTATCCGAAACATGCAAAAGAAAAAATAATTACCGGCAGAGTGATGGTTCAGTTTATAGTAGATAAGACCGGAAAACTAATAGAGCCTAAAGTTGTTAGGGGAATTGAACAGGAATGTGATAAAGAAGCTTTAAGATTAATAAAAAACATGCCGCGTTGGATTCCCGGGAAGCAAGACGGACATATTGTTAAAGTACGAATATTGCTGCCAATTAGTTTTCCGCCGCATGACAATAATTAAATAAAAACGCTTCATATTAAAAACAAACCTTCCAGTCGGCGCTATTAGCGCCACGCATTGGAAGGTTGAAAAAACATGGGTAAACCAAGTTTCGTGTTAATTTAAAACCTCCAAGGGCAGCCTAAAGCTGCCTTGGAGGTTAAATTTTTTATACTGCAGCCGGTTGAGGTTCGGCGGCTAATTCCATTCCGCGTTTGATAGCCTGCTCGTTTAATGGGAGCAGTTTATGGTACCTTTCCGGCAGAACTTTTTTAAGTCCGAGCATAATATTTTCAAATTTTATTATCGGCTTTTTCTGCAGAAATGCGCCAAGCACTATCATATTCAACACTTTTGAATTATTCATTTTTACGGCTTCGCTGGTAGCGGGTATAGCCACGATGTCAATATCTTTCCGTTTGGGAATATTGTGGATATTCACGCTTTCGTATATCAAAAGTCCGCCCGGTTTAACGGCGGATTCAAATTTGTCAAGAGACGGCTGGTTAAGCGCAATAACCGTATCAAACATACTGATTATAGGCGAACTTATAGTATCGTCGCTAATAATTGTAATACAGTTAGCCGTGCCTCCGCGCATTTCCGGCCCATACGAAGGCATCCAGGAAACCTCTTTATTTTCTATAACGCCTGCGTAGCAAAGAACCTGTCCCATTGAAAGGACTCCCTGCCCGCCAAACCCGGCGATAATAATTTCTTCGTTCATAAAAAATCCTATTTTAAATTCTTTTTATTATAAAAGCCCCGCTTAAAAGAGCGCCGAAATTTTATTCGGCAGATTCTTTTCCCGGCGCTTTAATATCGCCAAGTTTATAAAAAGTAAGCATATTTTCTTCAAGCCATTTATTAGATTGAAGCGGCGTCATTTTCCAGTTAGAAGGACAGTTTGAGACAATCTCGATAAAACAGGTTCCTTTTTTTTGCTTCTGGTACTCAAACGCTTTCTGAAAAGCCTTTTTTGCCTTCCTGACGTTTGCAGGAGTATTAACAGCCTGGCGCGTAACATAATAAGTTGCCGGAAGCGTAGCTATCATTTCGGTTATCCTAAGAGGATAGCCCATAGTAGCGGCGTCGCGTCCGTAAGGAGAAGTAGTAGACTTCATTCCAATAAGAGTAGTTGGAGCCATTTGCCCGCCTGTCATACCATAAATGCCGTTATTAACAAAAACGATAAGTATATTTTCGCCGCGGTTGCAGGTATGGATAGTTTCGCCTGTGCCTATAGCGGCAAGATCGCCATCCCCCTGATACGAGAAAACATATTTATCAGGCAACAATCTTTTTATGCCCGTAGCTACAGCAGTAGCTCTTCCGTGAGCCGCTTCGGTCATATCAATATTAAAATAGTGATAAGCAAAAACAGCGCAGCCAACCGGAGCTATGCCTATAGTTTCAGACTGGATGTCGAGCTCATTTATTACTTCTGCTATTAAACGGTGAGTAACGCCATGGCCGCATCCGGGGCAATAATGGAAAATTGCGTCAGTAAGCGTTTCAGGTCTTTCATAAATCAAATTTTCATTATTACAAATGCTTTCCCGCGCAATCATCGCGTCAATCTGAGCTTCGTCGGTCAGCACGTCTGCCGGATCGCCGGTAATTAATCTTTTCTCATTCATGCTTTGCCTCCTAATAGCTTTTCTTCAATGTTCTCAAGAATTTCTTCCGGCGACGGAACCATGCCGCCCATTCTTCCGTGAAATTCAACCTTAACCTTTCCGTTTACAGCAAGTCTAACGTCTTCAACCATTTGACCTGCGTTCATTTCAATAACTAACATTCCTTTTACTTTTTCAGATAAATCGCTGAGCGCCTGATAAGGGAAAGGATAAAGAGTAATTGGGCGGAATACTCCAATTTTAATCCCTTTTTCCGCGGCAAGCTGAGCGGCTTTTTTGCAGATTCTTGCAACAAGACCGAAAGCTACCAAAACATAATCGGCGTCTTCGCAATTATAGGAAGCATATCTAATTTCTTCTTTTTCAATTTCTCTGTATTTTTTCTGCAAACGAATATTAACTTCTTCCATTTCTTTAGGGTCGATAAAAAGAGAAGTAATAACGTTTCTTTCGCGCGTTTTTGGTTTGCCTGTAAGAGCCCACGATTCAACTTCAGTTTTACGCGGAATTTCGTCATAAAGTTCGACTTTTTCCATCATCTGCCCTAACGATCCGTCAGAAAGAATCATAATTGGGTTCTTCCATTTAAAAGCTAATTCAAAACCAAGCTTAACGTGGTCTACCATTTCCTGAACCGTAGAAGGAGCAAGGACAATAAGCTTATAATCGCCGTGTCCGCCCCCTTTAACAGCCTGAAAATAATCTCCCTGAGCAGGTTGAATAGTGCCAAGACCAGGACCGCCGCGATTTACGTTTACCAGCAAACACGGAAGTTCCGCCGTAGCTATATATGAAATTCCTTCCTGCATAAGGCTAACTCCCGGACTGGAAGAAGAAGTCATCACTCTTTTACCCGTGCACGCGCCGCCGTAAACCATATTAATTACAGCCACTTCGCTTTCGGCCTGAAGAACTACCATGCCGGTTCTTTTCTCGCCATAAAGAGCCAAATACTCCAACACTTCCGATTGCGGAGTGATTGGATATCCAAAATAAGCGTCGCATCCGCAGCGTATAGCCGCCTCCGCCATAGCTTCGTTCCCTTTCATTAATTTCATTTCGCTCATGATGCCACCGTTACTTTAATGTCGCCTTTTACGTCTGAAATAGTCGCAATATGTTCTTTATTATCAACTGTTTTTCTGTATACTTTTATTACTCCCTCCGGGCATACTAATGAACAATTGGTGCAGCCGGTGCAGTTATCTTCAATTTTCACTATATATAAGTATCCTTTGGAGTTTACCTGGCGGGAGAGTTCAAGCGCGTCTTGAGGACATGCCTGAGCGCATAGTTCGCACCCTTTACATTTCTCAATATCAACGACAATGTCTCCTTTAACTTTTGCCATACGATTACTTCCTTTATTCTTTAAAAAATAAAAAGGTTACGCGATATCGCCGTAACCTTTCATAAAAAGATCAAACCTTTGTAGAATGAGGTTATTTAGTTCCGATATTTTAAATCTTAGTAGTTGCATGTTTATCCGCATGATATGAGCTTCTTACTAATGGAGCGGATTCGATCGCTTTGAAGCCCATTTTCATTCCTTCAACTTTATAAAAAACAAATTCCTCCGGAGTTACATATCTGTGCACCGGTAAATGCGTTTTAGTCGGCTGAAGATACTGACCTATAGTAAGAATGTCGCAGCCTGCGTCAACCAGATCTTTCATCAGCTCAACCACTTCTTCTTTTGTCTCTCCAATTCCAACCATTATTCCGCTTTTAGTTCTTAAACCCTTCTGTTTAAACCACGTAATAAGCTCAAGGCTTCGTTCGTATTTAGCCTGAGGTCTTACTGCATGATATAATCTTTTTACGGTTTCCAGATTATGGTTTAGGATATCTGGAGGATTCTCCATAATCTTTTCGAAAGAATTAACAGCGCCCTTGAAGTCGGGAATTAAAATTTCAATGGTACAATTTGCTATTTTTTTATGAATAAGTCTAACAGTTTCTGAAAAAATTCCAGCTCCTCCGTCAGACAATTCGTCTCTGTTTACCGAAGTAATTACTACGTGCTTAAGACTCAATTGCTCGACCGCTTCGGCGACCCTTCTAGGTTCGTCAAGATCTAATTCCGAAGGCAAACCAAGCTTTACATTGCAAAAACCGCAGCTTCTGGTGCATGTATCGCCCAGAATCATAAATGTTGCAGTTCTATTGTTCCAGCACTCAGCCATATTTGGGCACTTTGCTTCTTCGCATACGGTATTAAGCTTAGAGTTGCGCATTAAGTGCAGAACGTCTTTAAAATTATCGCCCATTGGCAGTTTAACTTTAAGCCATTCGGGTCTTTTGCCTAAATTCTCCCGCTCTTTCTCTATTTCTTCTTTATAAGCCAGCTGATGATGATTTATTTTCATTATATTTTTCCGTTAAAGAACAGCCGCAATAATTACAGCCGATTATTTTATCAAGATACAAAGGCCATTAATAAATAATCAACCTTTGCTAATTTAGTAAATTGCAATCTAACGGGCAACCCGTTATGATTTGCCTACCATATATAGAGCCAATCTATTATATGGAATAGTTTTCCAATGAATCCTTTATACTCTTCAGGAAATTGCTCCCTAACATTCCGTCAATCAAACGGTGATCGTGCGATAATGTTAAATACATCATCGGTTTGATGGCAATAGTATCCGTTCCATCCGCTTCTATAACAACGGCGCGTTTAACTACGGCTCCAACGCCAAGTATAGCAGATTCCGGCTGGTTAATTATGGGCGTACCAAATAATGAGCCAAATACTCCATAATTGGTTATGGTAAATGTTCCGTTTGAAATATCGTCAGGAACTAATTTTTTATTCCTCGATTTGTATGCCATTTCCGTAATTGATTTTGCCAGCCCAATCAGACTTTTTTCATCAGCGCGTTTTATATTCGGCACAATAAGCCCGTTTGGCTCAAGCGAAACCGCTATGCCAAGATTAACGAATTTTTTCCTGATTATATTCGTTCCCTCAATAGCCGAATTAACTAATGGGAACTCTCTTAACGCTTTAACCGAAGCTTCGGCAATAAAAGATAAATAAGTCAGTTTTACTCCTTCATTTTTCAGATACTCTTCTTTTTTAAGCGCGATAAACTTTACAATTCTGCTCATATCAACTTCAACTACAGTAGAAACATGCACGGCGGTATCGCGGCTTTGAGTCATATAATGCATAATCTTCTGGCGGATATTATCCATTGGGATAACTTCAAAATCGTTTCCGCTTTGTGGCGCTTCTTTTACGACTGATTTGGACGCAGGCAAAGGTTCTTTAGCGGCAGCCGCCAGTTGATCTGCAAACGCATTTTTCTGGCTGTTCCTTTTTTCTAAATATTCAAGCGCGTCTTTTTTTGTAACTCTGCCTCCCTGCCCTGTGCCTGTAATTTTTTCAAGTTCCTGATAAGAAATGTTTTCGGCTTTGGCTATATTCATTACCAATGGAGAAAAGAAAGAAGACGAGTTTTCAGTTTTTTGCCCGGCTGCTATTGCCGGTTTAGTTTCCTTTTCCTCTTCAGCTTTTGGCTCTTCTTTTTCAGGTTCGGCGTTAACAGCCGCAGCGGCTGTTTCTGTTACTACCGCTTCTCCCTCGGTCGAAATTCTAGCCACAACAGCGCCCGCCTCGACTGTTTCCTGCTCTTTAACTATTATTTCCGTTAATACGCCGTCGGCCGGAGAAGGAATTTCGGTATCTACCTTGTCGGTAGAAATCTCAAAAATCGTCTCGTCTAATTTTACTTTATCGCCAACCTGTTTGTACCATTTGATAACAGTGCCTTCGTTTACGCTTTCCCCCATCTTCGGCATAATAACGTCTATAATCATTTTCTTACCTTTTATAAAAGATTTTTAAATTCATTTAATATTCAAGCAGCTCCTTAATGCCGCGCAAAATAAGTTCTCTTGAAGGGAGAATATCTTTTTCAAGAGCCGGGTGATACGGAATATGGCAGTCCTTGGCGGCAATTCGTTTAACAGGACCGTCTAAAAACCGAAAACAATTATCAGCTATCTTAGCCGCAATTTCAGCTCCAAAACCAGCGGTTAAAGTATCTTCGTGAATAACGACTACTTTGCCTGTTTTTTTCACCGATTTATATATCGCCTCTTCGTCCAAAGGGATAATAGTTCTTATATCAATAATTTCAACTGAATAACCTTCCGTTTCTAATTTTTTAGCCGCATTAACGGCGTCCCATACAGTTGCGCCATAAGTAACAACAGTCAAGTCGTCTCCTTCTCGGACAATTTTCGCTTTGCCAAAAGGAATTAGATAATTTTCGTCAGGTTCGGGAGACATGGCATAACTTTGCCTGTACAACCCTTTATGTTCGCAAAAAATAACAGGATCGTTAATTCTAATTGCCGTTTTTAACAGCCCTTTAGCGTCCGCCGCATTTGAAGGATACGCAATATACAGACCCGGTATATGCGCAAATATTGATTCTATATTCTGGCTGTGATAAAGTCCGCCGTGAATATACCCTCCGACTGCAACGCGCGTAACAACAGGAGTAGACCAGGCATTATTTGAACGGTATCTGTAAGTTGCAATTTCGTTTTTATACTGCATAAAAGCGGGCCATATATAATCGCCAAACTGAATTTCTACGACTGGTTTAAGTCCTGTAAGAGCCATCCCGGCAGCTACGCCGGCTATGCTCGCCTCTGCAAGCGGAGAGTTAAAAACTCTTTTATCGCCAAAAGTAGTTGAAAGCCCTCTTGTTGCAGTAAACACTCCCCCTTTATCGTCGGCTATATCTTCGCCAAAGATATACATCTTATCATTGCGGCTCATTTCTTCGCGCAGGGCGTGATTAATTGCGTCTACCATTACAATTTTACTCCCCGAAGGGAGATTCTTTTCGTACTCAAGGGATTCTTTCAATCCGCTTTCGTCATATACAAATGTGGATGAATCCTTTATATCCGGATCGTTTTCTTTTGCAGCTTCTTCAACAACTGCGTCTATCGACTTATGAATATCGTCCTTAAGCTGATTAATTTCTTCTTCAGAAAAAATTTCATTTTTTATAAGATAAGCGGAAAACAATTCAATGGGGTCTTTTTTCTTTTCAGCTTCTAATTCGTCATGATCGCGGTATTTTTTCTGATCGTCGGAAGAGGAATGAGACACCAGCCTCACTACATCGGCTTCAATTAAAGCCGGACCTTTTCCGCTGCGTATATATTCTACTGCCTGCTTTGCCGCGGCTGACGAAGCAAAAAAATCGGTCCCGTCTACTTTAATTCTTAACAGGTTTTCATACCCGCTCATCATTTCCGCAACGGAATGTTCCGCGCCTCCGCTCTGGAAACCCACATGAACCGAAATAGCATATTTATTATTTTGTATGACAAAAAGAACCGGCAATTTTTCTCTGCTTGCCCAGTTAACCGCTTCGTGAAATTCCCCCTGGCTTGTAGTTCCTTCGCCGGAACTAACATATGATATTCCATCTGAACCAGTTCTATCGGCAGCTAAGGCGGTTCCGACAGCCTGCAAAAACTGCGTGCCCGTTGGACTTGACTGCGCGGGAATATTAAATACCTTTGAACCGAAATGAGACGGCAGCTGCCGGGCTCCGCTTGCTTTGTCTTCCGATTTTGCAAAACTTTGTAAAAAATAATCATGTGGAGTAATTCCAAGCGCAATTGATAGAGCCAGATCGCGGTAATAAGGGAATATCCAGTCTTTTTTTGCGTCAAGATGTTCCGCTACCGCCAGCTGAATAGCTTCGTGCCCTGAGGCTCCAACGTGGAAAAATGTTTTCCCCTGCCGTAAAAGATTCATTGCTTTTACGTCTATCTGCCGGGTAGTGAGCATTTGATTGAGAATTTTCAATCCTCTTGCTTTGTCTATTTTTATAAATCCATCGCTGGATTTTTCATCAATGAATGATATGTTATTTTTTTTAGAATTCTTTTTATCTTTTAATACCATCAGTTTTCAATTTTTATGAATAATTAAACCAGTTCCATTTAGAGACGCTCTTCAAAAGATAACTGACGTAACCAACTTCAAAGCAAAAAGTAGTTTTACTCCAACTTATTGTCCAATTTTTTCAATAAAATCTGGACTTACTCTTTGCGTATTATTATATCCAAAAACTTTACAGAAGTTGTTAATCAGCTTTTCCTTAACATCAAACAGTTCAATAGCCTTGTTAGTTTCCTTTCCCAAAGAAGTAACTTCTTTATCGGAAATGCCGCATGGTATAATTCCGTTAAAAAGGCTTAAATCCGTATTTACATTAAAAGCAAAACCGTGCATTGTAATCCATCGGCTTACTTTAATGCCAATAGCCGCAATTTTCCGGTTCTCAATCCATACTCCCGTATATTTTGGGTTCCGCCCGCCAATAACGCCATACTCGGCGCAGGTAAGAATAATGACTTCTTCCAAAGCGCGCAGGTATTTATGCGTATCGTTAACCCAGTCGTTAAGACTAATAATTGGATACCCTACAATCTGCCCCGGACCGTGATAAGTTATATCTCCGCCTCTGTCAATTTCGTAAACGGAAATTTTATTTTTTTTAAGATATTCGTCAGACCCAATAAGGTTTTTTTTATCCGTTACGCGTCCCAAAGTATATGTATGAGGATGCTCAAGCATATAAAAAGTATCCGGTATCTTATTATCCTTTCTAAGATCAAAAGTTTTTTTCTGCAAATCCCAGGCTTCTTTATAATCTATAAGACCAAGATCGGCATAATTAATAGTTCTTACATCAGATGTGAATTGATTCTCCATAAGCGTTAGCCGCAGCTTCCATAATTGATTCCGACAAAGTCGGATGCGCATGAATAGTTTTTACGATTGACTCAAAAGAAGCTTCCATAGATTTTGCAAGGCTGACTTCTGCAATCAGCTCCGTAGCTTCCGAACCGATAATGTGCGCTCCAATCAGTTCGCCGTATTTTTCGTCAAAGATTAATTTTACAAATCCTTCCCTTTCTCCAGAGGCGAACGCTTTGCCGCTTGCCATAAAAGGGAATTTCCCAATTTTTATTTTTCCGTAAGTATTTCTTGCCTCTTCTTCCGTTAACCCTATGCTTGCAACCTGAGGCTGGCAGTAAGTACAGCCGGGAATATTTTCGTAATTAATAGGCGCAGGGTTCAGCCCTTTAATGCCTTCTACGCAATTTATTCCCTCGGCCGAAGCCACGTGCGCAAGCCACGGAGGGCCGATAACGTCCCCAATTGCATATATTCCTTGCACACTGGTTTGGTATGAAGCTCTATCTACTTTTATATGATTCTTAAAAAGTTCTACGCCAAGATTTTCAAGTCCCATTCCTTCAACATTACCCGTAACGCCCACTGCGCTAAGAACTTTATCGGCAGTTATCACGGTTCTTTCATCGCCTGTAAGAACAGTAACGTTCACTTTCCCATCAACAACTTGCGCGCTTTCCACTACCGAATTTGTTTTAATTTCAATTCTCCTGCTTTTCAAACTTTTTGCCAGCAGAGCAGATACTTCCTTATCCTCAATCGGAAGAATAGAACCCAGCATTTCTATTACCGTAACGCTTGTTCCTAAAGCACTATAAAAATATGCAAACTCTATTCCAATTGCGCCTGCTCCAACAATAAGTAGTTTTTCCGGCTGTTTGCTTAAGCTCATAGCTTCGGAACTGGTAATTATATATTCTCTATCTATGGGTATCGAAGGAATTGCTCTTGGATGCGCGCCGGTCGCAATAATAATTTTTTCAGAATATACAGTATCTGTTATATTCCCTTCGCTATCGCAAATTTCGATAGTGTTTTTATCTTTAAATTTCCCAAAACCGCGGAACCTGTCAATCTTGTTTTTCTTAACAAGCATTTCAACATTTTTAACAATTTTTTCTGAAATGTCTCTGCTTCTTTTAATAATTTTGTCAAAATCATATGAAAGTCCCTGAACTTCAATTCCAAAATCCTTTGAATGATTTTTCATATTATCATAAAGTTCGACATTTTTTAAAAGAGACTTTGTAGGTATGCAGCCCCAGTTCAAACATATTCCGCCAAGATTATCTTTATCAATAACGGCTGTTTTAAACCCAAGCTGCGCGGCGCGTATAGCCGCCACATATCCCCCGGGGCCTCCGCCAAGTACAACGAGATCATATTGTTTTGTCATTTTAGTAAATCTTGTAATTGTATTAAAAATAATATAACTAAGAGCAAACTCAAATAAAAGAGAACTGCGTCATAAGTTCCCTATGCATTATTTAACAGAATTATAATCTAAGAAGTTCTAAAATATCTGTGTTAAAAAAATAGATTTATTATATTTGTGAACATTATTCTAAAAACAGGAATTATATAGCGCTTAATTTAAACAAGTTACAATTATCAATTAAACCTTATTTTTTATGAAGACTCTTAATATACGCTATTTTCAGCACGTTTCGTTTGAAGGGCTTGGTTGCATTGAAAAATGGGCGCAGCTAAATGGTCATAAACTAACTTCAACTAAATTTTACGAAGACGCTTATTTGCCTGATATTAATAACATCGACTGGCTTATAATAATGGGCGGGCCTATGAGCGCATATGAAGAAGACAAGTTCGCCTGGTTAAAAGAAGAAAAAAAGTTTATCCGGCAGGCTGTTGAAAATGGGAAAACTGTTATTGGCATTTGCTTAGGCTCGCAGCTTTTAGCAGCCGCTTTAGGCGCAAAAGTCTATCCTAATAAAGAAAAAGAAATCGGCTGGTTTGACGTTGAATTAACTTTAGACGGAAAGGACAATAAACTCTTCAAAGAATTTGAAAGCAAGTTTAAAGTTTTTCACTGGCACGGCGATACTTTCGATCTGCCCCAGGGAGCTGTTCATTTAGCGCAAACGGATAATTGTAAAAACCAGGCTTTTCTGTATAAAGATAAAGTTTTAGGACTTCAATTTCACTTTGAAGCTACTGAACAAACTCTTGCCGATATGGTTGAAAATGGCAAAAGCGAACTGGCAAACGGTTCATTCATTCAATCAGAAGCGGAGATATTAAACAGCCGTAATTATATTGAGGCTAATAATTCAAAAATGTTTGAAATACTAAACCGGTTAAGCCAGGTTGAATAAGCAAGTAAGCGCGCACAATTTTACTACTGCAATTTTATATAAAAACGTTTTATATCCGGATAAAAAAAATCCCGCCCCAAGTGATTGGAGCGGGATTTTTAACATTCTAATGAATAAAATTATTTGCCTAAGACTTTAAATTCTATTCTTCTGTTTTTAGCTTTACCGTCAATAGTTGAATTATCGCCAAGCGGTTTGGTTTCGCCAAAACCGACAGTAGAAATTCTACCTGCGTCAATTCCTTTTTTAACTAAATAATCTTTAACAGATTCTGCTCTTCTTTCTGAAAGTTTTTGGTTATATACGTCAGTTCCAACATTATCAGTATGCCCCTGAATTTCGACTTTGATATCAGAATTTTCTTTTAATACTGTTACAGCATGTTCAAGAATTGGATATCCTTCAGGAAGAACATTTGATTTGTTGGTTTCAAAATTAACTCCATAAAGAGCCCAGTTTTCCTGAGCCGCAACTTCTTTAGGAGCGTCTCTGTAAACCGGTTTTTCTACTACAACTTCCTTAACTACTTCTTTAGGAATATATCTTTTTACAATTTCTTCAACTTGTTCTTTCGTAACAAAATTTAATCCGCTAACGTCAACCTTTATACCATCGTATAAATCGCAATATTTTGAAGGTTCGCCTTTAGAGAAATAATATTGTACGCCGACTTCAGCAGTGATATATGCGTCTGCGTCAGAACCCCAGATGCCTTGTCTCGTATTATTTGTAATACCGTCAAGCTGACCGTCAATAGTATTGTAACCAAGTTCAGTTTTTAGCTTCCAGTCGCCAGAGATTTTCCATTCGCTACCAAAGCCAAAATCGATCTGCATAACATTTTTTCTTTTAAGATCTCTTTCAGGAACAATGTTTCCCCAGACAGGTCTGAAGGAAGCGAAACCGGTTCCAAGAAAGAAATATGGAGAAACTGTTCCGCAAGGAGCTAAATAATAAAGCAAATCAAGATTTGCGTTTACCATAACAGTATGCATTGGATTATCCTCAGCAAACTGTGCTGTCACTCCAGGTCCATTATTTCCTTGATAAAATCTATTTGTTGTGCTTGGATTTAAAGGGTCGTAAGGCACGTAGCTGGGAACTCTTCCCTTAATATGCGCATATTTACCTGATAACCTTAAAGCTACATTTTCTGTAAAGTTTCGCTGTAATGATAAATAAAATCCATAATTGTCGTCCAAAGGACGTACATCTGTGCTCTGAAAACGCGGATATGAGAACCCGCCGCCAACACTCCAACTATCTTTCGCTGTTTGCCCCTGCGCAAAAAACGCAGCTCCCGCAAACACAACGGAAATTAGAGTTAAGTATACTTTTTTCATTTCTGCCTCTTTTTATTAATTGTTCGTTGGAACTTAGACCCATTCTTATAATTATTACTAAAATAATAATTTTGATTTAAAAATACAATTCTCGTTAATTTATTATTGTGACATTAGTCACATATTCTCTGTTAGATTATAAGCAATTAAAAACTAATAGCAAAGGTAATGTTTGTTTTTTATCTTTGTGTATATTTAACAAAGTATTTTTCAGTTGTCGGTCTAATCTTACATAATGAAACGTTTTTAACTCTTTTATAGTTCCATGCTTATTTTATACAAAATACGATTATTTCTTATACTGATATTATTTATCTTAGTAAATTATTATCATATTGCGGGAAACAATACGCTCTTTGCGCAAACTCGTAATGAGGCTTTTTCTGAAATTAAAATTGGATTAAATATTAGCGCTAAACATAACAATACTTACCTTAATGATTTTTGGAGCCCCAAAACAGGCTTTACAGGCAACATTGAAACGCCTTTTTATTTCGGCAGCATAACGGCTGGTTTAACTGTGCTGCCTTTTAAATCCACAAATATTAAAATGCCGGATTATACAGGACAATTGATTTTCTTATGCTGGGGTAACGAATTAATTCTTCCTTATAACTCTTCATTTTATTTTGGCTTTAAAACTGGCAATTACACTATGAATTTTGCCGACGATACCGTCAATACTAATCTAAAATCTGAAAGCGAGTTTGCCGCCGGTTTAACTTCAAGATTAAATATTAGAGCGTTTAATAATTTTGAGTTCAATATTACCGGAGACGCAATTAAAATTTTTACGAAAAAAAAGATGAATATTATTGTTTTTTCAGCCGGACTAAATTATATATTTAGCGCTCCTGCATGGCTAAAGGAATTTTTAGATTGAAAATATTAACCTTGTTTTGTTTTTTATTTTTTCAGACGTTCCTTTTAAGTCAGTCTTCTGATATAAAAACTGAAACTCAGGGAACTCAAATAATCACTGAAGCGCAGATAAAAGCAGCCGGGATTATTAATCTTTCTGATATTTTGCTTCTTGCAAACAATTGGAGCCTTTCTACTATCGACGGTTTTTCAAAAACTGTTTCCGCCAATAATCTTTCTTCTTATCAGCGGCAAAATTTTATTCTTATGATTGACGGTTGCCGTTACGACATAAACATTTTTGACGTACAAAACATAAATCTGCTGCCTGTTTCTATCGCTCAGATTGATTATGTAGAATTAATTAGCGTCCCCCGTATTGTTGAAGGTAATTTTGTAGAATGCGGATTAATAAACTTCCATACTAAAGCCGCTAAAAAAGGAGCGTCTGTTCATGCAGTAGAGATTATTGGCAACGAAACCGGAGATCCCGGCCCATACCGATATACTGATTATTCAACGCCTAACGTTGATAAAATTGGTCCCTTTTTCTCGGCGGGAGTTAACTATGGCAGCAAAAACTGGTCTTCTGCATTTAATTTTAAAAACGAAGAAACATACGACACAGATCCTGTGCTGAATGCCAGAGTATTAAATTTATCTATCGGCGGTAATAAGACTTCATTGCTTTCTGGCTGGGGGCAAACTATAATTAATTGGCCGTTTGGCGTTACTCAGTTTTCCGGCGGCGTTACAAAACACGACGAGTTCTTTTTCTTTAAACCATACGGAAACGAAATTCCAGTTGAACGGAATATCTCCTATGTTGGCGGAGTAGGAAATGTTATTCTTGATAACAATATTTCTGTCAATTATGCGGCTGAATATTCTACAAACGCTATAACAAAAAGAGAAAACAAAATTAATTTCGATTTTGATTTCAATCTTGAAAATTATTCAGGAAGATTTGAAGGGTTGTACAAAAATGATTTATTCGCTTCAGTATTTGGAATTGGAATAAAAACTCACCGGGTTTTTACTTCAAGAGCTATAGATATAAATAAATACAGTTCTAAAAATATTTACTCGTCATTTACATTTGCTCCTACAAATGATTTCTCGCAAAGCTTTCAATTGTTTTTTCAGAAAGACAGAAATGAAAACTCAATTAAATGGAGTTTATTTAATTGCTGGCTTATAGATGCTAAAAATAAATTAAGCTCTAATTTTTCTTACTTCGAAACTCCGGTTGAAGAAGATATGAGTTACTATAGCTGGACGCTCAAAGGATATGACATATCAAACGAACTTGGCATAAAATATAATATATATGGAAGCCCAAATAAAAGTAAAACATTCACCGCCGATTTATCTTATCTTTTTAAGTGCGATAGCGCTCTTTCTTTTAATTTAAGCGGCTCTTACAGACGATTTGCAAATCACTACTTAGAAATGCAGCCCTATCAATATGACGAGCAAACGTCTACGTTTTCGGCTCCAATTGATTTATATACTAACGAAGCTCTTAAAACTATAAGCTTTAACTTTGAAATTAAACAAACTCTTTCGCCTGTTATACGCCATAGTTTAGCGTTTAATTATCAGCGTTATATTGGGGGCAGCGACTTATTTAAGGAAGTCTGGGACGCTTTACCAAATACAAATATAACTTACACAATTGAATACAATCCCGCTGCTACTTTTGGAATTTGGGCAAAAATAAAATATCTTTCTTCTTCTTTTTGGTATGATTATAAATATTCTGATGTCCAAACTTCTGCAATGTACGGATATGAGTTAAAACCAAAAGCTGTTTTTGATTTATCTTTTCAAAAATGGTTTTTGCATAAAATAATTTGGACGAATTTATTATTAAGAAATTTATTTAATCAAAACGAAAGATACAGTCCTATTGGTGCAAATTTGAATCTGACATTTTTTATTCAGGCTCACTTTTATTTTGATACATTACCGGAGTGATAGAATGAAGCGCGGTTTTATTATATTTTTTATTATAACCTCTTTTTGTTTACAGATCCGAGCGGAAAGTTATACTGTCTGTTTAAACAAAAACGGAACTGAATATGAAGCGTTTACTGATAACTCTCTAAACTTAGAATATCTGACAGTCCATACGCCTAATAAACTTTTATCAAATGACAGCAGCGGAGCTGCCCGTTCTGCCGCTGTCGACACAAGCTCGCAAAGAAATACAGCGAACCTTAAAACAGATAAATCATTTTTTAAACAGAACTGGTTTTATTTTATTGGCGCCGCTATAGTAGCGGCTGTGGTATACATTGTTTGGCCAGAAAAAGACCCCGACCCAAAAACTAATTCTACATTCGGCGCGCCTCTTCCGCCAAAATAATTTTAAAAGTAAATTGCACATATGAATTCCTTTATAAAAATAAAAACAATAATTTTAGTTTTACTATTTGCAGCATGTATCGTCCATGCTCAATCTGATAAAAAACTATCGCTTCCGCCTACTCTTATTTCTCCGCAGAACAACTCAACGCTTCAACCGACAAAAAATCTTGAACTAAGATGGAGCGATATGGGTTACGCTACTATTTTTAGAGCTCAGTACTCTACCGACTCTGTTTTTTCTACTAATGGAATTATCGGCGAATTGGTTGTTTCTGGCCCTTCAATAGTAATTAGCAAATTAAATAATAGTTCTACCTATTATTGGCGGGTAAGACTGGAAAGCGATATTAACAGCTGGTCTAGCGTTTGGAAGTTCAACACTACCGCGCTTCCCATTGCGCCAGTTATATTTTCTCCTTTGAACAATTTAATTAATATTGATATTCCGGTTACGTTCAAGTGGTCAAAAAACATTATAAATAAAGGGTACATACTCCAGTATGCAGATAATAGCAGTTTTGTTTCGCCTGGCAATTATACCACAGTTGATTCTTTTGTTGTTATAAAAGATATATCCAGCAATAAACAATATTACTGGCGCGTAAAATCTTATAACATAGATTTTGATAACAGCGATTGGTCTAATACTATGAGCTTCTACACCAAGCTTGAAGCTCCTAAATTATTATCTCCGCTTAACAATCAAATTAATCTTGATACGGCCATTACGCTTAAATGGAGCGCAGTAGATTCGGCCGAGACTTACAGAATAGAAGTAGGCTATGATTCTTTATTTTCTATTGGACCTTTTTTTTATACGAAAGATACTCCGGCGCTTTCTGCAAAAATTAACAATCTCCCATATTGTACAGATTTTTATTGGAGAATTCTTGCGTTTAATTCTTCCGGAAAGATTAGCCGTTTGTCTGACGTCTCAAGGTTCAGGACTGGTTTTAATGTTCCTCAATTAGATCAGCCTTCCGATAGTTTAATAAACGCCGATACCGCGTTAACTTTTAGCGGCAAAGCGTTAAAGAACACATATAATTATAGGTTGCAAATATCTCAAGATTCTCTTTTCATTTCAATCGTTGCAGATACAATTTCATTCAGCGCTGCAATTAAGGTAAACCGTCTTAATTACATGACAAAATATTTTTGGCGTATGAAAGCTAACGATAATATTTCTGATACCAGCGCATGGTCGGCAAAAAGGTTTTTTATAACGCAAATACAAAGGCCGCAGTTAATTGAGCCCGGTAACGATTCTTTGCTTTCTTCATCTAGAATAGATTTTAAATGGCAAAAGGCGGATAGCGCAGGTTTTTATAAATTACAAATCGGATTTGATTCTACATTTTCAAACGTTGCAATTGACACCACAATAAAAAATAGTTTTATCACTCTGACCTCTCTTGTAAGCGACGCCGCATATTTCTGGAGAGCGCGCAGCATTCAGAAAGACAGCGTTACCGCTAGCAAATGGTCTGACGTTTTCAGATTTAAAACAAAACCTTCCGTGGTTCTAACGCCGCAAATAATAAAGGATACAATTAATCTTTCAGATAATTATACAGATACTTTGTCTTCTATTATCATAACTAATTACGGAACTAAGCAATTTGAGATCAATAAAATAATTATATCGCCTGACACTCTTTTTTATACGCCTAATGCAGCTGGCATAATTCCATCCGGCGGTAATAATATTTTCACGATTAAATTTCATCCGGATAAAGTAAAGAGCGGATTGAACAACGGATATGTTAGCTTTGTAAGGAAGAATTATTCTACCATGAAAGACGATACTTTATCTGTAGCCGTTTCATTGTACATTCAAAAAGCTTCTGCGTCTTTCGTTTCGGATGGGCTTGTATTTGGAAATTGTTACGCCAACAATACTTATGTTAAGAATTTTAATATCAGCAATAGCGACGGAAACGCTGACCTGAAGATAAGAAGAATCGCTATAACCGGCGCTGATGATTCTTCATTTGTTGTTTTGGATACAATAAAAATAATTCCTGCGGGCGGCTCAAAAGACGTTAGAATTTCTTTTAAGCCCTATCGCACAGGCAAATACGCGGCTCAGCTCAATATAGTTTCTAATTCTTTCAACGATACTCTTTCTGAGTTTATAGTCGGCGGCTATGGGTATGGCGGTTTGCTTGACGCGCAATCGCAGCAGTCAATAAATAATTTATCCGCCTCTCCTTTTGAATCTTTTTTTACAACAGATAAAAAAGCGCAAATTAAAAACTCTGGCAATTCAGTTTTGAATTTAGATTTTTCTTTTAAAAACAATTATTTTACAATTGCTAATGACGTTAAAAAAAGTTTTGTCCTATATTCGGGCGATTCGATTGGCGCTATTGTCCGCTATTCCCTGCCGAATTTTAAAAGCTTTAATATTGATACTATGGTTATCGTGAGCAATGGTTTTACTGCCGATACGCAGCTTGTCGTTTTACGCGGAGAATTCGACAGCCTTAAAGTAAAAAATTACGTCTTAAGCAATATTAAAATTAACGGCGGCGCTTTTCTCAACGCTAACAAAGTTTTTCCTGAATCTACCGCAGTTGTTTTTTCGCTTTCGCCCTTAACTTTTAACTCTCTTAGCAATATCGGTTTTAAATTAAAATATTATACAGGAGGAATGACTAATTACAAGACCGTTTATAACGATGGCAACTATAATTATATTATTCCTGCAACGGATGTAACAAACAAAGGACTCATTTTTTCCGGCGAGATTTATACAAACAATACTTCCGGAAATACTGTGGATTCGCTTGAAACATTCGGTTTAACGGACGGACAGGTTTTGCTTACTAATTATTCAACTCCGGCAATTACAATCCCATTATCAAAGCCAGGCGCCACGGCTGATAAAGCTGACGTTAACTGGGTATTTTTTGGTTTTCCATTTGATAATACTGCGGTCGATTCAGCGTTTGGATATTTTGGCGGCAGGAGCAAAATGAAAGACGGCGAATGGGTTTTGTACCAATACGATCCAAACGCAGACGGATATTTCTCTCTTTTTAGCGATTATTATTTTGGCCTAAATAAAGGCTATTTTACGGCTCAATCGCTTAAAGATACTTTTGCATTATCGTATACGTATTACGGAAATATAAGGACTAAAAAGCTCTCCGATACCGTAATTACATTTACTGGTTCAAACTGGAAAACTATTTCCAGCCCGTTTACATTTGAAGTTGGCATTGATCCTTCAGTCCCTTTAAGAGAGTATAACACTTATAAAAAAGCTTATACAATGACTTCTTCAATGCAGCCAGGCAAAGCTTATTTTGTTGAGCCTTCTGTGCAATATTTAAAGATGATTCCATATGGCAGTTATACTTATTCCGATTTGCCAAAAATAGTTGCCGATATTGGCTGGTATGTTAAAATACAAGCAGCCTGTTCTAATAGAGAAAAAGAAGTATTGCTTTCAGTTGATACGCAAAATAAAAGTATCGCTAAAACGTTATCGGCTCAACTTGATTTTTCAGCCGCGCCGCAAATTGAAAAAGACTTTAACCTGACAATAAGAAATGATAATTCTTCTATAAAGAACTGCGTTTCGGTGCAAAAAGAAAAAGACGGAGCAGTTTGGAATATATCCCTTGATGGTAGTCAGCATCAGGAAACTATAAAACTAAACGTCAGCAAATTAGGGACGCTGCCCGCTGGTTTTGGAGCGGCTCTCTTTGATAATGCAACTGGTAAAGCGGTCGTTGACACTGTTTATATATGCACGCTTAATAAGCTTGAAGAAAAAACTTTTAAAGTGATAATCGGGTCTAAGGAATTTATCAATAAAAAGATAACCGAGTTTTCAAATACTGTAATTTATAATTTTAGTTTGTCCCAAAACTATCCTAATCCTTTTAATCCGTCAACGATAATTAAATATTCAGTTCCGGTTCTCCAAAACGCAAATTTACAAAAAGTAGAATTAAAAGTTTATAACATGTTAGGGCAGGCAGTTGCAACTTTGGTGAACGAGTTCAAATCCGCAGGAGAATATCAGGTTGAGTTTAATGGCGCTAGTCTTGCAAGCGGAGTTTATTTTTACCGCCTTAAAGCGGGTTCGCGCGTTGAATCGAAAAAAATGATATTGCTGAAATAATATTAATTGTCGTATGCGCTAAGCGTTCAGACAAATTCTAATCATCGTCATCCTTCAGCTACGCTCAGGATGACGCCGCTGTTAGATAGCGTTACTGCAATTTTTATAGGTAATTCTTAAAACAGCTTATTCAAAAATGACTACCCGCTTGCCGCACAGGAAGACTCTTTCTTCAAATACCAGCCGTAGAGCCTTTGCAAGCACAGTTCTTTCAACGTCCCTTCCGGCTAAAACCATATCGTTAACCGAGTATGAATGATCTACCGGAGTAACGCCCTGAGCTATAATAGGACCTTCGTCTAAGTGTTCCGTTACAAAATGAGCGGTCGCTCCAATAATTTTTACGCCGCGTTCAAACGCCTGCCTATAAGGGCTTGCGCCTGCAAATGCAGGCAAAAAAGAATGATGTATGTTTATTATTCTGCCAGGATAGTTTGAAATAAACTGCGAACTTAAAACGCGCATATATTTTGCCAGCGCTATATATTGCGGATCATACTTTTTTAGCGCCGATATCACTGCCGCCTCATGTTCTTCTTTAGTCACGTCTTCAAACGGAATATAATGAAAAGGAATATCGAAACGCTTTACTAACGGCTTTAATACTTCATGGTTGCTAATGACTGCAAGAATTGAAGCGTTAAGTGTATGATGCGCATGACGCAACAGCAAATCGCCCAAACAATGATGCTCCTTAGTAGCCATTATTACAATATTTTTAGGCGATTGATTTGAGAATCTGACATTTGAACCATTTGGAAGAAGCGCGTAAAGTTCATCGCGAAGAAGTTCAAAATCATTCCCGCCTGAAATTTCCGTTCTCATAAAAAAATGACTCGTCTCATGATCTACATATTCGCTGTTGCTAATAATATTATGGTTATTCCGGAACAATACTCCGGTTATATCATGTATTAGTCCTTTTCTATCCGGGCAATCTATAAGCAAAACTGGCGGTTTCAATAGCGCTTCCTTAATTAAAATTATTTTGATTATCTGTTTATTTACAAAGATACAAAATTGCAGAATAATTTATCAGTCTTAAAATACAATTTTTATAATATCCAGCTTAAATAATACGTTTAATAAGCTCTGAAACTTTCTCTTAACAAAGTAGAGACAAATATTTAACCTATTATATTTCTTGAACAAACTAATTTATTTAATTAAATTTCTTAACTAGAAGATATTTATTAATCCTTAGCTATAACTATTTAATGTCAAAATCACTTTTTTCTTTACTCCTATTTTTATGCTCTGTAAAAGCTTATTCATTTAATTCGGCAACAATTGACAGCGTTGATATTAGCGTAATTAAATTGGACAGTTCAAACTGTTTAATTTGCGTTGCGCAAGATAAATTTAGCAATAACCCGTATTATAATGCCCGGCAAGCTGATAAAGTAGATTCTGAAAAGAACGAAGTTAAGTTTGAAAATATTTTTACGCAGCCAAAATTTTTAATAACTTCGGCAGTTGTAGCTACAGGACTTTTTGCAACTGACGATTTTACATATCACCGTTTGCACAATTTTAAAATGAAGCATCGTTTTGTAAAAGAATTTAGTCCGGTTATAACCAACTTGGGGGAAGGTCAGTTTTCCCTGGCGTTATTCGGTTCTTTCTTTTTGCATTATGCTCTGTTTGACAGCCCGAAGTCTTTGCAAACTGCCAAAATTGGGGTTGAGTCTTTTTTACTATCCGGTATTGGAGTACAGATAGCCAAACAGCTTTTCGGACGAGAACGGCCAAGCAATGCAACTCAGTCCGGAGGCAGGTTTCATGGCCCATTTTCATTTTTCTCAAAACGCACTAACGATATAGCAAGTTACGATTCCTTTCCTTCAGGTCATACTATTACAGCCTTTGCAACGGCCTCAACGCTGGCGGAAATGTATCCTGATAGTTTTATTCCTTATGCTTCTTATGGCATAGCTACAATAGTAGCTTTAAGCCGTATAACGGAAAGCGCGCATTGGGCAAGCGATTGCTTTGTAGGCGCATTGATGGGGATTTTTTCTACAAAAGTTGTGATTTATCTAAACCAGAAATACAGCTCCGGCTCATTGAGCCCGGTTGTATCTAATAAATATTTAGGAGCTCAATATTCACTTAATTTTTAACAACGCTATGAAAATAAAAAACAGTTCTATTCTTTGTCTTATTTTAATAATAAGTTCTTTTAGTATATGTTTTGCCGCTTCTCCGCTTCAGGATTTTTCGGAAGACAGTAATTCATCTTTAGCAGATAGCGCAAAATTACAAACTACTAATTTGGTCAATAACAATATTGCCGGCGATTCGCTTCTTGTTTCAACGCCGCAAAAAGAGTTTGTGCCAAAATGGTATGATATGTTTAAGAACCTTCCAGAAGACTGGGTAAGGTATTCTAAACAAACATTCACAAAAGATATGATCCCTGCAATAGTAGGTATGACGGTCTTAACTACGGCAATGTGCATCACCGATGAAACCACATGGAGAACGACAAGAGGCTGGTATATTGGTTCAAAAGCCGTAAGAAAAGCAAGCGATATTTTTGAATATATGGGAGACGGGGTTTTTCAGTTTAGCCTTGCCGCAGCTTTTGGAACCTACGGAGTGGTATTCAAAAACGATAAAGCTCTAAGAACAGCTTCGCAAACCGTTGAAGTAATTCTTGCCGCGGGCGGAGTAGTTCAATTATTAAAACACATTACCGGCCGGGAAAGCCCTATTGTAGAAACTCAAAAAGGGGGCAGATGGGATCTCTTTCCCAACCAGAAAGAATATGCTAAACACGTCCCTCACTACGACGCATTTCCGTCTGGACATATTTGCACCGCCACTTCTACTTTAGTTGTTATAATGGAAAATTATCCTGACGCTACCTGGTTAAAACCAGTTGGTTATACTGTGCTTGGTTTAATAAGCACCTCTTTAGTTACAACAAGTATTCACTGGTGGAGCGACGTTCCGCTAGGCATTGCAATAGGATACGCATTTGGAAAGATTTGCGCTCATCCTCTTGATATTGCATTGGAGAAAACTGCTGACGATAAGCCAAAAACAAGTTTGCAGATTATGCCAAGCTACTCTAAGTTAGGTCCAAACTTAAACATGAATTTATCGTTTTAGCGATAGAGCTAAACTGGCTCTTTATTTTGTAACGCTTCGGAATAAATTAGTTTATAAAGCTTTTTTATCCGAAGCGTTTTTCATAGCAGATGCGCTTGCGCCGCAGGTTAAAATCCGACTCCAGGCGCATAAATTGTAGAAACCCCCAGAGTAACATTACCGTCTTTTTCAAATGCGCCCCATAATCCGGGAGAAAACTTCCCTATCTTAATTAATCCTGGATAGATGTTTATGTTTAGCATGTTTCTGTTTTGGCCGCTTGCCATAACCGACGCAAGCAAAGAATTGTTTACGTCATAAAAAAATCCAATGTTCCATGTTAAATTTAGCGAGAGCAAATCTCTTGCCTTATCAACCACATATAAGTTCTTACCTCGCATCCCTACTCCTACAGAATAAGCCGAACCGTCCGCCTGCTTATACGAAAGACCGCCAAGACCATTCATTCCAAAATAATGGAACAAGTACCACTGTTCAGAAAATGGGATTTTCCACTTAACGGAGAAATACTGTCCATTATTCCGTATCGACATATCGGTTACTCCAAGCGACGGCTGCAACGACCAATCCGCCATATTCAATTCTTCTTTGAAAAATTTATTGACGCCGTCAAAACTAAAAAGTATTATTCCTCCAATATCAAACACATATACGTCGGAAATTGGATCGGCATTGTCTCCTTTATACGCCTGATTTTCCACGGCCTCGTTCAGCAGTTCATAAAAGGCTACCGTCGTCATTGACATCAGTGCCGGAACCGGGAAATTATGCTGCTGATACCATTCTTTCAGAGCCGTATAAGTCATCCCTCCGCCTACAAGATGCAGCTCGTAGTTGGGCCACCATTGAGCGTATTGCTTTCTGAACTCAATAGGCAACAGTTCATTGCGGGTAAATTCAGGCCACCCGTATCTTGATATCGTAGAAAATGGATCGCCTAAATTTTTAAACACATTATTAAATCCGCTTCCTACTCTAAGTTTTGAAATTTTTCTTTCTTTTTCATCTAATTGAAGAATATCAAAACTTCCGTTAAGGATAACATTTATAGGATTATACATGGCTTCGCTGCCGTAATCTTTACCATGATAAAAATACGGTTCTTCCTGCGGTAAAAGCGTATTATGCGGAAATAAAACTATTGCGAATATAAAGATGATGTTCTTGTTTATTTTTTTTCGTGCGGATAAAAGGAATGAGTTCATTATTTACAGCTTTCAGTGAATGATTATTTAATTTTTCTTTGTTTAGCTTTTTCTCTTTCAACGCGTTTAAATGCATAGTTCCCCTTTGTTTTGCGGATAAAGCCCAGATAATCAGTATTGGGGAATATCCCTATTCTACGGATTTGGTAATAGTCTTCGTGAAGCGCCAATGGGTCGTTGTCTGTAGCAATACCGTACTTGAAACCGGCATCTTTTACGATATTTTTTATATCATTATTTAAGCTTCCATATGGATAAGCAAAACTCTCAACTTTTTTCCCAATTATATTTTCAAGAGTTTTTTTTGATTCAGTAATTTCCGAAACAGCTTCTTCAATTGGCAAAGTCAATAAATCAGGATGAGTTTTGGCGTGAGCTCCAAATTCAATTCCATAATCGGACATTTCGGCGACTTGCTCTTTGTTCATGAGTTTTACTTTAGGCTCATTGGAGTTTTTTGTATCCCAAATATTAGAATCAGAATGTGTCACATAAAATATCACAGCTTTAAACCCGAAGCGCTTTAGAATAGGAAACATAAGCGTATAGTTATCTTCATAACCGTCGTCAAATGTTATAATTATATATTTTTTAGATTTATCAAAACGATCAATTTTGTCTAATTTCTGAAAGGTTATAGGAGTATATCCCTTATTTTTAAGGCAGTCCATGTGGGAAGTAAATTGTTTTACCGTGACATATATTCCATGTTTGCCCGCTTCGGAAAGATCATTAATTAAACGATGATACATTATAACAGGAATTTCTTTTTTGTAAAAATTTACCAATAAAGACTGGTAGCTGTTTTCTATTTCATTATAAAATCTTGACGTATCGTACTGATCTTTAATTTTATTAATTAGTTCAATGTCGACATTTCTTCCGTTAAGAGCTATTCTGATATCTTTTTCTAATTTATCCCAATCAAATTGTTTTACTGCGGCAATGTCGCCAAAATTACTTTCCAGACAAAGTTGCAAATTTTCATTAGTAACTAATCCTGCATTAATCCACTCCCCCACAGCTATAGTATTTACTTTACGGGTTATAGCCTCTATAGCTACTCGACCGGAACCAATTACCACGTCAGAACTATCTATCCATTCGTTAAGGTTATCTACAAAACCTACAAACTTGATGTTTTCCCCCTGAAATCGCTTAAGATATTCAGGAGTTGTTCTCCCTCCAATTACATTTATGTTGCAATCTTTAAATTTTTCCGAAATTACGTTTAACACATCACATGCAATTTCTCCTTTTGGTCCAGATAAACGCCCAATAAGCGAAATTGTTTTTTTAGTTTTATTCGTCTCCGATTTTAAGGGAGTTTCTTTAAACTCAATACCGTTTCTAACTATTTTAATTCTATCTGGATTAAACTTGAACGATTTAACTAATTGTTCCTTGATACTTTCGCAAACTGGCAGAACAAGATCGCCAAATATTCTAAATATTCTGCTTGATAAATGCACGTGTTGTTTGCCATGCACAGTACTCACTTTGGGGATTCCGGCTATCAAAGCTGCATAATATGAAATCCACCCGGAAGCCCGCGAATTACTATGTATTATGTTTATCTTATTTTTCTTTAAAAACCTGGCAAGTAGAATTATTTGTTTAATTCTGTTTTGGAATTTTCGTTTATTAAAAGGGACTGGTAAATAGACGGCTTTTGTTTTTATTGATAGGGTATCTGATATGATAAATACTTCGTGACCATTTTCTACTAATTTATTTGCTAATGTAACAGCGTATACTTCGGCGCCTGTCACTTCCAATTGAGAAAGAGTTATTACTATTTTCATTTTTTAGTTTTAGCGCCCTTTAAATACACAAAAAATAATGATATATTGGAGATCAAAATAATGTTTTAGTTTCAGTAATAAAAGAAATAAATTAATCTCTTATAAGCTCTGCATTGTGAAAAAAATTGAAATTCTAATAAAAAATATTCTTCTTAAAATTTTCCTCCTGCTTAGCGGAAACTCTTGGAACAATTCGATCTCTTCGGTTAACAAAAATTCCAAAATTCTTTTTGTCCGCTTGAACAACATTGGCGACGCTTTAGTTACTACTCCTCTTTTGAACGAGATTAAAAAAAACATTGGATGCAAGACAACTGTTTTAGCAAGCAAACGGAACTATTTTATTTTCAACAATAATCCTTCAATTGACGATACCTGGCTGTTTGAAAAAGGTTTAGGCTCTTTTATCAGACTGATTAAAAAAATCAACAATGAGGATTTTGACGCTATTGTCGATCTGCATGACGATGTTTCTACTACGGTAAGTTTTATTATTGCGCTAAGCAAAGCCAAAGCTAAATTTGGTCTTGAAAAAGAAAACAAAACTATCTTTACTAAAACTACTCCCCGGCTAAACCCAACTAATTTTCATGTAATTGAGCGCTGCGCAGAACTTGGTAAATTGTTTAATCTAAACATTGATAACAAATCTCTCAATGTTCGTTATTTCCCTACAGAAAGCTCTATCAAAAAGGCTGGCGCTTTCATCACAGAAAAATTTACAAAGAATCGGTTTTTACTTGGAGTTAATATTTCAGCAGGCGGCGACGCAAGATTCTGGGGCGTTGATAATTACAAAAAGCTTTATGCATTTCTGAAACAATATGACATTAATATTTTGCTATTAACCGCCGAAAAAGATTTGCGAAAAGCTTATGAAATTGCTTCTTTTGACGATCCCGTGTTTTTTTCCTCTTCGTTTGACGAATTTGCCGCAGTAATTTCCAAATTAAATTTTCTTTTTTCGCCGGATACTTCTACAATCCATCTCGGTTCCGCTTATGAAGTCCCCGTGTTTGGCGTCTATGTAAAGTACAACACAAAGGATGTGATCTGGTATCCGTATAAATCTGAATTCGACTCCGTAGTTACACTTGAAGAAACTCTTAAGAATGTGACTTTTGAAGAAGTAAGAGATAAACTAAAACCTTTCTTAGAAAAAAAACTTTCCGATTATTCTTCCGCTTCTTAATTTCTATTTCTGACATAGCAATTCTTGCTCACTAAAATGAAAGATTAGATTATTTGAATAATTCCGTAGAATTTAGTAAGTATAATACGATTAATTTTATTTTTTCTCGACTATTATGGATTATTATCATGTTTAGAAAAAATTTTTTGTTTATCGCTATATGGTTAATGTTTACTGCCTTGGGGAAGAGTCAGGATACTACAGAAGTTTTACTTGTTTTAGGTTCTGACACAGCTTTATGGGACGGTATGGGAACCGACTCTTTCCACGATCACTACAATCCACAGCTCTATGTTGATCCTTCGCAAAATTCTTACAAAGTTATGGATGCCGCCTGGAGGCAAAAGATTAAAGATTCTTACGGTTCAACTGTTAAACTTACCTGGTGGATGATGACTGGAAATATCTTACGATATGCAGATAACATTAACATGCCTGTTCCAAATATTATGTGCTTGTATTATATGAAAAAATATCACACAGATGCGATCAAGCAGTTTGGCGATGAAATATCAATGCACTATCATACTTTTAACTGGACAGATTATAATGGAGACGGTCTATATTTCTGGAATCAGGCAAAATCATTTAGCGAATGCAAAAGCGATTTTGATTATTCTTTATCGCAGTATCTTTTAGAGGAGAGTACTTTTCCGGTCTCTTTTAGAAGCGGCTGGCATTACATGGATAACGGCTGGCAAAATTATCTTGACGGCATACTGCCTTATTCTATGGACGACGCTTACCCGGATAAACGCTATGTAACTAGTGAACCAATTGATAATGTTTTCGACTGGTCTTTAAGCTCGTCTCATTTTGTTCCGTTCCATCCGTCAAGAACTAACTATCAGCTTCCGGGCAGCTGCAAAGGTTGGAATGTAAGGTGCATTTATATGGCTAACGTAACTGCTGCAATAATGGGACAAATATTTTCCGAAGCAAATAAAGGAAATACGCAGGTAGCCTGTATGTGGGCGCATTTGCCAGAAGATACTTACCTCGCTAATGTTCAACATGTAGATAGTCTTGCGCATCTTATAGCCAAACAATATCCTAAAGTTAAGTTCAGATATTGCACTGCCGTTGAAGCGATGCAACGCTATACGAAAACAGCCGACACCATAGCGCCGCAAGTAGCATTTAGCGAAAAAAAGAGTGGAAACGACGTAACTTTTGAAATTAAAACCGATGAACCAATTTTTCAGGAACAGCCTTTTGTTGCAATTAAAGATATTTATGAAAGATACATAAACGTCCCTTGTAAATTAACTGGCATAAATACATGGCAGACTACTCAAAGCTATCCGGCAAGTATTATTGCTAAGGCCGCTGTAGCTTTAACTGACACGGTAGGCAACCAGTCTAAAGCGTTTATTAACTATCTGCCAGATGATATTTACATAGACGATCAAGACCCCACTTATGCCGAAGTAAGAGGGACATGGACAAGCAGCGCATCTTATGACTATTGGGGCAATAGCCTTAAAACAGCCATTGTAAAGGCTGGGGATTCTGCTATAGTAGATTGGAAGCCGACAATTGCTAAAGCTGGAATATATAATATTTTCTATCAAACGCAGCAAACGACAGCTCCCGTCCCTGAATATACGTTTCTGATTTATACGAATAATATTCCAGTTGATACGATAACAATAAAGAACAGCATCCCGGCTAAAAAATGGTTTTACACGGCTACTGAATCTTTAGAGCCTGGAAGTTTTATAAGAGCCATTTATAGAAACACTACATCGCAAAACGCAACGGCATTTGCGGATGTTATTAAAATTTCTTCTTTAGTAAAAGACAAACAATTAGTCGCCCCTGACGTTTTTATTAATATGGGAACTTATACTGAGTTTGATACGGCTGTTACTTGTAAAGTAAAACTAAATAACATTGGCCGGCAAAGCTTAAATATTCAAAGTATTACAAGTAAAACAGGCGCAATCGCCTCAGCCACCAAAACTCCGGTTACAGTTCAAGCCCAGGAAAATTTTGAGGCTCTTATTAAACTCAACAAATATGCGCTTGGCAAGTATATGGATACTCTTGTTGTAACAATTGACGATTCATTAGCTCCGGCGTTAGAAATTCCATGTTATGTTACAATAGATAAATATTTTGATATTGTCGACAATGAAGATGTACTGCGATACCAGGAGTCAGGCAAGTGGTACTATAGCAATGGATTTGCTTATGGCTCAACAAGCAGATATTCGTTTACGTCGGATGCAGCGGGCTCTTTTGCTTCGTATAAAGCAAAAGTAAAAAAGACAGGTTCTTATGAATTTTATGAACTTTTACCGGCTAATACAAATTCTGCAACTCACGCTCTTTACCAGATAAAAGTGAATAGCAAATTAGTAAATTCAAAATATCTAGATCAGAATACAAATAGTGGAAACTGGATTTTATTTGGAAACGCTTATATGTTAAACGGCGATAGCGTTGAAGTAAAAGTTATTAATGACGGCTCATTAAGCGGCTCTAAAGCCGGCGACGTTATTAGAGCGGATGCGATTAAGTTTTCATTTGTTAACTCAACAAATGAAGTTGAAAACAGCTCATCAAGCCCAATGTGTTATTCATTAGGGCAAAATTATCCAAATCCTTTTAACCCATCGACTACAATAGCGTTTACATTAGGTAAAAATGGCAATACGACGTTAAAAGTGTTTGATATATTGGGGAGATGCGTTACAACTTTGGTTGACGGTTACTTAAGCTCTGGAAAGCATCAGTTAACATTTAACGCAGATACTTTTTCAAGCGGAATTTATTTTGTTAAATTGCAATCAGGCAGTTTCAGTAAAACAATAAAAATAATGCTGCTAAAATAATTTGATTATTTTTTAGGGTATGGAAGTTCTATTTAGCGCTTCTATAAATTATCTAATAAGAGAAATTTATTCCGTTTGTATTCAGATAATTCTGTCAGATTTTTGTCGTCATATTTACAAACCTTAACCAAAGGACATATTGAACAATTTGGTTTAGAGGGTCTGCATATATCGCGCCCTAAATTTATCAGATTTGTATGAAAAGAATGAGCTACGCCTTCCGGCAGGTTTTTATTTATTATAATAGCAGTCTTATCTGGCGATGTAGTTTTAACTATCCCTATTCTGTTAAGCGTCCTATGGACATGAGTATCTACAGGACAAACATTTCTATCTAACGCAAAAAGTAATACGCATGAAGCAGTTTTTAGCCCCACTCCTTCGTGTTTAGTAAGAGCCTCAAGAGCGTCCTGATTACTCATCTGCGGAATAGCATCCGGCAAAAAAATGCTTTCTGTATTCTCAAGTTCATTTAGTATCTTTTTTATAGCGTTGGATTTTTGCTTCCCCAGACCTGCAGTTCTAATTTGATCTTCTATTTTTGCGGCAGATAGTTTAGCTACTTCATTCCAGTCCTTAAAATTGTTTTTAAGATTCTGATATGCTTTAAAGGAATTATTATCGTTAGTATTTTGGGAAAGAATTGTGCCAATAAGCGTGTCTAAAACTGAAGGATTTCTAGCGTTTCTTTTAGGTATGCCGAATTTCTTAATGAGGAGTTCGTTTACTTTAATAATTATTTTTTTCATATAGCGAAAATAAATACAGAGACGCGTTTATAAAACGCGTCTCTGATATAAAACAAATTAGAAAGATAAACTAAGATCGATGAACTGAACGTTTTCCAAACGTCCATAATCAGCCCAACCGTAGTTAAATTTAACGCCAATTCCGTCAAAGTCATACTTTACGCCTGCGCCTAATGTAAGCCCCTGTTCGCTATCTCTTAAGAAAAGAGATTTATAACCGGCTCTTACAAAAAGCATTTCGTCATAAGCTACTTCAATGCCAGAGTTGACATATTCAGTATTGTCGTTAGGGTGAACAGCATCAGCCGCAATAGTAACTCTGGCATATTGATTTCTAATAACATTCATTGATAAGCCAAGTCTAAACGAAAGAGGCATATCAAAACTTCCAGTAGTATACTGAGAAGCGATGTTATTTGGACCAGAGCTTGTAGTGTTATCAGGATCTGTATTAAACTGCAAATCCTGTCCGTCAAGTCTCATTTTAGTTCCAAAGTTAGACATACATGCTCCAATAACCAAATCGTTAAACGGAGTAATGTAGTAAGTTCCTATATCCAAAGCGACACCGCTTGCGCTTTCATTCCAGATAGCTTCGCGGACATATTTTAATTGGAAGCCGACCGAAAATTTATCAGTCAGTTTTTTTGCATACCCAACGCCAATGGATAAAGACTTAGCGTCCCAAACCTGTCCTGTTCCTTCCGGATATTCATAAGTTCTTACTTTATCTTCAGGCACGCTGAGCGAAGTAAGAGTCAGGAACAAAGTTCCAAGTTCAGGGACATTAAAAGATCCAGCTGCGTAATCATAACTTACATCAGCCAGCCAATTAGCATGGTTGAAGGCAACCTCGCCATTGCTTCCAGAATAAGCGATACCGGCAGGGTTCCAGTAGGTAGAATAAATATCCGTTCCTGCCGCGCTATAAGCGCCGCCCATACCAATTGCTCTTGCGCCCGCCCCAATCTTTAAGAATTCAGCGGCCGTAGTACCAACTTTGGAGGTAGTCCTTGTAAACTGAGCGTTGGCTGACGCAAAGCACAATAAAACTAACATCCCTATAATTAACTTCGAATAATTTTTTTTCATTTTAAATTCTTCTCCTGCAAAATAGTTAGGATAATTTTTTTCCTAAAACAGTTTACTTAATAATGGCAATTCTTCCGATTTTACTGCCGACTCCCGGCATATCAACATGATATATATATACGCCGTAAGAAACCCTTTGGCCTTCGTTGCTCAAAAGATCCCATGAAGCGATACTGGTTAGATCGTCTTTATAAATTGTCTGAACCAATTCGCCAGTTAACGTAAATATTCTTATTGTACATTTAGGAGGCAAATTTCTAAATTGGAGATCTTTGCTTCCTCTTACATCCGAAGTCCTGCCAGGATTTTCGGAAATACTATAAGCCACATAAGGATTAGGAACGCAATATATATTGTCCAACTTAGTTTTAGCAGCTGCCGCTTCATATTTAACAGGAGTAGCGTTTATTACATATTCATCCCCTTTTGCAAAAGGTTTAAATGTTTTTAACACATAAACATCGCCGCTTGAAGGAAGAACTGAAACGCCTAACGAATCAGGTAGCGGAGTAAACTTAATTTCGTAGGATGTCACATTATCCTTTGTGGTAAGGTTCTGTGGCAAAATTATTATAGCCTTACTAAAATCCCATTTACCGCTATTTTTATTTTTAGCTTCAAATATTATATAGTTTGCTTTCTCGCCATCTGTGATATCAACTACTGTAAAAGGACAAACTACTTTTTTTGCAGCGGCTATATGAGAATTAACCGTATCTCCAGGATGAGCCCACATTCCAGTAGCAGTAGTATCAAGATCATTCCATCTTACTTCATAACTAGCTCTGTAGTTTTTATGATTAATTCCAGTTTCTGGAGTAGTAACTATTTTGGCTATTGTATTTGTCTTTGAGTTTTTGGTATAACCAGAACCAGCCGTATCAATTGCCAAAACGTCATTTTTTACAAATACTTTTATACCGCAAAAAGTCGGGTTGCCATCTTCATTATTAAGTAATTTGCTTCCTGCAACCGTATAGAATCTGTATTTAGCTTTAAATACCTGATTTGTAGGCAAATTGTTGTAAGCAAGCCCTCTGACTTTACCATCCGTATAGTTTACAAAATATTTATCTGAAGAGACCAGATTATTATTTACATCGTAAAGCTGGAAACTGCCAGATTGTATATTAGCATTAGCTAATGAAACAAAAGTAGTATCTTTTGAGATAATATTTTCAGTAACGCCTAAGGAATCGAGCACATTATAAGTTACGCTGTCTGCAAAGGAAAGCTTATAGGTTTTTTCCTGAACAGATAGATTATCTAACACGCTAAATTTAACAGTTCCCGTAGAAGCTCCTTTAGTTAAAATAGGCTCTCCAGCCACTCCAATCGCTGCAGATTTCAGCCCTGCAGGCAAGGCATTGGGAGTAACAGAAACAGTATTAACGTCAAAAGTTAATTTACCGGTAATAGCGTCTTTCTGAATAACAGCCTGCGTTTCAGAAGGAGGCATTTCTTTTCCTACAGCTTCATTACCGCCGTCATAAGCAACTACTGCATAATAATAGTTTATTCCATTTTTTACAGTTGAGTCCACATATTGATGAACTAAACCTGTGTTGCTGCCAAGGTAATATTTTACAGCGCGTCCAGCGTATTCAACAGGATGATAACCGCTTAATGAATCGACTAAATCGAATTGCGCGCGCTTGCCTGTATTTGGGTCAAGAAGAGCCTGGCCAAGGAAAGCGACTCCATTTCCGTCTGTAATTGTATATACGTCAGAAAAAGTGTAATCCCTGCTTCTGTAAATTTTATAGCCTTCAAAATCTTTCGCTCTTGTAAGCGGATCCACAGAGGCTTCAGAACGAGTATCCCAATATAACGTTACCCTCCCATCGCCAGCTACTGCTTTAACAATAGGTTTTACTGGAGGCTGAGCGAACTGGTAATTAGCTTCCAAAACCTGAGAAGAAGTTTCAGCAGCCAAAAGCAGATCGCTTAAATCTTTACCAAAAAGGATAGCCATTGAAAATCTTTGAAGTTCGCCGCTGGTAAGAACCATAGGGCCTGTTCCAAAGTTGAATATATTATCGCCGGCAGTCTTTAGTAATGTCTGGTTAGGATCTATTGAATCTGAAGAGAGCCATTCCCACATCAAGGTATAATTATTCGGATAATTTGGAGAACCATAAGCTGCTGCATGAAAACTTGACAAACCAATCTGATCAGATTCAGCAACATCTCTAACGCCAAAATTTGGTTCAGAGCCAGCCCATTTGTAGCCCGGTAATTTTTCATCAGAAATCGGTTCGCCGGCTTCATATTTATTATCGCCGTTAACGTCATAATACCAAGCCTGAGATGGTTTTCCATCTCCTTCGCCATAATCGGGCCCAGGATAGCTTTTTGAATCCGGACCGATACCATCGATACCAACGTCGTCTTTTGCTGGATCCCAGTTGCCGTTTTCGTCTCCCATATATCTGGCTTTAGGCGCGCCATATAGAGCTGTATATTTGGCTACGTCAGAAATACCGTAAGTCAAAGGATAGCTTACTCCGTCTATATAATTGCCTGCGCTGTTATAAGGAGATTCGTCTATTATACCGTCATCGTCGTTATCTTTACCGTCTGTAGAGTTAGTTGGAGATTCCAAAAATTTCCATCCAAAATATCCAGGAGCAACGCCGCCAATTCCTTTACCGTCGCTATCCCATGCGTATACCATGCTTCTGGCTCTCTGTGGATATCCTACTGCTAAATCGCCCAATGGCGGAATAAAGCTTGCTAAATCATCTGAATAATCAGTATAACCGCCTACGTGCGGATCGCCTTGCATTCCAAAATATATTTTTGGAATAGTCTTTTCGCTGGCATTAGTTATCTGGTACATAAGGAATAAGATATTTTCTGCAAGAGCATTGTTAAACTGGAACATTCTTACTTCGCAGTCTAATCCTAAACCCTGTTTAGTAGAATCGTTAGAAAATGGATAATAAGGAAATCTTGCATTAGTATAATCGTCCATAACAAAGTATACTTCTTCATCTGGCGCAGTAGCCTGATCGCCCAGGAATGAAGGCCAAACATATTTACCGGCTCCTGAAGAATACCATCTTTCCGGCCATGAATCCGGCTTGCCGTCGCCATCAGCGTCTTTAGCGTTTAATGTGGCAATAGCAGATTGATTTGGATCGGCATATCCTGTTTTTGGCAGCCATCCCCATTTAAGAGTCCCATCTGAATTATATGAGCCCTGCGTAGTTAAAACAAATGAATCGTCAACTATATGAAGAGTATCATATCCGCCTTTAGCGTTCGCATTAAGAACTTCGCCTGCGGCAAGAGGACCAAACTCAAACCCATAACCTAATCCATTCCAAACTAAATCAGCAGTTTGACTAAGATAATTAGGTTTACAAATTGAACCATAGTTGAAAACAACTGTCGTAATTTTATTCCCGCTGATAATCACCTGTTTAATTGAACGGGAGTCTCCGGCAGTTTTAAAAACCTTACCGGGTTTGTATAGATCGCCGAAAATACGTTCCATATCGGCCTGTGATAACCCTTTGACATTAAGCGTGTCTGTTTTCTTTTGCGAGAATACAAATGTTGATACAAAAAGAATCAGAGCAAGTGTATAAAAATATTTTTTTGTCATTTTAATTTCCTTAATCTTTACCATTAATTAAAAAGGATTGAAAAGCCTAATCTAATTTCTCTAGGACGACTTACGTTTTGAGGACGGGCAGAATAATAATTATTAATCTGGTCTATACCAATCATTCCTTTGTCGCCTCTGTTAATTCTTGTTCTTAAATCGTCAAAGTTTACCGCGTTAAGAGTTTGTTCAACATTAGAAAGAGCTCTTCCAGAACTTGAATAAACAGATAACTCATTTTCCGTATCAAATAAATTTTGAACCTGTAAAAAGACTGAATAATCTAAAGAACCGAAATGGAAATATTTTTCAAATTTCAAATCCACATTCCATGTAGTAGGTTTATTTCCTGAATTTTGCTCATAAGTTACAGTTGATAATGTTGTTGGCAATACTACCGTATAAGGCTCTCCGGTCTGGAAATTAACCACGATGCCTGCGCTCCAGTCATTCGGCTGGGTTAACGCTACAGTAGCATTGATTACATGCGATCTGTCAAAACTTAGAGGAACTAGATAAGTCTCTGTCTGCTTGCCTGATTGGTCGCTATAAAATATCTCTGCTGAAGGATAAGTTCTGTTTCCTTCTGCGACCGAGAAAGTGTAATCAAGCGAAGCTGAAAAAAGGCTTCCAGGCGATCTTCTTTTTAAGAATGAAAGCGTAACGCCTCTTGTATTTGCATAAGCTAAATTTGTTAAAACTGAGTACTCTCTTCCAAGAGTAGTATAAACTGTTTCGGAATAAATATAATCTGAAACGTCTTTATAGAAGCCGGTTAAATCAAATTTAAAATCTTCGGCTAATTGCTGCTGTAAACCAATTTCATACTGAACCGATTTCTGCGGATTAACATTGGCGTTGCCAAATGAGGGCGTAGTGCCCGAGTTTGTTACATAATATGTGTTGTTGCTGTACAAACTTGAAAGAGAACCAGTCTGATAAAAATGGCCGTAAGAAAGTCTGATTACGCCCTGATCTGTAATAGGATATGAAATGCTTAATCTTGGCGATAAAGTTTGTTTCTTTTTAGCGGCTACATTATATGCAGTTATAAATCCGCTTAATGAATCTGTCAGGTTTTGTGAGATATTGGGATTGTAATCGGAATTTGGATCGAAATATTCATATCTCAAGCCTGCATTCAAAATTAAAGTTGAAGCTAATTCAATTTTATCCTGTACATATGCGGCTAACTGGGTAGGTTTTTTAGAATAGCTTGTATATAAAGCTGAGCTCGTTGGAATTCTTCTAACATAGGTTGTTGTTGGATCCAATAAATCGCTAGTATTTAATGAAGCATATGCGCCGCTTGAATTTAGTTTCCCAATTTGAACGTCATATGTTTCATAATCAAGCTTATGCATTCTTGCTTCAAAGCCAACTTTCACTTCATGACTTTTGAACATCTGAGCTTCAAAATCTCCTTTGAGACCTATAGTTGTAGTTCTTTGAAATTCTCTTGTATTATCTGTTCCGCCTGCATAAAAAGTAGAGTTGCCAAGCGTCTTGAGATACAGAGACGGCAGATAACGGGAATCAGTAGGGTCTTTATACAAATAATATGAAGATCTGTTATATCCGTAAGACGCCTTCAATGTATAAAACATATTGTTATTAATAGTATGAGTAAAATCAAGCGAGTTTATTAAGCCTTCGCTATAGTGCGTGCCTACGCCGTCAGGGTTGTATTTAAAACTCATACTATAGTTTTTCCATTGACCTTTATCAAGTACAGACTCAATTTTTAATTTGATCAGCGGAGAAAATTTGTAACTAATATTTGCCTGAGCGTTCCAGCTTTTTGAAGGATTCATCGCGACAATTGCGGTATCGCCTGTAGGCCCTCCCTTACTGCTGGTTGAATAAGGATTGAAGAAATACGCATCTGTAGAGTTTTTGTGCCTTGGGTCAGAAGAACTAAATGCATCAGGAGTTAAATAGGAATCCGTTGTGTTATATAACCTGGTGCCGTAAAGAGAGCCTTTATAATTTTCATAAATTCCTGAAGCATAGAAGTTCATACCTTTAATTGCAGGAACCTGTCCGCCAAAAGTAGCTTCTACTCTGCCTCGGTTTAATACGTCTATTTTATCAATATTTGTAAAAAGGCTTGTATGGTTTGATACATAATCTCCGCCGTAACTACGTACGCTAAAAGAATATTTATCAGAGCCTTCTTTTGTAACATAGTTTACAACGCCGCTAAGAGCATTGCCAAACTGAGCGTTAAATGTTCCGGTAGATACTGAAACTTCCTGAACTGCGTTTGTTGCAAGCCCTACTGCGCGAGAGTTTCCATAAGGATCGTTTACAGATACGCCGTTAACCGTATATGCGATTTCGTTTCCATAACCGCCTCTTACGTGCAAATCGCCGTTATCATCAACTACAACGCCAGCCTGTAATTTAATTACGTCGCTTATCTGATCTACTGGCAACTGTTGAATAGATTCAGCAGTTATAGATACCTGTGGGTTTGTTAAATCTTGTCGTATAAGCGGGTTTCTTTCTCCCTGTATAACTACTGCCGGTAAATCAAGAGCGCTGACTTTTAATTCAAAGTTTAGCTTCGTAGTAAAATCTACGTTTACCTGCACATTCTGAATGCTTACTTTTTGAAAACCAATTATTGAAGCAGTCACCGTATGAAGACCCGGCGACACGTTTAGAATTACATAATTGCCATCTGCATCAGTTGCAGAGCCCAACGACGTACCCTCAATTATCACGTTAGCATAAGGGATTGGCTCGTTGTTGTCTTTTTCAGTTACCTTGCCTGTTATTTTCCCTTTCGATTGGGCCAATAGAGCGCAAGAAGAAAAAGCAGTTATAAATAATAGGACATACAGTAATCGAAAATTACTCATGAGTAACCTCGTGTTGATTTATGGAAAATATAGGACCAATGATTTTGGCATCAGTTATTTAGAAAAATTCGAAGGTCATAAAATAACACACGCGAATAAATTAATCAACAAATACCTGTTTTTTGTTTTAAATAATATGCAGTAATGTGAATAAAACGATTATAAGGCTTCAATTTGCTGCCTTCTTCTGTTTTAAATAATTGTTAACTCTTTAAATAGATAGAATAATACCGGAAATTTTCATCCATCCCTTAATTACTACCTTAATAATTAAGGTTCTTAAGACGCCATTCTTATAGACTCGTCTCATTTTTTAAGTTAAATTTTTACGCGTGTAGCCCGCTGTAATAGCTTGCTATAGTCTTTTAGAAGACAAAAAGAATCAGAAACGCATCGGAAAGATATTAGGTTTTAAATACATAAATAATTATTTTAAAAATTACTTTTTAATAATAAACAGAATTTTCAGTTTTATTTTATAATGCAAAATTTTCCGAGTTATAGTTTCTCAATTGTCATCCCATGTTTTAATGAGAAAAATTATATTTCTAAGTGCCTGGATTCTATTTTGGCGCAGGAATATGATTTAAACTTAGTTGAAATTATTATTGTAGACGGAAACTCTGACGACGGGACATTAGATGTAATTGACAATTATAAACAGAAACACGCCGCTATTAAGCTATTTATAAACCCTATAAGAAAAACTCCGCATTCGCTGAATATTGGAATTAAAAATTCCTCTAATGAAGTAATTGTAATCTTAAGCGCTCATGCCAAAATAGATAAGAATTTTATTAAGTATAACAATTACTACCTGCACGAAAAGGACGTTAAAGTTACTGGCGGAACTCAGTTTAATGTAGGACTTACTTATATTCAGAACCTTGTGGGCATAGCTATGGAAATTCCTTTTGCTATGGCAAGCGCCGCTTACAGATGGAGTAAGAAAGAACAATTTGTTGATACAGTCGTTTATGCGGCTTACAAGAAAGAACTTTTTGACGAACTTGGTTATTTTGAAGAGAAGTACACTATTTCTGAAGACGCTGAGTTTAACTGGAGAATAAGAAACGCAGGATATAAAATTTTCTTTTCGCCTAAAATTAAAAGCTACTATTACCCTCGCAGTTCTGTTTCTAAATTTCTAAAACAGATGTTCCGCTATGGAATATTACGGGTTAACGTGCTGAAAAAACATTTAAACTCATTACGGTTATTTCACTTAGTCCCTTCGGCGTTTGTAATAGTAAATATTGCGCTATTAATTCTTGGAGCAACTAAAGTAATAGATATTAAATATCTTTACTACTTATTAGGATTCTACTTTGCAATAAATATATACTCCTGCTTATCAGCGCTCTTTCCCAAAAAACTTATTTTTTTACCGACTTTACCCCTATTAATATTTTTAATGCATTTGGCATGGGGGCTTGGGTTTATAATCGGGCTAATACTACCCCGATCTCAGAAATGGTAATTAGTTATTTAACCTTTTCCGTTCAATCACTTTCTTGTAAATATTCATCATTAGTTTAACGTTATCGTCCCAGAAATATTTTTCTCGCACTATTTCTCTCCCCTTTTTACCAAGTCTTTTCCTTAGTTCTTCATCAAGAATAAGTTTTTCAAGCGCGTCGGCGGCGGCTTCCGGATCTGCCGGAGGCACAATTAAACCGGATTTATTATTCTCTACTATTTCTGCAAGACCACCAACGTTAGAAACCACTACAGGTTTTTCGCATGCGCAGGCTTCTATTGTAGAAACGCCAAAGCCTTCATACTCCGAAAGAGAAACTGCAATATCAATCATATTCTGATATTTAGGAACTTCGCTGTACTCTATCGCTCCAGCAAACACTACGCTGCCATTAAGACCAAGTTCTGACGCAAGCCCTTTAAGCGCATTTTCTTCAGAGCCTTTGCCAACTATCAACAGTTTAAGAGGAATGTTTTTATTCCTTTCTTTTACTATTTTGAAAGCGCGGATCAGATAATCTATCCCATAATTTTTTTCAAGTGTTTTAACTATCCCAATAACTACGTCTTTTTCATTGCATATGCTTTCAACTTTTTCAGGCTTGAAAATATCCAGGTCAATTCCAAATGGAGTTACGCTAATGTGTTTTGACGTATAAATGCTTGTTTCCTTAGCCATAACGTTGCTTGTGGAAAGTATAACATCTGCTTTATTAAGCACGTATTCTATAATTTTCCGGTGTAAAATACTTTTTCGCGGAAACGTAAAAATATCCAATCCCCAGATAGAAAGGACATACGGATGAAAACCAGCCAGAGCTCCCAGAAGTCCATAACTCGAAGCAGAATGCGCATGAACAAAATCAGGACGGAATTCTTTTATAACCTTTCTTATTTTCGGAATAGCGCACAGATATTTCAGCTTTGAGATATTTCCCTCGCCGCTTCTTAAAGTTTCCTCTTTTATTCCATAGGAATAAATTTTCAAATTATTGAACTGACAATACATTTTGGGGTTATGTATAGAGACGCCAAAAAGAAATATCTCGCATCCGTTTTCCAGAAGCGATTTAACCCATTTATATGTATGCGCCGAATTTGGATCGGCAAGAATTAAAATTTTCATCAGTCAATTCATTAATTTAAATATTTAGAATTTTAATTTAGTGATTTTTTGGCTTAATGTTAAGCTCTTTAAGAAATTCTTTTACTTTCGTATAAACTTCTTCAAAAACCAGTTGGTTCATGCATTCAAATGAAGGACATCCCTGAAGTCCCCCCTTTGTATAACAAAACTGCTTCCCCGGTTTGGGAGAACATTCAAGACGTTTTGCAATATAACGGTTATTATTGCCATATGGCAAACTATAAGACGGGTTTGAGCTGCTATAAATTGTGAAAGTTGATATGCCTAACATATTAGCTATATACAAAGGGCCAGAATCGGAACCTATAAGAAAAATGGATTTTTTTATCGCTTCAATCAGTTCCCCAAAGCTATTTGTCTCAATTATAGAGCCTCCATTTTTTCTAAATTTCTCAAAAAAAGAGCCTCCGGGATTATTTTTCTCGTATATTAAAGCCACGTCATATTCCAGGGACAGGCTTTCGGCTAATTTCAATACTTTTTCAGGATTCCATTCCTTGGCTTTCCAGCCGGCAAAAGGGTTGATTAGTATTCTTCCCTGAGTCTCTACTTTTGCTTCATATCCTCTGTAAAGCGCAACATCAGCCTCAGGCGCAATTAATCTGACTACGTCAAAATATAGATCGATTAAATGCGGCTCAGTCCTTTGCTCTGTATAATAAGTATATAAATTACGGAAATATTTTTGCGGAACGCCGTATATATTTTCGGTTTGTAGCCCAATTAATAAAGAAGCGGAATAAATAGTTCCAGTCAAATCAAAAACAGCTTTGGGCTTTTGTCCCTTTATCTTATTTCTTAGTTCCCCTGAAGCAATACGTCCGCCAAATTTCAATTCTCTTTTATCTATAAATATAAAGTTTAAATCGTCAAATACTAATTTATAGATTTCAGCCGATTCCGGGAAACATGCTATTACAAGGTCGGCGCCAAATTTTTCATGTAGGAATTTAATAGTCGGTATTGTAAATACTGTATCGCCTAAACGATGAAGCGAAAGAACGAGAATATTTTTATTCCCATTATTTTTACCAGTAGAAATAATTCTGTTAACGCTACACAACGCGCCTGAAAAAGCTTGCAATATTTTATCTGCAGACTGATGCGCTTCAAAGAAATCTAAAATTCCCAAAAATCAGCTCCTTTTTGTTACTGAAATATAGATATTCCTGATTACTTCAATTTCTTCTGTTTCAAGTAGAATTGCATTAATTATAAAAATTACGGCAAACAACACTATCATTAGCGCGGCTCCGATCATATTTACAGGTAAAAAAACGCTATAAATTAAGTATGAAATTCCATAGGCAAATACTGCATTAATTACGTCAATCAACAGAGCCTCAAAAAGTTTTTTTGTATATCCGAATTTTATTTTTTTTGCTACTGCTACATAAGACATTACCGCCATCAGAATATAACAGCATACGGACGATAAAGCCAGTCCATTCTGCTTAAACCTGATGACAAGAAATATATTCAATACAATCTTAACCGCTAATGCAGATACTGCAATAAATAGCATTTTCTTGAATAACCCGGCCGAAAAAATTAATTTATTTATTATTGAATAGGCTGAATAAAAGACAAGGCTGATAGCAAATACTTTTAATAATTCAGAAGTTAATTGCGTAGCATAAGGATTAAAGCTGCCTCTCTGATAAAAAATATGCACAAATAAATTGCCGCCCAAAATAAAAACTACAGAAATGGGAACAAAAACAAACGAATTCACTCTTAGGGTTTTTAAATACTGGAGCCTTAATTCATCCATTGAACCGGAATTAAAAAGACTTGTAATCTTGGGAAAAATGGCCGAAGATAATGCAAATGAAAATATCGTGATAGGGAGAAGAAAAATCGTGTTTGCATAATTTAGAGCCGCAATCCCTCCCTGATCCACAGAACTAATAAAGTACCTGTCAATTACAACATGTAGCTGATTAATTAATTCTATCAAAACGACTATGCCCAGACTTCCGGTAAAATTGGAAGAAGAAAGAAAGTCATTAAAAATTTCTTTTAAGTCGAGAGAAATTTTACTTCTTATAGCCCATAGTAAAATGCCAGTTTGCACAAACGTGCCGGCAAGCATTCCGAATGGTATGGAATAAATGCCCCATAGATGAGTAAAAGCCACAACAAAAAAAATCGTAAAAATATTTAAAATTAGCTGCGCTACAGCCGGATATGTGAAATTCAGCTCCGTATGAAAATACGCGGTTAGGATGGAAAAAACCGCATTGAGAGGAATTGTAAAGAGAAATATCCGGAATATATACAAAGCGGTAATTCTTAGTTCTTCCGGAGAATTGGATAGATATCCGTTTATAATAAATTGTGAAGACGCAAAAAGAATAAGGCTTATAAACAGCCCTGTTAGAAAAAACATCCAGATGTTTTTATTTAGAAAAACATCCGCCTTCTGTGGGTTTTTATTCTTATAATTAGTAAACGCAGGGATGAAGTAATTCTGCCCCATGTAAAGCAAAGCGACGTTAATTGTGCTGGGTAAAACTGCGCCGATAAGGAATAATTCAAAATTAGACTTAAGTCCAAAAAATCCGGCAAAAATAATTTCCCGCATGAATCCTATCCCCTTTGCGGCAATACCAAGCAAAGAGATTAAAATTGTAGCGCCCGCGACAGTAGAAAAAAAATTCTTCCTCATCAGAAGTTATGATATATGGTTTATACTTTTGAAGTATTCAATAGTTTTTATTAACCCTTCTTCTCTTTCTACTTTTGGTTCCCAATTTAAAATGTTCTTAGCTTTTGTTATATCCGGCCGCCGGACTTTAGGATCGTCTTCTGGCAGCTCTTTATATTCAATTTTACTCTTTGAACCCATAATTTTCAATACTTCTTCGGCAAATTGCTTTATCGTAATTTCGGAAGGATTGCCAATATTAACTGGTTCGGTCTCGTCCGACATTAGAAGCTTAAAAATACCATCGACCAAATCGCTTACAAAACAAAAGCTGCGGGTCTGGGAGCCGTCCCCAAACACAGTTAAATTTTCTCCCCGCAAAGCCTGATCTACAAATGCCGGAAGAGCTCTGCCGTCATTTAGCCGCATACGCGGACCGTAAGTATTAAATATACGTACAATTCTGGTTTCAATGCCATGATAGCGGTGATATGCCATAGTAAGAGCCTCGGCAAAGCGTTTAGCTTCGTCATAAACTCCTCTTGGCCCAATTGGATTAACGTTCCCCCAGTAATCTTCATTTTGCGGATTAATTGCCGGGTCGCCATACACTTCTGAAGTAGAAGCCAATAAGAAACGGGCTTTTTTTTCTTTTGCAAGCCCTAAAGCTTTATGCGTTCCTAACGAGCCAACTTTTAGAGTCTGTATGGGTAGTTGAAGGTAATCAATTGGGCTTGCAGGCGACGCAAAATGTAGTATATAATCTACTTTGCCAGCAAGATAAATATATTCAGTAACATCCTGCTTATAAAATTTAAAATCGTCTCGCCCAACAAGATGGGCTATATTTGCTGTGTTCCCAGTAATAAGGTTATCAATACAAATAACGTTTATCCCCTCAGATAAAAGTTTGTCGCACAAGTGCGAGCCTAAAAAACCGGCTCCTCCTGTAACTACTGCTGTGGGTTTAAACATTCAATCCTCTTTATTTAACTTTTAAATTTTTCTTTTCGACCAACACTACGGCAAAACTCATTAACAGGAATACAAAAAATGCTCCCATAGCCGTAGAAAAGAGAACTCTAGGACCTTTAGGGGTCATCGGTTCTATTGCATTATCCAATATTTCAACCGTAGGCAGGTCTTTGTTTTCCTGAATCTTTTCTCTATAATATTGCTGCTGTAATAAAAGATATACTTCATTATATATTTTGGCGTCTCGCATCAAACTTGCAAGCTTCAGACCAAATTCCGGAACGTCTTTAAATGAAAGCAGATAGTCCTGATCTCCAGCGTCCATCTTGCTATACTGGCTTTTCAGCTGGTCTATTTTTGTCTTAAGAGCAATATATACGTCATTGTCTTCTTTAAGGTTGCCGGAAAGAAGCCCAAGTTGAATTTCGTTGGAAACAATTTCCGATTTTAATTTTGCAGCGTTATCAATAGAAGCTTTTAACTGCTCCGGAAGCGAAATAGCTTTATTCTGCTTTTGGAAGTCCATCAACCTTACTTCAGAAGAATCGAGTTGAGCTTTAGTAATCTTAATCTGTTCTTCAAGATATATTCTTGTTTTCTTAGCTTTAGAAACTAATTTATCTCTATTAATGTAATCTAAAGCTTCTACAAATGCATTTGGAATTTTTGCCGAAAGACTTTTTGCGCTGTCTGTCTCCACAGAGAAACGGGAGAACATAGGAGTCGACACTTCGCTGCTAATTTTAATTATCCCCTCTTTTGTAACTTCAGCATTAAGAGAGTTAGATAAACGTTGAGCCGCAACCTGCACAGAATTAGTTTTATAATATGTAGTAAGATTCAGTTTTTTTACCACATACTCGGCTGCGCTTCGGCTTTTAATAATTTCGAGATAAAGCTGAGAACTGGCAGAGCCCCCTTTGCCGGCAATAATGTTTGATAAATCTCCTCCAGCCAATAAACTGCCAAGCCCTGAAGAAGAACTTGTTTCTGGCGGCAATACCGAAACAGTAGCCTCAAAAGTAATTGGATAAGCGAAAAATAGTATTAAATATAGTATAACGGCAGAAAGAAGAGTAATTTTAATAATTGTTCTTCTGTAAAACAATATTGCGTTAAATATCTGCTTAAAAGTCAATTTTACCTCGTTGCAACTATAACTGCTACAGAAGCCGCCACAACTGCGGCCACCTGCCCCAGCACAGTTATTATATTTGTAAAAACAGTCCAGAACTTTGCTCCTGGCGGATCTTCAGGAATCCAGATAGTATCTCCGGGTTTGATAATTATATCGTCATCTGCATTTACCCATTCGCCGCTGTTGGCTCTGATAATTCTAACGTCGCCCTCCATAGCTCTCCAGCCAAATCCGCCGGCAAGCTTTATGTAATCTTTATATTTCATGTTTTTGTTATAAACTATATTTCCCGGATTAACAACCTGCCCTAACAGCATAACATAATTGCTCGCTTCTGGTACGTTAATTACGTCGCCGTCTCTAAGAACAACTGCTTCGCTTTGGTTGTTTTTTTGCATCATTGCTTCCATGTCCACAATGACCCTGCCTTTTCTTTGACGCGATTTCGATTTCATATAATCGTATTCGTCGTCGGTCATTTCGGTTCTGGGCACATTTTTCAATCTTTCAAATTCAGGATCTTTTTCTTCTGAACCAGTATACCGAATAAGCGATGCGTCTTTTAGCGACGCTGTTTCTCTTAAACCGCCCGATTGTAATAGGATGTCTTTTAAAGTAGTTTTGTTTTCTACAATTTTATAGACGCCCGGATATTTAACGAACCCGTTCACTTTTACAATTTTATCTTTCAAGTAATCCGGTTTTTCCCTAACGATTATTTTATCCTGTTTGCTCAACTTAACTTTCTGACTAACTAAAGCGTCATAAGAATAATAATAACTTTCCTGCGTTTTATTATCAGAACTAAATTTTATAATTTCTATAGAATCCGTTATTGCGTTATCGCAAAATCCGCCGGAAAGCTTTATCAGCCCGGCAGCTTCGTCCCCTTCTACAAATTCGTACGTTCCAAAACTTTTGACCAAACCATAAATCGAGACAGTAAGATCCGATTTTTCAACTAAAACTACATCGCCTACGTTTAGATACGGATTGCTTTTATAATCGGCATTTCGCAAAAATGAAAGAAAGTCGTAATACTTAAATCCGCCTTTTTTATCTACAATTTTTATATGCCTCAAATTAGCAGTCGCATTCAGTCCATTTGATAAGACTATTAAATCCATTAACCGAGAATTACCAGATAATACGATTGTCGTGGGCGCCTTAACGTCTCCAATAAGCGAGACTTTTATTTTTCTAAATTCGCTTAGAGAAATGAAAATGTCTACATCTTTAAAATATCGTCTTATTAATTTTTCAATTTTTACTTTTGCGTCTTTAAGCGATAGATCGTTTAAGTCTACTGAGCCAATACGCGGCAGATATAAAATACCTTCAAAATTTACGTTTGACTGAAGTTGAGTCTCTTCTATTCCGCGGATAGAAACAAAGAACTTGTCGCCAGGACCAATTTTATACTCTTCCGGATCAATAAACCCTTCCGAAGCGTTATATAAATTCACATAATTACTTAGAGAATCTTTGCTCTTTAGAATGCTCCTTTCTTTATAGTCAGGCAAAACCTGGCTGTAAACAATAGAAGACAAAACCGCAAGAAACAGAAGTATTTTTATTACATTTTTCAAATTAAAAACCGAAATGAATTTATTTATTTAAATTACAAATTTACAAAACCGTATCAAATTTTCAGGCTTATTTTTCTTAAAGCCACAATAGCGGCCAATATTCCTATCAGCGGGCCAATAATAAAAGACGTAAGAATATACATAGGGTAATTGCCGACCTTATATATTACATTATCTAAATACATCAGAAACGAAATAAACAAACCGCAGGCGGTTATGCTTGCTAATATTCCAATGAAAGCGGCTAACAATATAATTGGAATTTTTATTGTAGATAGCTTCGCGCCTACTAATTTCATTGCGTCAAGCTCAATTGTTTTCTGATTGGTTATAATTTTTACCGAGCTGTAAACAAGATAAAGCGATACCAAAAGAAGCATTGCCGAAATTGAATATATATATATTTTCGCTTTATTTATTGAAGTCAGCAAGTTAGAAGCTATATCTTTCTGAAAAACTACTTCGTCTATTCCATCAATACTTTTCAGGCTGCGGACTAAAACGTCTAATGAATCCTGAACAAGATATTCGTCGCGTAAAACGACTAAAAACGAAGCTGGCAGCGGGTTATAATCCAGTATTTTCCTGAAATCTTCGCCAGTCTCCTGAATAAACTTTTTAGCCGCGTCGTCCTTATTAAGATACTGAATCGTTTTAGCAAAGCGTTTATTATTAATCGAATCCCTTAATGATTGCACTGCCGCCTGCGGAAGAGAATCATCAAGGATTAAGTTAATAGTAACTTTATCTTTCAGTTGTTTCTGAAAATTATTTGAAAACTCCAGCGTAAAAAGCGTAATGTTTATCAACAATACCGCAAGCGCCGATGAGAGAAATGAGAGAATAAAAGAAGATTTTGCTCTTCCGATCCCTTTAAAAGCTTCTTTAATATAAAATAAAATCATTTTTATCAGTAATTTGATTCGTCAATCCATTTAGTAATTGCCCACTTATTAGTCGTGGGATCTTTTTTTAATGATAAATTAACCATTCCGTCAACTCTTACAATATCAGTCGGATTAAACGTAATTGTAAGGTTGAAACTTCTGACAATACTTGCAGAAAGAGAATCCACAGAAGAAATTGCGCTATTATTCCAAATAAGATCAAGCCTTTGCGAATTTTGGAATAACCCGCTTGTAACTTTCATTTCTTCATCCCTTCCCCAGGAATCGTCAAAACCTAGATCATAATTTCTATAAGAAAACACAAAGTCGCCATTTAACATTTGTCCGTATATGGTCGTGTCTTTAAATGTATAGGCATATTGCAAATTCTGGAAAATACCATCTACGCTCTTTAAATCTGAAATTAAAGAGCTGCTGTTAGAATCGTCTTCATCTAAAGAAGGCGAAAAAGGATTCTTACAGCCGGGAGAAAAAATGCAAATAAAAAAAGCGACGATGATTATATTTCGTTTAATACATCCTCCCTTTTAATTCGCTCCAGCTTGGGTTAGAACTTGTTTTCAGATCCTGCCAATAATAAATGCTCCAAACAAGTCTGGAATCTCTGAATATTTTAAGTTTAATATCCCCTTCGTAATTTTTTGAAAAATTATCAGTGTGGGGAACGTTAAGAAAATAAGTGGCTGTATAAACTGCGCTATCGCCCATCAGACTTAAGAACGTATTTGAAAACGTAAGAGTAATCTTGGAATTGGTAGATATCTTAGCCTTCATATTAGTAAAATACTGTTTTTCGCTCTTTATATCCCACCCGCTTGAAAGCGCCGGGTATAATAACGAGGCTTCGCTTGAAGGGGCAAACGAAAAATTTCTGCCGGATAAAAGAGAATCAGAAAAGCAAACTAAGTAATTATCCAAATTGCTCTCCTCTAACGCCGTTGTAAAATTACTAAGCAACAATTGAGGATCAGAAGCGCTTACAGACGTAGTTGCCGACTGATTAGGCCGTTCAGGATCGCGGGCGCTGAAAATATCGCAACCTTCATAGAATATTGAAAAAAGTAATATTACTAAAACCGAAGCTTTCATTTTTTTGCAATAATTATTAGTCTTGGCGAGCTTATTTCGTCGAATGCTTCGCCAGAAATATCGCCAAATGTATTTTCTATCCTGAATCCTGTTTTTTTAAGCTCTTCTAATATTGTTTCCATTTTATAAAGCTTTACGGATTCAAAGAATTTTTTCTCTTTACCGCCCCGCTTTATCATAATTTCCTTAACTACTCTGTCCTCAATAATCGACCTTGATTGAGTAATCTGGTAATCGATATATGAATCGACAGAATACTTATTCAGATTCTTTTCTACATAAACGGAATTGAAATAATCAAATACAAAATAACCATTATCCTGAAGCTGATTAAAGGCAATTCTAAATATATTAAAATTCAGTTCGTCTGAATCAAAATAACCAAAACTAGTAAACAGATTAATTACGATATTAAATTTTTTGTCGATAGAAAAATCGCGCAGATCGCCTTTAATAAAATCTATATTAAGCCCAAGCTGCACGCTTTTTTCTTTGCCAATTGAAAGAAGGTTGTCGCTTAGATCTATTCCCGTAACTTCGTAGCCTTTTTCAGCAAAAATAATAGAATGCCGTCCGGCGCCGCAGGCTAAATCGAGAACAGAAGAATTGCTTTTCAAGTCTAAGTTTTTAAAAATAAGATTAGCCAGCGTTAGCGCGTCGGCGTCGTCTCTGTGCTTATAAACCGAAAGATATTCTTCCGATGAAAACCATTCTTCAAACCATTCAGCCATTATAAATTAATACGGTTAATTACAGCTCTTCCAATAGTCGCTTCGTCGGCAAATTCAAGATTTCCGCCAATCGGCAGACCTCTTGCAATACGCGTAACCTGAACGCCTATCGGTTTAATTAATTTTGCAAGATACAACGAAGTAGCTTCGCCTTCGGTATCCGGGTTAAGAGCAAGAATAACTTCTTTTACTTCCTCCGATTCAAGCCTTTTAAGCAATTCCTTAATTTTTAAGGAATTTGGGTCTACTCCGCTTAAAGGAGAAAGAACTCCGCCTAAAACATGGTAAAGACCGCTGAACTCATTCGTCTTTTCGATAGCAATAACGTCGCTTGCTTCTTCAACAACGCAAATTATTGAACGATCCCGCTTATGGTTCAGGCATACCTCGCAAACGTCTTCTTCCGAAATATTAAAACAAATTGAACAAAATCTCAATTTTTCTTTAAGGTTAGTAATTGCAGACGTGAGCGAATTTACTTTATCAATATCGCTTTTCAATAAAAAAAGAGCTAATCTCTGAGCAGTTTTAGTTCCAATACTTGGAAGTTTGCTCAGCTCTTCTATAGCAAGTTGTAAAGGCTGGGCAATCTGCAAATTAAAACCCCGGCAAATTTAGTCCCGGAATATTCATTCCCGGAGGGATTATCCCTTTTGTAATCTTTGCCATTTCTTCTTCAGCCATCTTTTTAGAGGAAGTAATAGCTTTATTTACAGCCGCAACTACCAAATCTTCAAGAATCTCTTTATCGTCGGCTACAATAACCTGAGGATCTATTTCAATTGACACCACTTCATTATTTCCATTCACTGTAGCTTTAATCATTCCGCCGCCAGCTTCTTCCGATACAGTCTTATTTCCTAACTCATTTTGCATCTTTTGCATATCATCCTGCATCTTCTGGACTTGCTTTAACATTCCCTGCATTCCGCCTTTCATCAAAATCCTCCGGTCTTTTTTAATGTTTAATTAAATATTTTTTTACATATTTAAACAAATATAATATATTGATTTGACTTTTTACACATTATTTTCAAAGTTTCTGGTTTAAATTTTGATTAAGTTTTGTTTTACAAACTTTTTAAAAAATAATCTTTGACTATTGACGAAAAAAGAAAGGTTTTTCAAGGCTCCGAAAACGAGAATCTGATATCTGTCAGTTATACGGATATAATTTCTCTTTCAGAGAGTAAAAATATAAGAATTAAAAACATAGGCAAGAAATTCTCTAAAATTAATTCTTTCTTCTTTGAATTCCTTAAAGGCTACAATTTACCCGTTGGTTATCTTAAAATTTCGGAAGATGAAAATCTTATTTTCTCTGATCATCATCTGTTTCCTTTTTCGATAAGGATTCTGAATATTGTAGATAAAAGAACCGCAAAAGTTTTTGGACGGAATGAAACCGACGTGTTGTCTATTCCAATTTACGAACTTCATTACGGAAGCGGAAAGGAAACTTTAGTTAGCGACGACCACCTGATTGCTCTGGAAGTCTGTTTAGTTGAAGAACTGAAAATGATGTTTCGAATCGCTTCCAAAGTAAACGTGGTTCTTAAATCTTTTTTTGAAAGAAGGAACACTTCTTTAGCGGAAGTTACCTGCAGTTTTGGCAAACAGGATGAACGGATTTTTTTGGTTAACGATTTTTCGCCCCTGAGCATTAAAATTATTACTCCGGGCAAAGCTGCTAAAGGCCTTAACCCATATAGACTTTCTAACCAGGAAGCTATTGAAAGATATACAGACTATTTATTGAATTTTACGACAAACTAAATATGATTACAAGATACGGATATACCACTATTTTTGCTGTGTTCCTGATTTCAGGCGCAATAATAGGCATATCATTTTTAACTAATAATTCTTTTCTGAAGACGATATTAATTGCCGCGGCTGTTTTATTTTTCTTTTTCACTCTGAGTTTTTTCAGAGACCCGGATAGAACCGCGCCAGATAAAGATAATATCGTAGTTTCTCCGGCAGACGGAACAGTTCTTTTTGTAAAGGACGTGGAAGAAAATAAATTTCTTCATGCAAAAGGGAAACAAGTTTCTATTTTTATGTCCCCGCTTAATGTTCACGTAAACAGAATACCAATAACCGGACGAGTCGACTATCTTAACTATATCCATGGCGAATATCTTGTCGCTTCCAGCGACAAAGCGTCCGAACAAAATGAACGGTGCGAGACCGGAATCAGTTCGGCTAACGGTAAAGTTTTGTTTACTCAGGTTTCAGGCTATGTGGCAAGAAGAATTGTTAACGAACTTAAAACCGGACAGGACGTAAAAATTGGAGAACGCTTCGGAATGATAAAATTTGGAAGCCGCGTAGACGTTATTGTTCCAAGCGATTGGAAAGCGGACGTTAAAAAAGGCGATAAAGTAACAGCAGGCGAAACAATTCTATTTGAAGCGATAAAACAATAATGAAAAATACAAAAATAAGCAGATCGGCTATTCCTAATCTTTTTACCGCAATGAATATGTTCTGCGGTTTTCTTTCTATTATAAATGCCGGCCAGGGGGAATTTATGATGGCCTCCTACCTGATTTTTATTGCCGCAGTGTTTGACGCTTTAGACGGCATGGTAGCGCGTCTTACAAAATCGAGCAGCGCATTGGGCGTACAGTTAGACTCCTTATCAGACGCGATCAGTTTTGGAGCGGCTCCGGCATACCTGATATATAAAGCTTATTTATGCCAGCCGCAGTTCGGCACTATTGGCATAGTAATAAGTTCGTTATTGCTTATAGCTGGCGGTTTCCGCCTCGCTAGGTTCAACGTTCAGCTTGTAGGTTTTGATAAAGATTATTTTAAGGGGATACCAATCCCTCTTTCTGCTATTTCGGTAGCTTCTTTTATTTTGGTTTACTATAAAAACGGCTCTTTTATAGAACCGTATTCTTCGCTTTTTATTCCTTCTTGGTTTGTTATTTCGTTAGTTATTGCGCTTTCTCTCTTAATGGTCAGCACAATAAAATACGATACTCTCCCCAAACCAAACATTAAGGATATAAAAAAGAAACCTTTCTATTTTTGGTTTTTTATTGTTTCAATAATCGCTCTTGCGCTTACGGAAGGAAAGGCAATATTCTTGCTATTTATTTTCATAATCGCTTTTGGTATAATTAGATACGTTTATAATTTATTTACGAAATAGATTTAAAAAGGATACAAATTGTTTAAAGCAAAAGTACTTATAAAAAGACGCCCTTCAATTCTTGATCCGCAAGGCAAAGCGGCAGAACAAGGCGCTAAGCTCTTAGGAATAACAAATATTAAATTTACAAGAATTGACAAACACGTAGAATTTGTTGTGGATACTGACGACGAAGAAGCTGCAAAAAACGAAATTAACGATTACTGCGGCAAACTTCTTACAAACCCTAACTTAGAAGATTATGAATTTACTATGGAACGGGGATGAAAAAGCCAAAATTTGGAGTTGTTGTTTTCCCTGGATCTAATTGCGATTATGACGCTTATTACTCCCTAAAAAAAGTTCTCGGATACGACGTGTCTTTTTTATGGCACAAAGATACTGATTTGCAGAATAGCGACGCTATTATCCTTCCAGGCGGTTTTTCTTACGGAGATTATTTACGCACCGGAGCTATTGCCCGCTTTTCCCCTATTATGGAAAAAGTAGTTGCTTTTGCTGAAAATGGCGGAGTTGTTATTGGGATTTGTAATGGGTTCCAGATTCTCCTTGAAGCTGGTCTTTTGCCTGGCGTAATGTTAAAAAACAAATCTCTTAAATTTGTCTGCAAAGACGTTTATCTAAAGGTTGAATCTGATAAATCTATTTTTACTAATACTCTTGAAAACAAAAACGTTCTCCGCATACCAGTTGCGCATGGCGACGGTAATTATTTTGCCGATGAAGCCACGCTTAACTCATTGACTGAAAACGATCAGATTATTTTCAAGTATTCCGACGAAAACGGAGTTGAACACGAAGAAGCAAACCCTAACGGTTCGTTACTAAACATAGCTGGAATTGTAAATACTAAAAGAAACGTTCTTGGGATGATGCCGCATCCGGAAAGATGCTGCAGCGGAATCTTAGGCAATACCGACGGAGCCTTAATTTTTAACTCGGTAGCAAAGAGTTTATTTAACTAATTTAGATGAGGCGATGATATGTTTGGCAACTTAGGCGCTGGAGAGATAATTATTATCTTAGTAGTCCTTTTGATTTTTTTTGGAGCAAAAAAAATTCCGGATCTTGCACAGGGTCTTGGCAAAGGGATGAAAGAGTTTAAAAAAGCTCTTAAAGACATTCAGGATGATACCGATGAAGACGACAAAAATTCTAAGCCAAAAGATTCTGGCTCGGCTAAATCTTAATATTGTCATCTTTAACATAGCCTTTACTTCTCCGCCAGTTTATAGCGGCGGCGAGAATCATTGAACTTATTCCGTTTAACAAAAAGAGTCTAATTTGGTAAACTATAAAAATCATTCCGAAAAATTACAAAAATTAAAATCGGGCGAATTATCTTTAGAGGATAACGTAAAGTTTTTTCTTTCTGAAATTGATAAGAATAAAAAGCTCAACGCTTTTAATTTTGTTTTTTCTGATTTCGCTTTGGAACAGGCTAAAACTGTTCAGGGAAAAATTAAAAATAATACGAATGGCAAGCTTGCCGGCATGGTCGTAGCAATTAAAGACGTTTTGTCTTTAAAAGATAAACCTACAGCCTGCTCGTCAAAAATATTAAAAGATTATATTGCAGTCTATACTTCCACGGCAGTTCAAAAACTTATTGACGAAGACGCCATTATAATTGGCAAAACAAATTGTGATGAATTTGCAATGGGTTCCTCAAATGAGAACTCTGCGTTTGGAGCAGTTCTTAATCCGGTTGATAACCAAAGAGTTCCAGGCGGTTCAAGCGGCGGATCAGCCGTTGCAGTAGCGGCAGGTTTATGCGACGTCTCATTAGGCACCGATACAGGCGGCTCTATAAGGCAGCCGGCCTCCTTCTGCGGCGTATATGGCTTAAAACCGACTTACTCCCGCGTCTCGCGTTACGGTCTTACGGCTTTCGCTTCTTCGTTCGATTCTATCGGCCCTTTTTCTCACTCGGTTGAAGACGCGGCTAAAGTTCTGGAAGTGATTTCGGGTAAAGACGAGAAGGATTCAACTTCCTTAAATGTTGAAGTCCCAAATTATAGCGCCGAACTTACCAATATTGATAAAAAATACAAGATAGGAATACCAAAAGAATATTTTGGCGAAGGACTTAATGAGGAAATTAAAAAGGCTATTGAAGACGTAGTTGCAAAATTAAAGTCTTCCGGCTTTGAAATTGTGGATATCAATCTGCCTCATAACGAATATACAATTGCTACTTACTACATACTAACGACGGCGGAAGCGTCTTCAAATCTTGCGCGCTATGACGGAGCAAGATATGGTTTCAGATCAAATGACGCGGCTACGTTATTAGATATGTATAACAATTCGCGTTCAGAAGGTTTTGGCAAAGAAGTAAAAAGAAGAATAATGCTTGGCACATATGTTTTATCAGCCGGTTATTACGACGCTTATTACAAAAAAGCCCAGAAAGCAAGACGCCTTATTAAAAATGATTTTGACCTGGCTTTTAAGAATGTCGATTTGATTATCGCCCCGGCTTCGCCGACTCTTCCTTTTAAAATTGGCGAAAAATCCGAGGATCCGTTAGAAATGTACTTAGGCGATATTTATACAACATCAGCTAATCTTGCAGGTATTCCGGGAATAAGCGTCCCGGTAGCAAATAGCGAAGAAGGGCTTCCAATTGGGATGCAGATTTTGGCAAATCAATTTGACGAACTGAAACTGTTGAAGACAAGCTATTTTATACAAAATGAAATCTTAAAAAATAATTAAGCCGTAAACCGTGTTAGCAAAACTATTTCAAAAGGTCGGCGTAAAAACATTAGATTTCTTTGAGGAGTTCGGACAAATCTCCCAACTGCTATGGGGTATTATAACTTTTCTTCCAAGAATGATAAGAAGCAGGGCTCTTGTGCTAAAACAAATGGAACACATAGGAGTCGATTCCCTTCCGCTTGTTATGATAATTTCAATTTTTACCGGAGCCGTATCGGCCTGGCAGGCTGCTTATCAGTTAAAAGGACTTGCGCCTCTTTCTCTTTTAGGCGGCTCTACGGCAAGAGCGGTTATGACTGAGCTTGCGCCTGTGCTAACAGGAATAATTATTGCCGGCAGAATTGGAGCTTCAATAGCCGCCGAATTGGGCACAATGAAAGTTACCGAACAAATTGACGCGCTTGAGGCAATGGCTATTAGTCCTGTGCGTTACCTTGCAATGCCCCGCTTTGTAGCTTCCGTCTTTATGATGCCGATTATTATTATTATTGCTAATGTTATTGCAGTGTTTGGAGCTTATATAGTTTCTAATTCTTCTCTTGGCGTTTCATCCGAAGTATTTTTTCAGTCGGTTAAGCATTATTTCCGTATGCGAGATTTTACAAACGGAATGATAAAAGGGGTTTTCTTTGGAGGCTTTACATCCCTCCTGGGCTGCCATATAGGCTTTAGAACGGAAGGCGGAGCCGAGGGAGTAGGACAGGCTACAATACGCTCGTTTGTTATTTCCGCCGCGTTAATTCTTATATTAGATTACGTGCTCTGGATGTTCCTGTTCTAAACTATTCGGCTTTAACTTTTTTATAAGTCGTTTTGTCTTTACCGTCCTGCAAAACAATTCCAAGCGCGGTCAGTTCATTTCTTATTTTATCAGAAAGCGCAAAGTTCTTCTCTTTTTTAGCTTCAATACGCAGGTTAAGAAGCAATTCAATTAAATCATTTTCTAACGATTTTGAATCGTCGCCATGCAAGGAGCTAAAATCTACAATGCCAAGAACGCCTTCGGCAGTCTTCGCCAAATATTCTTTAGCTTTTTCAAAAAACCTTTTTCCCGCTTCCGAATTTTCCGCTAATACTTTATTTACAGCGCGCACAAAATCAAAAATAACCGCAGACGCCTGGGAAGTATTAAAGTCGTCGTCCATAGCGGCTTCAAAATCGGCATAGAATTTTGCAAAATCAAAATCTATTTCAATGCCGGAAGGTCTGCCGGCTTTTAATTCATCGTCAAGTTTTTCGGCAAGGTTAGTAATTTTTTCAAGCCCTTTTTGCGCGCCGCTTAACAGATCGTCGCTAAAGTTAAGAGGCCCGGCATAATTTGTCTGAGAAAAAAACAAGCGTATTACTTCAGCCGAGTATCTTTTTAAAACGTCGCGAGCAGTAAAAAAATTACCGAGCGATTTTGACATCTTTTCATTTTCGATATTAAGAAAACCAAAATGCAGCCAGTAGTTAACAAATTTTTTGCCGGTAGCGGCTTCGCTCTGGGCAATTTCATTTTCGTGATGAGGAAAAATAAGATCGTTGCCGCCTGCGTGAATATCAAACGTTTCGCCTAAATGCTTGCAGCTCATAGCCGAGCACTCGATATGCCAGCCTGGTCTGCCCGCGCCCCATGGACTTTCCCAATAAGGCTCGCCTTCTTTAGCTTTTTTCCATAATGAAAAATCTAAAGGATTCCTTTTGGCTTCGTTAATTTCAACTCGCGAACCGGATTCTAACTCTTCGGTATTTTTACCGCTTAATTTGCCATAGGTAGTAAATTTCTTTACGTTATAAAAAACGTTTCCGTCTATGTTATAGGCGTAACCGTTTTCTTCAAGTTTTTTAATTAAATTAATAATATCCTGTATATGCTCAGTAGCTTTTGGATAGATGGTAGCTTTTTTAATTTTAAGCTTAGCAATATCCTCAAAAAAAGCCGCGCTAAAAGTTTCGGCCACTTCTTTTGCTTCTATATTACCTGCATTTGCTTTACGGATAATTTTATCGTCAATATCCGTAAGATTCATAGCAAAAGTTACCTTATAGCCCTTGTACTCCAGGTACCTGCGTATAAAATCGGAAACAATAAACGAGCGCGCATTGCCAATATGGAAATAGTCATACACCGTAGGACCGCAGACGTACATTCGGACTTCGCCCGGATGAATTGGTTTAAATTCTTCTTTTTTTCGCGTAAGCGTGTTATGTATAGTAAGCATAAATATATAATTTAATTTTTAATTTTCTAAAATAAGAATTTTAACTGTTAAAATTAAGCGGTTTTTAATAATATTTCAGTAGAGACGCAAAATTTTGCGTCTCTACGTTATTCCATTTGCTCAACGGCCATTGCAATTTGCATTGCTTCGAATAAATAATTACTGGTTTTGTGGCGCGCGGCGCCCCCGCTTAGCGAGCTATCTTAACTTGCTTATTAGCGCCAGCATATCTTCAGGCAGCTCGGAATCGAAACGGACTAATTCCTTTGTGTGGGGATGAATAAAGCCTAATGTTTTAGCGTGCAGGGCCTGACGCGGCATTATTTCTAAAAGATTCTGCACTCTGCTTTTCATTTTAGGAAGACTTGAACCGCAGACTATTTCTCTTCCGCCATAAGTAGGATCGCCAAATATTGGATGGTGTATTGAAGTAAGATGAACCCTTATCTGGTGCGTGCGTCCTGTTTTTAAGTTTAATTTTAATAAAGTAGTAAACTCGAATTCTTCAATTTTTTCATAAAAGGTTACAGCAGTTTTACCTTCATCTACGCTTGTAGTAAAGACCTTACGGTCTTTTTTACTTCTTGCAATATTAGAGTTAACTTCTCCCTTCAGCTCTTTGAATAACCCCCAGCAAATAGCCCAATACTCTCTTTCAATTGAGTGTTTGGCAAATTGTTCGGCCAGTTTAGCGTGAGTCCATTCGTCTTTAGCTACCACAAGCAGACCGCTTGTTTCCTTATCAATCCGGTGTACTATTCCGGGTCTTACTAAAGCGTCGTTATATTTACTGAGATTCTGCGTATGGTTTAGCAATGCATTTACAAGCGTGCCAGTAAAGTTTGCATAAGCGGGATGCGCCACCATTCCGGCTGGTTTGTTTACAACTAAAAGATATTCGTCTTCATAAACGATATCAAGCGGAATATTTTCGGCTTCTATATCTTCCGGACGCGGCGAAATTGGGATTGTTACGTCTATTACATCGCCTGGAGCCACATTATAGCTTGGTTTAACCGTTTTGCCATTAACTAAAACAAAACCATCTTCAATAAATTTCTGCGCTCTGTTGCGAGTTGCATTTTCTACCGCTGCGGCAAGAAATGTATCCAAACGCTCTTTCTTTTTCCCAAGCGGAACTTCTATCTGTATCTTCTTTTCGGTAATAATTTTGGACATTTAATTCTTTTCCTTCTCAGAAGAGCCCTGCTCATTCTGAATAACCTCGTCTGCGCTAAGCGCGTCTTTTTCTTCAAGTGTAGAAAACGGAACGCTTTCAAAATCTGATTTATTATAGAACAGGATAACGAATATTACGCCAAAGGTAACCGCAATATCTGCAATATTAAAGATTGGAAACCGAGTGTAAGTCTTGCCAAATAATGAAATCTCAAAAATTCTTATCTGGATAAAATCGACCACCCTTCCATATAAGAGAGGCGCGTAACTAAAAATCTCGCCGTAGAATATCCTGTCGATAAGATTGCCGATAGCGCCGCCGATAATAAGACCAAGCCCAACTCTATATTTAATATCAGCTTTGCTTATTTTACGCAGATAGAAAACCAGGACTATGACCGTCAACAGCGTTGCTATGGTCATCATTGGCTTTATGCTATCTCCCCAGTACCATCCGAAAGCAATTCCCGGATTTTCGATATTTGTTATTTCAAGCAGATTATTAATAACAGGGACTGAAGAATATGGCAAAACGCCTGTATGTTTTACGTTCAGAAACGGAACAGAAAAACCTTTTATTAAAAACTTTGTAATCTGATCAATAACTACTATAGCAATAGAAATAAATAACGCTTTCATACAATTTTAAAAACCGGGAAGCAGACAACCGAAGGTTATACTTAATATAAAAAAAATTAATTTTGTTCTGTATTTCCGTCTTTTTCTTTATTCATATCGTCTTCAACAGGAATAACCCCGCCGCTCTTTTTTTCGTTATCAGTATCATTTTGTTTGTAGAAAAAGAGCAGAACGAGAACTCCGGCTGTAACAGCCATATCGGCCACATTAAAAACAGGCCACCTGTCGTAGCTTCTGCCAAATAAAGAAAAATGCCAGAAATCGAAATCCAGAAAATCAACTACATGCCCATAGAAGAGAGGCGCATAATCATAAATAACGCCATAAAAAACTCTATCAATTAAATTGCCAATTGCGCCGGCCAAAATCAAGGCTATAGCAATTCTCAGACTCAGGCTCTTATTCCGCACGTAGTACAGATAATAGCAAAGCCCAACGCTTGCAATTAACGTAAGTATGGAGACCCAAAACTTGATACTCAGGTCTAAACCGATGCCGAAAGCCATCCCCGGATTTTCTACAAAAGTAATCTGAAAGAATGAGCCGATTACTTCAACCCTCTGGCCAAGGGACATCCCCTGATGGTTTAAGTGCAGAAAAGGAATTGAAAATCCTTTAATCCAAAGCTTTGATATCTGATCTGCAAATACGACAAATAAAGTTAGGAAAAGGACTCTCAAATCGATCCCAATTGTTTGTTAAAAATCATCATCGCTAAATGAGAAATTATCTCTTTTCCTGTTTTTGTTTCATCTGAACGCAAAGCTGACTATGAGGCACCGCTTCAAGCCGTGCTTTAGGAATCAAAGGACATGTTGGGCACAGATGCTGAGGTTCATCAATACAATCTAAGCATAAGCCGTAAGTTCCTAAATCAATTCGCTTAAGAGCGTCTTCCAAATAGCTTAAAAACTTATTTTCTCTCTGCGCATAAAGAAAAGTTTTTTCTCTTTCCATCGCGTCGGTTCCTTGTTCTGCCATATGAAGCGAATAAGGAGAATTTTCATTTATATACTCGCCCGTCGTAGGATCCATCATTTGTTCTTTTAGATTTTGGAGCTGTTCTAAAATTTCATCTCTTTTATCAAGAATTATTTTTCTAAAATGTTCCAAATCTTTTTTGCCGTACGCTTTAGAAGGCGTAATTTTCTTTGGAGTTTCAACAATTGGCGCAACTACATCTTCAACTTTTTTCGTCTTTTTAATCGTATCCTCTTTTTTTACTATGCTTTTTTTAACAGTCTTTTTCTCTACAATCTTTTTTTCGACAGCCTTTTTTGCAGGAGCCGGTTTGACAGCAGCTTTAGCCTTTGGTTTAGCGACTACTTTTTTTACCTCTTTAGCAGGTTTAGCCTTTGCTGTTTTTGCCAAAGTCTTCTTATCAGCTTCTTTCTTAGTTGTAACTTTTTTCGCCATATCTCCACTCCTTATTTTAGGAATTTACCTTTTCAATAGTAATTGAGCAATTAAGCTCTCCAATTTGCCAATTTTGATTGTAACCATTTGTATTATTTTCTATACTCACTTTATTTGCAAGCGTTTCAGCAGAAATATAGCCGTTAAATAAATTAACTGCTTCTGTTAGAGCTAAATCGCCGCTAAGGTAAATATTAATCCTGTCAATAACATTAAACCCTGCGTCTTTTCTCATATTCTGAATACGGTTAACAAATTCTCTTGCCAACCCTTCATTTATCAGCTCCTGAGTCAGTTCTGTATCAATAGCTACTGTAACGCCTCCTTCGGTTTCAACCAACCATCCGGTAATTTCTGAACTGATTATTTCTACGTCGTCTTTAACTACTGTAATTTCTTCTCCGCCCACGTTAAGAACTATCGTTCCGCCTTTTTCAAGAGCGCTTATTTCTTCTTTAGACAGATTCTTTATTGCGTTGGCTACCGGGTTAACTTTTTTGCCGTATTTAGGCCCAATAGATTTAAAATTAGCCTTGGCAGTTTTGTTCACTACTCCAGAATCATCGTCAAGAATTTCGAGTTCTTTAATATTTACTTCGTCCAGAATCACATTGCTCATTTCTTTTAGAGCGCCGCGTTTGCTTTTTTCTACCGCGACCATAATTTTCTTTAACGGCTGTCTTACCTTTAGGTTCGACTTTGCCCGCATTGCGCGCGTAAGATAAACTACGCTTTGAGCTACGTCCATTTTTTCTTCAAGTTCCTTATCAATATAAGTTGGGTTAGGAAACTGAGTTAAATGAACCGATTCCGATTCTTCCTGTTTTGCTACCGTATTTAAGTTCCTGTAAAGCTCTTCTGAAATAAACGGAGCAAATGGAGAGGTCAATTTAGCAACATTTATCAAACATTCAAATAATGTTTGGTATGCAGACAATTTATTTTTGTTCATCTCCGATTTCCAGAAACGCCTTCTGCATCTTCTTACATACCAGTTTGACAAGTGATCGATCACAAAACTTGAAACAGAACGAGCCGCTTTTGTAACGTCGTAGTTGTCCATCAAATCCTGATATTCCAAAATTAATGAGTTTAATTTCGAAATGATCCATCTGTCTATTTCCGGCCGTTCTTCATACGGAATTGAATCTTCAGAAAAACTAAAGTTATCAATATTTGCATACAAAGCAAAGAAAGAATATGTATTTAACAAAGTGCCAAAAAACTTCCGCTGTACTTCGACAAGTCCTTCTTCGTCAAATAAAGTCGATCTCCATGGAGGACTATTTGTAACCAAGTACCATCTTGTAGCGTCTGCGCCGTATTTATCAAATAATATAAAAGGATTAACGGTATTGCCTTTTGATTTTGACATTTTTAGACCGTTTTTATCCAGAATCAGCTCGTTAACAATGAGGTTCTTATACGCTACGCTATCAAACAGCATAGTTGATATTGCGTGCATTGTGTAGAACCAGCCTCTTGTCTGGTCAATGCCTTCGCAGATAAAATCTGCGGGGAAATTACTTTCAAACCATTCTTTATTTTCAAACGGATAATGATACTGCGCAAAAGGCATTGCGCCGGAATCAAACCAAACGTCAATTAATTCAGTTGTGCGTTTATAAATTTTCCCGTTCTTTTCAAAAAGAACTTTATCCACAAACGGTTTATGCAGATCAATATCTTTTACGTCTTTAAGAGAAGTTCTTGAGCCGTCTTCTTCTAAAATAAAACCTTCTTTCAATTCGGCAATGCTGCCTACGGCAAACATATCCTTTCCGTCTTCGGTCACCCAGATTGGAAGCGGCGAAGCCCAGAATCTATCGCGCGACAGAGCCCAGTCTTTATTATCTTCAAGCCAGTTGCCAAATCTGCCGGAACCAACTTCAGGCGGATGCCAGTTAATTGTTTTATTCAGAGCTACCATTTTATCTGCGACGGAAGTAGTTTTTATAAACCATGATTCTCTTGCGTAATAAATTACAGGCACGTCGTCATAACGCCAGCAGAATGGGTAGGAGTGAGTGATGGTTTCTTTTTTAAAGAGTTTCCCTTCTTCTCTGAGTTTTTTAATAATTCCTAAATCCGCATCCTTTACAAACTGTCCTGCAAAATCAGTAACTGCGTCCGTAAACAAACCGCCGCGGGTAACAGGCTGCAACATAGGCAAGCCGTATTTTTTAGAGACTTCATAATCGTCCGCGCCAAACGCCGGAGCAATATGAACAATACCAGAACCGTCTTCCGTACTAACAAAATCTGCCAGAATAACATAGAAAGCTTTTTTATCAACCTTCACATTTTCATACGGCATAATCTGTTCGTATTCAATGTTCTCTAAGTCTTTCCCTTTGTATTCTGCTACAATAGTATATTCATTTTCAAAAAGTCCAAGGCGTTCTTTTGCAAGAATAATATTAGAGCCGTTGGAATTTATTTTAACATAGTCTACTTCCGGTCCAACTGCCAGAGCCACGTTAGAAACGAGAGTCCAGGGAGTAGTCGTCCATACTAGGAAATATGCGTCTTCATTTTTTATTTTAAAGAACACATAAACGGAAGGATCTTTTGTTTCTTTATAACCCAAAGCCAGTTCGTGCGAAGAAAGCACAGTTTCCGATTTTGGATCCTGAGGAACAACTTTATAATCTTTATAAATAAGTCCTTTATCAAAAAGAGTTTTTAACGCCCACCAGACTGATTCTACATATTCGTTAGTACAAGTAACATAGGCCGAATCAAGATCAATCCAGTAGCCCATGCGGGTGGTCATTTTTTCCCAAAGGTCTTTGTATGTAAAAACAGAATCGCGGCAGGCCTTATTATATTTTTCTACGCCAAACTCGGGAATTTCGCTTTTATGTTTAATCCCAAGAGCCTTTTCAACTTCAATTTCTACAGGCAGACCGTGCGTATCCCATCCGGCTTTGCGGCGCACCTGATATCCCTGAAGAGTTTTGTAACGGCATACGAGATCTTTTAACGACCTTGCCATAACATGGTGAATGCCCGGTTTGCCATTGGCCGTAGGAGGCCCTTCATAAAATGTAAAAGGTTTGCCGTCTTTTCTTGACGAGATACTTTTTTCAAATATTTTATTTTCTTTCCAAAACTTTAATATTTCTTCTTCTATTGCCGGATATCCGGCTTTTTCTAAATTTTGCTTAAACATACTTCTATAAATGAAATTTAATAAATAATTATTCAGGGTCTTGATATTTTTTTATCAATTCCCTTTCTATCTGGATGAATTCTTTCAATTCATTTTCAATTCTATCTTTTTTAAGTAAAAGATTTTTCGACTTAATATCCGCGTCTGATAAAATCTTTTCAGCCTGCAATTTTGCTTCTTTAAGAGTAAGTTCGGCTTCTATTTTTGATTCAACAATCCTTGAGTCAGACGATTTTATCCTTTCTTCATATACGGCTAATTGTTTATGGAGATTAAGAACCTCAATTATCGCCATTCCAAACACGCCCATTGCTCCTAAGGCAATGTTACGCAGACTAAAGAGAATCAGATTTTCCGCCAGAATGTTGCTTGAGTCAAAATAATCTCTGAAAAACGCTATCACCAAAACGCTTATAACAGTTACCGAGATGACAACCGAAAAAAGCACTTTGCCGCCCAAAGACCATCCTAAATACATATCTAGGAACCAGCCGCAAACAAAACACAAAACCGAAAGAACAAACCATACGGCAAAGTTCATATCGCCAAACTTAAACAGATTAGTATTCAGGAAATTTGACGCAAAAATTAAAACGGCAAAAATCACAGGAATCAAAAAATCAAATATTGACCTCTTGCTCATTGTATCCTTTTAACAATTTCTTTCATTATCAGAGTCATTTTAGGCTCCGCCTTCATTGCAACTGCAATGATCTCCTCAACATCCACCGCTTTTAACGAATCCGGAAAACACTCGTCTGTTATTATAGAAAAACCTAAAGTTTTAATTCCCATATGGTTGGCTACAATATTTTCTGGAATTGTAGACATTCCAACTACGTCGGCTCCAATTGATCTTAAGAAACGATATTCAGCTTTAGTTTCTAAATTAGGTCCGGCTACGGCTACAAAAACGCCTTTCTGAAGTTTTATTTTATTTTCCAGCGCAATTTCTTCAGCAAGCTTAATTAATTCAAGGTTATAAGGCTCGCTCATATCCGGAAAGCGAGGTCCCAGCTGATCGTCATTTGCGCCAATAAGCGGATTATCGCCAAGCAGATTAATATGATCTGCAATAAGCATAACGTCGCCTCTTTTGAAAAGAGGATTCATTCCGCCTGCCGCATTGGAAATTAGCAAAGTTTTAACTCCAAGAAATTTCATCACTCTTACCGGAAAAGTAATTTGCTGCATAGTATAGCCTTCATAATAATGAAAGCGGCCTTGCATTGCAACTACATTTTTTCCGCCGAGTTTTCCAAAAATCAATTTGCCTTTGTGCGATTCCACTGTAGATAATGGGAAATGCGGAAGTTCCGAATAATCCATTTCAAAATCTATTTCAATTTCGTTAACTAACCCGCCTAAGCCTGTGCCAAGGATTATGCCTACAGGATATTCCTTATCTGTTTTTGCGCGGATAACCTTAAGCGTATCGTTTATTTTATCTATTAATGCAGTCATAGTATTACTTTATAAAAGTTTATTAACAATATCGTCTACGTTTACTTCGATATTTTTTATCTGACTTTGTTTTTTTTCTGTAACCTTCAGGGTATCAGAATCTTCATCGTTAAATTTAAGTTCAAGAATTTGCGCCTGCGAACTGACAATTGCTTTCAGCCGGGCGATTACCAGGTCTCTCTCTTCCCTAAGAGCAATAACAGAACTTCTGATTTCATTAGCGCTTTCTCTTGCTTTTTCAACAATCTGCGAAGCTTTAAGCTCCGCTTCCTTAATTAAAAGCGATGTCTGTTTTTTAGAAGATTCGATAGACTTGCTTGAAGACTCCTGCGCCTTTAATAAAGTATCCTGAAGATTTTTTTCAATTCGTTTATATTCAGCAAGTTGAGGTTTAAGCTCTTCAACTTCATCGTTAAGCTTTTCGCTTTCAGACTGAAGCCGTTCAAATTCGTCGGCTAATCTTTCTAAGTAAGCCTGAACTTCCTCTTTATCATAACCGCGGAATGCATTGCTGAATTCCTGTTTTTTTATACTTAAGGGAGAAAACTTCATTACATTAAACCGTTAGTTATAAATACGTTCGCCAAAAATTGCAGTTCCAATCCTCAGCATTGTGCTGCCTTCCTGAATTGCAATCTCAAAATCATTAGACATACCCATCGACAATTCTGTTAAACCAAATCCTCTGCCGTTCAGTTTATCTTTCAATTCTCTTAACCCCGAAAAACTTTTTCTGATAACGCTTTCATTATCTGTAAAAGGAGCAATTGTCATTAATCCTAAAAGCTTAAGATTAGTAGAAGCGGAACAGTATTCGGCTAATTTGAAAATACTATCGCTGTCATTCAGTCCAAATTTAGTTTCTTCATCCGAAGTCTTAATTTCGAGGAGGATCTGTTGGATCTTTCCTGCCGAAGAAGCCCGTTTATTAATTTCTTCAGCTAATTTTATTGAATCGACTGAATGAATAATATCAGCCGCCTTAACGACATATTTTGCTTTATTAACCTGAAGATGACCAATAAAATGCCACTTAACTATATTGCCTAACGCCCCAAACTTATTATCTAATTCCTGAGCTTTATTTTCTCCGAAATTTGTCAGAGAAGCTTTTATCGCTTCTTTTACGTCTTCAACTTTGAAGTATTTTGATACGGCAATTAGCTTAACATCCGAAGTTTTTCGATCATGTTTTTTGCAACAAAAATCGATTTTTTCTACAATATTTTGAACATTTTGAGAAATCATAATCTAATTAAGTCTGTTAAAGTATTGTTTTTAGAATCAAAAATCAATGTCTAATATATTAAATTTTCCTATTATATTCTAAAATAATATCAAACGCATTAGAGGCGGTTTCTACAAATTGAATTTGCATAAAAACAAAACACTTAAAACACGCCGGCCGGAGTTCAACTCCAACCGGACATCGCAGTTTTAATTTAGTTTAATTTTCCCATTTCCCATTAAAAACGATTTCTGAAATTTCTTTTCTTTTCCTTGGCGCAATTTCTCTTTCCTTCAGATTTTCGGGCAAAGTATTTGGATCGCCAAGATAACCAACTGTAGCGACTACAACCGGCTCAAATCCTTCAGGAATATTTAATTCCTTTTTTATTATATCAGGATAAAAACCTCCAATCTGGTGAACCCACAAGCCTAACTCAGTCGCCTCAAAAAGCGCATTAGCCATAGCCAGACCCGCGTCATAAAAAGCGTATTTATTCAGCTGATTTTGCTGACCGCTAAAATTCATTTTTGCGCATAAAACAATCAAAACAGGAGCGCTTTTTGCCCATGTCTGATTGCCTTCCATTAAGGAGCTAAATATTTTTTCATAAGAATCAGGATTTCCATTTTTTGCGGCATAAATAAATCTCCACGGCTGTTCGTTCATAGCGCTGGGAGCCCACTTTGCGGCCTCAAATAAAGCGTTTAATTTCCACACTTCAACATCAGTTTCAGCATATGCCCTAGGGCTCCGTCTCGTCTTTATCAATTCATTGATATTTATTGTTTTTTCATCCATTTTTTTAAACCTTTTTATTGTTTATTTCCGATTATATATCTAATATTACAGTGACTACTTTACAACATTTTTCTGAATTATGGAGTATTACTATGGTGATTAATATACACAAAAAACTGTTCGTTTTCTTCCTATTAATTAACTCCTTTGTTTCATTGCAAATCTGTTCTTACCCAAAATCGGATAACACAGCCAAACAACCCGAAGGATACATTACTAACCCGGTAAAGACCTCGTATGGAGTTGTTTTTACCGACGAATACAATTCTACCGTTTATTTAACAAATAACGGAACAACCCAGAAATTATTTTCCGCTCCAGGATGCGGCAGATATCTTTCTGTTTCGCCAAGCGGCGATATGCTCGGATTCAAATTGATCGACGCAACTACAGAGCTTCAGGCTCCCGCCGTATACGATCTAAAAACAAAATCCATCACAAAACTTGAAAGCTTTTCAAAAAAAGCCGGTCAGGTTACTTTTGCTAATGACGGAACAATCGCTTATTCATTGGGTCAAAACGTCATACTCGTAAAAGACGGTCAAAAAAGATCAATCGATCTTGGAGTATATTCAAACAGAACTCCAATTTCTCCTGACGCGAGTAAAATTATTTATAGAGATAATGCAGATCAATTATGGATGTTAGACATTCAAACATTGAGCAAATCAATTATTACCGATCAGAAAGACGGTTATGCTAACGCCGTTTGGTCTCCTGATAGTAAATCAATAGCATACACTACAAACGGAATTAAGATTTACACTACTGATATCAGCGCTAATAAAACTTATTATATTGGCGAAGGCGAAAGCCCTGCATGGTCTAATGACAGCAAACAAATTGCTTTCTTCAAAAAAGAAATTGATTTCCAGAAAGCTAAATTGATAAATTCTGATATTTATGTAGCTGGTTCAAAAGGCGAATACGTCACTAACATTACTAACACTACCGACGTAAACGAAATGGATCCACAATTTGATTCTGAATCAAATTCAATAATTTATCAGACTTACGAAAAACGCGAAGTTCGTTCAATTTCTTTATCAGCCGCTCTTGCAAAAACATCGGCAAATAGCACAATTGTAAAAGCAGATTCTCCTCTTCAGGTTGAGCGTTTTGAAAAAGAAAGAGCTTTAGCAAAACCTGCAAGCGATGTAAAACTTCCGGATTATGTTCACATTCACCAGGTGCTTGATACAAGAGACAGCGGCGAGTGGGCTAACGAAGGCGAAGGTTACTCCTGCTGCGGAGCTACAAGCTGTATGCAGGCTTTGGCAAGTTACGGTATTTTACCTCCAAAACCTTTTACAACTTATGGTCATACAAGCAATTTCGGCTTGTATATTTCTGATGCTTATACATACAACGGTTTTACATACAGCGGTTTTAGCGGCTGGCCTAGCGGAATACATGGTTATATGTGGAACGGAAGCGGATCTCCTTATTCCAACGCCGCCTCATTTCTTAAAAAACACGGCGTTTCTTCGGTTCAAACCGATAATGTAAAGATATCTACTTTTACAACCGAAATTAGCGCAAGCTATCCGTATATCGTTTGTTCAACTGGTTTAACTGCCGCTCATATCGTAATGATAGTGGGGTTATATGATTCTACAGGTCACACAATGTATGTTAACGATCCTTACGGAAATAAAAACGCTGGTAATTATGGCGGCATTCTGAATGGCAAAAATGCTATTTATGACTGGAGCGACGTAAATACTGGACATGAAAAAATTACTCCTGTCGCTTGGGGCATTACGGCTCGTTGCAATCCGAATCTGGCTCCTGAAATAAGTTCTGTATGGCCTACAAACAATGCCGATAGCATTAGATCATGCGATACAATTTCTGTTTTCTTTAACAACCAGATGGATACAGCTACTGTAGTAAAAGCTTTTTCTATTACTCCAGCTATTTCCGGAAGATTTTTCTGGTCGGCAGATAGTTTCACTTTGTATTTCAAACCCACAGGAATTTTTGACAAGTTAACTACTTATACAATTAAAATAGACAGTTCAGCTAAAAATTTCTTCCAGAAATCTTTAGGCAAAGTTTATTCATTTTCATTTAAAACGAGAAACCGCGATAAACTAAACATTGTTGATAGCTATCCAGCTCAAAATGGAACGAAGGTAAGCACAACAGTTCAATTCAGAGTTAAATTTGACGCTCCTGTGCTTTTTGCGGGTCTATCTGGTAAAGTTGAATTGTTTAATACAAAAAGCAGTACTCATCTTGCTCTAGCAAACGTTAAGGTAACTTCTCTAAACGGAAAAGGTTATCTAAACTTTGAACCTGCTAAAGAGCTAGATAAAAACTCTCAATACTATATCAAAATAAACGGCAAAGCTAGCGACGTTGAAAGTATTTCGCTATACGACACAGCTTATATTTATTTTCAGACAACAAGCGACCAATATCAATCCGGCACAGTTATCGACAGCCTTGGCAAAATTGACAACTGGAAAATTCAAACTCAGGGTTCTTTAGCAAGCGGAATTGATACTGTTAATACTACGATAGCTTTAGCTACTGATAAAAAAGTTGGTTCTTCAACTTCTTCTGCTAAAGTAAACTACGTATTTAAGGGCTCTAATGGAATCCTGCAAATTAACGACGCAAACAAACCTGTTATTGACGGCGCAACTACTACTCAATTTGGAGTTTGGGTATACGGCGATTACAGCTTTAATATACTTAAATACACATTTAACGTTGGAACAACAGAATGCGATGTTGTTGTTGACACTATCAACTGGACAGGATGGCGCTTAGAACGTATTTCACTTTCTAATATTACTTGCGCAACTACTGGTACAAAAACATTTACCGGTATTCAGGTTCAACAGACTTCTGCCGGCGCATCTACAGGAACCATCTATTTTGACGACGTTCAAAATAATGTTCTTGTTACAGCTGTTAATAATGATAAATCGAACACTTCGGTCAAAGATTTTTCATTAGGGCAAAATTATCCTAACCCATTCAACCCTTCAACTTCTATCCAGTTTGCAATTAAGACTGCCTGCAAAGTTAGTCTTAAAGTTTTTGACGTTCTGGGCAGAGAAGTTGCAGTGTTAGTTAATGAAGATAAAGCTGCCGGGAAGTATTCAGTAAACTTCAGCAAACCTCTTGCAAGCGGCGTTTATTATTACACTCTTAAAGCCGGTTCATATACCGATACTAAAAAAATGATAATAATGAAGTAATTGACTTACTTACTTTACTTTTTCAAAAGCGGGCTTTTGCCCGCTTTTTTTATATCCGCTAATTAATGAAATTATTTTACTATTTTTTATTTTTACTTTTTCATAATTAATTTCCTGACATAAAACAAATTAAATAAGGGTAATGAAATGAAGAAAATATTCCTCCTGTTCTTAATTGCTTCAGCTATAAACATAATATCATATCCGCAGGATATACAAAAAAAATATTCAGCCTACGGCGATATTATTAAGCTACAGCTTAATAATGGTTCGTTTCCGCATCCTAAACGCGCAAAAGGATATCAGTATAAAGATCAGTTCTATCCGGCTGACGTTCATTACAGCGATAGCAGCGCGGCATTTTTTATACCCGCTAATTTCCAGCAAACTGATTCTGCCGATCTTGTAATACATTTCCATGGATGGGGTAATTGTATTGACAGCACATTTTTAAAATTTTCATTAGTTGAACAGTTTTGCAAAAGCAACAAGAATGCAATTCTTGTGATTCCGGAAGGACCTAAGTTCGCTCCCGATTCTTTTGGAGGCAAATTAGAAGATAAGGATGGGTTTAAAAAATTTATTGAAGAATCCATTGATAAATTGTACGCTCTTGGAAAGATAAAAACTAAAAACGTAAGGAATATAATTATCTCTGGCCATAGCGGCGGCTACCATGTGATGGCGTACATACTACTACATGGAGGAATAACAGAAAAGATTAAAGAAGCTTTTTTATATGACGCCTTATACGGTGATATTGAAAAATTCTCTTACTGGATTGACCACTCCAAAGGGAAATGCATAAATATTTATACTACCGACGGAGGCACTAAAGGCGAATCTGAAAATTTAATGGAGTGTCTTACCAGTTGGAATATCCCCTACTTAGCCAAACGCGAAAATGATATTTTACAAAGCGATTTAACAAACAATAGACTCATTTTTATTTACTCCGATTTTTCGCATAGTCAGGTTATTTACTATAAAAATGAATTCTACAAATTTTTGGCGGCAAGCTGTCTTGATGATATAAAATAATTTAGCGCAGATTGAATTAACATTTTTCAATTGGGCGCCAGAGCAAAACTCTGACGCCTTCTCGAACTCTTTTCTAAAACTTACTTACTTAAATTTTTATCTACTCTTACAAATTTATAACCTTTCCCTTCAAGCTCTGTAATAAGAGAATCCAATTTATAATAAAATTTATCGGTTCTTCTTGGGTCGGTTCCAATATGAGATAAAAGAATAAAACCGTTAAGTCCATGCGGATCTTTTTTCTCATAATTAGTTACGCCTTTATAGAGCGAGTCGCTGGAATAATAAGGTTCGCCAGGAACAGGGACTGTCCAATCCTGATTTAAGCCTGTGCCAGGAGTAAAGTTTATAAGCGTAATTCCAATACTCTTGCACCAGTCTGCTATCTGCTGGTTGTAATATTCATAAGGAGGCAGAAAATATGGAGCGTCCTCTTTTTGAATTCCAAATTTAGCCATTGATTTGTAGCAGTTTTCAAGATCGTCTTTAAACTCTTTGAAAGTAACTAAAGTAGAGTCTCTTTTTTCCCAGGGAGCATAAAGAAGATGTTTATCTGAATGACTGCCAAGATAATGTCCGTCTTTTTTCAGGGTTTTAATTAACTGTTCATAATTTTTATTTCTATAAAAATCGCCCGTTAAAAAGAACCCGGCTTTAATATGATGTTTATCAAAAATCTTTTTTAGAGTTTCAAAACCGTCGGCAAATTCGTGTCCTGTAAACGAAATGCTAAGAACTTTTTTTGTAGTGTCAGTTCTTATTATTGCGCCAAGATAGTTTGTGAAATTTTTCTGTTTATTAACTACAGGATTATTTTCTTTCTGCATAGCCGAGAAGTAGTATGCAAGGCTTGCAGTACCGTCGGTAGTAGGCTCGTTAGTAGAGTAATCGCCGTAATCATTATGATACACTACATAGTCGGATTGATAGTTTTCAAATTCATCCGGCTTTGTTAATTTAAGCCCTTCAAGTTTTCTGTATATTGTTCCGTAAACAGGACCGTCTACCATTCCGCCAGTAATTTTGTATCCTTTTTTTGTCCATAAAGACGAATGCGGATCCGAAGGAGATTTGCCATAAGCCGGAAGCCCGATGATCATGCTTGTTCCCCATGGGTTGCAGCCTAAAAGCCAGTCGCGCAAAGAGGCTTCCATCTCCTGATATTTTGTATCCTTAGTAAGATTAAAATACAAATGAGCCTGCGTAATAGCTGCGGCGACTAAATTGTTTGAGCACCAGATAAACGGAACTCCGTTTAGGAATGCGTTATTTTTACCGCGGGTATAAATTTTCTCAAGCCCAAGTTTAAGATCGGCTATAAAGCTTTTACTAACGCTTTTATCTTTTTCGGCGGCAAGATAATAATGCCCTAAATTAAGGAAAGGATACCACTGATAATGACGCGCCGTATCTGCTCCCATCCATGGAGTTGTCGGTTCTTCTTTGCCATATTTAACCGCGTCTTTAGCGTACTCTTTTTTTGCAGTAATATTATTTAGCTGAGTCGCAGCAAGCTCCATATCGTCAGTCCAGTTGTCTTCCTCATAAAAATAAGGAGACGTACATGGAGCCGTCTGACATACGCCCGGATTTTCTTTCCCCCAATTATAAGCGTCAATAGCTTTTTGTTTTATCTTGTTTGAAAATTCCGGATAGTATTTACTCAAAAGTTTTGAACCCAATGCAAACGCCGAAGCGTATTTTCCGGCAGTTGAAGCGATGCCGGTTGTTCTGTTTTTATATTTATATACGCCCTGCGGTTTGCCGTTGCAATAATAAACAGGACGCTGCAATCCCATTCCATATGAAGCGGAATCATGGTTAGGAAGCCTGAAGCCTCTATGATCGCGGTCGTCGGCTAATTGGTTAAACATAACATTTTTTTCTGGATTCATTTTTACAAGCCAGTCGAGCCCCCATTTAGCTTCGTCCAAAACATCTGGTATTCCGTTTGGTTTTGGATTTCCGTCTTTATCATATTTATCGCCAAACGCGGTTGGATTTTGCTCGTAAGCAAATAAAAGCTGAAACACTGCATTTGCAGAAGTAGTTACATACTGAAGATAATCAGTAGCGTCATGCCATCCGCCTTTAACGTCAATATAAGTTGAGTCAAGAGTCGGATGATAAATTATATAACCGTCGTGAGTATGGCACGAGTCCTTTAAGAAAGGGTTATAACCGCTCTGCTGTTGGCGCATGTAATTAAGAATAAAATCCGCAGTTCCGTTGTAAACGTCGTTTGATATACGGAAGTTAGGAGAAACAATTCCGTTTGCCTTAATATAATATGCGCCTTTTGAAGTAAACTTCGAAAAATCGAGTCTGTAGCTTTTAACAAAAGGGCCATATTGACCATATTCTTTAATCTTATTAGAAGTATAAACCGTTTGATTGGTTAATGCGTCGCAGATAGCAAATTCATTAACGGTAACGTCTGTTTTGCAACCGAATACGGCTGTTTTTATTGACTTCTCAGTATAACCAAGCTGGTTTACTCTGATACAATTTTGAGAATATATATCCTGAGAAATGAATAAAAACGAGACTAATAAGAGGAAGAATTTCACTGTGTTTTTTGTCGTCATAGATTTGTCTCCATTTATTTATTGCATGATTTTATAAATTATTACAGATTCCGTCAGGGGAATCGCGGTAATAGATATAAGTTGGGAAATTGACTTTTTCGATATTAAATTTTTTTTGAGCTCTTTCAAAAAGCTCCGAGTCTTCGCTGTAAGGAATATTTTTAAATCCGCCTAACTGAGTAAATACCTCCCTCTTTCCAAAAAAAGAGCCGCCAATAACGCAGTCCTTCAAATGGATTTCTTTACTCATATCATTTTTGTCTTTAACGTAAGGCGAGCCTATAATTTCAACTTCGCCATAAACTAAATCAACTTTGGGATGCGCCTGCATATAGTCATACCTTAATTGCAGATGTTCTTTTTTATATTCGTCGTCGCTATCTAAAAAAGTTATATAAGCGCCGACTGAACTAAGGATGCCTGCGTTGCGCGTTAAGGCTAATTTTCGATTTTTGTGTTTTATATAGCGAATGTTTTCGTAAGCGGAAAGATACTCGTTCATCATTTCAAAAGTTGCATCGTTGCCGCCATCGTCGACCAATATCAGCTCCCATGAAGTAAATGTTTGATTCAACAACGAGCTTATGCATCGCTTTAGCAATTCGGCTCTATTGAAAGAAGCGGTGATGACTGATACAGCGGGGATAAAGTCTTTATATACTTTGATCATTTTTAATTGTGTTATGAATCTGCGTAAATTATTTTTTTTATTAAGCGGGCGGAATACGATAAAACTTTGTATTCCGCCTCTTAACTATTTAACCGACTCAAGCGTAGTTCGTTAGTTGTTGATTGCGTCTAAATATAGCGCAGCAGCGCCGAGTATTGCAACCTGATCAACTTCGGAAGGAACAATTTTTAAATTTTTAAGATTCATTGGAAATGCAAAAGTATTAATCCGCTCCCACATTGAATCTTTAAAAAATTCAAAAGATTTGCTAACAGAACCGCCTAATATGATTATCTCAGGATCAACTGCGAACAGGATAGTTTTTATAGCTTCGCCTATATGCTCGCCTAAATGGTTTAGCAGAACAAGAGCTTCTTTATCTCCATGAGCGGCTTTTTCAGATGCTTCAGAACCGCTTAGTTTTGATACGTTGCTAAAAAACTGACCGCTGCAATAATACTCGTAGTTTTGACCAAGATAAGGGATCATTCCAAATTCGCCTGCGCCGCAATTTTTACCGGAGTACAAACTACCGTTAATAATCAGTCCTGCGCCTAGTCCAGTGCCCATAATAAGACCGACTATGTCGTCATAGTTTTTACCTTTGCCAAAATATTTTTCGCCTACGGCAAAACAATTTGCGTCGTTGTTTACATAAACTGGGACTTTATATTTTGCTTCTAATATATCTTTTAAGTGAACTTCCTTCCAGCAAGGAATATTTTGAACTTCAAAAACGATTCCTTTTTTTGTATCGACCACGCTTGGAACTCCGATCCCTATCCCTTTTACAGAAGGAGAAATTACCTGATCGATTAAACTGAAAAGAATATTTAAAACGTCTTCTTCTTTTTCTTTTGAATGAATCGGCGACGAAACAATTTTCTTCAATGTTTCATCTTCAACCTGACCGACTCTGATATTCGTGCCGCCTAAATCAACGCCAAGGATTTCCATATTTATTTATTTTCTTTTTTATTTTTTGATGAAATAGTTTCGTTATTTATAATTGGCTTTGCCCAAATTCCTATGCTTAGGATGTATCCCAAAGTAAGATACAGGAAGAACATTCCCTGCCTTAATCCGAATACGTCGCCTAACCAGCCGATGACCAAAGGAACTATTGCGCCTCCAATAATAGCCGTGCAAAGAATTCCTGAAAATGAACCGTGATGCTTATCAACAGAATTTAGCGCAAGCGAAAATACTATAGACCACATTACTGAGGCTGAAAAACCAACCATAGGAAAAGCGATTAACGCTACTGGACCAGAACCAAAAAGAGCAAACGTAAGGCATATAATTGCGGAAACAACAAAGCCGATTAGTATTTTTCTGCTGTCATAAAACTTCAGTAGTACTAAACCTAGTAAGCAGCCGGCAGTCAACAAGCCCCAGAACCAGCTTACAATTTTAGCTCCGACAATTTCAGGACTGTAACCGTGGTACGTGTACAAAAATTGAGAAATCCAGTTTGCTGTTCCCTGTTCAGTGCCTACATAAGCAAATACTCCGATAAAGAATAGGATAACTGTTTTTTCCTTAAACAGATTTTTATGCGTCTCCCAAGCCCCAGCTTTTTCATCCTCTTGAAGAATAACTATCGGAAACTTTGCAACAAATATAACAAACACCATAAGCAATGATACTGCGCTAAATACCCAATATAACGATACCCATGGTAGATTAGCCGGAACAATGCTTGCAAATATTTTTATAACTAAATTTTTCTCCGCGGTTTTATCATTTAGGTTTGTTACTAAATAAGAATAAACATAAGGGCTGATAAACGAAGCCGCTCCAAATACAACCTGCGCCATTACGGAATTAAACGCAAAGTTTTCTTCGCCTCCGGCCACTCTTAACAAAGGATTAATTGCAACCTGAAGCATTGCCATGCCGCATCCAATTAAAAAAAGCGAGCCGATAGCTACGTGATAATAAGGGAACAAAGAAAATATCAGAGCTCCAATTGCAGAAACCAAGAAGGCTACAAACATTACTTTTTTCTCTTTGTATTTTTCAACCAATATCCCCGCAGGAATTGACATTACGCCATATGCTATAAAAAAAGCAAATGGCAGCAGAGCTACAAGAGTTAAGCTTAGTTTAAAACTTGTAAGAATATCAGGAATAAGCGGACCCAGTATATTCGTAAGAAACGAAATAACAAAGAAAATCAAGAAGATAAGCCCAACGATAAAATAATTTCTTTTCATTTTTAAAGTTTCCTTATTTTAAATTCCAACCGTTAATTTTAAGAGCAGGAGCTTTGCCGCCAAGATCAGACTTGTAGACATAGCCATTGATTATTTTCTCTTCATTCGGAAGTAAAGAAATATAATTATCCTCTAAGAATACTGGCAGTACCGACTCTCCTTTAGGGCCTTTAGTAATAAGCAGTTCTATATTAAATGCTAATTTATCAGTCGGATTTTTTAGGTCTACTGCAAAAATCACTTTATCTTTTTCTTCTTTCAGGTAGAACTTGGTATTAACTTTTACTTTTTCAAGTTTATTCAAATCTTTCAGATCAGCAAATTGCTTAAGCGGAGTAGTATACCAGGTAGTCTTTGCCAAATCAAGAGAATCATTAACGGTAGGCAAAGCATAAAAATTTGATCCGATTAATTTTTTAGTATTGAAATAATAAAGCTTCAGATCAATAAAATAAACTTTATCAGTTAATTTCAGTTCAGGGATTTTCAAAATACTTTTCGCTGAATTTGCGTCCGAGTTGCAAATAATCTGAGTACTGAAAACCCGTTTCATAGAGAAATCATAAATTGATACCATGCTTGCGACATTTTTTTCAGCATTAAGCGTATTGTTTACAATTTCTACTTCATTTTTACCTGGGTTATACTGTATGTGTAACGGTTCGCTGGCCTTCTTTGCTCCATAAAACGCGCCGTTTGGCATTAAGTAATAATCATATAATTGCCACCAAAGTTTTGGCCAGGCTGAGTTATACATCCACTGAATAATGCCGGTAGCTTTATATTTGTTTGCGCCAAAAGCTTCATACATTGCGCGCATCCCTTCGTAATTAAGGTACTGTGCTTTATCAAGGTATTCCTGAAGTCCGGCCGGTTTGCCTAATCTATTATCCATAGCTTCGTTGTAGCGGGCTAAAGAATTAAAAACATTTCCGCCGCAATGATAGAACCATACTGAATCAATTGGCCAGAGATGATCTTTAGGGAACATCTTGCGTATGCTTTCCATTGGCGGCACTTGCGGGCCAGGACTCGTTTCGGTATTAAATCCAAACGCTCCGCCGTTTACTGTATCGGTAAACCAATAGATCGGAGGAACATAATCGTAAGGGCCGTTCATCTTTACGCCTGTTTTACCAGTTACAGAACTAGTCTTTACAGATGCCGACTGAAGATATGGACGAGACGGGTCGTCTTCTTTTAATGTTGCCTGATACATTTTTTCAAGTTCAGGACGAGGAATTAAATCGCTGCCGTACATCCATACAAATATTGAAGGATGATTTCTCAACCATTTGATTTGATCTTTCCACGATTGCGAGATTAATTTCATTTCATCAGGAGTAGAGATGCCGCCAAAGTTATCGCATTTTTTCCCTAATAATTTGTCCCATTCCCATTGGCAGCTCCATCCAACCATCAGGAATATTCCGTTCTGATCGCAAAGATTAAAAAGCGTTTCATCATTGCCCCAAATGCCTTCCAGACGGATTGTATTAAGGTTTATATGCTTAGCGTATTCAATCTGCGTTTTTAAATTTGGAAGAGACTGATTTAAGAATAAATCGTCAGCCCATCCGCCGCCGCGGATTAAAATCTTTTTTCCGTTTAATTTATACCCTCTGCCGCCTTCTTCATTAAAATAATCCGATATTTCTCTTATGCCAAAAGTAGTAAAACTTTCGTCGGATATTTTATTAGATTCTTTAAACTGTAGAGAGAGATTATACAATTCCGGTTTGCCATAATCGAACGTCCACCACAGGCGTGGATTATTTATTCTCAGCTGGCTGAATTCATTTGCATCTAACGTAACCAGTTTAGATTCGTTAGGTTCCAGCGTAACTTTTTTAGAAAACTTAATCGCTTCAATTTTACCGGAAAGTTCGCCTTCAACTTTTTTATCGGTATTATTTTTCAGCTCTGCTGTAATAATAAGATCGGCAGTTTTATAACCTTCAAGTTCTACTTTACTTTTAACAAAAGGAAATCGTAAAGAAACGTCGCCTGAAGTTTTCACTTTAACTTCTCTCCAAAGACCCATGTTATTATCCGGAGCTTTAGGATTCCAATCGACAAAACCGACGTTTGGTTCGCCCGGCTTTGCAGGGAATATTTCAACGGCAAGAGTATTCTTCCCTTTGGCTGAAACTAAATTAGAAACGTTAAATTCAAACTGTCTGTATGAACCAAACACAGTTCCGGAATCAGCAATAAGTTTACCATTAAACCAAATATTTGCGCGATAAATTATTCCATTAAATTGAAGAGTGGTTGTAGTATTTGGAGAAGCAATTTTGAACTCTGTTCTAAACCACCACGATTTTTCAAATTGTTCTTTTGGAACTGTAAGGAGGTTTTTACCCACATATAAATTTTTATAAATTTTGTTCTTAACTAAAGTTCCCATTACTGTAGAGGGAATTGTAGCTGGAATCCAGCTTTTTGTTGAATATCCTGAACTTGAAATAACGTCCCCTTTATCGCCTGCCTTTTCCGATGATTGAATGAACCATCCTTTAGTTAGGTTTTGCGACGAGCCTGTAGTTTCTTTAGAATATAAAGACGTTGAAAAAACAAGGCTGATAAGAGAAAGAAACATTATACACGAAAAAAATCTTTTAATCATAAAATTTCCCTGAATAATTTACTTTAAAATCGTGAATTTCTTTGATTCCGAAAAATTTTTCGAAACTAATCTGTAAATATAAGTCCCGCTGGCTAATTTATTACTATTATTTGCAAAAGAAATTTCGTACAATCCTGCGTTTTGTTCTCCGTTGACAAGAGTAATAAGTTCACGGCCAAGCATGTCATAAATCTTTAAAGACACGTTTGTTTTCTCTTTCAGTTCGTAGCTGATAATAGTTGAAGGATTAAAAGGATTAGGATAGTTTTGATTTAATTTAAAACTAAAATTTTCCCGATTGTTGTTATTTACGGCGGTTACCGGGAACAACTGCGTGATTGTAAAATCGACCCAAAACAATGCGGCACAATTAGGAATCTGCTTAATCAGATCGCCGCCTATTTGCAGCATCGGATCTGAATATTTGCTCCATATTGATTTATCGGCGGCATACCCAAATTGGAAAGCTACATTATTTTTTGGGAATTTATTTCCCCATGCTTTGAATTCAGAAATTATTTCATTATAACTTGTAAATCCCTGGCTGTCGTCTACAAACAAAATACTTCCGCGATAAACTGGCGGCATCCATTTAGGACTATAATGTTTAAGGAACAACGTATAGCTGCTATCCACAGCCTTAACTTTCGCTTCCCATCTTTGAGCTTCGGCGTCATTTACATATCGGCCTCCGCTAACTTTAATTCCGTCAAGCCACTCTACGTCAATTCCAAATCCTGCAACGCATGAATGTTTTTTATATCTATTTAAGACTACGTCAATAAGCGTATCAACGTTTGCCGCGCCCGGCTCAACCTGAAGCCAGACTTTAACTCCTTCCTTATCAAATTTTGTCAGATAGTCTTCATTCCAATCGACGCTTATAAATTCAACGTTTGGAATTGACATCCCATCAGAAGGAAAACCAAACTGAGTATCGCCATCATCTAGGCAAAGACTTACTATCCATACGCCGCCAGGATTAAAACCGGTAAATTTCTTAGAAATGCTTTCGCCTACGTTCGCCCAGTAATCAGCCGATGGGAACTGCCGGTTAGGATAACTTTGTAAAATCCTCGAAGCTCTAAACCCAGCTATTTTTTGGGAATATAATTTACTAACAGAAACCGATAATAATACTATACAAATTATAAAGATAATTTTCTTTTTCATTTAGTTCCTTCTTTCTGTAACGCTGAAAGGTAATAGGTTAATCCTGCTGTTCCGTCCATAGTCGGTTCGTTTGTTGAATAGTCGCCGTAATCGTCATGGTAGACAAAATAAGAAGACTGGAATTCTTTGAACTTATCTTCTCTATGCAAAACAATGCCGATAAGTTTTCTGTAAATTGTTCCATAAACAGGACCGTCTACAAGTCCTCCGTTTATTTCATATCTGTTATTAAGCGTAAAACCCGAATGCGGATCTCTTGGGCATGTTCCGGCTTTAGGAAGTCCGATAATCATACTTGTGCCCCACGGATTACAGCCCAAAAGCCAGTCGCGCAAAGCCGCTTCCATTTCCACATATTTTTTATCTTTAGTAATAGTATTATAAAGATGAGTCTGCGTAACCATTGCGGAAACTAAATTATTTGAGCACCATATAAAAGGAACGCCAATCTGGAAAGGATTATTTTTTCCTCTCTGATAAACTTTTTCTATTCCTGATTTTAAATAGCTGATAAATTCAGGCGAAGCTTTAGATTTTTTTTCAGCAGCTATTAAATAATGTCCAAGATTTATAAACGGATACCATTGGTAATGCCTTGCCGTATCGGCTCCCATCCAGGGAGTAGTTTTTTCTTCTCTGCCGAATTTTACCGCGTCCTCAAGATATTTTTTATTGGCGGTAATTTTATAAAGCTGAGCCGCCGCAAGTTCCATATCGTCAGTCCAATTATCTTCTTCATAAAAATAGGGGCCTTTGCATGGAGCAGTCTGGCAAATGCCTGGATTTTTCAAACCCCAATTGTACGCTTCCACAGCCTTAGTTTTTATTTTTTCAGAAAACTCAGGATAATATTTTTTTAATAATTCAGCTCCAAGAGAAAATGCCGAAGCGTATTTAGCAGCCGTAGAAGCAATTCCTGTAGTTCTATTTTTATATTTAAATACTCCCTGAGGTTTGCCGTTGCAAAAATAAACCGGACGCTCCAAACCCTTTCCATAATTAATTGAGTCTACTGTTGGAAGATCATAGAGATAATGATCTCTGTCGTCTGCAATCTGGTTAAACATCACTTCATTTTCAGGATTCATTTTAACAAGCCAATCGAGTCCCCACTTAGCCTCGTCAAGAATATCGGGTATTCCGTTAGCTCCTTTGTTTCCGTCTTTATCATATTCATCCTTAAAAGAAGAAGGATTATTAAGGTACGCAAACAGCATTTGATAAGTAGCAGTAGCGGAAGTTGTGACATACTGCAAATAATCGGAAGCGTCATGCCAGCCGCCCTTTGCGTCGATATAGGTCGAATCAAGCTTTGGATGGTATATAATAAAACCGTCATGAGTATGGCATGAGTCTTTTAAAAATGGATTGTAACCGCTTTGCTGCTGACGCATATACTGTAAAAGGAAATCCGCCGTTCCGTCATAAACGTCGTTAGAGATCTTAAATACAGGCGATTTAATATTATCGGCAGTTAAATAATATTCCCCTTTTTTATTTACTTTACTAAAATCTAAACGGAAAGAAGAATTAAACGCAGTATATTTTCCAAAAGATTCGATTTTTGCAGATTCAAAAACCACTTCGTTTGTAGCTGCATTTTTTACCGTAAAAAACTTTGGGTTTAAAATTTCTTTACTTACTAATACGGCGACTTTTTTAGAATTTGGAAGATAACCAAGCTGGTTAATTCTTATCCAGCTAGTTTGAGCTAAAACGACAAAATTTATAAATAAAAAAAAAGAAAAAACTTTTAACATATTACGCCTAAATAAACATTTATAAAATCACAATTTAATAAAAAAAAATACAGAGACGACTTCGTTTATTTAAGCCGCCTCTGTTGTGTTCATGTAAGAGAGAATTTTTTACTTATAGCTAATGCTAAGAGAAAGGAAATGAACTCCTCCAAATATTCCAAATGGAAGATAAGCATAGTCAATTCTCAAAGGGACGTCCGATACTTTATAGTTTATTCCAAGCCCTGCAGTAAGCCCTCTTTCATCATAGCCCTGCATATAACCGGCTCTTGCAAAAAAAGTATTCATAAAGCTATACTCTCCGCCGATTTTAAATTTTTGTTCAAAATCGCGCGGATGTCGCGACTCAAGATCTAAGACAAATTTATGGTCATTCCCTAGCAAGCCGTCAAAGAACGAAAGCGGCTCCATAGAGAAACCGAAATTAATAGAAAACGGCATAGGAAATTTTTCGCCTTCATAGTTAAACTCGCGAGAAATATTCTGTAGAACAGCCGCGAATAAAAATCCATGATATTGAAAATCGTAATGCGCGCCAACATCGGCAGCAAGACCGCCGGTTTTGTATTTCTTTTGGCTTATTGCAAGACTTGCGTCGGCAATATCGCCGCCTTCAGGAGCAACCCAGGCTGAGCCAAGATTCTGATAAGCATATTTCAAAGTAACGCCGTAAGAAAAACGATCGTTGACTTCCTGCGCAAAAGTTATTCCTGCCGAATAAGCCGTAGGAGAAAATTCGCCGGTTTCAACATAACCGTTATCGTTAACAGCGCGGCGAGTGCCGTAAAATGTGCCATAATCCATAGATAGTAAGCTTACGCCAACTACGCCAAAATTGCCGACTCTATAAGTAGCAGCGCCTGCGTTATAATTAATATCGGCTATTCCATTGGTATAGTTAAGGCTGATATCGGCAGTAGTTTTAATTCTGCCGATAAGAGCCGGATTCCAGAAGATGCCGTTTGAATTGTATGTAGTAGTAGTGCCGGTTTCGCCGCGGCCTACAACTTCAGCCGAAACAGGATTTTCAAGAAAGCGAAACCCTACCTGCGCCTTTTTAGTTATCTGAGCATTGGAGCTGATATTAAGCCCAAATGCAAGTATAAATAAAAATGCTATTTTATAAAATTTTAACATTATTACCTCCAATAAAGTAAATTAATTTCACTTGGTTAAATACCGCCAAACATCATCTGATGACGACGAATTTTACAAATTGGTTATCTAATGATTTCCCGTTTATATCCTTCGCGTCGGAAACGACTAATATGTATATGCCGCTTGCAATATATTGATTGTCGCTGGTTCTTTGATTCCATTCATGATCGCCAGTTCCATAGTGATCAATTTTAGTAACCAAATCGCCTGTTTCAGTAAATATCCTGAGCGTGCACTGAAGCGGTAGATTTACAAATAGCACTTTATCAGGCGTGCCGGCAAAACCTAAAGCTCCGGCTCCAACGGTAACAGGATTAGGGACAACTCTAACTTTATTGGAAACATTTAACCCCGGTTTATATGAAACCGCAGGCAAATCGGAACAGGTTTGATATCTGGAACTTTCTAGTTTTTGTCCATTATCAATTTCATTATTATTTTGCGAGCCGTCGTCTAAAGCGGTAACCGCATAATAATAGTCCTGGCCTCTCTCAACATTTTTATCTACATAAGTAGTAATGCTTCTATCGGTAGTTTCGTAGATCAGTTCCCATTTAGCTCCGCTTGCTTTATCAAGAGGATCGTCAAAAAGCAGCGCGCCTTTTTTTCTATATACGCGCCATGCATACCAATCGTCTACGTTAGTTACTGCGTCTTTAAAATATGATGCGTCTGGATAACCCCAGGTTACAGTAATTCTATCAGGACCAGAAGCTACGTTGATATCAGGCGGAGCAGGAGCTGCAGGGACTGATAATCCTTTTGATATTCTATTCCATGCCCAGTTAGCTCTGTCTAATGTCTGGAACAAAGAATCTCTTCCGTGCATAATCCAGTCTTTTTTCTGCTGATCTGTAATTTCGCCGCGCAGCCATTTTCTTCCGCAGGAATCAGCTTCGTCAGTACTAATAGAGCCTGCTCCTACAGCATAAACGGTAGTAACAGAATCGTATCTGTTTTGAGTTTCATTTTTAGTAAGCGAATATGGTCCAACGGTAATAAAACGCATAGGTCCTTTATCCGGCTGAGGTTTAACTCCCGATGAAACTATGTCAAGAGGAAACTGTCCTCTATTACCGTCGCCTGTGCCGGAGTACAAACCTTTATATTTGCTGTTATGTCCCCAGAAGTCGTCATTTATACTGCCGTGCGTAATTGCAAAAGGCTGAGTTCTGTCGTCGGTATTATCGTTCGGAGATTTACTTGCATAAAGCAAAGCGTATCCTGGAATTTGCGCAGAATGCAAAACGCCTGTAGTCTTATCCGGATCGCCTGTATTATCATACGATCCGTTTGCATATGGTTTACCGACAGTGTTATAAGAATCCCAATAATACCCAACGTATAACGAATCTCTTGCGCCCGAAGCGCTATATTGAGATTTGCCTTTAAACCAGCTATCAAGATCGTCTTCGCCTTCATAAGCATAACTGCCGTTAACATAATACTCGCCCGCTTTTGTGGGGCCAAAACTAAACGCCAATGGAAGGTAAAACTTAATTGTTTGATCAGGCAATCTCTTTCTACCAGATGCTTCACGCGGCACTCTTAACTCGCCTGTAAATCTGTTAGTCGATTTCCAGATGAAATAGTCGCCATGGTTTTGGTTAGAAAAAGCATAAATTTGGACGTGGTTTCTTAATCCAAATTGTCCGCACACATCTTCAAATTCAAGTATAATATCAGATTTAATAGAACGATCGACATACCAGTTAAAAGGAGCTGTAACTGTAACTCCGTCTACAACAATGTTCGGCGGACGATAGCGTCTTATTTCTCTGCCCCAATCGGTAGTTCCGGCATTTGTAACAACGCCGCTTGCATTTACGCCCATCGCCCATTTGGTTCCGGTAGTGTCTTGTATTCCGTTTTCGTCAAGACAAATAGGGCTGTAAATCTGATATAGCATATTTGATCTAAATCTATCTCTTGGCCAATAAAATATTTCAGTCGTTTGCGGATTTGTACCCGTCAGCATCCAGCTAAATTGAGTAGCCAATCCTCCTTCGCCGTTTACTTTGCTCATCTTCATTTGAATTCTGTTTACATCCAAATTCATCGGCTTAGGATTATAGACCAGAGCCTGACCAAAAGTCAAACAAAATGGCAAAAGAAAGAAGACCATCGTATAAAATTTAAGTCTATTTTTTTTCATAATTTTTATTCCTTTTAATACTTAATGCTTATAAATCTGTTATGATAAATTATATATTTAACCTAAAGCCGACAATAATTCTGCGCGGATTTAGGAATATGGTAGACTCATTCCAGCCGACCTTTATATGATTGTCGTCAGATTTATATTGGCCCCACTTATCGCTTCCGCCCTGGAACGGCAGTTTAAGCGAGTTTTTATAAGCGTCATATTGCGATGTCGTCATATTATCAAAATTCAACCATTTATTGTTTGTTAAGTTTTTGATTGTAACTGTAAATTCCAAAGTTCCAATAGGAAGTTCAAACGTTTTACCGCCTCTAAAATCTAAATTCCAATAATCAACAGCGTCTACATAAATTCTCTTTTTTGCATCTGTTTCTTCAGAATTCCAAAGAACGCTTCCGCCAGACTGCCATTCAAACAAGAAACTACCCATCCATGCGCCAAGCCATTTAATTCCGTGCCATTCTGGTCCGAAATCGCTTGGAGTAAATATGTTTAGGTTCAAATTAGCTCTCGGCATAGGTTCGGTATTTGTAAGATTAGCCGCTCTTAGCTGATCTGCCGCGTCAACTTTATCTTCATAAATAACGGACAAACCTGATTGACCCTTGCTTTGCAGCATGTAATCGTACATTGCATAGAACGAAACAAAATCGCTTTGAGGCAATTCAAGTCTAAGTTCTACTCCTCGTATATCTTTGTAAGCGTCAGGATAATACTTAATTAATATATTATCGCCGTCATAGTTTACATATTTTCTTGATAAAGGCTCATTCTGTAAATCTTTATAATAAGCCGTTACGTTAAATACAAATTGCGATAAAAACATTTGTTCATAACCGAATTCATATGAAGTGGTTCTTGGCATTTTAAGTTCAGGAGTCGGCAATGTAATTGAAGCTATGTCAACCGATTGATTATACAAAAATGACGTAGCCGGTCTTTGATAAAAAACTCCGTAGTTAAAATAAATTTTACTCGCTTCGGTAATAGGGAACGATACGCCTAAACGAGGAGACAAATGCACCTGAACATTATTACTAGTTCTTGGCCATCCGGAAGGATCGGCTAACATTTCTCTGAATTCAAGCCATCTCTGATAGCCGCCCCATTCGCCGGCTAAATTTTGATAGATTTGATCATACAATTCCCGGTATGTGTAATTTGAAGGAAAACCGATCTCATAACCTTTTTTCATAGGATCGAAACAGTCTAAACGCAAACCTGCATTCAAAATCATTCCTTCAAATTCCATTTTATCCTGAGCATAATATCCAAGAGTCAAAGGAGTAACTCTATAATACTGCCATAAATCAGGAGTGTATGAGACCTTTGCCTGCAACCATGAACCTGAATATACATAGAGGTCTTCAAGTCTTGCAGAGAAACCGGTTTCAACCTGATTATGTCTGCCCAATTGAGTGACATACTCGCCTTTTATTTCGCCTACCCAGCTATAAGAAGAATCTGCGCGCTGCAATCCGCCTGCAAGCTGAAACGTGCCAAGAACGTCGTCATATGGGTTCGTAGAACCGTCAGGGCTTCCTCCAGAAGGAGTGTTATAATAGGTGTAGTACTTTTTAGTTTTAGCGCTATAAAAAATCTTTTTATTACTTGGGTTGGTCGTATCAAGTATGTATGGGTTCAAAGTCTGGTCTGTATAACCAACTTGTGCGCTTATCGAATAAAATGAATTCTTCGATAGCGTTTTTGTGTACTTGGCTCCACCTAATGCATATCTCTGATCATAATATTGGAAACGGCTTTTGTTATACATCTGGAACAAACCTTCAGTGCCGCCTAATAAACCGCCCTGAGTATTGACTGAACTTTCAGAACCGGAAAGAAAGCCAAAACTTGTGCTTTGGTCTACTAACGCGCCTCCATAAGTAGTGCTTCCGCCGCTGCTGTTTGTTTGAATTTTAGCAAACATGCCGTTTATCGAAAGCTTTGAATCGTCAGAAGTTTTTGTAGTAAGTTTTAACTGCGCATTCCAATCGAGGTAATGATCTCTTGGCCCAAGAGGGAAAGCGAATTGGGTATTTTCATATTTAAAACCGACCATAAACGTAGTTCTTTCAGCAAACTCGCCTATCAAAGGCAATCCTTCTCCCGGCAATGGTCCAGTAACGCTTCCTTCAAAATAATAATCTGGTTTATTGCCGTACTTATATTGAGGATGTTGGTATAACCATAATTCTCTGTTCTGGGCAGAATCAAGAGTTTTAACGCCATCTTTATTCCATCCTCTAAAACTCCAAAATTCGCGCGGCACAGCGGCTGAGTCCGCTTTAGTTTTTATTCCTGTATAAGCGTACTGTCCGGCATAAACTTTATAAATCCAAGAGTCTGTGCCGTAAGGATCAGTTCCAAAATACCTTTTTTGATTTGGAGGAGTAAAGTCCCCTTTAATATTAACAGTATAACGGTCTCTATGTCCTTCTTTAGTAGTAATGTTCATAAGACCTGAACGTATACCGCCGTATTTGGCTTCAAACCCGCCAGTAATAACCTGAATCTGGTCAATGGTAGTTGAGTTAAGCGACAGATACGAGTTATCCGAACGAGGATCCTGCAAAGAAGCTCCGTCAAGACGAATATCTGTTTCTCTGATAGCGCCGCCGCGGACGCTAAGACCGTTGCCGTCATTGCCGCTTACAAGCGTAACGCCTTTTAATTTACCTATGAACTCATCAACGCGCGTAACAGGCAGCGTGGCTATTCTTGCCGTGCTAATTACTTCCTGAGTTCCGGAAACGTCTTTCTTCACTACTTCATTTTTAGCTGTAACGACTACTTCGCCAACTTCCATAGAAGAGGATGAAATCTCAAAATCTGCGTTGATTGTTCTATCGGATTCAACTACGACGTTTTTAAGCGTCCCCGATTTATATCCGATCATGCTGGCTTTTAGAACATAGACTCCCGGTTGAACGTTAAGGATAAAATAATATCCATCAGCGTCCGAAGCGGCTCCAAGAACCTGGTCTAATTTAATCTCTCGCCCCCCAGAAACGATTTCATGCGTAATGATAATATTAGCGGCCGGTAAAGGCTCCTTTGTGGTCTTATCAATAATCCGGCCTGCAATCTTTCCATTGCCAGCCAGAATAAACTGAAAGAACAACAATGAACAACAAAGTATCAGGCGCCAATTTAGAAACGTAGAAACTTTATTCATAAATAACTCCATCATTTATACTTTAAGATTTGTTGCAAACTTAGCTCGTCAATGTCAAGTAAGTCAAGATTATATTTTTCGTAATAAATAACTTGCTATTAACAAAATAATTTGATAATATCCTGAAAAGTTGTAATTTTAGAACGCTTATATTTTCTTATCTGAACCACAAAGGAATTAAATGGCTGTAATTGCAATAAATATTGAAAGCGCTTTAGTTACTTACGCAATAGTTGGAACTTCCGGTAAAATAATTGAGAGAGAGGAAACGCCGATAGGTAAGTTCAAAGGAGCTGAAATTAGCGTATTAGTTCAAAAACAAATCAAAAAGTTTTTAGCAGTATATGCAAACGATCCAATCCAAATAAAATCTGTAGGGATAGCAGTGCCTGGAATAAGTTACTCAAAAACCGGCACAGTCTGGGCTCCTAATATTCCTGGATGGGAAAACTATCCGCTGCTTCAGGATATAAGCGATTTAATAAAAGGCAAAAACATCCGCGTAAAAATTGCGAGCAACCGCACTTGTTGTATCCTTGGAGAAACATGGCTTGGAGTAGCCAAAGGCTGTAAGAACGCTATTTACATGTCTGCTGGCAACGGAATTGGAGCTGGAATGTTGATTGACGGAAGAGTGCTGCACGGTTTTAACGACGCCGTAGGATCAATAGGCTGGTTTGCAATGGACAGGCCTTATAAAGACGAATACAAAGCAAGGGGATATTTTGAAAACAGAGCTTCGGGGAAAGGAATAATAGAGCTTACTAAAGGATCAATTGCCAAACATGAAAATTACGCCGGATTTTTTAGAAACAAAAATCTTAACGAATTAACCTACGACCTTATTATAAAAGCCTATAACCAAAAAGACCCAATAGTAAAAAAAGTAATGAAAGAGTTTACCGAGCTGTGGGGCATGGCTTTAGCTAACTTAATTAGTATTCTCAATCCGGAAATAATTGTATTCGGAGGGCCTTTATTTGGTCCCGCTAATATTTTTCTTGAGGAAATTAAGAACGAAGCTAATAAATGGGCTCTGCCTAATAATATTCAAAATGTAAAATTTCTTGGTTCTAAATTGGGACGGGACGCTTGTTTGTTCGGAGCAGGTCAATTAGTTCTTGGTAAAATTTAGCTCTCTTTTTAGTATACCATTTTATTTATCCATTGTCAACCTTTTTTTTCTAACAAATTAATTCTTGACATTTCTACCAGTCAACATCTAATTTGTCACCATTCATTTAATAATTTATTATCCTTAAGGAGCAAATTATATGGCGGTGATAGGGTTAGATCTTGGAGGAACAAAGCTGGCAGGCGCAATTTTCAACGCTGAAGGAGCTTTCCAAAAGAAAAGCATTCTTCATCTTGAAGGCAGACAAGGAAAAGATGTCGGCGCTTTGGTAAAGGAAATGCTATCAGATTTTTTTAAAACCGCCAAAGAAGAAAATATTGAGGTCGAATCGATAGGCGTTTGCATCCCGGGAATTAGCTACTCTAAAACGGGCAAGGTGTGGGCGCCCAATATCCCGGGATGGGACGATTATCCTTTATTAGAAGAAATTAAATCTATTTTGCCTTCCGACAAAATTAAAGTAAAAATTGACAGCGACCGCGCCTGCTATATACTTGGCGAAGCCTGGCAGGGCAAAGCTAAAGGATGCAGCGACGCTATTTTCTTAGCAGTCGGCACTGGCATCGGCGCAGGAATATTAACCAACGGAACCATTTTAAGAGGCTCTAACGACATCGCCGGAGCTATTGGCTGGCTTGCTTTAGACCGCCCTTTTGAAGATAAATATGTAAGCTGCGGATGTTTTGAATACCACGCTTCAGGCGAAGGCATAGCTAAAGTAGCTAAGGAATTTCTTGCTAACGAAAAAGATTACGATGGAATTTTAAGAAATAAAGATATCAGCCTCATTACGGCTTACGACGTTTTTGACGGATATGCAAAAGACGATCCGCTTTCAAAAAAAGTTTTAGCGCAAAGCGTTCAGTTCTGGGGTATGACGGTAGCCAACCTAGTAAGCCTCTTTAACCCGGAAAAAATTATTTTCGGCGGCGGCGTATTTGGACCGGCAAAACAGTTTTTGAACGACATTATGACAGAAGCCCGGAAATGGGCTCAGCCAATCAGCATCAACCAGGTAGAATTAGAAGTATCTGAAATCGGCAGCGAAGCCGGACTGCTTGGAGCAGGTTATTTAGCATTGAAATTTTAGTCCTTTATTTAGAAATTAACGAGAGTAAAAATGTATAAGAAAAATTTAGTGTTTGCCGCGGCTTGCATCGGAATGCTTCTTTTTGGCATCGTATTTCTTTCCTTAGGCGCTATTTTCACATTTATAAAAACCAAATTTATGGTCGACGCAATTACAGCCGGGTCTTTGGCTTCGTCGCTTCCATTTGGAATGTTAGCCGGCTCTATATTCTTTGGCCCTATTGTTGACAGATTTGGCTATAAAAAATTTATGATCGTCTGCTCTGCATTAGTTTTTATAGGAATAGAAGCAATTGCAATGGCAAATGTTTTTTTTATTCTTCAGATCTCTTTTTTCATCATAGGAGTTGCAGGAGGCGGTCTTAACGGCGGCACAAACGCTTTAGCGGCAGATATTTCATCTGAATTTAAAGGAGCCAGCCTGAGCCTGCTAGGCGTGTTTTTTGGGATAGGCGCTATTTCGATGCCTGCTGTTTTAGGTTTGCTTTCAAAAACATTTTCTTATGAAACTATTATTTCAGGAATTGGATTTTTTGTCCTTATTCCGCTTGTATATTTTTGCATAATTGCCTTCCCTGTTCCAAAACAGGCGCAGGGCTTCCCTATCAAGCAAAGTCTATCGTTAATAAAAGACTCAACTTTGCTTCTGTTAGGCTTCATACTTTTCTTTGAAAGCGGCGTGGAAGGAATTGTTGGAAACTGGACGACTTCCTTTCTTAAAGGCAGTTTGAATATTTCTGAAGCCAACGCTCTTTTTGTTCTTTCGTCACAGGTGATAGCTTTAACGTTAACAAGATTAATTCTTGGTTCAGCGTTAAAGAAAATGAAACCGGCGACTGTTCAGTATATTTGTTACGCCTTTATTTTAGCGGGCGGTATAACTATGTACGTAGCGTCAAGTTTTGTAATGGCGGTAATTGCATTAGTTTTGATAGGCATCGGTTTTGCGGCGGGCTTCCCGGTAATACTCGGTTTTGTAGCGGAGCTTTATTCCAATCTATCCGGCACGGCTTTTAGCATCGCGCTTGCAATAGCGTTGATTGGCAACACATTAATAAATTTCTTTGTGGGAGCAGTTGGAGCTCAAAAACTCCCCCTTATATTAATTATAAGCGCTTTAATAATGAGCTTACTTTTATCAATATCGATTAAAAGAATATCAGTACGAATAAAATCATAAATATAACAGGAGACTATATGTTAGCGACAGAATGGCTTGATAATGCCAGAAATCTTATGGGTAAAATCGAATCTACTCAAATGGAAAATATTAAAAAAGCAGCTACAGTAATGGCTGATTCTATTGAAGCTGGACGCTGGGTTCACACTTTTGGCTGCGGACATGCAACTATTCCTATCGAAGAAATGTATCCAAGAATTGGCGGTTTCGTTGGTTTCCATCCAATTGTTGAACTTCCTCTTACTTTTTTCACACATATCTTTGGCGAAATGGGTATTAATCAATTTTTATTCCTTGAAAGAGTTGAAGGCTACGGTCAGGCAATTATGAAAAGCTGGGATTTTGATAAAAAAGACACTATGTGGATTTTTTCTCACACCGGCATTAATAGCGTAAACATCGACGTCGCTCTTGAAGCTCAGAAAAGAGGAATGAAAGTAATTGCTTATGGTTCTGCGGCAAATGCTAAAGGCAAACAAACCCGTCACGCTTCAGGCAAGACTATTTTTGACATTGCCGATATCGTAGTCGATTCTTGCGCTCCGGCAGAAGACGCTTCTGTTGTAGTAAAGAATCATCAGGATAAATTAGGTCCTCTATCTACAATGGCTTTTATTTCCATGGTTTGGATGACAATTACTACAGTTGGCGAAATATTAGCCGACCGCGGAGTTAAATTATATATTCACCCTTCTCACAATGTTCCAGGCGATACTACTGCTAAAGAAAGATTAGACGCAGCTTTAGCCGAATACAAGAGAAGAGTTGCAGGCGTTTAAGCGATAGATAAAACAATACACACTAAAAGTAAGGTCCAGTATAGAAGCGCACCCTCTCTTCTTTGGACCTTGCTTTTATTTTTTATCCGCTTCGGCATTTTTTTCATAAAGCGGGATTATCTTCCCTTTACATCTCAAAAGATACCTCGTATGAGATTTTTTCTTCAGTCCCGCTTTTCTTCTTAATTCCATTTTTATTATTTCCCCATCTTAATTATTTTTACTTCTATAATCGCTTCTTCCTATTTAAAATTATTCATTGGACTTTTTATGACCTCAAAAGATATTTTTGAAGAATTGCGCAATTACTGCGTAGAACATGCCGACCCTGAAAACGTAAAAAAATCTCAGCGCTATTTTAAAGAGCCTTATGTCGGTTATGGCCTTACTACAGCTCAAACAAGAGAAAAAGTAAAAGAACTATCCAAGTTTAAAGAATTAACCCCGCCTATCGTAATCGACATTATCAATATGAGTTTAAATGGCGGAATGTATGAAGAAATTTCTATGAGCTTATTGTTATTAAACAACCTTTCCAAACAATTCTCAATGGATACGTTTAACAGTATAGCGGGCTTCTTTGAAAAAGGCGTTACAAACTGGGCGCATGCAGATATACTTGGAATGTTTATGCTCCCCAAATTTATTTCTCAAAATATTGCCAATACAGATGATTTTATCAAATGGCTGAAATCCCCTTATAAATTTCAGAGGCGATGCGTTCCTGTTACGTTTATTAAGCCAATGAAGGTCACAAAAAACGTTCTCCCTTACATAGCGGCAATTGAACCTTTGATGAGCGACGCAGAACGCGAAGTTCATCAGGGTGCTGGATGGTTTTTGCGCGAAGCCTGGAAAATTAACAGAAGAGAAACGGAATGTTTTTTAGAAAAATGGAAAGACACCGCTCCGCGTTTGATAATGCAATACGCTTGCGAAAAAATGACATCTGAAGAGAAGAAAAGGTTTAAGAAAAACTAACTGTAACGATTTTTTGTTTAGATACTCTTATAATTAGCGCGGACGCTCTCGTCCGCGCCACAATTATATAATTCTTACTTTAATAACATTAACTTTTTAGTATAAACATTATCCCCTGCTTTTAACTGATAAAAATACACGCCGCTTGCAAGACCAGCGCCGTTAAACTGAACCTGATACGAACCCTGACTTTTTTCTTCGTTAACAAGAGTCTGCACTTCGTTGCCTAATACGTCAAATACTTTTATAGATACCATCGAATTCGACGGTATCTGGTATCTGATAACAGTCGTTGGGTTAAATGGGTTCGGATAATTTTGTTCAAGCTTATAGCTTGTTATAGCCGCTTGAGGTTTATCCTTTACTGCAGTAACAGGAGTAGCAAACAGATTTTTATAGAAAGCGAAGTTTCCATTATACTCGCCTAAAATAAAGTCCTTGCGCCCGTCTCCGTCAAGATCTGCAAAACCTGGGAAAGAATTTTGAGGAACAGATATTCCGGCAAACAAAGTTTCATTTTTCGTCCAGACTGGTTTTGTTTTTGTTCCGGTATTTTCATAATAAATAACGTCTCCCCAGCCATTACCCATAACAAGATCAAGATCTCCGTCGCCGTCTACATCAACAAAAACAGGATGAGCATTACTCGGGAAAGTTACTCCGGCAAACATAGTATCATTCTGCACAAATGTGTTATTGCCGGTATTCAGATAAAATTTCGTATCCGTGCTGGTTTCGGCTCCTACAAGCAAATCAATATTGCCATCGCCATTAATATCGCCAAAAGCAGGCGCGCTAAAGTAAATTGAGTTATTGTTTACAGTAGCAAATATTTTAGTGTTTTCTGTGTAAGAGCCTTTATTATTTAGATAGCAATAAAGCTTACCGCCTAAAGAACCGCTGACAATATCCAAATCGCCGTCGCCATCTATATCAATAAAAACAGGAGCAGTATATGATGCAGGATTTAACAAAGAAATAGTTCCGGTTTTAGAAGCTAATGCAGGCTGAGCTTTAGAGCCTCCATTTGCAAAATACTGGAAACTGCCAACTGCTGAACCGCTTAGTAAATCGAGCGTTCCGTTATTATCAAAATCGCCAAAAGATACAGTAGCGGCGCCTGAAGATTTTACTACTTTAAAATATGAAGCTACATTAGCAAACTTTGGCGCAGTCGTAGTTCCAACATTCTGATAAAAATAAATAAGTCCGTTTGAAGTTCCATAAATTAAGTCAAGATCGCCGTCGCCGTCTATATCATAAAGGATTGGATTTTTCCAGTACGTTGATGATTCAACCGAAGCAAAAACTCCGCTCGTAGAAGTCCATACAGGATTAGTTTTTGAGCCTGTATTTTTATAATATGCTAATGAACCTCCATCGCTTCCTAAAAGAAGATCGATCTTGCCGTCGCCGTCAAGATCGGCTAAAGCCGGATAAGAATTGTAGCTAAATTTTGGAAGACCAACTACTAGAGCGCTATCAAATGCAAAGATAGGCGCGCTTTTAGTTCCAATATTTCTGAACCCTAACGTTAATCCAGATTCAGGACCGCCGCTTAAGGACTCTCCTGTGCCGACTAACAAGTCAAGGTCTCCATCGCCGTCAAGGTCTGCAAATGCAGGTTTCCCGTCGCTGCCAATTAAAGAGTTGATGTTAGCAAATACAGTCGTATCGCTCTCAAATACTGGATGTGTTTTATCGCCAACGTTTCTGTAAAAAAGCAGACCGTTATATCCGCCAATAACAAGATCCAAATCCCCGTCGCCGTCAAGATCGACCAACACCGGATAATTACTGTTAGTCCCAGTATAGCCATCTTTATAAATCGGATGCGTTACGTTTGTGTCTTTAGTATAATGAGGATTTATAAACGTGCCTGTGTTATAATAAAAAGTTGCATAGTCTTCTATCGTTCCAAGGAACAGATCAGGACTTCCATCTCCGTTCAGATCGCCGAACGCAGGAGCGGAAAATGATTTTACTGTTATCCCGATAGGAGCGAATACAGAATCCACTTTTTGCCATTTTTGCGCATTCGCAGAAATGCCTAATAATAATATAGCCGTCAATAGTAGGAGTTTTTTCATTTTTTTCCTTTTATTTTTAATAATTTATTATAATTGTAAATTTAAATATCTTCAGCCCCTTACAAATTGTTTTTTATTGCCGATTAATAATCCATCAAATTTTTAATTCTGTAAATTTTATCATTTATTGCATTAACAAAATCTGTCCATTTAACTTCTTTACCTAAACCAAAAATATTATAATCATCATACAATATATTATTTTTAACTAAGAGTCTGCCACCATGCTCATCAATAAATGTTGCTACGGCATATTGCCATGGAGTATCGTCTACATCCCTATTCCATATTAGGAATAAATAGCTATTGCCAACGATATAGTCCTTTGAAACAGGTTCCCAATATCTATAGTACACTTCAAATTCTGGCTGTTCAATTAAAGGGATTTTCCCTTTAATTACTTTTTCAGCTTGCAATCTTATTATATATTTATCAGATCGTATTGAATGACCGCCTAAAGTATTATATTCTTCTATTTGTCTTATAGATAAGACTTTTGCTTTTACATAGACAGGTATTCTTGTTAACAAATAGATAGTATTAGAAAAATGTTTTTTAAGTTCGCCTTCAAAAGCGCCTTCTATTAATCCATACGGTTTTTCAATCTGTTGATTTTTAGCGACGTCTTCTTTTATTTCTTTTTTGTTTTTTTCAGGATCTTGATTTATAGTTCTTCTCAGTTCTACTGGATCAATTTCACATGCTTCATAAATAGCTTTTACAATTATTTTAAATAAAGTATCATTGGCTATAAAAGTCCTGTTTTTAACTATCGGTTTTTTATTTTTCCCTATACTAACTTCTTTTTCGATGCGAATAACTTCTTTGGATTTCTCATCAAAATTTTGTCGATATTTGCCCAATATATTTTTATAATTATTCAGTTTTTCCGTTTTTATGCTGTCCTGCGCTAAACCGACGCAAGCGAATAAAAATAATAAGACCAAAGTTGTAATTTTTGTTTTCATATTAATAACGAGCGATTCTCCCCGCTCTTTTATATGATGTTCTTTCTTCCGGAAATTTGACAATCTTTTAGTTTACGAAAGTAAATACATATCACACTAAATGTAAATTATCATTTGAAATTAATTGTCAATGCGCGGACGAGACGTCCGCGCCACAATATTAAATTATTTTTTATATACTACTTCGCCGTCAATGATAGTTGTAAAGACTGAATTGTCCTTATCGATAATAACAATATCTGCGTCAAACCCAGAGGCTATATGCCCTTTTTGTTTTTCTATTCCCAAAAGTTTGGCGGGATTAATTGTAACCGTATTAATTGCGGTTTCAAATGTGCATCCTGTAAACTGCTGGAATTTAAACGCAATATTCAAAAGACTCATAGTCGACCCAATCAAAGTGCCGTCGTCATATTTAGCGGCTCCGTCTTTAGAAGTATATTCTTTTCCGTTATAAACGTACTTTCCTTCCGGCAGTCCCATAGCCTGCATACCGTCGGTAATACAAATACACCTATCGCCGCCAATCATGCGGTAAATAGTTTTTACAATGCTTGGATGCAGATGATGCCCGTCGCCAATAATTTGAGCCGTAATGGTTTTATTTTCAAATATAGCGGCAATAGGTCCCGGAGTTCTATGCAGAAGCGAAGGCATTGCGTTAAAGATATGAGTTACGTGGTTAATGCCTACCTCTATGCCTTTTTTAGCTTCGTCATATGTTGCGTCTGAGTGCGCAATGGAGGCGATAACATTATGTTCCCTCAATGATTTAATAGCCTCATGGTTCCAAGGCATTTCAGGAGCTATTGTCATCATTTTAAGAGTATCGCCAAGGACTTCATAAATTTCGTCTAATTTTTCTGGAGACGAATCATAAATACTATTTGGATCCAAGCCCCCCTTTTTCTTTGGATTAATAAAAGGGCCTTCAAGATGGAAGCCTAAAAGATAAGCCCCTCCAGTTTTTTTATTTACATATTTCCTGGCAAAACGCAGATGAGCGTTATTCTCTTTAGGTTTTACAACTGTTGTTCCAAGATAGCTTGTAGTTCCAAGCCTGGCTAAAGTTTTGGCCATTTTAATTAAAGCTTCTTCCGTTCCGTCAAGAATATCGGCTCCGCCTGCTCCCTGAATATGGACTTCAATTATTCCGGGAATTACAGTCTTACCTGACGCGTCAATTATCGTTTCTCCTTCCGAAGAGAGATTTTTACCAATTTCGGAAATCTTTCCATTTAATACGCGAATATCCGACAGCCCTTGTTTGGGATCGGCATTATAAACAGCACAGTCTTTAATAATCATGATATTTTTCTGTATTTATGTAACTATTTGTGAATTATTTTTGTCTACGCGCACATTCCGCAATAAAATCAGCCCAATCAAAAAGAATGCTCCCATCGCTAAACATGCAAATCTGTCGTTAGACAAATCAGAGATCATCCCATAAATAAAGGGACCGATAATAGCCGAAGCTTTACCGCACAGCCCATCATAAAAACCAAAAAATTCGGCTTCCCGTTCCTTTGGAGTTAATAAAGCCATAAGACTTCTGCTTGACGATTGCGACGAGCCAATTGATACTCCTGCCAAAAGCCCAACGACATAAAATTGCGAAACTGAATTTACAAAGAATGCGCCCACAACTACCGCTATCCAAATAACAAGCGTAATACCAATAGTATTTTTAGGGCCAATATGATCCGCTATAATTCCGAAAACCACGGAGCCCAAGATAGCCGAACTTTGCATTACGACAAAGAAGAGGATAATTTCGTTATCGCTCATTTTAAGCACATTCGACATAAAAATAGCGGCAAAAGCAATTATGGTAATTATTGCGTCATTATATATAAAAAACGCTATTAAAAATCTTGCAATTGCAGGGTATTCTTTTTTTATAAAAATTGATTTGAACGTATGCGCGCTGCGGGACATCCCCTTTTTTAAAAGGGATACTCTTGTATACTCGCCGGACTCAGGCTCTTTAATAAATAGAAATATCGGCGCGGCAAATATAAGAAAAAACAATGCAGCTATTGCAAACATAAGCCGAACATAAAAATAGTAATTTGGACTGGTAGAAGAAGGAAGTACAGCCATTGCGATAAGTAAAATTGCTAGAGCTCCCAGATATCCCATTGCAAAACCATATCCCGATACTCTGCCGTAGTTTTTCTTTTCAGTAATATTGGGCAAAAAGGCGTCATAGAACACAAGCCCCCCCTCAAAGCCAATATTTGCCAATACAAAGAGAGTAAAGCCCAAGAGGACGTCCCCCTGCTTCACAAAAAACATTAAAGCGGTACAAATAATTGAAATAAGCGTAAACAGCAGCAAAAACCTTTTGCGGTTCCTGGAAAAATCGGCTATAGCTCCAAGCGGCGGGCTAAGCAAAGCGGCCGCAATCATAGAAATACTTACAGCAATTCCCCAAAGCGAATGATTGCCATAAGCCACATAATTAGAAAAATATTTAGAAAAGACTACAGTAACGATTATAACCGAGAAGGCAGTATTTGCAAAGTCGAACAAACTCCATACAAATATTCTACCTTTTTCTTTCATTCATCATCAGTGTTGGTTTTAGAAACAGATTCGTCAAGCAGACCTCTGCCTGTTTTATTTAACTCGCCTTTTTCTTTTATTTCAATAAGAATTGCGTCAAGTATACCATTAATAAATTTACCGCTGCTTGCGGTGCTGAAATTTTTTGCTATTTCAATTGATTCGTTTATAGATACCTTTGGAGGTATATCGGGGAAATACAAAAGCTCGCAGATACCGATTCTCAACAAGATTTTATCAATAATTGCAATTCTGCCCATTTCCCAGTTATCAACTCTTTCATTTATCTTTTCGTCTAACTCATCTATATGTCCAAGAACGCGGTACACTAACAGACGTGCAAATTCTTTTTCCTTTTCAGAAGCGATATCAGAAATCACTCCTTCGGTTAAAGCGTTAAGCCCATCCTTATTTAATTCATAAGCATATAAAATCTGAAGAACTTTTTCTCTTAATATCCGACGTTTATATAATTGCGCCATTTCAAATAACTACCTAAATAATAACTACAAATACAAAATTAACTATTAAATAACTAAATTGCGAAGAGCCAGAAAAAAATCAGCCCTACGCTTTCTCTCAGCTTATAATAAATATTCTTTTCCCAGCTTAATTTAAGTTCAGAAGGAACTAACTGCGGATGAATATTATTAAAATAACATATCTCATTTATTCTGTTCAAATGAAAACCGTCAGAAATAACAATTATCTGCTTAGGTTTATCTTTTTTTACTAAGTTCTGTTTAATAAACTGAACCTGTTCCGTTGTGGAAGAGGTCTTTTTTTCCATTGTAACGTCTTTCAAATCGACCCGGAAACGTTTTACTACATTGTAGCCGACTTCAGCTTCGGATAGCTCTCCCGGAGCGTTTCCTCCGGTTAGTTGTATCTTCTTTACATATCCCTTTTGGTATAAATCAACCGCTTTCTCTACTCTCTTTGCAAGACTGGGACTCGGTTTGTTATCTGCAAATACAGCCGAACCAAACACCACCGCTACATCGGCTTTAGTTAAATTTTCGTCGCCTGTATATTTATCCTGCATGCTAAAAATAGAATAAAAGAAAGCAAAACCAACAAAACCAATAATCAATATAAATGCGTTAACCAACGAGCGTATAACAAGAAATTCAGTTCTGCCAATTAACAACATCCAGATATAAGATAAGTACATTAACTGTAATACCAGGAATATAAAGTAAACCGAATCAACTACAAACTTATTAACGGGCTGCTGAAGAAAATAACCGCTGGAAATATTCAGGTTTATTTTCGTCATAAAGAAAGCCAAAAGCAAAAAGAACGTAATAACAGCAGGAAACGTCAATAAGGCCGATCTTTTCCTTTCATAGAAAGCGTCTTTCTTAATAAATATAATCGTAACTCCGACAAAAATAATAAGAGCGATAAGAAAATTTAGAAAATTGCCGAAGATAAAAAATTTGAATTCAAATATCGAAAGCTTTTGATTCAGATATTTAGCTAAATAAAGGAATAACAAATCAAATACTATCAAAAAGTAAATTGACAAGACAAAATATTGCCTGTTATTTATAATATTTTTACTTCTTTTTGCCAATTTGAAATGTAATTCATTTAAAAATAATTAGAATCATTGTTCTGCTACAACTTTAGAACTGAATCTCTTAATAAGGAGCACTATCCCGATTCCCATCAGTCCTCCGCAGGTATCGGCAAGCCAGTCTTTTACGTCGCATGAGCGTCCGGGAATGTATAACTGATGTAATTCGTCAATACAACCGTAAAAAGAGACTAATAATAAGCTAAATAGATATGGTTGTTTGGCTAAAAATTTTATCTTTTTCTGAAAGTCAAACGTAAAGCACAATAAAATTGCCAATATTGAATAAGCTAAATAATGTTCAACTTTGTCGTTTATATTAGTATTAGGCACATCTTTTCCAGGAAGCGAAGTCAGAATCAATAATACAACCCAATATAACGCTAAAGGCAAATAAACCAAAAGAGCTTTATGTTTTTCTATTAGTCTATACAAACGAGTTCCTAAGAAATATTATAGATTTCGGAAAGTTATCAATAATATTGGTAGCAGTAAACCCAAATTCCGAGTACTGTTTTAATAACATATCGGCCGAAAGGCTATGCAAATAAACTGCGGATATAACCGCTTCTTCCGTATTTTCTTTCTGGGCGGCAAATGCGGCAATAATTCCGCTTAAAGCGTCTCCGCTTCCAAACTTTGCCATGCCCGGATTTCCGGCCGCATTAACAAACGCTTCGCCATCCGGATTAAAAATAATTGTCGGCGCGCCTTTCAAAACAAGAAACGCTCCGGTTTCTTCGGCAAACGCTTTGCCATATTTAAGAATATCTTTTTCAATTTCTGAAACTTCAACGCCTGTCAGATTTGCAAACTCTCCCATATGAGGAGTAAGAACAGTTCCGCTTAAATCATATTTTTTATATTCTTTTTTACCAATAGCAAAAATAGCGTCAGCGTCTATGATTGTTCTTTTATTTTTTCTGCTCTTTAAATAAGAGCGGACAGCATTAACAGTAGAATCAGACCGCCCAAGTCCCGGACCGATTAAAACGCAATCAGCCCAATTAATCTTTTCAGAAAGATTTTTAATTCCTTCTTCCGTCAGGCATTCTTCGCCGTTATCCGGATAGAAATCAAAAACAATTTCGGCTGTTCCTCTGGAAATCAGATTGCGAACGCTTTGCGGGAAAGCTAACAGCAGAGCTCCCGCGCCTGCTTTAAATGCGGCTTTTGAAGCAAGAATTGCCGCTCCGGAATACTTCCCAGATCCGGAAACATTCAAAACTTTACCTGACGAGTACTTATTAATTGCTTTCCCTTTAACAGGCAAAAAATATAGCGCGTCTTCCGGCTCAATAAGATAATCGTCAACTTCAAACTGATCGAAAAAAGCGGGAGGAATTCCGATATTTCCTTTTATAATTTTACCGCAATATTTATATCCATCTGCAAAAAACAATCCTCTTTTTAATTCGCCTAATGTAACCGTAACGTCTGCGTTAAAAACAGTCTCGCCATAACCTGTGTTTGCGCCTAATCCGGTGGGAATGTCAATTGCGACTTTAAAACCGCTTAACAAATTAAGCTCATCTACTATTTTAGTAAATAAAGGATTCAAAACGCCAGCGCTTCCGCTGCCAAGAATAGCGTCAATAACAATTCCGCAGTCGGCCAACAGTCGCACATCTTTAGCTGAGTTTAATTTTTTTAATTTTAATTTAACTGGCGAAAGGATTTTATATTGAGTAAGTATCGTAAAATTTGCGTTAGCGTCATCGGTAAGTTCTTCTATATTATTTAAATGAAGAAGTACTACTTCGTTTCCATTATTGAGGAAATGCCTTGCTACGGCAAAACCGTCTCCGCCATTATTCCCTTTGCCGCAGATAACGCCAATTTTAACGCTGGGAGAAAACCCGGGATATGAATTTTTTATATTATTAAATATTTCTATTGCAGCGTTTTCCATAAGAATAACTCCGGGGAAACCAACCTGATTAACGGCAATATTATCCGCTTCCCTGATTTGAGAGGATAAAAATAAAGGTATCACAAATATATCTCCCTGATAGTTCTAACCGCTACTTAGCGAAGTACGAAATTAAATTAATTACCGAATTAGGCGCAATTCCAAGTAATATTACGAATAAAACTGCTATTATAACGGACAATAAACCAGTGTTGGAATTTTCAATTACAAAATCTTCTTCAGATTCTTTGAAGTACATAAGAACGATAATTCTTATGTAAAAATAAACGCTTATTGCGCTGGAAATTACTCCGACTATAGCCAGCCATGTTAATTTTGCTTTAACGGCGGCAATAAAAATATAGTACTTTCCAAAAAATCCTGCAAATGGAGGAAGCCCTGCAAGCGAAAACATAATAATTGCAAGCAGCCCTGCAAGAATTGGTTTTTTATTTGCCAGCCCTGCATAAGACTTTATAGTCAGGTTAGTATCGTTTTTCCCTTCAACAATAGAGATAATTCCAAACGCGCCAATATTCATAAAAGTGTAAGCGGCTAAATAAAATATAATTCCGGATACGCCGTATGAATTCCCAGAAGCAAGTCCAATAGTCATATAACCTGCATGAGCAATTGAAGAATACGCCATCATCCTTTTAATATCCGTTTGAGCTATAGCCACAATACTGCCAAACAGCATAGAGAATACGGCAATTGCGCCAAAATACGGAGCAAAAACATTTGTGTTTACGACCGTAAGCACAGAAGCGAATGATACGATAATTGCGCTAAATGCAGCCGCCTTACCGCCGGTTGACATTAAAGCCGACACAGTAGTGGCTGAACCCTGATAAACGTCAGGAACCCACATATGAAACGGAAATGCGGCTATCTTAAACGATAGACCGAACAGGATAAAGAGTAATCCAGCTAAAAAGAGGATATTTGTATTAAACTTAGTAAAATTCAGAAATAAATATTCAAGCGAAGTATTTTGCATGGAGCCGTAAACAAGCGCCATTCCATATACTAAAAATCCGGTTGCAAACGAACCAAGCAAAAAATATTTTAGCGAAGCTTCGTTAGCTTTTAGTTTGTTTCTGTTAATGCCAGCTAAAGCGTAAAAACAGACGGACATTATTTCTAGCCCCATAAATATTACAATCAAGTCTTTTGCCCCGGCCATAAGGGACATTCCAAGAACCGAAGACATAAGCAGTATATAATACTCGCCGTAATAAGTATGATATTTCTTTATATAATCAATTGATAACAGAGTAACTAACGCCGCGCCAAGATTGAAAATAAATATAAAAAAGTTTACGTTCCCTCCGGACATAAGCATATTTTCAAAAACGACTTTTACGTTATTAACCAGAAACAAAGCAGAAAAACCCGAGGCTAAAAATGTAAGGATGCTAAACCAGGGAAGGATTTTTTCGCTGGAAGTAAAATACATTTCTATAACAAGAGAAATTAATATTCCCGCCGCAAGGATAATAAAAGGGATTATATAATAAAATTCATTCATATTTTTTATACTAATATTTATTCAATAAATAAAATATCTTCGTCAGTTTCTTCAATACTTAACTGATGGTTTTGATTCAGATATAAAAGTATTTTTCTGTGATTATCAAAATCAAAAATATCGTTGTCTTTTTCTACAATTACAAGTTTAATTGATTCAAACTTAGAAATCGCTTCCGTTAAATCTTCATATTCAAGAAAATACAGTTCAAGAAATTCTTCATATTCGTTTATTTCAACTTTGCCGTTTTCAATAGAAAAATCGGTTAGTATATCGTCATCTACCATTATTTTAAGAATGTAGCCTGTAAATGGCAGCAATATTCTGTTTCTGTAATATAAGCCGGTTAATTTATTTTTAATAACTTCGTCTAAACTTTTCATACTCAGCCTCTATTGAAAAAAAATAATAACCAAATTATTGTAAATAGCGGTAAAAGAATAATAACCGAATATTTTAATATGTAGCTCATAAAGCCTGGCATTTCAATACCCGCTTTTTCGCTAATAGACTTAACCATAAAATTAGGACCGTTGCCTATATACGTAAACGCTCCAAAGAAAACCGAACCTACTGAAACTGCTCTTAAATAAAGAGGATCTTTCAAAACAAAATTTATAACGTCCGCTTTAACATTTACATTCAGCCCGTACTTGCCCATCTCAGCGCTTAAAAAGTTGAGATAAGTGGGCGCGTTATCTAAAACGCTCGATAAAGCTCCGGACGACCAATAAAAAATTCCTGCATCCAGCTTGGTTCCCATGGCTTTGGCTTCGTGAGCAATTAACTGTAAAGCCGGTATCATGGTTGCAAAAATTCCAATAAATAAAAACGCCACTTCTTTTATCGGTTCAAAATCAAATTCGTTGGCTTTCAGAATTTTAATGTCAGCCTTTTTATACGCCGCAAAACTTACGGCAAACATTATAACCTCGCGCAAACCAAAAGGCAAAGGCGATAAAGACGGAACCCACGATATAACGCCCGGATCAATAAACACTGCAAGAATGATTACGCCAAGGTAAACAAAATTTATATATCCGCTAATCTTAACTTTGCCCGTATACTCTGTTTTTGAAACGCTTTCTTTTTTATTAGACGCGTCGTAAAAATAAAACGCAGTTAAAGCCAGCGCTATTGCAGGCAGCCAGATATACCAAACGTTTTCTATTACCCACAAAAACGGGACGCCTTTAAGAAAGCCCAAAAACAAAGGCGGATCTCCAATTGGAGTTAAGGCTCCCCCCATATTGCTAATGATAAAAATAAAAAAGACAATATGATAAGGGGCTATTCTGCCCCGGTTCATCTTAATAAACGGGCGTATCAACAGCATGGAAGCTCCAGTTGTGCCAATTATATTTGAAACGACCGCGCCAAAAAAAAGGAACAGCACGTTCAAAACCGGAGTAGCTTTTTTATCCACTTTTATTAAAATACCGCCAGAAACAATAAATAAAGAACTTAATAGAGCTATAAACGAAATATACTCCGACGCTGTATGTAAAACCGAACCCGCGTCGTTTAAAAAAATCATATAATAACTGATAACAATGAAAGCTAATAACAGCGAAACTTTAACATAATGCTTTTCCCAAAACCTCTTATAAAGAAGCGGTCCTGTAGCTATCATTATTAACAGCAAAATAAACGGAACAACCATAAACGTATCAGGCAAAGCATTAGCGGCATGTTCAGCCTGAACAACCGGAGCCTGCGCTGTTGCGCCGTTTTGCGCGCCTTTTGCCAAAAGGCCGCTTTGAAAACCAATAAATATTAAAAACAGAGTAATAGGAAGTATTTTTGTAACTTTCCTTATTACATCCATCATTTAACCAAAGAGCTTAACGGATATAGTACCTGTTCAATAACTCTGCCGCTTGAAGCCGCTGAAATATTCAGGAACGTACTTGGATAAACTCCGATCCATACGATAAAAAAGAATATCGGGACTAAGATAAGCATTTCCCGAGGGCTTAAATCTGTTAAACTTTCCAATTTTGGATTTTTTACTTCGCCAAATACAACCCGCTGGTATAACCAGAGCAGATATATTGCCGCAAAAATTACTCCCGACGCTGCAAATATTGTATACCACCATGAGTTTAATACCGGCGATTTAAATGAGCCGATAAGAATTAAAAACTCGCCCACAAAACCATTTAACCCCGGCAAGCCCATCGAAGATAACGACGCAAACATCAGGGCAAACGAAAATATAGGAACTATTTTAGCAATGCCGCCGTAAAATGAAATTTCTCTTGTATGAGTTCTTTCGTAAATCATTCCGACAATAAGGAATAAGGCTCCCGTTGAAAGTCCGTGGTTTACCATTTGAATGACCGCGCCCTGAACAGACTCCTGCGTAAGAGCAAAAATACCAAGAACCACAAAACCAAGGTGAGAAACTGAAGAATAAGCTACAAGCCTCTTAATATCTTTTTGAACCATAGCCACTAACGCGCCGTAAATAATGCCTATTATTGCCAATATCGAAATGAAAGGCGCAAAGTAAACGGCTGCCTGAGGGAAAAGCGGCAGACAAAATCTTATAAGACCATAAGTTCCCATTTTAAGCAATACGCCTGCTAATATAACGCTGCCTGCGGTTGGAGCCTGTGTATGCGCGTCCGGCAGCCATGTGTGCAACGGAAACAAAGGCACTTTAATGGCAAAGCTAAACGCAAATGCAAGGAACATATAGTTCTGAATATCGCGCGGAACATTAGGACCTACTTTATATAAATCCAAAAGATTTGTAGTAAATATGCCCAACGGACCCGACGCATAAACGGCAAGCCATATTATTGCAACAAGCATTAACAAACTGCCGAACATTGTGTAAATAAAAAACTTAACTGTAGCGTATATTCTCTGTTCGCCTCCCCAGACGCCAATGATGAAGTACATTGGTATAAGCATCGCTTCCCAGAAGATATAAAACAAAAACATATCTAACGATATAAAAACGCCAATCATTCCAACTTCAAGCATCAGCATGAAGAAAGTAAACTCTTTAATTTTTTTTGTAATTCCTCCCTTCCAGGTAGAAATTAACGTAAGCGGCGTAAGAAAAGTGGTTAATAAAAGCATCAGCAAAGATATTCCGTCTATACCTACGAAATAACTTATGTTAAGGTTATCAATCCACAAAAACTTTTGCGTAAACTGGAAACCGGGGTTATGCTGATCGAACCCGGCATACAAAAATAACGAAATCACAAAAGCTATTAGGGAAATAAAAAGCCCCGCATAGCGTATTGCGTTTTCTTTTGCTTTTGGCATAAAAAGGATGAGTCCTCCTCCAATAAGAGGCGTCAAAAGCAGGTAAGATAAAAGTTGATTGTTTACCATATTCTATAAACTTATAATTAACCAAAATAAAGCGGCTACAATTCCTGCGACCATAATTAATGCATAAAATTGAGCTACGCCGGTTTGAATTTTTCTTATGTTATTTGAAATTACCGATACTAAACTTGCTGTTCCGTTAACGGCTCCGTCAATAATTTTGTTATCGTTAATCTTCCAGAGAAAAGCTTCGGAAAATCTGCCGATTGGTTTTACAAAAACAGCTTCATAAAGCTCGTCAATATAATATTTGTTTAACAGCAAAGTATAAAGGCCTTTTGAGGCTTTGACCGTTTTGCCTGCAATGCGTATATTTTTAAGATAAACATATCTTGCAAAAAGAATTGCGCATACGGCTCCTATTACAGAAACAGCCATTAAAAGTATTTCTAAAAAGGCTGAATGATTGCCATATGTCATTAATTTAGTTTGAGCCGGAGCAAATAAAGGAGCTAACCAGTTCTCAAAAACATTGCCATGTTCGCCTGAAAATATTTCAGGGATGCCAATAAATCCGCCTATTATAGAAAGGACGGCTAAAATCATAAGAGGAATCGTCATTACTTTAGGCGATTCATGCGGATGCACATTATGTTCGTCAAATCTTGGTTTGCCTTCAAAAGTAAGAGTAACCAGTCTGAACATATAAAATGCTGTCATAAGAGCAGTAAACGCGCCTACTAACCAATATCCAAAACCGCCGGAACTAAACGCTTTCCAGAGAATTTCATCTTTACTGAAAAAACCCGATAAAGGAGGTATGCCGGAAATTGCAAGAGCGGCAACAACAAAAGTAATGTAAGTATGAGGCATATATTTTTTCAGTCCGCCGTACTTGCGCATGTCCTGTTCGTCATGCATGCTGTGTATAACAGAACCCGCGCCTAAGAATAAAAGAGCTTTGAAGAATGCGTGAGTCATTACGTGGAATATTCCGGCTGAAAAAGCTCCTACGCCAAGCGCAAGAAACATATAGCCTAACTGGCTGATAGTTGAATAAGCTAAAACTTTTTTGATGTCATTTTGTACAAGTCCCACTGTAGCGGCAAAAAATGCGGTAAGCAAACCAACGACGGCTACAAGAGTCATAATTGCAGGAGCCGACGCAAAAATAATGGAACATCGCGCAACCATATAAACGCCTGCGGTTACCATAGTAGCGGCATGTATTAACGCCGAAACAGGAGTAGGACCCGCCATAGCGTCCGGCAGCCAGACAAACAAAGGTATCTGAGCAGATTTTCCGGTAGCGCCAATAAACAAAAACAAAGCAATAAAAGTAAATACCGACGTTTCAATTGGCATAGCTACCGCGCGGCTGAAAACGTCGTTAAAGTTAAGACTTCCAAATGTAAGGTAAATAAGAAACATACCAAGCAGAAAACCAAAATCGCCAATTCTGTTAACTACAAAGGCTTTTTTTGCGGCTTCGCTTGTTGTGCCTTTTTCAAATTTTCTATCGTACCAAAAACCAATTAGCAAATATGAACAAAGACCTACGCCTTCCCATCCAAGAAACAATAGAACAAAATTATCGCCTAAGATCAGGTTCATCATTGCAAAAATAAACAGATTCAGGTAAGCAAAATACCGCCAGTAGCTCTTATCGCCATGCATGTATCCCATGGAGTAAACGTGGATTATAAAACCGACTCCCGTTACAATAAGCCCCATTATAAGCGAAAGCTGATCTACCTGATAAGCTACGCCGACGTTAAGTCCGCCTGCGCTAATCCATGTAAAGAGCTTAACAATGTTTTGTCTTTGGTCGACCGGCAGACCTAAAGTCTGGAAGAATGCGCCTAACATAACAATAAACGATAAACCGATAGCGCCGCTGCCGATTATACCGATTACTTTTTCGTTTTTAATTCTGGAGCCAAAGATTCCGTTTATCAGGAAACCTAATAAAGGCAGCAGAACCGCTAAATATATATATTGAATCATAAGCTATTAAGGATTCGTATTAAATATCCGTATTAGTTACTCCTGAAAAACTACCACTTCAGGATGTTAATTTCATCTATGTTTACAGTCTTTTTGTTTCTGAATACCGCTATTATTATAGCCAGACCGACTGCGGCTTCGGCCGCGGCCACTGTCATCACAAAAAATACAAAAACCTGACCGATTGAGTTCCCAAGATAAGAAGAAAAAGCGACAAACGTCAGATCTGCCGAGTTCAGCATCAATTCTATAGACATAAAAACTACAATAGCGTTTCGGCGGGTTAATACGCCAACAACGCCGGTTAGAAACATAAATCCGCTAAGGATTAGATAGTATTCAATTGGTATCGTCATATTATTCAAACTTCTTTTTTGCTAATACTAATGCGCCTATAGTTGCGGCTAATAATAAATAACCCGCCGCTTCAAAAGGCAAAATATACTTTGTAAATATTAAAGTTCCTATACTTTCTATCGTTCCGGCTTGTACGCTTGCATTTAAATCAGGATTCAATCTGGCTGAAGGATTTGCAAATAATATTATATATGCAATCTGAACTAATATCAACGCCGCTAAAAATACAGCCGTTAATTTTATTTTTTTGTTCACAGCAAGAAATTTTTGTTCGTTTTCCGGCTTGATAAGCATTATCACAAACAAAAACAGAACCATAATCGCCCCGGCATATACTATTATTTCCGTCACCGCTATAAACTGCGCATGAAGGGTTAAGAATAATCCGGCAAGACTGCCAAAGTTAACGACTAAAAACAAAGCTGCTATTACAGGATTTGACCGCGTTACGACCATTACTGCCGATACTGCCGCAGCTAATGCAAAAATTACGAATAATGTTATTTCTAGTGACATTAAGTAATACCTTTTTTATTATGGCGTATTTCTGTAAATCATACGCGCAAATGGAATAGACTCGCGCACGTGTTCTAATCCGCAAATCCAACTGACTGTTCTTTCTAAGCCCAATCCAAAACCGGAGTGAGGTACGGAACCAAATCTTCTTAAATCAAGATACCATTCAAACGCTTCCTGTGGCAGATTATGTTCCTTAATTCTGCTTAAAAGCACATCATAATCTTCTTCGCGCTGGCTTCCTCCTATAATTTCGCCATATCCTTCCGGAGCAAGCACGTCGACTGCCAATGCAAGTTTATCATTTTCAGGATCGTGTTTCATATAAAACGCTTTTACGTCCGACGGATATCTGTGAACCATTACCGGACGGTCAAACTCGTTTGAAATTACCGTTTCGTCCGTTCCGCCAAGATCGTCGCCATATTCAAAAGGAAGTCCTTTTTTAATAAGTATAGCTACGGCTTCGTCGTAAGAAATTCTTGGCAGAGGTCTCTTTACGTTTTGAAGCATTGTAGTATCTCTTTCCAATACTTTTAATTCCTCGGCTCTTTCGGTCAATACGGTCTGAACAATATACTCTAAAAATTCTTCTGCAAGGTCCATATCGTCGTCTAAGTTAGCAAAAGCTACTTCCGGCTCTACCATCCAGAATTCTGTAAGGTGCCTTCTTGTCTTCGATTTTTCCGCTCTGAAAACGGGACCAAACGTATAAGCTTTGCCAAAAGCCATAGCTCCGGCTTCCGCATAAAGCTGACCAGATTGCGAAAGATACGCTTTGCCTAAATCAAAATATTCCGTTTCAAATAAAGTTGAAGTCCCTTCGCACGCGGCGGGGGTAATAATAGGCGTATCCATCAGAGTAAAATCTCTGCTGTCAAAAAAGTCTCTTATAGCTTTTTCTATTCTGTGTCTTATTCTAAGTATAGCCACCTGACGGCTTGAACGGAGCCATAAATGTCTTTTATCCATAAGGAACTCTACGCCGTGTTCTTTTGGCGTAATAGGATAATCGTGAGCCTCTGAAATTATTTCAATTCCGGTAGCGTCAAGCTCGTATCCGCCTACTGCGCGAGGCTCTGCTTTAACTATGCCGGTGATAATAATAGAGGACTCCTGCGTAACCTTATCGGCTGTTTCAAACGCCTCGTCTGTTACGTTTCCTTTAAAATAAACGCACTGGACGTAGCCCGTGCCGTCGCGTAAAATTACAAATTTAATTTTTCCGCTTGATCTTTTATTATACAGCCAGCCGGAAAGAGTAACCTCTTTGCCGACGTAAGCGCCTAAATCTTTTATAAATATGTTTTTCATTTGTATAAATTCTCAAAAATAATCCTTAAATATAGAAATCCACTGCAAAAAAACCAACATAATGAAAAAGAATTTTGATTTTACAGGAAATTAACAAAACCAAATGCTATTAAACAGTAAATATTCGCGTTATTCTTCTTGATCAAGCCGTAATTTTACATTCCCTAAAAGATTGTTTAAATAAACTCTGTATTCTTCTTTTAGTTTTTCTATTTTTGTTTTATCAATTTCGAGTAATCGGGACAAGAAAGAACCGTCATAATTCGCAATTGCTAAAATAATCTGCTTAATTTTTTCTTTATTAATTTCATCTGTATCGCTTTTTATTAATTCCGAAGGCAAAAATTGATCTTCTTCTTTATGTTCTTGTACATGTTTATATAATGAATATGTTATTAAAAAATTCTGGTATTCATCGTCTATTGGTTGTTCAGCTCCATATATGTCGACAAACGGATTATCTGCAAAAAAGATATAATCTTCAATCCCATTTTTACCTGGGAAATTAAACACTCCAATATTGCCTTTTCCGACAAGATAAGTTACAACAGATTTAAACACTTCATCCGGCAGCTTTGTCTCTCGAACGTATTTATATAACAGCCATTCGAAATAGATAATAGAGTTTTTAAGGACAGCTATTATTTCTTTACTATCCTCAACTCCAATTTCATTATTGTATAATTTTAATTTATTTTCAAAATGAATATCACGCAATGGAGCAAGAAAATCGCATAAAAATCCTCCATTTGCCAATAGATATGATTTAGCTTTATCTTTTTCAAATTTTGAAGAATTTAGAATTATTTGATAATACATATAAACGGCTTGCTTAACCGAATCCTTGATAAACGGTATATAGAAATCCACCTTATTTTCTTTAAATATTTCTTTATCTGGGTTTTTAGTGTTGTACACTAATTTTATTAATGTTACAATGTTAGTATATTGAACAGATCTTAGCACATAATGGTCAAAACGAGTGAATTTCTCTATAGTTTTATCAAATATTTTTCCAGATAACTTTAATATTGTTTTGAATAAATCATAATTACAAATTTTTATTGCGATTATGATGAAACCATCGACAATTTCTAAAATAGTATTGAAATCCTGATTGTTAACTTCCCGATTTTCCAATTTGCCATTTAACTTAGTGATAAATTCTCGAAACATTCTCACGTTTAGTTTAATCTTAACGTCCCTTTTGTTAATTTTATATTTGCTTGATATCTCATCGAAAAAATAAATAAGCTTATTCGCAAATTTATCAACTTCTTCTTGTGACGCATTATCAATCGCAAAAAACAAACAAGACGCAATATCTTCTAAAATCGAATTGTTATTTTTATCAGCATAATATTTTTCGTTAATAGTAACTATATTTTGAAACTCATCATTCTTTGATTTTATATATTGCTTCAGTTCTTTAATTTGTTTTGAATCTGTCTCTTTACGAAATCCGATTTTATAAAAAACATAATCCCCAATAATTAGGATATCATCTCCTATATTAAAACTAAACAGAATTGTTTCAATTTTATCCCAATTCCCAGTTAGAAGTTCATTTAATTTAGAAATATTTATGTTATTCACCTTCCCAAGTTTTTTTATAATAATTTCATCTGGATTTGAATTTTTTACAATAAGCCTTTTCACTGTATCGCTGTAATCGAAACTTATTTTCCCTTTCGCATTTTCTAACTCATCCATTTCTTTCTTCAATTGAACTGCATTTTTGGAGAGTTTTTCTTCTAATTTAGCTACTTCTTTAAAATCAACCATTTCTTTTAGCAGATCGAATAAACCATCTGGACTTATATGTTCTGACAACCAAAAGAAGTATTTAAGCGAAAGTATGGCTGAAACTATGATTCCCGAAACCGATAAAACAGCATTAATCATATATATATTTGTCGGATAGATTATTGAAAATGCTCCGAGAATCGCAAGGATAGAGAGCTGCAATCCAAGAAACCATAAAGTTCTATCAGACTTGATTATATATTTTCTTATAATATTCGGAGATAGAGATTTATTTGAATAACTAAATTGTATAAATGTAAAAAATACAATAAGAACCGTTACTTGCCCAATCAATAATCCGACTGTGTATTTATCCGATACCTGTTGTGATAAATAATCAGCAAACACTCCAAATATGCATGGCCAGTGATTCGAAAAATTAAATATTAGACCTATATTAAGTACAAACGCTATAAAAATTGGGATAGTCATACTAATCCACAACGAAGGCCTCAGAAGGATTCTCCCGGCAATAAGATTTCTTTGCTCAATTTCGTTTATATATGTACAAAGCGGATTAGTATTGCCGAAAAGTTTTTTTATCCAGAAAGCGAAATCTTTCATTGTTCTGTTTCCCAAATATTATTTTCAATTAATAATGAGAGCCCCATTTTTGCCAGAATGTTCTCGTTAAAACTAAGCTTACTGCAACTTAATACGAATCAATAAGTAAAAAAAACATTTCCATATTTATACAGCAATATTTTTTACAGTTAACCGCGCAGACCGAATGTCCGCGCTACGTCGGAATTATTTTTTCGTAGCGTAGGTTTTAACCTGCGCGTTTTTTATAAATGTTTTTTGTCGCCCCATTCTATAAACGCGGCGCCCAAGCCTATTTACAATGTGCGTTTATACGTTAAAGGCGCAGACCGAATGTCCGCGCTACGAAGGAATTAATTTTTCGTAGCGTAGGTTTTAACCTGCGCGTTCTTCATAAATGTTTTTTCTGTAGCGTCACGCTATAAAAACAACATCCAGAATTATTTACGTGTGCATTTAACCTATAAGCGCGCAGACCGAATGTCCGCGCTACGAAAAAAAAATTTTACTCAACCATTGCTTCTGCCAGTATTGAATATGAGGATTTATCGGCGCTTGTCTGAAACGAAAATGTTTTGGCGTTCTTATTAATTGCAACCGACGAAGTCGCTACTACTTCGCCGCCGTTATTATCGTAATTATCCTTAGACGTAACTGTTGTAATCTTTCCGGAAGCAATAGAAATCCGCGTGAAGTACCAGACGCCATCGTCAATAATTCCGGAATTTGTTGCAAGAGCTAACGCCTTGCCCGCCGAAGTCATGTTTTCCGTTTCAGAGAATAACTCCACCCCAATGCTTACAGCGCTTCCGCCGCCTTTAACTTTCCATTTAAGATAAATAGTTTTTGACATAATTGAGCTTTGCAAAACCGGCATAAGCTGAACAGTATTGCCGCTTGCCGAGCCGTACAATTTCAGCCCCTCTTCAACGTCTTCATAAACGCCTGTAGAAATTGCTATTTTAGAAAGCGCCGAACTATTTGTAAGGCAAACCCAGTCTTTAGCGGCAATGGTTTTGCCCCCGGCCAAAGTAGAAAACTTTACGCTGTCAATATCGGATATGCTAAAATCAATTTCAGTGTTGTCGTTTTTATATACTTTAACCGATTGCGCCATTAGCGCCTGCGAGAGGCAAACTAAAAGTATCATCATATAATTGGTTTTCATTTAATTACCTCTTTGTTTTATTTCAATAAAAGCATTTTTTTTGAAAGAACTGAATTGCCAAACATAACCCTGTAAATATAGACTCCGCTTGCAACCGCTCTGTTGGAGTTATCTTTTCCATTCCAGTTAACTGAATACTTTCCGGCAGATTGTTCTCCGTTCGTAAGCGTTTTTACCAGCTCTCCTGTTATATTGTACAACTGTATTTCAACATGACCGGAAGTTGGTATCTGGTATTCTATTTTAGTAGAAGGATTGAAAGGATTTGGATAATTCTGCAATAATTCAAAAGTACTTATTACGGCCTGTTTATTTGCGTCCCCTACAACTCCGGTAACTGCGCCAAAAGTAATCTTTTTAATCTGGCTGACAGGAATTGAAGTGACAGCGCCTTTAGACCAAACATTCATGTAATATGTTTGCGCATACATTGAAAAGGTCAGTAATAAGAATAGAACTGCTATTCTTTTCATATAATTTCCTCAAATATTTTCTGGTTTATATTTCTGCCAGTAAACTGGTTTTTATTATTCATAAACTATTATTAAAAAGTAACGCTTGTTACTTTGCCTGTTATGCTAAAACTCTTTTTTAGCGTTCCGCCGGAATAAGCGCCGCCTACATATAATCCATTTGTATTCGTCCCGGTGGAGGTTCCCCCCGTGTATATATTATACGTTGAACCGCTTTTAATATCTGGAGAAGAAAAAACAAAATAGTAAACGCTGCGAACCGGTTTGAAAGTTACTAAACTGTTGCTTGAAGCGTCCTGAATATTAAAAATAGTAGAAGCCGAAACTGACGAATTAGCCGTCGCTTTAATAGAATATTGAGACGATGAAGCGCTGGTAGCCTGAATCATATTGCCGGAATTAGGACCTGAGGCAATTAGAAGTCCGCCGGATATATTAAATGTGCCGTTATAATCAATAGCTACTTCAGGGGCGGAAGGCGGACCGTTAACAATAACTGTTCCTCCGGTCATTACAATACTGCCGTTGCTATCAAGGCCGTCCCCTTTTGTAGTATTTACAGAAACAGTTCCTCCGTTAATAGTCATAATGCTACCGTCGTTAGATTCGCCTCCGTTTCCTTTTGATGTGTTTATCCCATCATCGCTTGTTGCTACGCTAACAGTGCCGTTGTTGATTGTTATATACGGAGCTTCAATGCCTTCATACGCTTTAGAGATAGTTATGCTTCCGTTGTTAATTGTAATCGAAACATCCGATTTTATTCCGTCGTCGGCTGATGAAATATTGAATACTCCATTATCTATAGTAATAGCTCCATCGCACGAAATAGTTTTAGCCTCGTCGTATTCGGCATTATCGCCGCTTCCGGATAAATAGATGCTTGAGCCTGTTGTTGTAATATTAATATTTGGCGGATTAGCCGAGTTGCCAACATACAGAGTTCCATCAGAAGTAATTCCTCTTCCGCCAGCGCCTGAACTTGAAGTTGTTATAGTTCCTCCAAGAATACTTATATTCCCATCGGCCGTAATGCATGTGGAGTGATAGCTGTCTAATACGCCTGTAGAATTTTTATATGTCGCGCCTGCGCCGGAAGCGGTAATGTTAATTGTTCCGCTGTTAAACTGAATATTCTTATCAGCGGTGATGCCTTTGCCCCCTTTACCCGTGCTTTTAATTATAATATTAGTTCCGGTAATAGTAATTGAACTATCGCATTTAATAGCGGCACAGTAGGAGGGGTCGTAACCAGAGCCTGAAGATTCCAGGACTGCGTTGCCGGAAGCGTTAACTGTAATATTCCCTGAACCAAGAGTCATATTCTGTCCGGCGTTTAGTCCTTTTGATTTATCTCCTGCAACAGTAACGTTTATTTCAGCATTAGAAATATCCATGGTAGTCAAACTCTGAATTCCATCAGAAGACGCTACCGTTGTATTTGTCGTAACAGAACCGCCAGTAATACTAACAAAGCCTTCGTCAGCGTCAATTGCATCGCCTGAAGCAGTAACGTTAATTGTTCCGCTTTGAACTGTAATGCCGTCCTTAGGATGGATGCCATCTTTGGCGGCGCTTTTAATAATTAAAGTAGCGCTTGCAAATGTTATTGCGTCCTTGCTGTAAAGCGCATGTTTATCTGCGCCAATGCCGTTAATTATAAGACTTCCTGTTCCGCTAAATATAATATCGCCTTTACTAAAAAATGCTGCATTCTGATCTTCCGTAACGCCGCTATCATTTACATAAGTATCGGAATAAGAGGAGCCGTCAGTCAATGTGTTTGTAGCGCCGTCGACAAGAATTAAAGATAATTTTTTACCCGACTGGTTATTTATTGCCGGACCTGACTGCGCAGTGATGTTCGCATTATCCAGAATCAAATTATACTTTACGCTGCTATAAATTTTTAGAGCTCCGTTTGTGGTCGTTCCTGAAATTTTATAATTCAGGTTTTGCGTGGTAGAAGTTGAAGAGATTAGCACATTTGCGCCCGTAGCCGTAACCGAAACATTTTCGAAAGCCAACGGATTAGTGATAGAAACAGAATTACCCGTAAAATTTATGCGGATAGTATCAGAATCTTCGGCAAATGATACGCTGTCAATCTGAGAAACTGGAAAGCTTGTTTGTACGCCTCCAGAGCTTATAACAAGAGAATCATTGTAGCTTTTCCATGATACAGAAGATAGAGGGACGCCCAAAGTTACATTATCCGACTTGTGGATATACATTTTACTCTGCGCAAGAAATACGCCGCAAAACGCAAGACACATGAACAAAATCATTTTTTTCATAGTTTTAGTAATTCCTGTATAATTTTCATTTAGTTAGACGACAGTTATTTCAAAAACTTGCGTGCCAAGAAAAAACATAATAATTAGTTAATTGTGAAAAAATAAACTATATGAGAATATTAATAAATTTGATAAACATCAAACAAAAACAACACGTCTTCGTAGCATAGGTTTTAACATTCGCATTTTCTCAAATTATCTCCTGATTCATAAATAACTGAGCCTATTTATCATACAAATTTCTTTTAAACTCAACATTTTTACTTCTTCCAGTTGTTTTTTACTGTTTTTTTTCTAAAAAAATCCTTTCAGGACTTGACTTTTTAGGATAGAATACTAAATTATTAATGTAATTTATTAATTTATCCTTACTTATTAAGGTTGTAATCATTTTGAGCTTATTATTTGAAAGATTATAAGATCATTTTATTAATAATTGAAAGGAACGCAGATGAAAAAAATAGAGGCAATCATACGCCCCCACAAACTCACAGACGTGAGGGAAGCGCTGCTTGACGCCGGGATAAAGGGAATGACTATATACGAAATCCGCGGCATTGGAAGACAAAAAGGTCATACGGAAATTTACCGCGGTTCGGAGTATCATATCGATTTTATCCCTAAAGTTAAAATTGATGTGGTAGTTAAAGACGCCGACGCAGAAAACGTGGTTTCCACTATCATCAAATCCGCTAAAACCGGAGAGGTGGGCGACGGTAAGATTTTTATTTCTACCATCGACGAAGTAATACGGGTAAGAACTGAAGAGCTTGGCGAAAACGCTCTTTAATTTTTTGGTTTTTAATTAAAAAGGAGAAAACATGAAGATATCTATTTTAACAAAACCATTTTTTGCTGTTATGATTCTTATGGTTGGTTTATTAATTTTTGAGGGACAAAGTTTATACGCTCAATCCACGCCTGACCCTACGGGCGCAAAAACAGGAACAATTAAAGACGTGCCTGCCGCTAAAGCCGGCGAGCCTACTCTTACCGAAGTAGCCGATGCCGTAGGCCATAGTAAAATTGCGGCTAATATAATGTGGACGTTAATTGCAGCTTTTCTTGTAATGTTTATGCAGGCCGGGTTTGCAATGGTGGAAACCGGCTTTACCCGCGCTAAAAACGTAGCGCATACTATGGGAATGAATTTTTTGGTTTACGCGCTTGGCATTATAGGATTTTGGATATGCGGGTTTGCGTTTATGTTCGGCGGCTCCGGCGGAGTTGCGTCGCTCGGTGGAACGCCAGGTTTAACAAACGAATTTACAATTAATCTTTTTGGTAAAACTTTTGGTTTATTGGGCGCTTCAGGGTTTTTCTTAAACAATCAGGTTTACGACGTCGGCATCTTTACGCTGTTCCTTTTCCAGATGGTTTTTATGGATACTACCGCTACTATTCCTACTGGCGCAATGGCTGAGAGATGGAAATTTTCTTCGTTTATAGTTTACGGCTTTTTCATTTCAATGTTTGTCTACCCTATTTTTGGCAACTGGGTATGGGGCGGCGGATGGCTTGCGACGCTCGGTACAAACTTCGGATTTGGGCATGGTCATGTCGATTTTGCAGGCTCGTCGGTTGTGCATATGGTAGGCGGAGTGGCCGCTTTAGCTGGCGCAATAGTACTTGGACCAAGAATTGGCAAGTATGATAAAGACGGAACTTCCAACGCCATACCGGGGCATAACCTGCCAATGGCGGTAATAGGCACTTTTATTTTAGCATTTGGATGGTTCGGTTTTAATGCCGGTTCTTCGCTTTCCGGCAACGATTTTAGAATTGGTATTGTAGCTACAAACACGATGCTTGCTTCGGCGGCAGGAGCGCTTGCTGCAACTTTCTATATGTGGATCAGGTATAAAAAACCAGATCCCAGTATGATGGCTAACGGAATGCTTGCCGGTTTAGTGGCTATCACAGCTCCCTGCGCTTTTGTTAATTCATTTGCGGCAGTTTTAATTGGAACAGTTTCAGGAATTCTTGTAGTTCTTGCAGTTTTCTTTATTGATCAGAAATTAAAAATCGACGATCCTGTTGGCGCAATTGCAGTTCACGGCGTAAACGGATTGTGGGGCATTATTGCTCTTGGCTTATTTGCAGACGGCTCTTACGGCGACGGCTTGAATGGCGTAGCCGGAGGAGTAAGAGGTTTGTTCTATGGCGATCCATCTCAGTTATTAGCCCAGCTGATTGGCAGCGCCACATGTATAGTTTTTGTTTTTGCTACAATGTATTCTTTCTTTAAGATTCAGAAAATTTTCTTCGGCATACGGGTTGCCGCCGCAGACGAAATTGAAGGACTTGACATGCCGGAAATGGGCATGAAAGGTTATGATGATTCCACGGCTCATTCGCAGGAATATATGACCGCGGCAGAAAAAGCTTTTTAATTCTCCCGATAATAGTTCTACCTTCAAATCCGCAGGATGTTATATATTTGCATATATATAGCGTCCTGCTTTTTTTATTAGAAAAGCAGATATATCATACTGGAAGTATTCCATAAAGAATTTGCTCTTATTAAATAAGTATGTTAGTCAGCCTGAGCGAAGCCGCGCTTCGACTTTGCTCAGCGTGACAAGCTCTTAGCAATACAAAAACAAAAATTCTATTTGCAGCGCTACTCATTGCCGCTAATTTTTCTTATCTCGCATCATCTCAAAAATATTACGCAAATAACGATTATATATAGGGATAAAAATATGTTTCTAATTAGTTAAAAAATATTCCTATTTTTGTAGAAATAATAATAAGATTCCAAAATGAAATTTAGATTTTTAATAATACTCTTGTTATGCTCTCTTACGGGATGCAGCCATTTATTTAAAAACGACTCGCAGAAGCAGCAGGTTTATGGTCCGCAGATTTTATCTTTGGTTAAGGACGCTTTAAACGGCAATGCAGGCGCTAACGATTCCTTATCAAAGCTTATTGATATGAAGCTGCCTTTAAGCGGAAACTACAACCAGGTTTCGGTTGACAGCATACAGGATTATGCAAACGGAAGAATTTATTTTGTTCTTCTTGAGCACCCTATACCTACTTATAACAGATTTGCCATATATGGCGGTTCCGGACGCTGCTACCTGCTTGATAAATCATTAGACGGAAATCTTAAAACCTCTGTTTATAAATCAGGCGGAGGCGTTTTTATTCAGGTAGAGGAAGATTTTGTTTCTAAAGACGATCTTCAGCTTGTGCGCAAATCGCTATATCTTGTTTCAGGCGATACGGCCTCGCTTGCTTTCCGCGATTTTAGCGAATTGAAAAACGGCAAAAAAAGTTTTATCCAGAATATAGAATCATTTACAAAGGATTCTATTTCCACTGCAATTAACTTTGGCAAAACGCAGGACGCGGACGTTTTTGTTTTTGACCGTCAAACGCTTAAGTATACAAGCAGAGCGAATAAATTTCAAAAAACGGTTCTTGACGAAATTAACAACTACGGCAAAATAGTTATTAAACCGCAAATTGTAGACGAGCAATCGGCTCTTGAAGCCGCAGGCGTAAAAGTAAAAAGGGATTCCGTGCAGAGTATAAATAATTTTCAAAATGATGAAGACGGATTTTCTCTGTACATTCCGGAAGAATGGAAAGTCATAAAAAACTTTAATATCCCTGGAAATTTAAAAATTCACGCTAAAGGCACATATTTTCTGAACAACAGCAAAGGCGCAAGATTTTATGTAGTAAAAATAGCGCAGGGAGATTCGGCGGAGTCCTATGTAAATTATCCGTTTTCAAATTTTGTAAAGGGCAAATATACAGTCAGGTTTACTGAAAAGATTATTACAGGCAATAATCTCTACTTATATTTTGAGATAAGCTGTAAAGGAAAGAATTTTCTGTTGTTCTTCGAAATGCCTAAACTGGTTTACGAAGAGAATAAACCTACATTTCAATCAATCATTAACTCATTTGAAATTAACGCGTAAAATGTATAAACTTTTAGTATTATTAAAACAGACCGACGATAAAGATACGCTTGAGGCGTTTTCAGGAAAAGTAAAGAACTATCTCTCTGAATTATCTGGTAAAGAAATTAAAACGGGCGAAATTGAACCGGATATACTTAGCGGCAGTAAATATATAAAAAGTTACGAACTTGAAACGACTTCGCAGGAAACGGTGCAACAATTATTACAAACTAAAACAGGCAGGGAGCTAAGCGCTGAGCTATTAAACTTTAGCAGTTCTATTATTCCCCTGTTTATAAACTACTAAAGGACGACATGAAAATATATCTTATAAGGCACGGCGACGCTGAACACGGCTCTTTATCTAAAAGCGATTTTGAAAGAGAACTTACTCCTTCTGGAATTGAAAAACTTAAATATGCCGCGGCCGGTTGGAAACAATTTATTAAACCATTTGATTTTATTGCAACCTCCCCTTTAAAACGCGCTATTCAAACCACTAATATAATTGCGGAAGCCTATGGCCTGAGCGATAAAATAATAATTGAAAACAGATTAGCATGCGGTTCAAGAACCGAAGACATTATTAATATAGCTAACTCAATAGACGCTGATAGAATTGCTTTTGTAGGACACGAACCTGATTTGTCGGCTCATATTGCTAATTTAGTCTCTGGCGGAAACGCAAACTTTGAGTTTAGAAAAGGGATGATTGCAAGAATTGAGTTTGGCGGAAAAGTAAGATTTTCACGCGGAGTGTTGCAGTTTCTGATCCCCTGCGAAGTATTCTTAAAATAAGAGAACATCTTTTTATTTAAAATGGTACAAGACTGGAAGTCATTCTGAGCGATAGTCGAAGAATGACGCCGCGCTTCAACTTGCGTTCAGCGTGACTTTATAATTATTAAACATAACCGACGCTATCTCAATTCTAAAAGCGTTAGTCGATGTAAAATAAAAAAGGGCAGACAGTCACACAAAATTACGCTGACCGCTGCTTCCTTCCGGACCTGACGGGGTTGGGCGCTCAATTGTCAACTGCTGCCTTTTAAAACTTAGACTTTAAATAAAGTCATTATTTTATTTATTTGCAATGTCTTTCTTTTTATCCATCAATTTCTTTCTTGTCTGCAAGGTGTTTCTTTCCCAAAATACGCCATCGCTATAGCCCTGTATGGAGCCGTCTATTTCCGCAGAAGCGAGTCTTTTTTCAGTAAGGCAGCAATAAGCCTCATCAAGCTCAATGCCAAGGTATTTCCGTCCGAGCTTCTTAGCCGTAACCTGAGTAGTCCCGGAACCGGCAAACGGATCGAGGACAAAATCTCCTTTATTGCTGCTTGCAAGAATTATCTTAGCCAGTAGTTTCTCCGGCTTCTGAGTCGGGTGATCCGTATTTTCGGGCATTGACCAGAAAGGAACCGATATATCCGTCCATATATTAGAAGGAGAAGTAATTCTAAAATTTCCTTCCGTCTCGCTTTGCCAGTCTTTAGGTTTTCCATTTTCAAGGGTATAAGGGGCAAGCACTTTTCTTTTAAGTTTAACGTCGTTAATGTTAAAGACGTATTTATCGGACAGAGTGCAAAACCAAATATCTTCTGTGCAGTTTTTCCAATTAGCCTTTGCGCCTCTCCCCTTTTCCCGTTCCCAGGTAATCCGGTTCTGAATTTTAAAATATTTTTTAGCCGCATTGTAAATTGAAGAAGACGAATTCCAATCGCAGCAGATATAAACCGACGCATTTGGCTTAAGCAGCCTTACAAGTTTGCCAAGCCATCCGTCAACCCAGTCTTCATAATCCTGATTATTTACAGATTTAAATTTTACTGTGTTAAACTTCCTATCCAGATTATACGGCGGATCAATAAACAAAAGATCTACAAAAGCGCTAGGCAAAAGCTCGACAGCTTCAAAAAGATTTTGGTTAATAGTTTTATTTGTTATTGCGTTTAGATTAGCTTTTTTCTCTAATTTCAGTAATCTATTTTTATAAAGGTTAATTTCAGTTTCTGTCAGTTGAATAGTTCTGTTATTTTTTGCTCTCATATTATTAAGTAAAGCCATCGGCAGGTTATTCTTTAGAACTGGTGAAATATAATTAATTAATATCGCTTAAGTATTTAGCTCTGTAGTTGTCTTTTATACTTTCAAGCTCTTCTACAACTACTATAAAGATATGCTCAAGTTCTGCAACTACAATATCCGCGTCTTCAAGGTTATGATCTCTTGCGTCTTTTTCCAAACGGGAGCCCATTTCAATAAATATATCAACGCCCATTGTAAGGCTGCTTCCGCGCAGTTTATGCCCGCCAAAATGTATTTTTTCATAATCCTCATTCTTTACGGCTTCGCGGACTATTTTAAAAACTTTAGGAGTTTCAACAATAAAGATGTCAATCAACTCAATAAAAAAGACGATATCTTCTTCGCTCTGAATTTCCTGAATAAAGCTTATTTTATCTTCTTCAATAAACTTTTTATTCCCATAATTCTGCCGGAATTTATTTACTGGTTTTGCAATTTGCGTTTTGCTTCTCTTGCCAACTTTTTCTATAACTTCAAAAAGCTCTTTAAGTTTGACCGGTTTAATAAGGTTCTGATCGACTGAACTTTCAAAATAATCTTTCTTATCCGGATGAAAATCGCTGGAAGTTAACGCGACAATTTGAGGATGTTTTTTACCGCCGAAGTAAGAGACAATAATGTCTGATTGTTCCTTAAGCGTCTCTTTGCTGTTTGAAAAGTCTATAAAAACAATATCATATTCTTTATAAAGCCCGCTTTCTAAATTAAGTTCATAATCCGGCGCGTAGCCAAAACGGTCAAATATAGTTTTAGCAAAACGCCTGTTAACCGGGTCGGCCTCCCAGAATAAAATATTTAGCGGATACTTTGCAGCAACGTCAATTGGAAAGTTATTATTTCTCCGTTTATCAAAATAATCTTTTAGATCAAACTGGAATTCTTCAACGCCAAGCTTAGCCGAATCAATATCTAAAAAGCTAAGAATTTCTTCAATCAGTATTTTTGAATGCGCGCTTTCATTTTGAATAATATCTACAAGATTCGACTGAACAGGAGACAAATGCGAATTAAGCAATTCCGAACCTGTTTCATGCAGATTATTAATATGAGTCCCTATTTCTTTTAATAGAAAAGAAATAAAGTCATTTTTAATTTTTGATAAATGCTTTTGGTTATTCTGGATTTTTTTAAAATCAGGACTATTTTTTTCGCTTTCATTCATTAATTCAATACCTAAGTAGCAGAATAGTCATAAAAGTGTAATTTATTTTAGAGTATATGCTTTTTAGAAAAATAAATATAATTAAAACTTTGTATTTAATGAAAACCAAAAAGATTTATTTGCGTATTACCGCGTTAATTTTCTGTTATATATAGCGCTAAAAGTATTAGATAAGCTTATCAGATTGCAATAAGCGGGACCAAACTATAAAGCGGCTTTAAATATTAGTTTATAAAACAGACCTTCAATATCGCAACCCAATTGAAGGTCTTGAAAAAATACGATATAGCAAGCTAAACTATCACAAGACGTTAAGCGGTCATAAAAGAGCTAAGGGGACGCTGAGCCTGCCGAAGCGACCGAAGCATTGTCCACTTATTATTTTTCTACCTGAAAAACCGAATCGAGTAAAGTTCCGTCAATCCACTTTACTACGGCTACGACTTTGTTTTTATTTACCTTTGGCTTTTGTGGCGCGCCTCCGCAAATATCATTCACTTCATCGCGGATTTCTTTAATAGGTTTAATTGGCAAAGAAGACTTTTTAAGTTTTGCTAAAAGGTCTTTACGCTTAGGGTTAATAGCTATGCCTCGCTCAGTAATAATTACGTCGACCAATTCGCCAGGCCCGCAAAGAGTCGTTACGTCGTCTAATATAACCGGAATTCTATCCCTGAATGAAGGAATTGCAAGTATAGTGCATTTTGAATACAAACAGTTTTGCCAGCCGCCTATGCCGTGCAAAAGATATCCGTCTGAATGACTAACGACGTTAGCGTTAAAATTAACGTCCACTTCCGTTGCGCCAAGAACAGCAGTATCTACAATTGAAGCGAAGTTGCCTTTGCCATGAAAATTATAGCTTGTAAATGGACTTGTGTTAACGTGGTTAGGATTTTCGCGCATACTGCGTACTCCCTCAAGATCAAAAGTCTGCCCATCCAAAATATAATCGGTCAATCCCTCTTCAAGCAGTTGCACTAAATACTTTGTACTGCCGCCGCGCACAAAGCGAGCCTTTACTCCTTTTGCTTTCATTCTTTCCTTAAGAAAGAGCACAAATGCAAGGTTTGTTCCGCCGGAGCCCGCCTGAAAAGAAAAACCGTCTTTCATTATGCCCGCTTCGTCTATAAACTGAGCTACGTACTCGGCAATAAGAAGCCGGTCAGGCGATTTTGTAATTTCTGTAGTGCCGGAAACTATTTTAGACGAATCGCCAAGCGAATCAATCTGAACGACATAGTCGACATTATTCCCTTGTATCTGCCAGGGTACGCAGGGGAACGGAACAAGATTGTCTGTTACTACAATTACATTATCGGCGTATTCAGAATCTGCAAGCGCAAAGCCAATAAGTCCGCTTGCCGATTTGCCTGTAACGCCGTTTGAGTTGCCAAATGGATCGGCTGTAGGAGCGGCAATAACTGCAATATCAATGTGAACTTCACCATCCTGCACCGATTGATATCTGCCTCCGTGCGAACGTAAAACTCCAACACCCTTCATATTCCCTTCAGTCGTAAATCTGCCAAGAGGGCCGTTCATGCTTCCTTCAATATGATGTATTGTTCCGTCTTCAAGATATTTTATCAAATGCTGATGGCATGGGAAAGATGCGCTTGGAAACCAGCGAATGTTTTTAACGCCCATTTGTTTTATGGTATCAAAAAGATAGTTCGTCAGAACGTCGCCGTTTCTTAAATGGTGATGCGTAGAAATTGTCATGCCGTCTTTTAATCCGGCTTTTGTTAAAGCGTCTTTAAGGCTCTTTACAATTTTATTTCCGTCAGAAGGATAGTCGATGCAGGTTTTAATAGCCGGTTTTGCCTTATATCCTGTTGGTTTATGTTTATCAACTCCTTTAAAAGGAATTTGTTTTTTCCCGTTTATCTGATCAGGAACAAATCTACCGGCAGAGTTTTTAATTAATTTCATTTTAGTTCTCCCTCCATTTACCGTCAATTAAATTATTTTGCAGAGCGAGATCAATGCTTCGCAAAGCGCGTTTTACAACGGGAGCGTCAATCATTTTACTCCCCAGCGAAACCACGCCCAGCCCCTGTTTTTTAGCCTCTTCAAAGGCTAAAACAATTTTTTTAGCTTTTGTAATTTCTTCAGGCGTAGGCGCAAAAGCCTCGTGCACAACCTGAATCTGCCTTGGATGAATGCAGCCTTTCCCCTCAAAACCGAGCGATTTTGCTTCAATAACGCTTTGCCGAAGAGCTTCCATATCGTTCACGTCGGAAAAGACCGTGTCTATTGCCTGAACGCCCGCCGCTTTTGCGGCGTTGACTACCATTGAACGCGCAAAGAAACTTTCTTTCCCTTCGTTTGTTCTTTGGGTTCCTATATCTGCGGTATAATCTTCAAGCCCAATAGTAAGAGCGCATATGTTTTTTGAAGCGGACGCAATTTCATAAGCTCTGATAACCGATAAAGCGCTTTCTACAATTGGCATAAAATAAATTTCGTTCTTAACATTATATTCTTTTTTCAAACGGTCAACTTCCTGCTCAACCTGCTGAACCTGCCCGGCAGATTCGCATTTAGGAATAAGAATAACATGTACGTTATGAGGGACAATATATTTAAGATCTTCAAGTCCGCGCGGGAGCTGATTAATCCGTACCATTTTTTCAGCGCCGTAAAATTCGACGCTTCGTAATGCGTTCCGTACAATTAATTGCGCGGCGTCTTTTTCCGTATGCGCTACGCTGTCTTCAAGGTCTAATATTATTCCGTCGGGGTTATGCAGCCCGGCGTTAACAAAAAACTTCGGCTCGTTGCCTGGCAGATACAGGCGGCTTCTTCTCAGCCTGTCAATTTTTGATGGATAGACGTTTTTTTTATTTACAGGAAGCAAGTATTCTTTTTCACATTTGGGCAAAAGCCTTTTAACTGCTAATTCAAACCGCGCGGCAAGAACAAAAGGAAGCGCGCCGTTATCTTCCAGATATATAGACGCGTCAGATAGTTCAAAAAAACCGCACATATCTAATAACTGTTTTTTTATCGAGTCGCCGTACATTGCTTCTACTTTGCTTTTACCAGTAATTTTTATTCCGCCCGGCTTGGCAAGCTCAATTTCTATATAACAATCAGAACGGACTTTATCTCCGCGCTGACCTGCGGAAGCTTTAATAATATTTTCCATTTTAAATTCTCATATATTTTTTGATTAACAATTATACCGCAAGACTTTTCATAAATTCTTTTACGGATAATTTTTCGCAGTTAAATATCGCGTCTTTAACGGCTTTTTGTTTTTCAGCTGAAAGCAGTTTTGCTGAAAGAGCATTAAATTTATTTTCTAGATCATCTATCGTCATAGGCTCTCTTGGATCCCCTTTGGGATATTCAAGGTACTCAGAATAAGCTTTTCCGTCTTTTGTTTTTATCACAACCTTAGACGGTTGTTTTGCCGGGAACATCTTCTCGAATTCAATAGACGCTTCGCCTTTTATTTTATCAATTACTTCCCATATTCTTGGGTCTTTCATTTTTTCTTCGGAAAACGATTGAGTTGTAATTTTATGGTCTACAAGCGCGGCGGCTATGCAATAAGGGAGCGAGTGATCGGCAGTTTCGCGCGATTCAGGACGGTATTTATGCGGATCAAATAAAATATCGCATGCGCGGGCAATTGTAGTTAAAGTCACAGATTCTATCTGGTCGTAGCTTATATTATTTTGAGTAACTACTTTCAAAGTAGCGGTAATATGCGTATGCGTTAACGCTTCAGTTGGGAACGCTTTCATACCGCACTCAAGTATTTTAAATTTTTCGCCAAGACCGCCAATAAGTTTTTCCGTATTCCATGCAGGACCGAATACGTCCATAAGCCCTTCCTTCCCTTCAAACACAGCTTCTGTACCTATAAATCCCTTTTTAGCCATCAGCGCGGCAAACACTCCAGCCTGCACTGCCATTGGGTCTACGGTATTTTTCATCATGGTTAATTTACCGGCTGTAGGACAGCCGATAGTATGATTATGACAACCGTTAATGCTAATTGCGCTTACCATCTGATCGACCGTAAGTCCAAGCATTTTCCCGGCGGCTATTGGAGAAACAAACTGAGTAAGAGTTGCATGATGCCATTTTCTTTCTCTTACGCCGGGCAAACCAAATTCGCATAAGCGCTGTTCAAATTCATAAGCAAGAACAATAGCCGCAATAGCGTCTTTCATAGACGCGTCAGTAAGTTCTCCGGTCGAAAGAGCTGCAGGAATCAGATCTGAAGGATGCGAAGGATCTTCTTTCCAGTAGATATCGTTAAAATCCAACGCCCGTATCATAAGCGAATTAATTAGCGCCGCGTTAACTGCGGGAATTTTCTCGCCAAAACCAATTAGGGTAGCTTCTTCGCGTCCGCCTATTTCTTTATAAATATCTCTAAGTATATTTACGTCCTTAGTATGATAGCCGCCGTAAGCGCAGCCGATAGAATCATACAAATATCTTTTTACTTCATTTACTACTTTTTCAGGCAATTCTTCATATTTCAGATTTACGGCAAATTCAGCAATCTGCCGCGATATAGATTTTTCCATTTTAAATCCTTATCAAAATTTTTATAGATTTTTCTTTACCCAGTTTTCCAATCCGCCCAGCACAATTAGTTCCTGAGCCGCCTCGCCAACGGAACTGATAGAGTATTTTTTACCGTCAGCTTCTATAAATGAATTTTTAAAATTAATTTCAGCTTGCAGATTTGTTTTTACCGTCAGTTTTTCGGCGCCGAATTTTTCTTTCAATTCGTTTATCAGTTCAGGGCATTCAATTAACAGGAACCCGTTATTAAGCGCGTTTCGTTTGTAAGTTTCATTAAACGATCCGGCCACGACTAAACTTATACCCCGGTATTTCAACGCAGTTGCGGCCTGTTCGCGCGAACTGCCTGTGCCAAAATTAAAACCTCCGGCTAATATATCTCCCTTAGTTACTATTTTAACAAATTCAGGATCGTAGTTTTCCATTACTACCTGAGCCTGCTGTTCGGGGGTAATGTCGTCTACGTAAGTATATTTACCCGGATAAATACCGTCGGTGTTAAGGTTATCCTGATGACAGAAAATTAGTTCGCCAGTAATTTTTTCAGGAAAGTCATTAATAATTTTTACTGCATATTTTTCAGAATCAATTTTCTTATTGATTTTTATTTCCGCAGATATTTCAGTTGAGTTGCCATTCCAGTCAAAATCAATTTTACCAGAAAGCGCGGAATAAGCCACTACGGCAGGCGAAGCAAGATAAGCCTTTGCGTTAGCCGATCCCATTCTTCCTTTAAAGTTTCTGTTAGTGGCGGAAATACCAATTTCGCCGTCTTCAAGCAATCCTGTTCCAAGCCCTATACAAGGACCGCATCCGGGCGGCAGAGGTATTGCGCCTGCTTCTAACAGAGCCTGCCAGTCGCCCCGTTTTTCACTTTCGGCCTGCACTTCGTTTGAAGCAGCGGCTACGTAAAATTTTACTCCTTCGGCTACTTTTTTGCCTCTGACAATATTAGCCGCTTCTGCAAGATCGCTTGTTCTGCTGTTTACGCAGGATACTAAATACGCTTTGTTAATTTTTACTTCTTGTTCTTTTATGTCTTTTACGGCGGACATAATTTTAACCGTATTAGGCCCCGAAACATACGGCTGAATTGTGGCGAGGTCTACAGTAATTTCCTTTGCGTAAAAAGCGTCTTTATCTGCGGTAGGGATATTCTTTTCTAATTGCGAAATTGTTTCTTCGTTTAACCGCGGATGCTTCCCATTTGAAGAAGCGTCTGAGTTTACTCCCGCCAGGCCGCGCTTGCTAATAAATTCGGCTCTTTCCTTCAGCCACTTTATTGTAACCTCGTCAATTGGGAATACTCCGGCTAACGCGCCCCATTCGGTAGTCATGTTCGCAATTGTAAGCCTCTCGTCAATAGTCAGGCTTTTAACTCCTTCTCCTGTAAACTCAATTGCATGGTTTAGGACTTCGTCATTTTTGAAGAATCCGCATAAGGCGATAATTAAATCTTTTCCCGTAACGCCCTTTTGCAGCCTGCCTTTAAGCTCTACTTTTGCGCTTGGCAAAACCTGATGCCAAGTTCTGCCTGTAGCCCAAATAGCCGCCGCGTCTGTGCGAACAATAGGGGTGCCAAGGCAGCCCAATCCTCCGTACATGTTAGAGTGGCTGTCTGACGCGACTACCATCGTTCCGGGGAAGGCGTAGCCTTCTTCGCACATAATCTGGTGACCGATGCCTCTCCCGGCGGGATAAAAATCGGCTCCATGGCTTTTGGAAAATTCTTCAATCTTTTTATACTTTTCTAAATTTTTCTCGCTCTTATCCTGTACGTTATGATCTAATGTATTTACTACCTGCCAGGGATAAGCAAGTTTTGCAGCTCCGATTCCCTTAAATTTTGGAATAACGGCGCCGGTATTATCGTGAGTCATTATATAAGCCGGTTTTATCGAAAGATAATCGCCTGAATGAACTTCATGATTATCCTCCAGACCGACTGCAAATTTTTGCGCCATTTTTTCGATCAAAGTCTGAGGCATTTTTCCCTCCAAAATAATAATGAAAAAATAGAATACTTTTATGCTTTAAACGGATCAAAGCTGACAAAATCGGCATGGTGAACTATTATAGATTCAACAGTTCGTATTCCGAGGTCGCCTTCTTTTGAGTGAGTTGCAATTATATGCTGCACCTCCGCCGGTATGCCAAACCTGTCGACTATGCCTATTCCGCTAAACGGATGACGCAAAAGTTTTCCGGCCTTGCTTGTGGATAGTTTTCCGTCGTTGATTTCGTATTCCAATAATTTACCAACGTCAATTAAAATGGCTCCCGCTATCAGAACGTCCATGTCAATTTCAATTTCGTCGCCAAAATTATTTTTCATTATTTTTGCTATTTCAACCGATAACTGCACGCATGTTCTTTTATGAGTCATAAAAGATATTTTGCAGTCTTTAAGCAGTAAAGAGAAAGGAATTGTTTGCAGATTATCTGCGGATAGAACGCTGTTTTCAATAGCATAGACCCAACAGTCTATGACTTTATTTCTTAATTCTTCATTTTCGATCCAATTAATTTCAGGCCAGATTTCCAAGACTTTTTCTTTCATAGTTATACCTTTTTATTTAAAACAGGACTAATCTAAAAGTTAAAAGCGGTCAAATATCTGTTATTTTAATCAGGAATCTCAATAAATAACAAAACGCGAACAATGTTTTTTAGAACTAATGCTACAGGTTTCTTATAATCTCATCGGTCATTTGCTGAGTCGTGCAGGCTCCTTTAGAAAAGACGTCGGGTCCTCCTTTCAGCTTCATCATATCGTAAGTTTTTACTTTTCCTTCGGCAATAACTTTTGCAATAGCGGATTTAATTTTTGCCGCCTTTTCGCTTTCGCCAATATGATCTAACATCATACATGCGCTTAGTATCATTGCAATTGGATTAACAATAGAAGGATTAAGCTCCTGATATTTAGGAGCCGAGCCATGGGTGGGTTCAAACACAGCCACTTCTTCGCCGATGTTTGCGCTGCATGCAAATCCAAGTCCGCCGACTAAGCCGGCAAAGCCGTCGCTAATAATATCGCCGAACATATTTTCGGCTACTATCACGCCGTAGTTTTCAGGATTTTTAGTAAGCCACATCATCTGCGCGTCAATGTTAGTATCCCAAAGAGCTATGCCTGGATAATCTTTTGCAATCGCGCGGGCTTCCTTAAACATCATGCCGGAAGTTTCGCGCAATACGTTTGGTTTTTCGCAAAGAGTGAGGTTTTTATAGCCGTGTTTTTTTGCATATTCAAAAGCTGCGCTAAGAATTCTTCTTGAGGCGCTTCGTGAAACTATTCTTGTAGATACGGCAAGGTCTTCGCTTGGAACGTTGTTGAAAAATTTCATTTTGGGGTGAGTTTCCAAAGCGTCTCTTACAACTTTAGGAGGGTTTGTCCATTCTACTCCCGCATATAGCCCTTCGGTATTTTGTCTAAAAATTACCGTATCAACTATGGGTTCTTCAAATCCGCCGTCGGCTGATCTGCGGATAAAATTTAAAGGATTGCCTTTAAAAGACTGACAGGGGCGTAAACAAATATCGAGGTTAAAGCGTTGACGAAGGCTTACTATTGGGCTGAAATAAACAAAGCCTTTATCTTTTAAGGAAGGGTCGAGTTCTTTTGCCGCGGCGTCTTTAGGTTTGCTTGTAATTGCGCCGAATAAACCGATTTTATATTTTTCTAATAATTCGATTGTTCGCTGCGGCAGAGCGTTTCCTTCTGTTCTCCAGAAATCCCATCCTATATCCCCATGGACATACTCTGCGTCAAATCCTATTGCGCCTAAAACTCTTATTGCTTCGGGCAGTACTGTCTTACCAATTCCATCACCGGGTAAACTTACAATTGTTCTTTTCATAACGAAGTTTCCTATGATAATTTGAAAAAACGATACTATCAAATTATAGAATTTAATCTATGCAGGCAAGAATCTTAATTAGTAAATTCTCTCTTTTCTACATATTATTTTATTTGTATGAAATATTATGCAGTAAATAAAAAAAAGCTCCGCTGTTTTAGGGGCAGAGCTTTTTAGAAATTTATAAAAATGGTTTTTACTTAGTTAATATCATTTTCCTGCTTTGCGAGTAAGTCCCTGCATCGAGTCTGTAAAGATAAACTCCGCTTGCCAGCTTACCTGCGTTAAACGTAACCGAATGAACGCCTGCCCCCATATCGCCATTTACAAGAGTCATAATTTTCTGCCCAAGAACATCGTAGACTTTCAGAGATACTTTTGAAGCTTTTGGCAGCTGATAATTTATAGTAGTAGACGGGTTAAACGGATTTGGATAGTTTTGCAACAATGCAAATGAAGCAGGAAGAACATCTTTTATTTTTACAGATGTTATTAATTGAGAAATTGGTTTACGCCAAACGCCTAAGCCAGAAGCGCCAACATACAAATATCCGCCATCTTCTAAAATTGAATATACCGTAATTCCTTCAAGCCCCGTATTGATAGACGTCCATGTATCCCCTCCATCGGTTGACATGAATAACCCAGAAGCATTACTAACGTATATCCGGGAATCGGAAGCTGCGATAGTATACACAGCCCCTATTAATAATGTTTCATATTCAGATCCATCATTAACCAACCGATAAAATCCGTATTTATCCCCGGCAAAATATGTGTTTTTATAAATAGCTACAGAATTAAAACTATAATAATACATATCAATGAATTCCAATCCTTTATAAGAAAACGAATTCCCATTATCAGTTGATAAATATACTCCCTGTTTGGTTCCGGCTAATAAAACTGTTCCATTTTGATCTATGCAGTTTATTTTAGGACAATTAACAACGCTCCAGCTAATTCCGTCATTCTGAGTTCTTTCAGGATTGATAATATCGCTGCCGATGTAGACATATCCATTCATTGTTGTTAATGCTGTAATGTTAGCCCCAGTAAAGCCAACATTATTCCAATTTATATTGTTGATATCCGATTTATAAAGACCGTTAGAGTTGCCGACATAGAGAGAACTATCACAAAAACATAGCGCATTGTTTTGAAACTTTCCCATATTACCAGTAATATTTTCCCAATCAATTATCCCGGCTGAAGTCGCTGAAACTCCCGAATTTGTGGCGGCATATAGTTTAGAGCCATATTTCTTTAAACTATAGACGGTAGACTCGTTAAGACCTTTACTCGATTCCGTCCATGTTGTTCCTTTATCGGTTGAAATAAAGATCCCCTTATTGCATCCGGCTAATAAATGGGAATTATAGGCAATATATGAGCTTGCTAAAAACGGTAGATCTACCGCATGCACAATACTCCAGGTATTTCCATAATCGGATGAGTGATAAAAATCGTTTGTAGGGAAATATTCAATTATATAAACGTCGCTTCCGTAGGCATAAAGACACTTTGCCACAGTATATGAATTCACTTGCACCCATGTAGCGCCTTTATCAGATGATTTAAACATTTCTCTATTTTGTCCCACATAAACATTTGACAAATAAACTACGCTATCTGTAGCTGCAACCAAACAGAAATCATCGGAAGAAAAATCAGACGGTATTTTATTTCTACTCCACGTAGCTCCAAAATCCTTTGAAAGCGAATCTGGAGTAAAAAGATAATTACCCATTGCAGCCAAAGAAGAAGCTTTTGAATTAATTTTGTCCCAGGTTTCTCCGGAATTGGAAGAACGAAAAACTCCCAAATTTGAGCAATAAAAAAATAAGCTATCAATACGCACAATGTTATAAACGTATTGATACGTAACGCTTGTAGGCTTCCAAGAATTGCCATAATCAGTGGATTTAAATATCCCTGCGCAGTTAATAGACGCAAAAACCAAATTATCTTTTGCACAAATAGAACGCGTTAAACCCGCTGTGCCAGCGTCAGTAACTTCTATTTTCCCACCGCTCCAAAGACTGCCGCCGTCTGTCGAATGGAAAATATATCCGTCGCTGCTGCCGGCATATAAAAAATTTTTATCCGTTGTTACGCTTGTGATTTGCGCGCCTGCCGGTCCGTTAGTTTTTTCCCATTGAGCATTCACAAAAAACTGACATGAGAAAATTATTATAAGAATTATTGGAATTGATTTTATGGGCTTTATCATTTTAACTTTTCCCCGATATTAGTTGTTTTTACAAACGTTCAATAGAAGAATAGCTTCTATTTGATTTTGCTAAAAAGATATATATATTTGATTGCAAATATATACTAATTTCTTTAGAAATAAACAAGGGGCGTTTAGATGAAAAAATATATCATTAAAGTTGTATTTATTGCGCTATTTTTTTCCAGCATTTCTTTTAGTCAATGGTCATTTATAAATCCTCCATACCCACAGTCCAGCTCGTTTTTGTGCCTTAGTTTTGCTGACAAAAATGTAGGATGGGCCGCTGGCGACTTAGGAACAATTATCAAAACGACTGACGGCGGACTTAATTGGGAGGCTCAAGAAAGCAATGTATTTGGAACTATTAGTTCAATCAGCTTTATAAATTCCGATTACGGTTGGGCTCTATGCGGAAACGATGTGTTAAGGACCACGAACGGAGGAAAAACATGGAGTCTTGTTTACAAGCAAATAGATTCTTATTCGCCTTTACTCTCTATTAACTTTGTAGACGCTACGCATGGTTGGGCCGTGGGAAGAAATGCGAAAATTTTCAAAACTTCAGACGGCGGAATTTCATGGACGCTGCAAACCGCTTTTGGTTCTATTATATTTCATTCGGTTTATTTTACAGATATTAATAACGGAGTAGCTGTAGGCGATTATACTATAGTTAAAACCTCAGATGGGGGGAAGAATTGGAAAGTAGCATTGTCTATTCCACAGGGCAACTCGTTTCTATCTGTATATTTTATAAATTCTAAGATTGGCTGGGCTGTAGGTTCTTCAGGTATCATTAAAAAAACTACAGACGGAGGCGACACATGGAGCGATAAGAAAAGCCGCTATACAGGCACATTGTTATCAGTTATTTTTGCAAACGAAAATTTTGGTTGCGCTGCAAGCAACAATGGAATAATTTTAATTTCCAAAGACGGCGGCGAAAGCTGGACAATAAAACAAAATGTGAAAAGTTCGGCAACATCTATCTTTTTTTCTGATACGCTTAATGGAACTATCGTTGGCTATGGGGGAGTTATACAAAATACTTCCGATGGAGGCAATACTTGGAACTCAATTCAGAAATTCGTTACTTTATCAGATATGAAGTCCGTTTATTTCCCTACCTCTAAGCTTGGCTATACAGTCGGTTCTTCGTGTACAATTCTTAAATCTACCGATACCGGAGACTCATGGCAGCTTCAGAATACCCCTTCAACTGATAATCTTTTATCAGTATACTTCCTGAATGAAACAGAAGGTTTTGCAGTAGGCGAAAATGGCGCTTTGTTATCCACTACTGATGGAGGAGTTAATTGGATTAAAAATAATTCCGGCGTTACAGTTTCCTTAACTTCTATAAGATTTTCTGATCAAACGACTGGTTTTATTGTTGGAAACAAAGGGCTTATTCTTAGAACTTCCGACAGAGGGAAAAACTGGACAAGCGTATCTTCAGGAACTACTTATAATTTGAATGCCGTTTGTTTTGCCGACGCTAATACTGGCTGGATAACAGGCGACGGCGACGCTTTATTGAAAACTACGGATAATGGAAACAGCTGGTTCTTTCAGTTAAGCAGAGCTGGTTATCTTAGTTCTCCCTGTTTTATAAATGCGAAAATTGGCTGGGTGTGTACGGGGTTCTATGAACCATACTTATTAAAAACATTAAATTCCGGTTCTGGTTGGATTATTCAAGATAATTCCGTTAACCTAGGCCGCTTTATTAAAGATCTGTATTTTGGGGATGAAAATACCGGGTGGTTATTTTGCGACCAGGGATACGTCTTAAATACTTCTGATGGCGGAACTACGTGGAATAGAAAAAGGGTGAGAACCGTAAATACGTTAAATTCCGCTTTTTTTGTAGACTCTAAGACTATAATTGCAGTCGGCGACGGTGGAACGATTATAAAAACAACAACTGGGGGAATAGTTTCTGCAACAAATGGCAATGACCAGCGCTTGCCAGATAATTTTCTTTTGTATCAAAATTATCCTAACCCGTTTAACCCTACTACTACAATAAAATACTCTATCCCTTCATCTTCGCATATAAAGCTAACTATTTATAATATGCTGGGGCAAATTGTAAAAGAACTAGTTAATGAAACAAAACCTGCCGGAACATATCAGGTTGAGTTTGACGGAAGCAGTTTATCTTCTGGCGTTTACTTTTATTCATTACGAACAAACAATTTTTGCAAGACCAATAAATTTATTCTACTGAAATAATACTATACGAAAGAGGACGGCGTAAGCCGTCCTCCATTTGTGTAGCGTCACCATATTTCATTTTACTTTGTTAATATCATTTTCCTGCTTTGAGAGAAACTGCCAGCGTCAAGTTTGTAAAGATAAACGCCGCTTGCCAGCTTGCCTGCGTTAAACTTAACCGAATGAACGCCAGCCCCCATATTGCTATTTACAAAAATTATTATTTCCTGTCAAAAACGTCGAATCCTTTCGGCTAGAAAATAAATTATCGTGTTATAAAAATGCTAATCCATTTTTTTACATTACTCCAATTCATCCTGTTCATTGCTTTTCTAATCCGTAAATTCAGACGCTTTAAGCTTTTTTTCGGCATTTAGGAGAACGTCCCGGTTGATCGGGAAATCTCGTCGACCCCGCAAAAAAAGCCTTCTCGATTTATCGGGAAGGCATTTACAAAATAAGATGTGAATGATCTTTACTTCGATTCTAATTTTGAAGATATTCTTTTCCCCACACGTATTTCCAAATGCTTCTAAATTTAGGAAATATATGCGACGAGGGTTTTATATAATGCGATAAAAGAATCCCCATAAGAACCATAACTCCAAATATAAACAAGCTTCCAGATATTTCCTTCCAACTAAGAAGCATAGATTGCATATACGCTCTATTGTAGAGCATATTTGTAGCTATTAATTTAGCTTGCTCCACGCTATGCCCGCTTGCAATAGAACCGCGCAGTGTATTTTGATAAAGAATATTTGACAATGGATTTAGAGAATCAATATCTTGCGATAATATCATCATATTTTTCTTTTGCAAATACTCTAAAATATTTGTGCACAAGCTATTTGCTACAGTTACTCCTGTCGCCGAACGAACAAATCCCAAAAGCGTTAAACCGACGAAGAAATGAGAAAATGGCACTTCATCGGATACATAAACTGTAAGACTGATATATAAGGCAACATATCCTAATCCTCTTAAAACATACGGAAGATAAAGGTCCTCTTTTGCCAAAGAAGGCGAAAATTTAAAATAGAGTATAAGATGTACTAACGCAAGACACAGAAAACCGACCCAAAGAATGGGTTTGTATCCGCCTTTAAATATAGAAAGCCAATAGTATGAAGCGGCGCTTCCAACCGCAATACCGGCAAATACAGCCCAATTTAGCGAAGAATTGTTCAATATATCGTAATGTAATATACCAGCCGTATAGACATTCATAAAAACATTTGAAGAGCTTAAGAGAATCTGCAATAAAGCAAATAAAAACAACGCAACCAATAAAGTTTTATACTTAAAAGCTTCCGGCATAATAAATGGGCGTCGAATCCTAAACATGCGCTGCACAGCGCAATAAAATAGCACAATTGCAGTAATAATGGCCAAACAAATGTATTCAGAATGAAACCAATCCAAACGCTTGCCATATTCAAATATGAAGCTAAGAGTCAATAACCAAAAACTCCACAACCCCATACCCAGCCAATCGATTTGATAAAGAGGAATTTTTTTCATCATTCTGATTGGCCGCATAAGGAAATAGTGCGTAATCATAACGCATAATTGCAACGAAATAATTGCAATAAACATGTATTTCCAATTATATAGATATGAGATTTGGGCTGTTAAAATACCCGAAAGCTGAATACTTCCCAAAACATACAAATAGACAACAGGGAAAAACACTGAAAAATCTCTTTTAGGAGTTAGCACTAACTGAACAGACGAAAAGCACTCAAACGTCCCTATCATCTTGAATATGCCAACAAACAGGGAAGTAATAATAAGAACTATGAGATTAGAAGAGTACATATTGATAACATTACCTATTATTATCATTGCCGCACAAGTAATCAGAATATGCCGCGAAGTGAAGCGGAATTTAATCCTGAACAGCAGCGGAAAGATCATAGTAATGCCAATGATAGTAGCGTTAGATATCAGTTTCACATCCTCCACAGTAAGCCCTTTTTCACCTACTAACTCATTCAGATTCGTAAGATAAATGGCATTCGAAAACTGAAAAACGAACACAGTGAGGAGCAATATAATAAATCGCAAGCGATCAGGAACAAAATCCTTAAAGGCTACGATACGGTATTTTCCATGGGGCATTGTCATCGTGATTTTACGTATACCTCCGCGCTCATACCGCTTTTTAGCAGTTTAATATTCTCGCGGCTGTTTTCTGCCGTAAGCTCAATCTTAACAGGAATAAGCTGTTCAGTTTTTACAAAATTGCCGGTTGAATTATCCGTTGGTATAAGCGAAAAAGCCGCTCCAGTCGCATTTGAAAGAGCCGATACTCTGCCAATAAATTTAGTATTTGGAACCGCGTCTACTTTAATTTCAACTCTATCCCCAATTGAAATATTTTTCGTCAACTTTTCTTTATAATTAGCCACTACCCAAACTTCATCATCGTCTACAATGCTTACTATCGATTGACCTGGTTGTATCAATTGCCCCATATGCATATCTTTTCGCCCTACAATTCCATTGCAAGAAGCAGTAATCACAGTATAAGACAGATTCAATTTTGCAATATCCAAAGCAGCTTTTGCTTGTTTGATATTAGCTTCATTTTGCGATAAACGTTTAATTTGTTCCTCGCCTATCAAAACAGTCGATTTTTTCTGACGCACCAGCATATCATATTTTGCCTTTGTAGCTTCATATTCGGTTTTTACCCTATCAAACTGATCCTGAGTTACGGCATCCTGCGCTAACAGATTTTTGTATCGTTTTAAATCCGTTGTAGCGTTCTCTAATCTGACTTTAACTTCTTCTACGCCGGCATCTGATACCGAAATATTATTATGAGTAGTATTAATAGTAGAGCCCATTATATTCTTTCCTGCAATAGCATTAGCATAGTTAGCTTCAGCCTGCGCTAATTGAAGAATATATTCGCTATTATCTAGAACAATAAGAGTATCGCCTTTATTTACGTGCTGATACTCCTCAAATCTAATTTCTTTTATATAGCCCTGCACATGCGAATTAACTGGAGCTATATATCGTTTTACTTGAGCGTTATCTGTATATTTTGAATTAGTAACTGCCATTAATTGAACCGCTACCCATATTATCGCAATAGCGATAAAAATGAGAGTTACATAGTTGAATATTCTATAACGAATACTTTTTACTTTTTTCTTGTTTTCTTGATTTTCCATATTTCTACTTATAATTTACCTATTGTGCGTTGAAGTTTGTAGTAATTAAACACTATGTTAATTTTAGCGTTCACCACCTGAAACTCCGCATTTAATTTGGTATTACTGGCATCAAGCATTTCTGTTATCAACACCAGATTATTTAAATATCTATAGTTAATCACGCCATAATTTTCAGCCGCCAACTGCAAACTTTTTTCTAATGCGCTTAGTTGATCAAATGACTCTTTATATTTAATAAAAGAGCTTTGAACTGCCAACATTGCTTGCTCTTCAATCACGCTCTGCTCGTCAGTTGCCATATCTTGTTGCTTTTTAGCTAACAGCACATTCTGTTTTGTAGTATAAAGCGAAGACAAATTATATTTCAGCCCCACGCCGACATACCAGTAATTTAGGTTTTGGTTTATTGGCGGAACTTCTATTGTAATAGGTCCGTCAAAATGGTTGGCTGCAACTAATGCAATCGAAGGCAAAAAATTGGCTTTTGCAATATTAATTTCTTTTTCTGCAACTTGTAATTTTACCGTAGCAGATTTTAATTCTGGCAAACTTTGTTTTGCTGTCTGCATCAAATCTGGCAATATCTCAGCGCTCATACTAAAATTTAGTATCGTAGAATCTGGTTTAATTTCAGTATCGCTCGGCAAACCTAATGCTGTTGTCAAATGATAGTTAAGTATTTTACAATTATTATCAATTTCAATTAATGAAAGTTCAATATTTTTGAGCGTTAATTCATGCCGAGTAACGTCGTTATTTAACGCCATCCCTTCCAGACGCTTTGCCTTTATTTGCTTAATTAATAAATTTGTTTGTTCTATGTTTTTCACATAAATTTCTCTTTGGTTCATCAATTCAAACAAATCAAGATAATAGCCTATAAGAAGAAACCGAACATCCATTTGTTCTCTTTGGTAATTTAGTTGAGCTATTTGCTCTTCCAGTTCAGCTTTTTCTATACTATTCGAAATCGCTCCGCCTGCAAAAACAATTTGAGACGCTTCAAGCGCGAAGTTATTTCCGAAATGTGGCATTGGCGCATTGGTGAAATTGGAGAAATTTCTATCGGTTAGGAAAGCATCTCCCAAATAGGATGCAGAAAGAGATAAATTGACAGAAGGCAAACTTTGATTCTTAACTAAGTCTGTTGCTTTTCTGGAAGTTTCAATTCCCGCGCTTAATAGTTTAAGTTGTTTGCTGTTTTCTGAGACCAACCGGAACATTTCGTCAAGCGTTAACGCTTTAACTTTGCCAGTCTGGGCTGAAAAATTTGTCGCTAATAACAATATAGAAACAGCTATTATTAGCCAATATATTTTATTCATATCTTTTGTAATTTTTTTACGCGTATTGTCAGGTATTCAGGCCCGCAAGCGCATTATTTTCAACTTTTAGTAATAATTTAATAAGAGTTGCCTGTTCTTCTTTTGTTATCCCCTTAAGAGAAATTATCAACGATTTTTCCCAGCATTTTACCACGTCATCTTTTATAGCTTTTCCGCTTGGCGTAGTATATATGTTGCATTTCCTGCTATCTGTCGCATTTTTTCTTTTATCGACATAGCCTATTGCCACTAACTTATCAATAATGCGAGTAGTATTGGCAAAATCCTTTTGAGATTTTTCCGCTAATTCCCCAACAGTTAAACCGTCATTTCCCCACAAGAAATAGAGGATTGCCCATTGTTCCGGAGTAATTTTTAATTTATCCTTGGCAATAATTCTGAATATGTATCTTTTCAAAAGCGATTCCGCCATTGCGATCCTATAATTAACTGTATTTTCGAGATTAAAGCCTTCCATTATTATTCCGTTTCTATATTTTTTATTTTGTAACTGTCAGAGAAAAATTATATTTGCCATGACAAATATAATGATTTTTGCTTGTCATGACAAGCTTTTTCAGAAATTAATTAATTTCTGAATTAATTTAATTAGGAATATTTAACTACAAAAGCCGCTATTCCATTTATTTATAATGTTTTTCTTCGCCAATTCAGTTTGATATTTTTTTACTTTCAATAGCTATTTCGCATATAATTAAGTTCTAGTTTGGTAAATCATACTAAAATGTTTACGATTTTACTGAATCAGTAACGAATATCTGTCCAAAAATTTTATTATAATGATATACGTTATCATTATTGCCCATTTCTGTCCAGACTAACAGGAATGTATGGTCGTTACGAAAACCAATTCTGGCTTGCGAATCGTTACTGCAAACGCCTGTAGTATCGTTAATTCTAACTGGTTTGTAAAGCGGCGCTCCCGCTTTAGATATTTTCTGGATATAAATATTATTATTTTCAGCCCAGGTTTTATAGACGTTTCCGGCGCTGTCTCTTGAAAAAAATCTTGGAGCGGAATATCCTTGTAGTCATCCGTCGCTTTAACAAGCGAATGTTTAATCTGAACCTCGCCGCTGGCTGAGTTTGTTATTTCGACATTGTTTAATTTGTTTGATGAAAAATCCGCGGCGCTTGTTTGTATCCACGAATTAACATAATCAGGCTTGTTCTACGCAAAAGCCGCTGCATAAAAAGAGAAAGCAAATATGAATAAAAGAATTGAAAAATTACGTAACATATTACCCCCGTAAATAAGATCAATGAATTAGAAATTACTTCGTAATAATTTGAGTATTTTATAAATAAAACGCTATACGCAAAATATTAAAAATTTAAAAAATTGCGCCTAGAATCTTCATCCCTTGGTAACCCCGATTTACCGGAGATTCTTGCAGACCGCGCGAAACAGCCAAGTGAGATTTATAAATAATTAAACTATATTGCGTAAAAGAATTAAACAAGTATTTTAGTTTTGACCGCTATGCATAGCTAATAAAAAGAAAAAGGAAAACCAATGAGAAAAAAGGAATCGTTCGGAAAGCTTGCCAATGGACTGGAAGTAAACTCGTATTTGCTTAAGAATGCAAACGAAATGGAAGTGAAAATTATTGAATACGGCGCAATTGTAGTTTCCATTACGACTCCCGATAGAAACGGAAAGTTTGCCGACGTAACCCTTGGTTATGACAATCTTGAAAGCTATGTAACTGATACTTTCTGCTTTGGCGCTATAGTCGGCAGATATGGCAACAGAATTGGAAAAGGAAAGTTCACGCTTGACGGAAAAGAATATCAGCTCTCTATCAACAACGGCAAAAATCATTTGCACGGCGGAACGGAAGGATTTAATAAAAAAGTATGGAGCGCAGTAAATACAAAAGAGGAGCCTACAGATGGCGCCGCATCAATAACGCTTAAGTATATAAGCAAAGACGGCGAAGAAGGATATCCGGGAACTGTAGAGCTGACAGTAAAGTATACTTTGACTAATGATAACGAACTTTTAATAAACTACTCTGCAACAACGGATAAGAAAACTATACTTAATCCAACGCATCACTCGTACTTCAATCTGAGCGGCGACATGAACAAAACAATATTAGGCCACGAAGTAATGATTGACGCAGATAAGTTTACTCCAATAGACAAGGATTTAATAACGACTGGCGTATATGCCGAAGTAACTAATACTCCAATGGATTTTAGAACGCCCAAAATAGTGGGCAAAGATATTGAGGCGAATTATGAGCAGTTGAAGTTAGCAGGCGGATATGACCATAACTGGGCGTTGAACAAACATGGCAAAGCGCTAGCGAAGTTTGCAAGTGTATATGAAGCCGTAAGCGGAAGGCTGATGGAAGCCTGGACGGATCAGCCTGGAGTACAGTTTTATTGCGGCAATTTTATAGACGGAACTGCGAAGGGGAAGAACGGAATAGCCTATGCAAAGAGAACCGGTCTGTGTCTGGAAGCTCAGGCATATCCAGATTCTCCAAATAAACCTGATTGGCCGTCGCCAGTATTAGAGCCCGGGAAAGTCTACATACAAACGACTATTTACAAATTCTCATCAAAGTAATTTGCCGTTAACGCTTATTTATTTTGCCTAATTCGCTTAACATATTATCCCAAAATTGAGGAAAGATATATTTTAGCGCGTTTAATCGAGTAGGGGACGGCACACGCC